>JAYRRR010000017.1:0-61098 GCA_041910015.1 Steroidobacteraceae bacterium
GCAGCGGCACGCGGCCGAGACGCCCGAGCGCCTGCCGCGCGACGTCCGCCGGGCTCATCAGCCCCGACAGCGCCCGTGGATCGAACCCCTGCAGCGGCAGCGCCTCGGTGTCCGTGGCGCCGGGCGCGAGCACGAGCACGTCGATACCGGTCCCGCGGCATTCGCCGTACAGGCTCTGCCCCAGGCTGTGGACGAAGGCTTTGGTTGCCGCATAGGCGCTCGACCAGGGGAAGGGCGCCTCGCCCTCCTGCGAGCCAGTGAGGATGATCCCCGCCGTCGGGCGCTGCGCGAGACTCGGCAGCAGGCCATGCAGCAGCAACAGAGGCGCGCGCGCGTTGACGTTGAACATCGCCTCGACCTGCGCGCGCGTGTGGCCGGCAAAGGGCCCCTTGAGGCCGAACCCGGCATTGCTGACCAGCAGGCCGACGTCGCGTTCGCCGATCGACGCCAGCACGCGATCGACGGCACGCGGCTCGGCGAGGTTCTCGATCAGCAGTTCCACGGCGATGCCGTGCGCGGCGACGAGATCGTCCTTCAATGCCAACAGGCGTTCGGCGCGGCGCGCGACCAGCACGAGGTCGAGACCCGAGGCCGCGAGTTGCCGGGCGAACTGCTCGCCGATGCCCGACGAGGCACCTGTCACGAGCGCCCACGGGCCGTAGCGGCGCAGGTCGAGCGCATCAGCCACGTCGATGCCTCCGGAGCAGCGGCGGGAGCGGGCTCACGGGGCCCGAGAGCAGAGCGGCCATGGCGTCCTCCAGCGTGTGAACGAAGCGTTGCGTATCCATGACGCCGTCGTCGCGTCCCGCCGCCTCGCGCATGCGCGTGTGATCGGCGAGACCGTGGAACAGCAGCACGGCCGCCAGCATGGTGCGCTGCATCGACACGGCCCGCGGCAGGTTCAGCGGTCTCAATGCGCGCGCGAGTGCGCGCGTCAGCCGGTCGCCACCGGGCAGTCGCAGCGGCGACGGTGCCAGGTGTTGCACCGAGAGCGTGTGCAGCGCGACGAGTTGTGCGCTGATGCGGATGAAATGCGCGCCGCCGTCGGGGTCGAGCAGCTTCTCCGCCACGGGCTGCACGAACGCCTGCACGACGGACCGCAGGTCGCGGCGCCCCTCGGCCTCGATCGCGTCCAGCAGCGCATGCCTGCGCATGGCAATGCCCGGCACATGCTTGTCGATGATGGCCTGCAGCAGCCCTTCGCGATGGCCGAAGTGGTACTGGCAGGCCGCCGCATTGCGTTGGCCCGAGAGTCTGCCGATCTCCTGCAGCGTCACGCCGTCGATGCCGCGTTCGGCGAACAGCTGCTCGGCGGTGGCGACGAGCTTCGCGCGCGTCACGGCGCTGCGCAGCGTCGCAGGCGGCGAGGTGACCACGGCCGGGGCGCGCGAATGCTGCGTGCTCAACCAACCACCGAGTAGCCGCCGTCGACGGGCAGCGTCTGCCCGGTTACGAATCGTGCGGCCGAGCTCGTCAGGAACAGCACGACGCCCGCGATGTCGCGAGGCTCGCCCAGACGCTTCATCGGCGTGCGTGCCAGCACGGGCGCAACGGCCTCTGGTTGCCGGTCCATCCAGGCCATCATGTTGCTGCGGATGAACCCGGCCGCGACCGAGTTGACGCGGATGTGGTCGCCGGCCCAGGCGCTTGCGAGTGTCTTGGTGAGTTGCACGATGCCAGCCTTGGCTGCGCCGTAGCCCGGCACCACGTCAACGGCGAAATACGATGTCATCGAGGCGAGGCCGATGACACTCGCGCCGCCCGGCCAGCCGCTGCACGCGAGCTTGTCGTGGCAGGCATGGGCCATGCGATAGGCCGCCAGCAGGTTGACGCGCACCGACCGCTCGAACATCGCCGGGTCGTATTCGTTGCGGGCCGCAAAGTTCGCGCCGGCGTTGTTGACCAGGATGTCCAGCTCCGGCAAGGCGGCTGCGACCGCATCGATCTGCGCGTCGTCGGTCAGTTCGAGTGGCAGGTACCGGTAGCCGGACAGGTCCTGGTCGTAGTCGTCGGCCCTTGCGCGCGTGCCGGTGATCGTCACCATTGCCCCGGCTTCGTGGTAGGCGGCGGCGATGCCGGCACCGATTCCGTTCGTGCCGCCGGTGACGAGCACCTGTGCGCCGCGGTAGTCGAACCGCACGTCAGGCACGTCGTCGTCCTCGGGTGTGCCGGGGGTACTGCCTGTCATGACGGCGATCCTCCGAGGCGGGTCTCGAGTGCGAGCTGCTGCCGCCCGATCTGGTCACGCAGCCAGCCGGTTTCCCAGAAATTGGCGGCACCCGAACGCTCGAGCAGGGCACGATGCGTGTCCAGCGACAGGCGCAGCGCCCCGGCATGGCGCGAGTCGGCGGCCAGCGCGGCTTCGGCGAACAGCAGCGCCGCTTCCGGGTCGCCATCCTCGAGCTTCTGCCGGCCGCGCGCGAGCACGACGTCGATACCCGCGAGCTGCACGAGCTCGGCGTGGATCGCGCGCGGCTGTGTAGCGTAGAGCTCGCTTGTGTTCTGCGACTTGAACCAGCCCATGTACGTTTCCCAGATCGTCCGCACGGCCCAGCTCACCTTGCCGTAGCCCTGGCCGACGAAGAGCGCCTCCGGCAGTTCGATCGTCCGCATGAGCGTCCAGATGTCCAGGCCGCGGTTCATGCCCGCGAGCGTCTCGCGATGCACGAAGTCGACGGCCGCCTCGAGCCGGTCGAGGCAGGTGCGGATCAGAACGGCCCCGATGACGGGTTCGAAGTGACCCGTGATCAGCGTCGCGGGTGCCAGATCCCGCACGCGTCGCAGCGACTGCAGGTAGGGCTCGACCTGCCGGTAGCGGTCGCCACGGATGGTGTTGAAGTTGGGGAAATGCGGGAACAGCGGCCCGAACAGGTTGCCCGTGAACAGGAAGCGTGTCTGCGGCAGCCAGACGACACAACTGTCGACGGTCTCGCCGCCCGGCGTGGAGTACAGCTCGAAGCGCGTGTCACCGACCTCGAACACGTGAGAATCGTCGAATTCGACGTCGGCGCGCGGCACGTCCTGCACGAAGGCGGGGCGCGCCGGCCCGGTGCTGGCGGCGGCGGCGAACACCTCACGGAACCAGACGGCAGCCTGCGCCTGGCGCACGATCTTGATGCGTTCGTCGTCACGCTGGCACTCGGGCAGCCGTCGCTGCGCGATCAGTCGGGTGCCGGGCTCGCGGAACAGGCCGACGCCGCCGACGTGATCGACGTGCCCCTGGGTCAGCACGATGCAGGGTGTCGGACCCGGGCAGACCGCATCGAACACGCGCTTGTGCACGGGGGCCTCGAAGCCCATGCCAGTGTTGACGATCACCCGCCCGGCCGACGTCAGCACCATGTAGGCATTGGACAGGCCGGGCGACAGCCAGATGCGGTCCGTGACTGGCTGCGCGGCCGCGGCGTGGGCGGGGCGCACGCTGAAGAAGTCCGGGCGCTCGGTGCAGAGTCGTCTGACGGGGTCCATTTGGGCGGTCGCCGGGTGTCGAGCTCGCATCGCGCTCGATTTAATGGTAGTTTTTTAATCCAGGTCCGTCAAACCCTCGCGGGGAGCAGCATGCCGACCACACTCGAACGCCTGGGCCTGCCGCCGATCGACCAGATCGGCTTCGTCGTTCGCGATCTCGATGCCGCCGTTGCGCGCTATGAGCCCTTGTTCGGCCCGTTCACCTTCATGGACGGCTCGGTGCCAGCGGTGGCCTATCGCGGACGGGTCGACGACTGCCAGCTGCGGCTCGCTTTCGGCCGCAGCGGCGCCGTCGAAATCGAACTGATTCAGTGGGTGTCGGGCCACAGCCCGCACCGGGAGTTCATCGAGAGCGGCCGGGAGGGCATGCATCACCTGCGCTTCCGCGTCGACGACGTCGATGCCTGGACCGAGCGGGTGCGCGAGGCGGGGTACGCGCCCGTCTGGTACAAGCGGTTTCAGCCGGATCTCGTGTTCGCCTATCTGGAGCGGGCCGGCGATCCGCTGCTGATCGAGTTGATCCAGTTGCCAGCGGGCTAGCAGGCTATTGCTGCTGCCGACGTGCGGTCATCTCAGGAGCCTTACCACTCGCGCCCGATCTCCAGCACGGGGCAGCGTGGTCCGTGACCAGCGCAGCATCACCATCCCTACGCCCAGTAGCGCACTTCGGCCGGCGCAAAGCGGTGGGTGCGGCGCGGCCCGCTTTGCTCCGGGTTCAAGGTCGACACATGCGCATCACCGCAGCAACCAGCTTGCGCAATTGGCGGTTGTCCGGCGGAGCGCGGACGATGAAGGACAGCGTGACGATGCTCGCCCCCAACATGAGCCAGGCGACGGTGGCGTCGATCTCGTCGGTGATATCGCCCGCTTCCTGCGCGACCCGGAACCGCTCGAGGGCTGGCTTCGTCACCCGATCCTGGAAGTCGGCCAGCACTTCACGGCGGAACTCGGCGTCCTCGGTTGAGGCCAGCAGCCTGTTGATCGCGAATTCATGCGGGTTCCTCGAGAGGTCGCGAAACTCCACCGCGAGCCGATAGAGATCCTTCTGGAAATTGCCGCTGAACCCCACCTTCAATGGATTGTGATGTTCAGCCAGAGCTTCCCGCAACAGGGCGAGACGATTCGGCCATCTTCGATGAACGGTTCGTCGTCCGACCCCGGACCGTTCTGCCACTTCCAGAACGGTGAAGTCGAGTTTTCCGGTACCGAGCAGATCGAGAACCGCAGAGGCCACGGCCTTGCGGATGACCTCGGTTCGTCCTCCGGGGCGCTGCATCGGCTTCGGTCGGGTGGTGTCGTGGGCCATGCCGGTTGATGTGCTCGACGTCTGCCGTTTCCTTTGGCCAGTTCCGCGCTTCGTCCTTCTTGATGCCATGGGTCGTACCGAGCGTTGTCATCACGAGAGATGGAGGATGTCCCAAATGCGGTTTGAAGCCAGCTTACCCACCTTGTTGATTGCGCTTTCGTTTCTTCAACAGTCGGTATAGTGGGCGATGATGCTCGCTGTAGATGCATCGTGCGGGGATAGCGCCTGTCTTTGAAGGAAGACGACACCCGTGGCGAGGCGCGCGCCGGTCTCTTCCCCGATCAGCTCATGTCCCGACAGGCCGTACGGGCGGAAGTTCGTCCATCACTTGCCGTCCACCGTGAGTACCAGCAGCGCATTGCCGGGTCGTCCCATCGCACTCGCGCCAGAGGTGACGTACATTGCGCCTCCGCTGATCACGACCGGATAGCCACCGAGTTGCCCGCCGCGCGCCTCCACGCCATTTACGGCGTCGACCGGCACGGCGGTATCGATATCCCAGAGCACCCGGCCGTCAGTCGTGGAATAGGCTCGCAGGTGACCATCCCACGCTCCGGAAAATACGACGCCCGGGATGGCGGTGGTGGCAGAGGCCTGGGCGCTGCTGCAGTCGCAACTGTTGGAATTGGCACAGCTCGCAGGCTCGCTTGCCTGCCAGCTGCAGCGCGGCGACTGTGGCGGCGCACGCCAGCGCAGCCTGCCCGTGGCGAGATCGAGGGCGACCAGTCCGCCCGCCTCGCCGGGCGGCTGCACAGTGTCGGCAATCGGCACGTACGCGGTGCGTGCATCGGCCGCGGGTCCGAACATGATGCCGCCGAGATCGCCGCCTTCCGCGATCTTGCGTTGCCAGACCGTGCTGCCCGCTGCGTCCGGATCGAGCGCATACATCCAGCCCCATTTGCTGCCTGCGAGCAGGATCTCCCGGCCGCCGGGAAGCGCATGCACCATCACCTGCGTGCTCATCGAGAACATGTTGCGGCAATCGCTTTCACCGGCTTCCGCACAGATGCCGGGGCGTTCCTTCGCGTCGGGCATGAACTGCCGTTCCCATCTGCGTACGCCGGTTTCCATGTCGAAGGCAACGACCGAATAGGCGCCGGCGGGATTCTCCGGGCCGTAGGCCTCGGCCGTCGCCGCATAGACGAGCTTGCGCCGCGCGTCGATCCCGAGCGGCGTGAACACCGAGCCGCCGGCAGGCCCGGTGCGCAGCGGGCTTCCGGCGCTTTGCCATGGCTGCGGCTTCGGTTCTTCTGGAATCGTGTAGCTCTTCCAGAGGAGCTTGCCGCTGGCTGCATCGAGCGCGGCAACGCTGCCTCGATGCGTGCAGCACGCGTAATTCGGATCGTGGGTCAGCGGGTCCTCCATCCCGGAGACCGGCACGAAGATGCGCCCCGCGTGCACCGCGGGTGGCGCGGTGATTCGGGCAAGGGGATGGGTTTCGATCTGCGTCTTCCACAGCAGCTCGCCGCTCGTGGCATCGAGGGCGCTGACCCAGTTCCGATCGTCGCCGAAGAAGACGGCCGTTCGGCCGTTGTCCGGTGTCGCGCCGGTCGCCGCCGCGAGCGGCGCGACAGTGACAGCGCGCACTACACGCTCGCTGTCGAAGCTCCAGTAGCTGCAACCGCTCTGCGCATCGAGTGAGAACACCTGTCCTGAACCCGAGGCCAGAAACACCCGCCCGCCGGCCACCTGCACCGGGCCTGTGGCGCCCTCCGGGTAGGCGAAAGCCCATTTCAGCTTCAGCCGCGACAGGTCTTGCGGACGGATTCCCGCTCTCGCCTGGAAGCGGGTGCCGGTGCTGTCCCGGCCGATGGCGGGCCAGTCGCCAACGCCCACAGTGACGGGGATGCCGGGTCGGGCACAGCGATTGGCCGCAGGCACCGGTTCCGAGTCCGGCGCCTTCCCGGTGAGGAAGGTAGCGATCGCGGCGATCTCGTCGCTGCTCAAGCCCTCGGCCACGGGACGCATGGTGCCGCGGGAAAGCGCTTTCACCACGGCTTGCGGGCGGCGGAAACTCAGGAGCAGCCGCGGCGGGATACGGTCGCGCGGATGATCGTGGCAGGTTGCGCAGCGCTGCTGGTAGATCGCCTCGCCCTGCGCGGCGGCCTCTGGCCCGGCGGATGGCCGCGCCGGGGCCTCGGGCGGCTGCGCTCCGGCGACCAGGCAGATTGACGGCAGCGCCAGAGACAGAATGGCCGCCAGACTCGCCTTCAGGCAGGTTCCAGTATTACGCATGTCGAGCGGTTCGTATCGACGGCTTCAGAGCGCGGTAGTGCTTCGTTTGGTCGTGACCGCGCGCCTGTACCTTCGCGTGGTGACGAGGCCTTCGACGAGCGATTCCGGCGATGCCACCGTGCACCTCCAGGCGATCGCTCACGGCCACCAGGGGATCCTGTCCCATCCTGCAGGTTCCGGCACGTGGAAGTCCTCAACTCGCAGACATCACTGCGCCTGGCCGAGCATTGTCACTAACGGCAATCAATGCGCCGTTAAGCTATCCCCGGCGGCCCTGCGTGTCAAATTCGCGGTGGCCGACGAGTCGACCCCGCAATTGACTGAGCGATCAATAGCTGTTAGCAATACGGGCATGTCGAGCACGCCCATCGTCACTCCCGCCGTTCGACGCCGGCCCGGCCGGCCGCGCGGCGGCGTGGTCATGGCCGACACCCGCCAGGTCATCATCGAGGCGGCGATCCGCTGTTTCGCCCGGCAAGGCTACGACAAGGCGAGCAACCGTCGCATCGCGGCCGATGCGGGCGTGACGGCGACGCTGCTCTACCACTATTTCGACTCCAAGCCCGCGCTCTATCGCTGCGCGCTGCAGGCGGCCAATGCGATGCTCGTCGAGGCCTACCGCTCGGCCGCGGCAAGCATCCCCGACGCCACCAGCATGGAGCAGTTGTGCCTGGGCGTGGAGCAGGCGCTTGCGCTGTCGCGACGCCATGCCGGGCTCATGGCCTTCGCGGCCGCATCGGCCGGCGAGATCGCGCGCCACGACGAGATCGACTGGCTCGATCCCGCCGACGCCGACGCGTTTCCGGAGTTCTTCCGCGCCCTGCTCAGGCGCGCGCGTCGCCGCGGCGAGCTCGCGCGCGGCGTCGACATCGAGGCCGCGGCACAGATGCTCGTGGCCTGCATTTCGGGGCTGGCCGCGCTCGACGGCACGCCGACGGGCACCAAGGACCTGGCCACGCTGCTGCGTGCATTCCAGCGCATGTTGAGCGGCGACCTGATGCTCGCGCGCGGCCTCAGGAAAACCCGCAACGGGAATGCGCGCCGCAGGGCGCAGGAGAAATGACCGCATGAGCAACTCCATCGCCGGCCAGGTCGTCCTCGTGACCGGCGCCGCCTCGGGCATCGGTGCGGCCTGCGCCGCGCGGTTCGCACGTGCATCGGCAGTCGTGGCCGGGGCCGATCGGCAGCCGATCGACCCGGAGACCGCCTGGTTGAGCGCGCCCGGTGCGTCCGCGCACGGTGTCGATGTCAGCGACGAAGCGGGCGTCGAGGCCCTGATCGCCGCCGTGCTCGCCCGCCACGGTCGCCTCGATGCGGTCGTGCACGCAGCCGGCATCATGGGCCACGGCGCCACGCACGAGCTCGACGCCGCGGCGCTCGCGCAGGTACTCGACGTCAACCTCAAGGGCTCGGCCTATGTGGCGAAGCACGCGGTCCGGCCGATGCTCGCGGCAGGGCGGGGCAGCATCGTGCTGGTCGCGAGCGTACTCGGCCTGCACGCCCAGGCCGGAAGCGTTTCATACAACATGTCCAAGGGCGGCGTCGTCATGCTCGCGCGGACCATGGCGCTGGAATACGGGCCCCTCGGCATACGCATCAACGCGCTGTGCCCGGGTCTGATCGAGACGCCGATGACCGCGGCCATTTCCCAGTACCCGCCGGTCGAGAAACAGATGCGCGACTGGCACGCGCTGGGCCGCTTCGGGCGGCCGGACGAAGTGGCGGGCCCGGCGCAGTTCCTCATTTCCGACGACGCATCGTTCGTCACGGGGCACTGTTTGCGCGTCGACGGCGGCTGGACGGCGGGCGATCGCGTCGTGATGTCCTGATGCACGGTGGTTCTGGACAACTTCGCGCGCAGGGTGGCGTGACGCTGCACGTGCAGCACGATTCGCCGGGTGCGGCACGCGAGAGCAACTGGCTGCCGACGCCGGCCACGCCATTCGTCCTGACGCTGCGCACCTACCTGCCGCGCGACGACATCCGCAGCGGCCGCTGGACGGCGCCCCCGGTCGAACCCCTGGACCCATGAGACGACGGCGGATGCATGCCGGCACGACGAACGGACGGCACACATCGCGGAGGCGGCTCGTGCTGCCGGTCGCGGCTCTCGCGCTGCTCGTCCTCGCGGAGTGGCACGGGCCGGCCGTGGCGCAGTCGCCGGCCGCAACCTCGCTGGTGCCGGTGCCACCGGCGACCGAACTCGAGCGCCGCGTCGACGAAGCCTTCATTGCGACCTTCCCCGTCTACGAAATGGCCCGGACACGGTACAACGCGGTCGCGAACCCGCGGAATCCGTCGCCGATGTCGCCGAACGGCGCGCCGATCCATCGCCGCGGGTTGATCGACCACACCGCACGCCAGGTCACGACGCCGAACAACGACACGCTGTATTCCGCCGCGTGGCTCGACCTGCGCGCCACGCCGGTGCGCGTCCACGTTCCGCGCGTCGACGGCGATCGCTACTGGTCCGTCGCCTTGCTCGACATCTGGACGGACAACGTCGCCGTCTTCGGCCGGCGTCAGGACGGCGACGGGCCGGTGGATGTCGTCGTGGTCGGGCCCGACTGGAAAGGCCCGCCGCCCCGCGGCCGGCTGATCCGCGCGCCGAGCAACGACGTGCAGTTGCTGGGCCGGTTTCTCGTCGGCGACGCCGCCGATGCGCCTGCGATTCACAGGCTGCAAGACGGCATCGGCATCAGTCCGATCGATGCGGAGGCGCCGTCATTGCCGCAATGGCTCGCCGTCAGTGCCTCGACCGACCCGGTCAATTTCCTCGCGGTCGTCAACGAGTTTCTCGCGCGCAATCCGGTGCCGGCGCCCGAGCGCGCGCGCTACCGGCGCTGGCGCGACCTGGGCCTGGGCGGCGGGCCCGACGCGTTCATCCGGACGAGTCCCGAGGTGCAGGCCGCCTGGTGGACGCGCCTGCCCGTGCTGCACGAGGGGCTGAAGACAGGGCTGCGATACGAGTCGCACGAGGCGGGTGGCTGGGCCGTGCCGTCGGTGGCGATCGGTGCGTGGCGCGGGAACGAGCCGTTGCGTGCGGCGGTCGCCCTGGGCGGGCTCGGCGCGCTGCCGTCGGACGAGGCGGTCTACCTGACTCTCGACCGCGGGCCGGATGGTGCCGTGCTCACGGGCGCCCGGCGCTGGAAACTCATTGTGCCACCGATCGAGGCGAAGGCGTTCTGGTCGGTATCGATGTACGAAAAAGGCGCCGACGGCAGGCTGTTCTTCACCGACAATCCGATCCATCGTTACGCCGTGGGCGACCGCACACCGGGGCTGCGGCGCGGTGCAGACGGGTCGCTGGAGTTGCTGCTGCAGCACGCGCCGCCGCCCGACACGAGCCACTGGCTGCCCGCGCCGGCCGGCGAGTGGGCGCTGGTCCTGCGCGCGTACCTGCCTTCGGCTGCATTTCGCCACGGCGACGCACCGTTGCCGCGTCTCGTCCCGGCGGACTGAGTAACCTTCTTCCCGGCAGGCATGGATATGTCCGGGCCGCGACTGGCCGACGACGGTTCGATGAAGCATCATGGGAGCCCGGTGCGGGAGTGGCCGCCGTCGCGCGCAGTCCGGCGCAGGCAGTGGGCCGTCCAGGCATCGGCGGATTGCGGGGCGCCGAAGGCCCATTCCACGCTGGAGTGTCATCGTGAAGCTCGGACTCAACCTGGGATACTGGGGCGCGCAGCCGCTCGACCGCTTCCTCGAACTCGCGCAGCGCGCCGAAGTGCTCGGCTTCGACATCGTCTGCACGTCCGAGGCCTACGGCTCGGACGTCTTCACGCCGCTCGCGGCGATCGCGGCCGTCACGCAGCGCATCCGGCTGGGCACGGCCATCATGCAGATCTCGGCGCGTACGCCGACCTGCGCGGCCACCACCGCGATGACGCTCGATCACATTTCGAACGGCCGCCTGGCGCTCGGCGTGGGCGTGTCGGGACCGCAGGTCGTGGAGGGCTGGTACGGCCAGCCGTTCGCGAAGCCGCTCGAGCGCACGCGCGAGTGGCTCGCGATCTTCGAGCAGGTCGTAGCGCGGGAACGCCCGGTGACCTTCGAGGGGCAGCAATACCGGCTGCCCTATGCGGGGCCCGGCGCGACGGGGCTCGGCAAGCCCTTGATGGCGATCACGCATCCGCTGCGAAAGAAGATCCCCGTGTTTCTCGGCGCGGAAGGCCCGAAGAACGTCGCGCTCGCCGTCGAACGCTTCGACGGCTGGTTCCCGTTCCTGACGCCGCCCGACCGTTTCCCGCTGTGGGGCGAGGCGCTCGCCGCGGCCCGCCCCGGTTTCGAGATCCTGCCGGTCGTGCCGGTCGGCATCGACGACGAGGCGCCGGCCGCGATGCAGGAGATCAAACGCATGCTCGCGCTGTATGTCGGTGGCATGGGATCGCGCGAGGAGAACTTCCACAAGCGCATGATCGAGCGCTACGGCTACGTCGACGCGGCCAACCGCATCCAGGACCTGTGGCTGTCCGGGCGCCAGCAGGAGGCCGTCGCCGCCGTGCCCGAGGACCTGGCCGATGCCGTGTCCCTGATCGGCACCCGCGCCGACGTGCGCGAGAAACTGCGCGCCTGGCGAGCCTCGCCCGTGACGACGCTGCTCATGGGCTGCGCGCGGACCTTCGACGCCACGGTCCGGCGCATGGAGGTGCTCGCGTCCGAGGTACTCTGAGCGGGGTCAGTCGGGCAGCTGCGGCGCCCAGGCGACGCCGTTGATGTGGCCACCGCCGTCGACGAACAGCGTGTTGCCGGTGACGTAACGGCAGTCGTCGCTCGCGAGGAACACGGCTACCGGCCCGATGTCGGTCTCCGGATCACCCATCCGGCCCATCGGGTTGGCGGCGGCGATCGCTTGGGCATTCTCCGGGCTGTGCGCGGCAAACCGGTCGAACGCCTCGGTCCGCGCCGCAGGGCAGATCACGTTGCAGCAGATCTGGTGCGGGGCCCATTCGCGGGCAGCCGAGCGCGTGAGCGTGCGCAACGCCTCTTTGGCGACGTTGTAGTCGGCGGTGCCCCTGTGAGCGTTCACGCCGTTGAGGGACGCGAGGTTGATGATGCGGCCGTGGCGGCGCTCGCGCATCCGGGGAAAGACCGCCTGCATGGACCACAGCGCCGCCATCACACCGATGCGCAGCGAGCGCTCGAAATCCGCGTCGCTCTTGTGCTCGACGCGTTTCATGCCGCTGCCAGCCCAGGCGTTGTTGACCAGGATGTCCACGTCGCCGAAGTGCGCCTGCGCCGTCTCGACCATCGCCTGCACCTCGGTCTTGACGCTGACGTCGGTACACGTGAATTCGGCACGCACGCCGAACTCCTCGCGCAACTGCTGCACGCAGGCGCGGCCGGCGCCCTCGTCGACGTCGGCCACGAGCACCGCGGCACCCTCGCGCGCGAAGGCGCGGGCGATGCCGCGGCCGATGCCGAGCGCGGCGCCGGTGACGATCGCGCTGCGACCGCTCAGCCGGCCGGTCATTGTGCGGCCTCCTGCATCGTCCTCACGCCGAGCGTGCCGCCCCGTTGCCGCGGCGGAAACTCCTTGAATGTGGCCATGTGGGCGCCGATGACGTCGTAGACCTGGCCGCCGAAAGCCACGCCCATGCGCATCGCGAGGTCGTTGGACTTCTGGCCGCCGTGCTGCTCGAACGGGTCCATGCGCAGGTTGAAGACCAGCGTGCTCGGCTGCTGTGCATCGAAGAACCCCTCGCGCGTCTTCAGATGCGACTTCCAGGGCCCGACACGCACCGCCGAAAGTTCCCCCTCATTGTAGTAGATCAGCGAGGTGCGACGCGACGGCGTCTTGCCGAGCCAGTGCTCGAGGTTGTCGATGCCGTCGACGTGCACCCGGCTCGATTCGCGCAACCGGTCCGCGATACCCGGCGCGCCCGCGGCGGCGGCGAGCGTCGTGAACAGGTCGTAGTGCGTCTGGATGCCGTTCGAGATGCGTCCGGCCGGCACGTGCCCGGGCCAGCGCAGCAGCATCGGCACGCGTACGCCGCCTTCCCACGTCGTCGCCTTCTGGCCGCGGAACGGTCCGGTGCCGCCGTCGGGCCACCACGCCGTCATCGGGCCGTTGTCGCTCGTGTAGATCACGATCGTGTCGTCGGCGATCTTCAGTTCGTCGAGCAGGCGCAGCAGGCGGCCGACGTGCTGGTCGTGCTCCATCATGCCGCTGCCGAAGGTGTCGAACTCCGACGAGATCGCATCGGCGAGATGGCGCGATTCGGGCTTCAGGTGCGTGTAGATGTGCATGCGCGTGGAATTGAACCAGGCGAGGAACGGCTGCCGCGTGCGCACCGATTCGCGGATGAACTGCTCGGTCCTCGCCTCGAAGTCCTCGTCGATGGTCTCCATGCGGGCCGGGTCGAGCGGCCCGGTGTCCTTGCAGCGCTGCCTGCCCCAGCGGCCGAAGCGGGCGTCCCCGGTCGGATCGTCGACGTCGGTTGCCACGCAATCGAGCACGCCGCGCGGCCGATAACGCTGGTTGAAGCCCGGGTCCTGCGACCACATCCGCAGACCGGGCTCCTCCTCGGTGTTGAGGTGATAGAGGTTGCCGTAGAACACGTCGAAGCCGTGCACCGTCGGCAGGTGCGCGTTGCGGTCGCCAAGGTGATTCTTGCCGAACTGGCCGGTGCGGTAACCGAGCGGCTTGAGGACTTCCGCCAGCGTCGGGTCGCGCGCGTCGATGCCGATCGGCGAGCCGGGCAGCCCGACCGTGGTCAGGCCGGTGCGGATCGGCATTTGCCCGGTGATGAAGGCGGCACGTCCGGGCGTGCAACTCGGCTCGGCATAATGATCCGTGAAAAGCATGCCTTCGCGGCCGATACGGTCGATGTTCGGCGTGGGGACCATCATCCCATGGCTGTAGAGCGAAACATTGGACTGGCCGACGTCGTCGGACATGATGACCAGGATGTTCGGGTGCGGGGTCGGCCCCGCGGCCTGCGCGGGTGAGCCTGCGGGAAGGAGCCCGAGCGCGGCGGCGATCAACACGGGCGCGACGATGCGGGGCGGGGACACGGGTGGTTTCTCCTGCGACGGTTCTGCGTGGTTCGCGACGCGGCGCCGCGCGCGCTCCGGAGTCGTGCCGCGCCGCTCAATGCCCGTCCAGCGCCTCGATCAGCGCCGCGAAGGCGCGCCGTTGCGGCGGGTCGATCAATGCGGCGACCGGCTCGGGATGGCTGCCGAACATGACGACGACCATCTGCGCGTCGGGGAACACATACAGCCGCTGGCCGTAGGCGCCCATCGCTGCGAACGAGCGCGGCGCCTGCGGGTTGACCCACCATTGCGAGCGGTAGGACCAGCCCGCGCGGTGCGGCATGCCCGACGCCTCGAAGGCGTGGACGTCGCCGCCGCGGATCAGCTCGTCGACGACGCCGGCCGGGATGATCTCGCGGCCGCGCACGCGTCCACCCTGCAGCAGCATCTGGCCGATACGGCCGAGGTCGCGCAGGCTCGCGCTCATGCCGGCGAACGCGACTTCGGTGCCGACCGGATCGAGCATGACGTTGCCGTCGAACTCCATGCCGAGCTGGTTCCACAGACGCTGTTGCAGCCAGTCGGTCAGGGATTGCCCGGCTGCGCGCGAAGCGAACCAGCATGCGACGTCGGTGGCCGGCGAGCGATAGTGGAACGCCGTGCCACGCGCTTCGCCCGTTTGCGTCCGCAGTGTCGCGAGCATCTCGCGGATGCCCGTCGGGTTGGCGGCATCGTGCAGTTCGGGAGCCCAGCCCATCGCTCCCACGTAGGCGAAGATGTCGGACTTCGGGTCCGTGTAGACCTCGGTGAAACGCACGGCGTCGGTCATGTCGAGCACCTGCCGCACCGTGGCGTCGCCCCAGGCGCTCGTCGCCAGTTCCGGGATCAGTGTGCCCACCTTCGCTGCCGGGTCGAGTCTTCCTTCGGCGATCAGCACGGCGCCCATCAGGCCGACCATCGATTTCGTGGCCGAAAACATCAGGTGCGCCGTCTCCGGGTGCATGCCTGCGAGGTAGCGTTCCTCGACGATGCGTCCCTTGTGCAGCACGAGAACGGCGTCGGTGTGCGTGGCCTGCAGCATCTGTGGCCAGGTCATGGGTGCGTCGGCGGTGCCGACCTGCAGGTCGTCGAGCGGCCGGCGGGCCTCGGGCAGTACCCAGACCGGTCCCACGGGTTGCAGCCGGCGCGTCGGGAACAGTTCGCGCGTGTGCTGGAAGGCCCAGATCTTCTGTGGCCAGCGCTGCCAGTTGCCGATGTGGACGCGGTACTCGGGCGGCGGCGGAAACCCCTGCATGAGTCGCGCCGGGTCGAGCGTCGGCGCCGCCGGGGGAGGATTCGCCTGCGCGACGGCGCTGGACGCCGCCAGCGCCAGCGCGGTGACCGCGAGCAGTGAGCGAAGTCCCTTCTCTGCACCGGTCGCCATCAATAGTGCACTCCCTTCATGAGCGAGGCGATCGCGACCTGTTCGCTGGTGGGCTCGGCGGGCTGGCCAGACGCGCCCTTGCCGGCCGGACTCGGCAGCGTGTCCTCGAACATGCGGAAGGTACCGTTCATCGAGTTCGCATAGGTTTTCGGCGCGAGCACGTTCCAGACCTGCATGAACCGGCCCATGTCGGTCGCGACGCGGCTCGGCCGGTTGATCACTGCGTCGACGACGAGATCCGTCGCCTCCTCGGGCGTGAGCGTCGGCGCGTACTCGTAGACCTTCGTCGGGCTGATCATCGGCGTGCGCACGAGCGGCATGTTGATGTTCGTGAAATGCACGTCGCGGTTCACGTACTCGACCTCCGCGCAGCGCGTGAAGCCCTCGAGTGCGGACTTCGAGGCGATGTAGGCGGAGAAGCGGGCCGGTGGGCCGAGCACGCCCATCGAGGAGATGTTGATGATGTGCCCGGAGCGGCGCTCGCTCATGCCGGGCAGCACGCGCAGCGACAGCCGGAGCGGCGCGAAGTAGTTGATCTGGATGGTGCGCTCGTAGTCGTGGAAACGGTCGTAGGAGTGCTCGACCGCGCGGCGGATCGAGCGTCCGGCGTTGTTGATCAAGATGTCGACGCGGCCGTGGTCGGCGATCACCTGATCGATGAAGCGGTCCGCGGCCGCCAGGTCGGTCAGATCGACCGGATAGCAGTGACAGGTGCCACCCGCCGCCGCGATCGCCTGTGCCGCATCCTGAAGCTTGTCCGGCGTCCGCCCGGCGATGACGACGATCGCACCAGCGCCCGCCAGGCGCTGCGCTGCCGCCAGCCCGATCCCCGAGCCGCCGCCCGTGACGACGACGACCTTGCCGCGCACGTTGCCCTCGAGCGACTTGTCGATGAACAGGTCGGGGTCCAGATTGCGTTCCCAGTAGTCCCACAGCCGCGCCGCATAGCTGTCGAGCGCGGGCACCTCGATGCCGCTGCCCTTGAGCGCCTTGCGCGTCATGCGGCTCTCGAAGCGCGTGTTCCAGTTGAAGAGCGCGCCCGCGCCCGGCGGCAGTCCGATGCCCGCCATGATCGAACCGATGAGCCGCTTGATCGGCGGCAGTTTCGCCAGCGTGGCTGACAGCCCGCTGGGCATGAACGCGAACACCTTGCTGTCGAGGCGCAGCGCGAAACGGGGTGCGTGCGCGGCATCTGCGAAGATGTTCAGCATCTCGCCGCTGCTGTAGTGCTCGGGGTTGACGAGGTGGAAGCACTCGCCGTCGAGCCCGCCCTCGTGTGCGAGGTAGTCCATCGCCGCGACCACATAGTCGACCGGCACGATGTTGAACTTGCCGGAGTCGACGCCGACCAGCGGGAACCACTGCGGCAGCAGCCGGCGGATCTTCTGCAGCAGCTTGAACGCATAATAGGGGCCGTCGATCTTGTCGATCTCGCCGGTCCTGGAGTGGCCCACGACCGACGATGGCCGGTAGATGCGCCACGGCACCTTGCATTCGCGTCGCACGACGGCTTCGGACTCGTGCTTGGTGCGGAAGTAGGGATGCGGCAGTTCACCGGCTTCCTCGAACATGTCCTCGCTGAAGCTGCCGTCGTACATGCCGGCGACGGCGATCGAGCTGACGTGGTGGACGCAGCCCGCCTGGAGGTCCGCGGCACACTGCACGGCATGGCGCGTGCCGTCGACGTTGGCGGCCTGCTGGCTCTCGGCGCTGGCGTTCATGTCGTAGACCGCGCCGACGTGGAAGAAGTGGCCGATGCGGCCGCGCAGCCGCTCGATGTCGGCATCGGCCAGGCCGAGCCGCGGTCGGGCGAGGTCGCCGGTCACGGGGCGCAGCCGGTCCGCCGCGCCCGGGTACCGGGCCTGCAACTGCTCGAATCGGCCCATGGAGCCGGGCCGGACGAGCACGTGGACCGTGCCGCTGCGTTCGAGCAGCCGCCCGACCAGGAAACGACCGATGAAACCGGTACCGCCGGTGACGAAGTAGTCCATAGCTCCCCCCGCAGGAATGTGGTATCCCGTCGGCGGCAAGTTAGGCGAGCAGGTCGCTGCCCGAATCACGCAAGCGGACTAGGTTCGCAGACGTGCGGGCCGGGAATGCGGCATGGCCCCATCCGCGAGGGACGGCAAATGGGCTGGAAGATGGTCTACCTGGCGCGCCGCAATCCGGCGCTCGCGGCGGCCGAGTTTCCACAGGCCTGGCGCGAGCATTCCGCGCTGGGGGCCCGCTGCACGAACGTGCGCGACAAGGTGCTGTCCGTCACGCAGTGCTCGCGTGTCCTCGAGCCGCCACCGTTGCGGGGGGCGGCGGACGACTACGACGGCGTCAACCTGCTGGCGCTGCGGGACCTGCAGGCGGCCGCCGACATCTGGAGCGATCCCGAGACGCTGACCATCATGCGTCCTGACGAGCCGCGGGTATTTGCCACCTACGTGCGCGATTTCACCCTGGTGTGCGAGGAACGACCGCTGCGCGACAACCCGCGCACGACGACGGCGCTGATCGGCTTCCTGCGGCGCAGTACGGGGCGAACCGGCGCCGACTGGCAGCGGTGGATGCAGTCGGAAGCGGCGGCGGTTCTGGCTGGTGGTGTTTTCGCGACCGCCCGCCGGGTCGTGCACGACGAGGTCTGCCGGCCGCCGCCGCCGGGTTACGAGTACGACAGCGTCCTCGAGTGGTGGTTCGATTCCACCGCGGCCGCGAGAGCAGCGTTCGGGGGCCGCGACGTCCGTGACGCGCTCGTCGCGACGCAGGCGGGCGGTGCGGACCTGCAGCGCTCGGTGTTCGTGTTCGCGCAGGTCACCCACAGTCGTCCCTGAGCCGGCCCGGTACTCTGTTTGGACGATGAAGAGCGACTGCGACGTTCGGAAGACTGGGGACCGGTGACCTGGACGATCCCTGCGACCGACGATCTGGTGCTGGCCCAGCGCAAGGAGTGCCGATGATGAACCGTGCGCGAACTTTCAACCTGGCCGACCTCTACGAAGTCGTCGCCGGGTGTGTCCCCGATCGGACGGCCTTCCGGTGCGGCAGACGGTCCCTCACGTTCCGCGAGCTCGACGAACGCGCGAACCGGTTCGCGAACGCGCTGCGGGAGCGCGGCTTCACGCGTGGTGACCACGTCGGCATCCAGCTCCACAACTCGGCCGAGTATCTCGAGGCCTTTCTGGGCTGCTGCAAGGTTGGCGTCGTGCCGATCAATGTCAATTACCGCTACGTCAGCGAGGAGCTGCGCTACCTCTTCACGACGCTCGACCTGAAGGGCCTCGTCTATGGCGCGGAGTTCGAGACCGAGGTGGCTGCGACGGTGCCGCGTGTGCCGACGTTGCGGACACTCCTGCGCGTCGGCGTCGGCGAGCTGCCGGCCGGCGTGGAGGCGTTCGAGAGCGCGCTCGCCGCGGGATCGGCCGAGCTCGAGGATCCGGGCCGTTCCGGCAACGACATCTACATGCTCTGCACCGGCGGCACGACCGGTATGCCCAAGGGCGTGATGTGGCCGCACGAGGCCATCTTCATGTCGGCGCTCGGCGGTGGCGGCATCTATTTCCGTCGCCCGCCCATCCAGCGCGCCGAGGAACTTGCCGAATTCGTTCCACACGGCCCGCCGCTCGTGTACTTCGCCGTCGCACCGATGATGCACGGGGCCGCCATGTGGGCGAGCCTGATCGCCCTGTTCGCCGGGTACACGGTCGTCGTGAATGACGAGCCGCGCTTCGATCCGGAGCACATCTGGGACGTGGTCGTGCGCGAGGGCGTCAACATCCTCTCGGTGGTCGGCGACGCGATGGCCCTGCCGATGATCCGCGCGCTCGAGCAGGAACCCGGTCGCTGGGACCTGTCGCGGCTGTTCGTCTTCGGCAGCGGTGGAGCGATCTTCACCGAGCAGGCGCAGACGCGCCTCAAGGCGATCCTGCCGCGCATCACGTGCGCGAACGGCATGGGCTCGTCGGAGTCCGGAATGCTCGGCGGCCGCGAGAATGCCGATCGCTCCGGTGCCGGGTACATCGTGCTCGATGCACGGCCAGACCTCGCCGTGATCGATGATGAGGGGCGCCTGCTGACCGTGCCGGGCGCGGAGGGTACGCTCGCGCGGACCGGCTACCTGCCGGTCGGCTACTACGGCGATCCGGCGAAATCCGCGGCCACGTTCGTCAAGGTGGGCGACCAGACCTGGTGCCTCACCGGCGATCGCGCGCGCATCGACGAGGCCGGCAATTTCCACGTGCTCGGCCGCGGCTCGCAGTGCATCAATACCGGCGGCGAGAAGGTCTATCCTGAGGAAGTCGAGGAGGCCGCGTTGCGCTACGACGCGATCCAGGACGTCCTGGTCGTCGGCGTGCCGGACGAGCGATGGGGCCACAAGGTCGTCGCGGTAGCGTCGTTGCTGCCGGGCAGGCAGTTCGACCAGACCGCGTTCGACCGCGTCTGCCGGGAACGCCTTGCGGGCTACAAAGTGCCGCGCGCCGTCGTCATCGTCGACGAGGTCAAGCGTACGCCGGCCGGCAAGGCCAACTACGGCTGGGCCAAGAAGGTCGCGACGGAACAGGCGACGACGACGTGACGCAGGTGCGGCCGCGCGCCGCCCCGTGCGGGCTGGCACGGGGCCCTGTCGCCTGCGCGACCCGCGGTCAGGCGGAAACCCGACCCTCGCGAATCAGATCTTGCAGGTCGATCATCGTCGGCCCCGCGGCGAGTCTGGTCGCCGCCGGATCCGTGACCAGCCAGACGATAGCCCTGGCGATCGCCTGGGGCGGCATCGCTCCGTGGCGCTGTTCGAGCAGGCCGCCGTCGCCGAGCGTGGCCGTCACGGCCTCCGTGCTCACGAGTCCGGGATTCGTCGTGAAGGCCCGCACTCCCTGGCTGCCGTATTCCACGTTGATGCAGCCTGCGAGCCGCGCCATGGCCGCTTTCGAGGCGCCGTAGGCGTAGCCCCATGCGCCCTGGTCGGCGGGAACCGGCGGGTCGTGCTTGCCGGCGCCGGAACTCATGTTGACGATCTGGCCGCCGCCCTGAGCCACCATGAGTGGCAGCGCACGGCGCGCGAGGTGGAACGGTGCGACGACATTGCCCTGCAGCGTGCGCTGCAACGCGTCGTCGGTCAGGTCGCGCAGCATCGCATTCGACTCGCGATCCTGGTAGACCGCGTTGTTCAGCAATACGTCGATGCGGCCGAAGTGCGCGACGACAGCATCGAAGGCCAGGTCGAGCGAGCCCGTGTCCATGAGATCCATCGGATGCGCGAATACGTCGGCACCGGCTTCTCGCACGGCTGCCGCGGTCGAGGCGAGGCTGCCGGCCATCAGTGTGCCATCGGGCCGCCGCAGCTGGTGGTCCAGGCGCTGGCCTTCGGTCTGCGTGCGTGCTGTGATGGCGACACGCCAGCCACGCCGGGCAAATGCGGTCGCGGTCGCGGCGCCGATGCCGCGGCTTGCGCCGGTCACGAGGACGACGGGACTGTGATTGCTCGTGGCGATGCTCATGGAACGACCTGCAGCGGGGTCGGGCGACGTTGCGGTGTACCGCGAGGCCGGGCATCGTCCCTTTGGACGAAGTCCCGAGGCCGGCCCGCGACTAGCTTGCAATGGGGGACTTTACCCGGCGCGCGCCGCTGTTCGCCAGACCGGGGAAGGGAGGTTGGGCTATGCTCAAGTCGATGAACCCGATGGACGTATTGATGCTGGGTCTGGAGTCGCCCGAGACGCCGATGCACGTCGCGGGTGTGCAGATCCTGCGCAAGCCCCCCGGGGCCGGACGCGACTTCGTGCGAATCCTGCGCGAGCAGTTGCTGGACACGCCCGTTGGCGGCCCGCCGTTCAACTACCGCTACACATCGAGCGGGCCGGTTCCGGGCATCCCGGGCTGGGAGGTGCTGGACGACATCGACCTGCGCCGGCATCTGTTTCACCACGCCTTGCCCTGGCCCGGGACCGAGGCCGACCTGTTCGAACTCGTCTCGCGCCTGAACTCCGGGCCGCTCGACCGCTCGCGGCCGCTCTGGGAGCACCACCTGATCGAAGGCCTGCCAGGAAACCGGTACGCCACGTTCTCGCGCATCCACCATTCGCTGATCGACGGGCAGTGGGGCATCAAGCTCTATCGCGAGACGACCAGCCCCGATCCCGGCACGCGCGGCCTGCCGCCGTTCTGGGGTGTGAGAGCGGCACCACCGACGACCGCTGCGGCGCCGTCGAAGGCGAAGCGGCGCGGCAGGGCCGTCGACGCGGGTTGGCTGGAGCGGGGTCGTGCGGGGCTCCACGACAGTGTCGAGGTCGCGAGCGAACTCGGCACTGCGCTCGGTCGCGTGATCGAGTCGTTTCGCCACCCGAGCGACGGCGGTCTCGTGCCGCCCTATCGGGCACCCGACAGCATCCTGAACGGCAAGGTGACCGCCCGTCGCGAACTCGGTGTCACCCGGATCGGGCTCGGCAGGCTGCAGCGGCTCGCCAAGATCCGGGGCGCGACGGTCAACGACATCGTACTGACGATCTGCGGCAGCGCGCTGCGGCGCTATCTGCTCGAGCGCGATGCCTTGCCCGCCAGGGCGATCATCGCCAACATGGTCATTGCCGTGACCCGTGCGAGCGACAAGGCCGGCGGCAATGCCATCGCCAGTGCGCAGGTGTCGCTCGCCACGCACCTCGAGGACCCCGTAGAGCGATTCGAAACCGTGCATTCGTCGAGCCAGCACGCCAAGGAACTGATCCACGGCATGGTGTCGCCGGCGGCGTTGAACCTGTACATGGGACTGCTCGTCGTGCCCCTCATGGCGTATACGGTCGTCGGCCGGGCCGAGCGCTCGCATGCGCAGAATGTCGTCATCTCGAACGTTGTCGGGCTGCGGGAGAAGCGTTACGTGAACGGGGCGCTGATCGAGGCGGACTATCCGATGTCGCTGCTGGTGCCGGGCCAGGCGATGAACATCACGGTGATCAGCCGCAGGAACATGCTCGACGTCGCGGTGCTCGTCTGTCCCGACCTGGCTCCCGAACCGCAGCGTGTCGGCGGGTACATCGCCGACGCCCTGGACGAACTGGAGCGAGCGCTCGGCCGCAAGCGGCGGCGCCCAGGCGTTGCCTCTCGCCGCGTCGCGCGGCTGCCGAAGCCGGGCCGGCGTGCTGCCAGGCGTCGCTGACCAGGACCGGAGCCGACCCAATGGTCAAAGTCAACACGCAGGATTCGCTGTTCCTCTCGCTGGAAAAGCCCGACGCCCCGATGCACCTTGGTGCGCTGATCGTCTGCCGGCTGCCGCGCGGCGCCGGCCCGGACTTCATGCAGGAACTGCACACGCGCCTCGGGCGCTGCGCGGTCGACCGCGAGCCCTTCAACCTGCGGCTGGTCGAGACGCGCGGGCTGGCGCGATACTCCTGGAAGGTGGCCGACGAGGTCGACCTCGAGTATCACCTGCGGCACGAGGCCCTGCCGTGGCCGGGCGGGGAGCGCGAACTCGGGCTCGCGATTTCGCGGTTGCACTCGGTGCCGCTCGAGCGTTCGCGCCCCCTGTGGGAGTTCACGCTGATCGAGGGCCTGCGGCCCGATCGATTCGCGCTTTACCTGAAGATCCACCATGCGCTCAGCGATGGCGTCGGCCTGCTCGACAAGCTCGCGAGCGGCTTCGCCGCGTCGCCGCGAGGGTCGAGCCTGCCGCCCTGGTCGGCGCCACCCGTGCGGGCGCCGAAGCCGAAGCCAACCCAGTCCGCAGACGCCGACTGGCAGCATTTCTTCGCGGAACTGCTCGCGACGATAGGCCGCGGTGGCAGGGGACCGCACGGACCGCCGTTGATACCGCGCGGCCCGAGCTGCCTGCTGAACGGCAACGGAACCGGTCGGCGGAGGGTCGCGACGCAGGACCTTCCGCTGACGCGCGTCAAGGCCATCGCGCGCGACGCCGATGCGACTGTCAACGACGTGGTGCTTGCACTGTGCAGCGGCGCATTGCGCGCCTACCTCGCGAAATTCGATCGCGTCCCGAAGGAGAGCCTGCTCGCCACCGTACCCGTGGCCATGCCACGGGCCGCGGGCGAGACGATCGGCAGTTCCGTGGCGAGCATCCACACCGCGCTCGCGACCACGGTGGCCGATCCGCGCAGGCGACTGCTCGCCATTCGCGATTCGATGCGGGCCGCCAAGGAGGAGTTCAAGGTGATGCCTGCGTCGCTGCACCGTGCCGTCAATTCGCTCGGCATGCAGCTCATGACGTTGATGCCCCAGCGACCCAACCGCGACCTCGAGCACGCTTCGTTCACGAACCTTACGGTGTCCAACGTACCGGGCCCGATGCAGGGACTGTACTTCCGCGGCGCGCAGATCGAGGCGATGTATCCGCTCTCCGTGCTCGCGGGCGACCAGCGCCTCAACATCACGGTGCTGAGCTATCGCGACCGCCTGCACTTCGGGCTCGTCGCGTGCCCCGACACGTTGCCGAGCGTGCAGTACATTGCGGTGCAGCTGCCTGCGGCGCTGCGCAACCTGGAAGCCGCGATGGCGGGCGCTCGGCGCCGTCGCGGCGAGGCGGGCGGCCGTCGGCGGCCGACCGTCTCGCGCAAGGCCTAGCCGACGCAGGGGGAGATGCATGGCGACGCTCGTGAAGCTGAATCCGCAGGACGAGTATTTCCTCGACACCGACACCATCGCGGCACCGACCCACATCGGCGGGCTCGAGATCTACGACCTGCCGGAAGGCGAGGGCCGCGACTACCTGCAGAAGCTCTATGCGTACCTGCGCAAGTCGCCGGTGCGCGCGGAACCGTTCAACTACAAGCTGGTCACGGTCGGGCCCGACCGGTCGGCGCCGAAGCACGGTGGCTCGCTCGTCGGTCGGGTCGGCCGCCGTGCCGCGAGCCTCGTCCAGTCGAAGACGGTGCGGGCGTGGGCGAAGGTGTCGCGGGTCAACGTCGACGACCACATTCACCTGCACGCGTTGCCGCGCCCGGGCGGCCAGCGCGAACTCGGCGAGCTCGTGGCCCGGCTCCACATGAACCGGCTCGATCGCAGCCGGCCGCTCTGGGAAGTGCACCTGATCGAGGGCCTCGCAGGCGGCCGCTATGCGGTCTATACCAAGCTGCATCATTCGCAGTTCGACGGCAAGCGCGGCATGGAGGTGAACCGGTACGTCCGTTCGACGGACCCGGCGACGCGCGGCTTGCCGCCCATGTGGGCGGTCGATCTCAAGCAAGCCGGGCGCGCGGCCAAGCCGGTCGCGAAGACACGCACACCGCAATCGAGCACGCTGCAGACGCTCGCGAGCTGGGGCACGGCGCTGCAGAAGGTCGGCGAGCTGAGTCTCGGCAGGAAGGGCACGGGCGCGATTCCCCCCTACACGGCCCCGGCGTCGATCCTGAACGGCCCGCTGACGCCGCGCCGCCGTCTCGGTACCCAGTCGCTGTCGCTCGCGCGCATGAAGGCCCTTGGCAGCGCGGTGCCGGACGGCGCCACCGTGAACGAAGTCGTGCTGGCCGTGTGCGGCGGAGCGCTGCGACGCTATCTGCTCGAACAGCAGGCCCTGCCGAAACGACCGCTGATCGCTGCGTGTCCGGTAGCCATCTCACGCCAGGACGAGAAAGCCAGCGGCAACGCGGTGGGCCAGATCCTCGTGTCGCTCGCGACCAATGTGGCGGATCCGAAGCGGCGGCTGCTCGCCGTCGTGGCGTCGAGCCGCGCCAACAAGGGCATGATGCTCGACTTCGACCTCGACACTTACACGAACTACACGCGACTCTCGATGATTCCGCAGGTGCTGGCGGCGAAAACGCCGCTGGCGCACCGCCTGCTCAATGCAAACCTCGTGATCTCCAACGTCCCGGGGCCGCGCGAGACGCAGTACGTCAACGGTGCGCGCCTCGAGGCGATGTACGCGACGTCGCTGCTGCTGGCGGGACAGGCACTCAACATCACCGTCAGCAATTTCGGCGGCAACCTCGATATGGGAATCCTCGCCTGTCCCGACCTGTGCCCGAGTCCGCAGCGCATCGCCGTCTACGCCGGCGAGGAGCTCGAGGTCCTCGAACGGGCGCTGGGACTGAAGCCGGCACGGGCCGGCCGACGTCCAGGGACGCATGCGCGTCGCAGCCGTGTCGGGCGGCCGCGAGCCAAGGCAGCACGCGGTGCCCGCAAGAAGTGACCGACGTGCGGGGCGCGGAACGAGCGCGACGCGTGAGCGCATCCTCGCGGCGAGCCTCGTCCTGTTCAACGAGCGCGGCGTGCCGAACGTCACCACGAACCACATCGCCGACGCCTCGGAGATCAGCCCGGGCAACCTGTACTACCACTTCCGCCACAAGGAAGACATCGTCATGGCGCTGTTCGAGCGCTACCAGCGGGCGGTGGCCGACGTCACCGGTGCGGACGTGGGCTACGGCGAGGCGATCGACGACCTCTGGCTGCTCGTGCACCTCACGTTCGAGGTGATCCAGGACTATCAGTTCGTCCATCGCGACCTGAGCGAGCTCTGCGCCTCCTACCCGGCGTTGCGCCGACGGTTCCTGCGCGGGCTCGACACGGGGGTTGCCCGCATGACGGCCTATTGCGGGGCCCTGGCGCACGCCGGAGCACTCGATGCGACGCCGGCGGAGGCGCAGGCCCTGGCGACGAACATTGCGCTCGTCGCGACCTATTGGTTGAACCTGTGCGACCTGCAGCGCTCCGCCGGGATCGCGGGGCGGGTCGACGACGATGCACTATCGCAGGGCGTATTCCAGGTGATGTCGCTGATTACCCCGTACCTGCAGGGCGAGAAGCACGAGGAATTCCGGCGGGTTGCGTGCCGCTACCTGCCGCAAGCAGCGGAGTAGGGTTTGAGTTGAATGCTCTAGGCCGAGGGCCTAGGGTTCGAAGTGGGTAATGCCCTGACCTGCGGAGAGCCCATGGCGAGCACGAAAGACCGCGCGAAGAACGCGACGGACGAGTGGATGGCCCGGGTGCGCGATTCGTCGCACGACGTCGTGCTGGCGGGACTCGCGTCCCTGGCCCGCACGCGGGGCGCGGAGGGCGCGAGGGCGCACGCGGACTTCAAGACGCTGGTGGCCGAGGGTCGCCGGCTCGAGCCGGAACTGCACGAGGCAGCCCGCCGGGTCTGGAGGCAGTGGGTTGCCGCACCGGGTCGGGCCATGGCTGCTCCGGCGCAGGGCACGCTTCAGGGCGTGTTCGACGAACGCGTCAGGTCGGCCCTGGCCCGACTCGGAGTGCCCTCACGCGAGGAGATCGACGAGCTGCGTGCGCTGGTCGAACGACTGCTCGCGCGCGAGGGCCTCGCGCATCCCGAACCGGGCCCGCGTCGGGCGGCCGCCAGAGCAGGAGCAAGATCAGGAGCGACGCGGGCGGCGAAGCGCCGGCGCTCGCGCTGAAGGGAGGAGCCATGGCCAGTGCAACGCGACGGAGTGCCACGCGCAGACAACGCCGCGATCGTGCAACCGGGCCCACGGCCGGAAGGCCGTTGCCGGACATCCTGCAGGCCCTGGACGAGGAGCACCACTTCCAGCAGCGCCTGCTCAAGCTGCTGGAGAAGCAGATCGCGCACCTGAACCAGCGTCAGCCGCCGGATTACGAGGTCATGCACGGCGTCATGCGCTACATGACCAACTACCCGGATCGTTTCCATCACCCGAAGGAGGATCTCGTCTTTGGCAAGGTGGTCGAGCGCGACCCGACGCTCGAGCCGCAGCTGCGTGCGCTGCTGCAGGAGCACGGCACGATCATCGCGCGCGGCGCCGAACTGCTGGCGCTGATCGACCGCTGCCGCGCCGATCCTGCCCAGGCCGACACCAACGCGCTGCGCAAGAGCGCGCACGCTTACATCGGGCAGTTGCGCCGGCACATGGATGCCGAGACGCTGCGCTACTTCCCGCTCGCCCAGCGTGTCCTGCGCCGTGCGGACTGGGCGGACGTGGCTGCCCGCATGGAGCCGATCCTCGACCCGGTGTTCGGCAAGGAGGTCGCCGACGGGTTCCACACGCTGCGCGCCCACGCCGACCACGCGGCAGCGGCGGCTGCGCCCAGGCGCGCCGCGAGCGGCGGGTGGACCGAGGCCGCGGCGGCCATGGAGTCCTTCATGGCGTTGCTCGGCGGCGGCACGAAAGCGAACGCCGCGCTGTCCGTGCACTACCGCAAGGCGTTCGGCGTCAACGCGAAGCTCCTGCGCGACCTGCTCGGGCGGCAACCTCTCGAACGGCGGTGGGGGCTCGCGCGCCGCGCCTGCGCGCAGAATTCCCGAATGGCGGGGGACATCCGCCAGGAGTTGCGAGGCATCCTGTCCGAGGCGTTCGCGGCCGCGCGGCGGCCCTATCGCGACGAAGCGACCATGGCGGCCAGGCTATCGAGGGCCTGCGCGAGGCTGTGGCGACCCGTCCGGCAGGTCGCCGGCGAAGTGAGGTCGTGATGGCGAGCTGGCAAGCCAAGGCATTGAATCTGGTCCTGCACGTCACGATCAAGCGCATGATGACGCACAGTTCGGTCGAGGAGACGCGGCGCTTCGTCGAAGGTCGCGGCCGGCCGAAACTGCGCGGCGTGAAGATCTCGCCGGTGGCGGCGCATGCGTTCCATGGAGAGTGGATCCGGACACGCGAGTCTGGCGAGGCGATCACGCTGCTCTATCTGCCGGGGGGCGGATTCATCCTGCCGGCCTCGGGCCAGGTTCCGGGCATGGTCGCGCGCCTCTGCCGCGCGTCCGGCGCGCAGGCGATGCTCGTGCATTACCGCCTCGCGCCCGAGCATCCCTTTCCGGCAGGCCTCGAGGACTGCCTCGCCGCGTATCGGCACTTGCTGCAAATGGGGATCGATCCGCGCAGGATCGTCATCGCTGGCGACTCCGCCGGGGGCGGGC
Source organism: Steroidobacteraceae bacterium (assembly GCA_041910015.1). Classification (GTDB taxonomy): domain Bacteria; phylum Pseudomonadota; class Gammaproteobacteria; order Steroidobacterales; family Steroidobacteraceae; genus RPQJ01. The sequence goes on from JAYRRR010000017.1 coordinate 28,225, forward strand.
TGACACTGTCGACGCTGCTCGCCCTGCGTGACGACGGCGACCCGCTGCCGGCCGGTGCGGTCGTCATCTCGCCGTTCACGGATTTCAGCTTCGGCGGCGAGTCGCGTTTCGCGAATGAGCGGCACGACCCGATGCTCTCGACGAAGAGCATGCACCAGATGAACGACCTGTACCTCGACGACGCATTGCACGACAACCCGCTGGTTTCGCCCGTGTTCGGCGACTTCCACGGCTTGCCGCCGGTGCTCGCGCACGTCGGCAGCACCGAGGTGCTGCTCGACGACACGCGCCGTGTCGGGGAACGTGCGATCGCACACGGCGTCGATTTCAGGGTCGAGGTGTGGGACGGCGTGCCGCACGTCTGGCACATGGTGCCGTTCCTGCCCGAGACCAAGGCGGCAACGGCTCGCATCGGGCAGTTCATGCGCGAGTGCACAGCCGAGGCGGCCGGTCGTGTCGCCGGCCATGCGCCCGGTCAAGACATGCCCCGGCGCAAGGCCCCGGCGCCGAGACCGGCTGTCGCGCGCAGCCGCAAGATGCAGCGGGTGCGCCGTCGCGCCCCGGCTGCGGGACGGTCGAGGACGTCGTGATCAACGATGCACGAGGCGGCCGGCCTGCGCATCGGTCAGCAGGCCGAGCGGCTGCCACTCGCGGGGGCGGCAGCGGCGTTGCGCAGGACCGTATACGTCATGCTCGGCTGCAGCAGCACCGGCAGAAGTCCGCCATAGAGGCCCTTGTACCAGCCGTACGACTCGCCCGGAATGGCCGGTGCGCCGAGCCCCTGCAGCAGGACGGCGACGAGTAATCCGATGATGCCGCCGACGAGGCCGATCGCGGCGGCCCCGCGCCAGAGCGTGGCCGCCAGGAAACGGCTGGCCCACGGCGGCGGAATCCCGTCGAGGGCGGGGGCCTTGCCGGCGGCGGCCTGCTTGAGCAGCAGCGGCCGCAGGATCAGCCACGTGATGCCCGGCAGCAGCACGCCGGTGGCGACGAGGTCGCCCGCATAGCCGTCGTGGCCCCACAGTGGCAGGACGGCCTTGTCGTGGTGCATGCCCCAGGCGATCCAGCCGTTCAGGCCCGCATTGATCAGGCCGGGCACGAGTTGCTGCGAGATCGCGAAATGGGCGCGATTCGAGACGGCCATGTGTTCCCCCTCCCCAATGTGACACGGCCGATGGCACGGGCAGCCAGCGCGGCGGCCAGTGAACGGGCCTCGGGAAGATTACGAGCCGCGCGCTGCGGCTCCATCGTCCGTTTGCGCGATGCCCGACCGGTGGCGGCGGGCCGAGGATCGTGCTCTGTCAGGCTGGAGTACGGCACCATGCAGAACATTCCCGGGTTGTTCTCCCTCGAGGGGCAGGTCGCCATCGTCACTGGAGGGGGCAAGGGCATCGGTCGCGCCTGCGCGCTCGCTCTGGCACAGTCCGGAGCCGACGTGGTAGTCGTGGCGCGCACGCAGGCCGACGTCGACGGCGTGGCGGCCGACATCCGCGCCTCGGGCAGACGCGCGATCGCCCTCAGTTGCGACGTCAACGACGACGCGGCGCTCGACCGCCTGGTCGAGACCGCGGTGTCGGAGTTCGGCAAGGTCACGGTCCTGGTCAACAACGCCGGCGGCTCGGGACCGAACGATCCGCGGCGCATGCCTGCGGCGGCCTTCGGCGATGTGCTCAAGTGGAACGTCGTCCCGGCTTACGCGCTGATCCAGAAGTGCGAACCGCGCATGCGCGAGGCGGGGGGCGGCACGGTGGTCAACATCTCCTCGAGTGCCGCGCGTTATGCGCAGAAGCACTTCAGCGCCTACGGCGCGGCGAAGGCAGCGCTGAACCAGCTGACCCGCAACCTCGCGCAGGACTTTGCGCCGCTCGTGCGCATCAATGCGATCGAGCCTGGCAGCATCCTGACCGACGCGCTGCGTCCGTACCTCACACCGGAGCGCAGCGCCTCGATGCTCGAGCGCACGCCGCTTGCGCGCCTCGGCGAAGTCGAGGACGTGGCCGCGGCGGTCGTGTTCCTGGCCTCCCCGGCGTCAGGCTGGATCACCGGCAAGGTGCTGGCCGTCGATGGTGGCGCGGAATCGCCCATCTGGGTGTGAATCGGGGTCTGGCGCGAAGGAGAGCCTGACCTCGGTTCGCTGCGGTCAGACCCCAATCGGTGCCGAATGTCGCACGGACCCCAGGCGTCACACCGTGCGGCCGGCCTCGTGCCCGTCGCGCAGCGCGCCCTCGATGTAGGCCACCTTGCGGCAGTCGCCGGCCCGGTGCAGCGGCACGCCGCTCGCTTCAAGGCTGCGCGCGACGCTGTCGTCCGTCGCGGCACCGATGGCGAGGATCACGGAATCGGTGGCGATGCGCTGCTCGGCGCCCTGCGCGTCGGTCCAGATCACGGCGTCCGGCGTGATCGACGTGACGTGTGCCTGCCGCTCCAGCCTGCCGTGTTTCTCGACCGCGTCGAGGACGCGCCAGCGGCGCACGAGTGTCAATTCGCGTCCCGGCTTGTCGCTCGCTTCGAGCACCACGACCTCGCGCCCGCGCGCGAGCAGGAATTCCGCGAGTTCGAGGCCGACGAGGCCACCGCCGACGATCGTGACGTGCCGGCCGAGCGGCATCCACAGCTTCGACAGGCCCTCGAGCACCTGCGCGTCGTCGGCGAGCCGCAGGACGCCGCCGGCCTTGAGCAGGGCGCGCTGCGCGAGCGTGAGCTTGCGGGCTGCGATGTCGTCGGCGCGGTCGCCGGTCAGCAGGCGCCGCAGTTCGTCGCCGGTCCAGACGTGTGACAGGTCGGCGCCGGCAAGCGGTGGCACGTCACGACGCGCGCCGGTCGCGACGATGATGGCGTCGGGCCGCAGTTCGGCCACGACCGCCGGGGTGGCTTCGGTGGCATAGTGGATGTCGATCGGCAGAGCCGTCACCTGCGCCACTAGGCTGGCGAGCAGCGTCGCGTTCGGAGCGTATGCAAGGCCGGCGAAGAACAGCATGCCGCCGAGCCGGTGACTGCGTTCGACGAGCGTCACGCGGTGCCCGCGCAGCGCCGCGACGCGCGCGGCTTCGAGACCGGCAGGCCCGGCGCCGACCACCAGGACGTGGCGTTGCACCGGTGCCGGCTCGAGCGGCCACTCGTGCTCGTGGCCGGTCTGCGGGTTTGCGGCGCACGTGACGCGCTGGTTGATGAAGATCTGACTGACGCAGGCGTAGCAGTAGATGCACGGCCGGATGCTGTCGCGGCGGCCCTCGCCGAGCTTGGCGGGCAACTCCGGGTCGGCAAGCAGCTTGCGCCCCATGGCGACGAAATCGTAAGTGCCGCGGGCGATGTCGTTGTCGGCTTGCTCGGGTTCGATGCGCCCGGCGGCGATGACCGGGACATCGATTGCCTGTCGGACCGCGGCTGCGTAACGGACGAGGCCCGACGGTTCATGGACCAGTGGCGCTTCGGTGAACGCGACGCCCTCGTCGAGGGTCGCGTACGCCGAGACGCTGACGGCCTGCGCACCCGCCTGCACGGCGAGTCGCGCGGTCGCGATGGCGTCGGCCGGCGTGATGCCGCCCTTGGTGCGCAACTCCTCGCCGTCGAGCCGGACCCAGACCGTGAAGTCCGGCCCGACCCGGCGTCGCACGGCCTGCAGCGTCTCGACGAGCAGCCGTGCGCGATTCTCGAGCGGCCCGCCATACTCGTCTTCGCGCCGGTTGTAGTACGGTGACAGGAACCCCGCCAACAGGTAACCATGCGCGGCGTGCAACTCGACGCCGTCGAAGCCCGCTTGTTGCGCCCGCGCGGCTGCGGCGGCGAACCATTCGACGGCCTGCTCGATGTCCCCTTTGTCGAGCACACGCAACTGCGGCTTGTGCCGGCCGAGGCCGCCGACGAAGCTCGCCAATTCCTCGGCGGTCAGGGCGCTCATGAAGCCAGTGTGCGCACGCGGCGGCGGCGATGGCGCCCAGAGCGGCCGGCCTTCAGCGATGTCCCGCGTCGCGGTCTTGCCGGCGTGCTGCAACTGAACCGCAATCCGGGCGCCGTGCCGGTGTGCACGCTCCGCGATGCGACTCAGGCCGGGAATGAAATCGTCGCGCGAGATGCCAACCTGGTACGGTTCGGCCGTACCCGCCGGGTACGCGACCGAGGCGACGCCCATGATCAGCAGTCCGGCCCCGCCCCGCGCGCGCGCTTCGTAGTAGGCCTGGATGCGCTCGCCGCAGTGGCCATCGGCTTCGGCGAAATTCGAGCCCATCGGCGCCATGACGATCCGGTTGCGCATTTCGATGGCGCCGAGGCGGCCTGGTTGCAGCAGGTGCGTGAGCGAGGAAGCCATGTACTACACTCCGCGTGGTCCGACAGGTATCGGGGCATTCTGTTGCAGGCAAGATCACGAGCATCGTCCGTTTGGACGCGAAGTGTGGCGGCTGCGTTCACGGTCGCGCGGGTCCGCGAGCCGCGCCGGGACGCGCACCGATGACGGCGTCCAGCGCGGTCGACCTGTCCTATCGCGAGGCACCGGACGCGACCGATCTCGCGCACATCCCGGGCGAGGACGGCTTGCCGTTCGTCGGCGAGACGCTGGCCGTGCTGCGCGACCTGCACGGCGTCGCGGCGCGGCACGTGCGCGACTACGGCCCCGTCTCGCGCATCCGGCTCGCCGGGCAGTGCGGCCTGCTCGTCGCCGGCGCCGACCACTTCCAGCGCATATTCCTCGACCTCGAGGCGGGCTTTTCCGCCGAGAAGGGCTATGACCGGCAGCTCGGCACGTTTTATCCGCGTGGTCTGCTGCTCATGGACTTCGACGAGCACCGCGTGAACCGCCGGATGATGCAGGGTGCCTTCAAGGTGCCGGCGCTGCAGCGCTACGTCGAGATGATGCAGCCGATCATGGAGCGCCACCTGCAGACATGGGGCCGCGATGGCACCGTGGTCTTCTATCCGCGCATCAAGCATCTACTGCTCGAGATCGGCGCGCGGTGCTTCCTCGGCATCGAGGACTTCGAGCGTGAGGCGGTCACGATCAACGACCTGTTCCTCGACCTCAATGCCGGCCTCGTGTCGGTCGTGCACGCCGAACTGCCCTTCAGCCGGTTCGCGCGCGCGATGCGCGCCCGTCGCAAGCTCGAGCAATGGTGCGGGCAGATGATCGCCGAACGTCGCAGCCGTGGCGCGCCGGGTGACGACGTGCTGAGCCGGCTGTGCCGCGAGCAGGACGAGCAGGGGCGGCCCTACGACGTGCGGACCATCGTCGACCACACGCTTTTCCTGCTGTTCGCCGCGCACGACACCAGCACGAGCGCGTTGTCGCACCTGGCCATGTACGTTGGCCGGGACCCGGTGCTCAGGCTGCGCCTGCGCGAGCATCTTGCCGCGTTCGGTGCCGGCCCGCTCGCGCACGCCGACCTGGGTCGCATGGAGTTCGCCCAGAGTTGCATGTACGAGGCGATCCGTCTGCACCCGCCGGTGCCCATGGGGATGCGCCGGACCATCCGCGCCACCGAGCTTGGCGGTTTCCAGGTACCGGCGCACACGCTGCTGTACCTGCCGATGATGATCAACCAGCGTGATCCGCAGTGGTGGACCGACCCGGACGCGTTCGATCCGGACCGATTCGCGCCGCCGCGATCCGAGCAGCGGCGCCACGTCGCGTGCTTCCATCCGTTCGGCAGCGGTGCGCACAAGTGCATCGGCATGTTCTTCGCCGAGTCGCTCGTGAAATGCTTCCTCTGGAGCTTCCTGCGGCATTACGAGTTTACGGCGCCGACCGGCTATGCGCCGCGGCTCGAGTGGGTGCCGCTGCCGAAGCCGGCCGACGGCGTGCCGCTGCGCCTGCGGGCGGCCTGACCGACCGGCCCGGCTCTCCGTCGTCCCGCCCGGGCGGCCTCTTTTCCCGCGTCGGACCGGCATCGTCCGTTTGGCCGGTGCGACTCGCCCCCGAGCCTGCCACGCTGCGGCGAAAGGAGGGGCAACATGTCGACCATCGCGATCACTGGCAGCAAGACCGGCATGGGGGCGGCGACGCTTGCGCTGCTGCGTGAGCACGGCCACCGCACCATCGGCATCGACCTGGATTCGGCCGACGTCACAGCGGACCTGTCGCTGGCCGAGGGCCGCGCGCAGGCCGTTGCCGCCGTGCTCGAGCGTTGCGGGGGCGTCCTCGACGGCCTGGTGCTGTGTGCGGGGCTCGGGCCGACGGCGAAGCCGCCCGAGAAGATCGCCTTTGTGAACTACTACGGAGTCGTCGCGCTGCTCGACGGCCTGCGCGAGGCCCTGAGACGCGGCTCGTCACCGGCGGCGGTGGTCGTGTCGTCGGTGTCGTCGGTCCAGGTCGACTGGGACCAGAACCCGATCGGCCAGGCGCTCGAGGCCGGCGACGAGGCCCGTGTGGCGGCGGTGCTGGCCAAGAGCGGCGATTACTGCGGTCAGGTGGCCTATGGCGGCTCGAAGAACGCAATGACGGTCGCCATGCGCCGGCGTGTCGTCGACTGGGGCAAAGCCGGAATCCGGCTCAACGGCGTCGCGCCGGGCGTCGTCGACACGCCGCTGCTGCAGGCCGGCCTGCGCGATCCGCTGTACGGCAAGCCCATCAGCGACTTCGTCGCGCCACTCGGGCGACGCGCGCGCCCGGAGGAGGTTGCGAGCGTGATCGAGTTCCTGCTCGGGCCCGGGTCGAGCTACGTGCACGGCGCCCTGCTGTTCGTCGACGGAGGCTCCGACGCAGCCAGCCGGCCGACCCGGTTCTAGCCTCGCGCCGGTGCAGGGTCTGCGGGCGTCGCGCCAGGAGACAGCGATGGCGAACGAGCCTCCGGCCGCTGGCCCGTTTGGCGTGCGTGGCAGTTCGGCGCTCGACTACCCGTTCGTGGCCCCACAACCCGACGGCGGCGTCACGGAGGTGGCACCCGGCGTGCTCTGGCTGCGCATCGCGATGCCAATCGCGCTGGACCACATCAACGTCTGGCTGCTGCGCGGCCATGACGGCTGGACCGTCGTCGACACCGGGCTGGCCATCGACGAGACGCGGGCACTGTGGGAGCGCGTCGTGACGCAGTGCCTCGACGGCGCGCCGATCGCGGCGATCGTCTGCACGCACTTCCACAGCGACCACGCCGGGCTGGCCGACTGGCTGTCCGACCGGTTCGGCGTGCCGTTGTACATGTCGCTCGGCGAATACCTGATGATGCGCGTGTCCGAGGCCGCGCCGGCCCTGCCGCCGGCGGAGCGGCAGTTCTACCAGCGCGCCGGCATGCCGGCGGAGCGGGCCGAACGGGTGTTCGGCGATCAGAGGCGCGATACGAGCGTGGCACCGGCGCAGCGCCGGTTCCGCCGGTTCCGACGGTTACGCAGCGGCGACGTGCTCACCATCGGCCCGCGTCGCTGGCGCGTCGTCATCGGCGAAGGTCATTCGCCCGAGCACGTCTGCCTCTACTGCGCGGAAGCGGGGCTGCTGATCGGCGGCGACCAGCTGCTGCCCCGCATCACGTCCAACGCGGTGATCAACGCCGCCGAGCCCGAGGGCAATCCGCTCGCGCTGTGGTTCGAGTCGCTCGACCGACTCGAGACCTGCGCCGACGATACGCTCGTGCTGCCGGCGCACCAGAGCGCGTTCCGGGGTCTGCGCGTGCGCGTCCGTCAGCTGCGCGCGCACCACCGCCGCCAGTTCGAGGAACTGCGACGCGTGGTGGCCGAGCACGGCGAATGCACGGCGTTCGAGGCCATGCTCCAGCTCTGCCCGCACCTGCGCGGCCCGGAGGACGATCGGCTGGCCCTCGGCGAGACGGTGGCTCACCTTTCGTGGCTGCGTTACCGCGGAGTCATCGAGCGGCGTCTCGAGGCAGACGATGCCTATCGCTACGGCGTCGCGGCCACTGCGACCAACGAGGAGATGCACTGGTGAGCGAGAGCGAGGTGTTCCGGGCCGAGGTGCGCCAGTGGCTCGAGGCCAATTGCCCGGCGTCGATGCGCGTGCCGATGACGAGCCCGGACGAAATGGTGTCGAGCGGCGCCCGGATCAGTTTCCGCTCCGACGATCAGCGCACGTGGTTCGAGCGCATGCGGGACCGCGGCTGGTTCGCGCCCGGCTGGCCCCAGGCCTACGGCGGCGGCGGCCTCGAAGCGCGCGAGCAGCGGATCCTCGAGCAGGAAATGCTCGCGCTCGGCTGCCGCCCGCCGCAGTACAATCTCGGCATCTGGATGCTCGGGCCGGTCCTGCTCGAATTCGGCACCGAGGAGCAGAAGCGCGAGCACCTGGTGCCGATGGCGCGAGGCGCGGTGCGATGGTGCCAGGGGTTCTCGGAGCCGAATGCCGGATCGGACCTCGCCAGTCTGAAGACCACCGCAGTGCGCGACGGCGACGACTTCGTGATCACCGGGCAGAAGATCTGGACCAGTCACGGCGACAAGGCCGACTGGATGTATGCCCTGGTGCGCACCGATCCGCAGGCGAAGAAGCAGCAGGGCATCAGTTTCATCCTGCTCGACATGAAGTCTCCCGGCGTCACCGTGCGTCCGATCGAGTTGATCAGTGGCAAGTCCGAGTTCTGCGAAGTGTTTTTCGACGCCGTGCGCGTTCCCGCAAGGAACGTCATCGGTGGCGTCAATGCGGGCTGGGGCGTGGCGAAACGACTGCTCGAGCACGAACGGTCTGCCATGTCGAAGTTTACGGAAGGCGGCGCGCCGACGCTCGATGCGCTGGCGACGGCGTTGCCGTACCTGGACGGCGCGGGCCCGGTCTGGCGGGACCGCCTGGGCGCGGCGCTGATGGACCAGCAGGCCTTCGCGCTGACGGTCCGCCGGCTGCACGAGATGACGCTGGCGCGGCAGGACGTGTCCGGGGTCGCGTCGATCATGAAGCTCGTGCAGAGCGAGCAGGAATCGGCCAAGTACGAACTCCTGCAGCAACTCATGGGCCAGCGTGGCTTGAGCATGGAAGGCGCCGGGTCCGAGCCGGACGAGCACAAGGTTTGCCGGCTCTGGCTGTACACCAAGTCGTACACGATTGCGGGCGGCGCCACGGAAATCCAGTTGAACATCATTGCCCGGCGCGTGCTCGGGCTGCCTTGAGGACCGGTCCCGTCATGTCGCTCCTGTTGAACGAAGAGCAACGCATGCTGCGCGACAGCGCGCACGAATTCCTCGCGACGCGCGTGCCGGTGTCGGCCCTGCGTTCGCTGCGTGACCGCCGCGACGAGCGCGGCTACGACCCTGCCACCTGGCGCGATATCGCCGCGCTCGGCTGGCCCGCGGCGGCGCTGCCGGAGGCCTGCGGGGGCCACGGCATCGGCTACCAGGGTCTCGGCGCGGTCTTCGAGGAGATCGGTCGCCGGCTGGCCGCGACGCCGCTGCTCGCGACCGTCGTGCTGGGTGCCGGCCTGCTCGTGCAGGCGGGCAACCAGGCGCAGCGCGATCGGTGGTTGGCCGGCATCGCGAGCGGACAGGCGTTGCTCGCGCTCGCCCTGGAGGAGACGCCGCGTCACGACCCCACACAGGTGGCGCTGCGCGCCACGCGTCGCCTGGATCGCTGGCAGCTCGACGGCGAGAAGCAGTTCGTGCTCGACGGCCACGTGGCCGACGCGCTGGTCGTGGTGGCTCGGACGTCGGGCGTGCCCGGACACCGCTCGGGCCTGAGTCTGTTCCTGGTCGAGCCGCGGGTTTCGCGCGGTGTGCAGGTCGAGCGCACCTGGATGATCGACAGCCGCAATGCGGCGCGGATCCGATTCGACGGCGTGCAGGTCGACGATGCGGCGGTCGTCGCGGCGCCCGACGCTGCGTTCGACGTGCTCGACCGCGTGCTCGACCGCGCGCGAGCCTGTATCGCGGCCGAGCTGCTTGGCGTGATCGGCGAGGCCTTCGACCGCACCGTGGCCTACCTCAAGGAGCGCGTGCAGTTCGACGCGCCGATCGGCTCGTTCCAGGCCCTGCAGCATCGTGCCGCACGGCTCTACGTCGAGATCGAATTGCTGCGCAGCTGCGTCGCCGCGGCGCTCGAGGCGATCGATGCCGACCAGCACGACGCGGCGATGCTCGCGAGCCTGGCGAAGGCACGCGCGTCCGACCTGAGCGAGCGAGCCCTCAACGAGGCCGTGCAACTGCACGGCGGCGTCGGCGTCACCGATACCCTCGACATCGGGTTGTTCCTGAAGCGTGCGCGGGTTCTGCAGCAGACATTCGGCGACGGCCCGTATCATCGTGACCGCTACGCCCATTTGCGTGGCTTCTGATCCAGGATAGACAGACAGGGGAAATCGCTTGGACGCCATCACCCAGACGCTCGCAGCGCTGCGCGAAAAGCTGACCGCACCGGGCGCACCGTTCGAACTCATCGACGTCGAGATCGGCGGCGAGCGGGTGCGAGCGTACCGCAACGCCCGCCAGTCGCTGCCGGAGATCATCAATTCGGCGCGCGTGCACGGCGACAAGCCCTTCATCATCTACCAGGACGAGACCTGGACCTATGCCCGAGTGTTCGCCGAGGCCGATGCGCTCGCCTGGTCGCTGCGGGAGCGTCTCGGTGTGCAGCCAGGCGATCGCGTCGCCATCGCCATGCGCAATCGCCCGGAGTGGGCGGTGGCATTTCTCGGCGTTGCGCTCGCTGGTGCGGTGCCGGCGCCGCTGAACAGCTTCGGCGTCCGCGACGAGCTGGTCGGGGCGTGCGCCACGGTGCAGCCGCGCGTCCTGATTGTCGACGCCGACCGGCTCAAGCGGCTCGAGCAGGACCTCGCCTCGCTCGGTGCGGAAGTCGTACTGTGCGGCGACGAGCCCGGCTCCGTTCCGGGCGTGCACCTCTGGCGCGACCTCACGCAGCCCGCACGCCAGGGGCCGCCGCCCGTGGAACTGGGTCCCGACGATCCGGCCTTGCTCCTCTTTACCTCGGGAGCGTCGGCCAAGCCCAAGGCCGTGCTCACGACGCAACGCGCGGTCTGCCAGTCGCTCATGAACATCGACTACATCGCGGCGATGTCGGGCCTCGCCTCGCCGCGTGTCGTCGAGGAACTGATGCGTCGCGGCCTGCCGCCGACCACGCTGACGGTCGTGCCGTTGTTCCACATCAGCGGGCTGCACGCGCAGCTGCTGACCTCGCTGATCAACGGCCGCAGGCTCGTGTTCATGTACCGCTGGGACCCGGCCGCGGCCATCGAGCTGATCGCCAGACACAAGGTCACGCAGTTCAACGCGGCGCCGACCATGGTCATGCAGATGCTCGAGCACCCGAAGTTCGACTTCGCCGCGGTCCGTGGCACGCTCGCCGGCATAGGCTTCGGCGGCGCGGGCCTGCCGCAGCGGCTGATCGGCGAGGTCCTCGAGGGCCTCGGTCCGTCGATGTCCGGCATCGGCTTCGGCATGACCGAGACCAGCGGTGTCACCTCGGCGATGTCGGGAGACGCCTTCCGCGCGCGACCGACCAGTTCTGGCACGATCTCGCCGATCATGCAGGTCCGCATCGTCGACGCGGAGGACCGCCCGCTCGCGGACGGCGAAGCCGGCGAGATCCAGGTACGCGGTGTCACGGTGATGCGCGAGTATTGGGGCCAGCCCGAGGCGACGGCTGCGGCGTTGCGGGGCGGCTGGCTGCGTACGGGCGACGTCGGTTACCTCCAGGATGGCTACCTGTACGTCGTCGACCGGTTGAAGAACGTCATCAACCGCGCCGGCGAGAAGATCGCCGCTGCGGAGGTCGAGTCGTGCCTGCTGCAGAACACGGCCGTCGCGGAGGTGGCGGTGCTGCCGATCCCGGACGATCGGTACGGCGAGGCCGTGGCCGCCGTCGTGGTTCCGATCGACGGCGCCGAGCCGACCGAGGCGCAGTTGCAGGCGTTCGTGGCCGAGCGACTCGCTTCGTACAAGGTGCCCTCGCGCATCGTGGTGCGCCGTAAGCCCCTGCCGAAGAACCCGTCGGGCAAACTGCTCAAGACCGAACTGAGGCGGGAATTCGAGACGACCTGACGCCGTCGCGGCCCGGAGGCGGGTAGGTGCCGTCAAGCGTCGAGCGTCATCTCGGTCCAGTCGATCGAAAAGGCCTTGATGCCGGCGCGCTCGTCGTTGGCGCCACGCCAGACGGCGAAACCGACGCCCGTGCGGGCGCCGGCCTGCAGCGGCGCGATGGCGCTTCCCGTGCCGAGCGTGCGCGTCAGCACGACCTGCCACAGCGGTCCAGTGGCGTGCGCCTGCGCCGCCTGCTGGACGTCAGGTCCCGGTGCCGAGGTGCCGAGCCCGCGGGCCACCACCGAGCGCGCGCCTGTGTGGCGCGAGTCCCAGCGCAGGAAGTGGATCGGTGCTTCCTGGCTGCCCATGATGGCCAGCACCGCATCGTGCGTGACCGGCAGCGCCACCGCCAGCGCGTCCGGGAACCCCGCCGGATCCTGCGACGGCTGACTCGTCCACTTGACGTGCATGGCCCAGGTCGTGCCGTCGTGCACGCTCGCGACTTCGACGGACGGCGTCTCGCCGAACCGGCGCTCGGCCCACGCCGCGCGGACGTAGGCAGTCGGCTGCATGCCGACCGGTGTCGGCATCAGCGCGACGCGAGTGGGCTGCACGCGCGCCCAGTGCCCGGCGGTGGGCGAGGCGTAGTCGGTGATGCGGTCGACGCGGTGGCTGCGCATGCGTTGCTCCTGTCCAGGGCAGGTCGATACTCGATGTCATGAGCTGCGACGATGGTTCTGGCCCGGCCGCCCGGCCGTGCTGCGAGACCTCGCGCCATACGGCGCGCGCCAGTCGAACTGTGTGCCGAGGGCGCTCCGGCCCTGCCACCGTTGCCGGTCTCGAGTCGTCATCGATGCTGCCTAAATGCCGTCGAACGGCAGGCGGCCGGACGGCTGCGTGCTGGCTGTGCCGAGATCGCGCTCGAGACGGGCGACATCCCAGGCCAGCAGGGCAGCGACGAGTTCGGCGCTCACCAGGAAGAAGGGCAACGGCTGCGCTGTGCGCAGCTTGGCAAGCATGATGGGCACCCAGCGCCCCGGGTGACGGGCGATGAAGTCGCGCCGGGCCAGCCGGTACGCGGTCGACGGGGCGCCCTCGGCTGCCCGCGCGCATTCGCCATAGGTGAGGAAGTGCAGGAAATTCAGTTGCGTCGTCAGGTGGTCGGGCAGTTCCTTCGGGTGCTCGTTCAGCGTCAGGCCGAAGTGGGTGTAGAACCGGATGGCTTCCTCCATGACCGTCATCTGCGGACCGACGTGGGCGCCGCCGTTGAGCGAACAGAGCGTGCCGCGGTCCGAAGCATCGAACAGACGCGTGTACTCGACCGCCAGCGCTTCCGCATCGGCGGTGGCGTCGGCGAGGACGCGCAGGTCGATGCGGTCCACGAGGGCGGGATCCACGCGTTGCACCAGCTCCGTCGCGACACGCGCCAGCGCGCCGTTGCGCAGGTCGTCGGCAAGGTCCGCGTCGGGATAGGCGAAGCACTCACCGAGCAGCGCGTACAGGCGGCTCGCGGCGACAATCGGTGAATCCTGCACGGCGGTCTCATTGACGGCGTTCAAAAGACGATGACCCCGCGTGCGTTGCTGCCGGCCTCGAGATCGGCAAAAGCCTGCGGTGCCTCGTCGATCCGGTAGGTGCGCGTGATCATCGCGTCGAGGTCCAGGCGCTTCGCGAGGTAAAGATCGAGCAGGTCGGGAATGTCGACCCTGAAGTTGGCATTGCCGTACATGCAGCCGACGACAGTCTTGGCCTCCGGTGCGAAGGCACAGGCATTGAACGCGAAACTCTCCGTGTAAGAGCCGATGCCGATGATACAGACCGTGCCGCCGCGCCGCGCGGCCTCGTACGCCTGCTGCATCACGGCGGGCTTGCCGGTGACCTCGAAGGTGTGGTCCGCGCCCCAGCCGCCGCTGAGTTCCCTGACCGCGGCCACCGCCTCCTGTTTCGCGTCGACCGTGTGTGTTGCGCCGAAATGACGCGCGTAGTCGAGCTTGGCGGGCAGCGGGTCGACGGCGATGATGCGTTTCGCTCCCGCCAGTCGTGCGCCCTGGATGGCGGCGAGTCCGACGCCGCCACAGCCGAACACCGCGACCGTCGAGCCCGGCTTGATCTTCGCCGTGTGCGTGACGGCGCCGACGCCCGTCATCACGCCGCAGCCGACGAGGGCGGCGCGGTCGAGCGGTATGCGGGGATCGATGCGGAGCACGCTGGTGGCCGGCACCACGGCGTACTCGGCCATGCAGCCGAGCATGGCCATGGCGCGGACTTCCTGTTCGCCGAGACGCAGACGACTCGTGCCGTCCGCCATGCGGCCGTCCGGCGAGCCGGCGATGCAGAGGTGCGGCTCGTGCCGCTCGCAGAAATGGCAATGGCCGCAGGTCGGGATGAACGACAGGACGACGTGGTCGCCCGGCGTGAACTGCGAGACGCCCGGGCCGACGGACTGGACGACGCCGGCACCTTCGTGGCCGAGCGCCATCGGCAGCGGCATCGGCACCGTTCCCTTGAGCACGGAAAGGTCGGACCAGCACACGCCGGTGGCCGCCATCCTGATCATCACCTCGCCGGCCCGAGGCGGGTCGAGCACGACGTCGGCGACACTCAGGTGACCATAATCGAGTGCGAGGGCGGCTTTCATCGTTGGATCCCTGCCAAGGTTCGGACGGCCCGCCGGTTCAGACGGAGAGCAGCTGCACGACGACCTGCTTCAGTGCGGCAACCTCGTTGTCGAAGGCGGGCCGCCGGCGCGAGACCAGCCGCATCAGCGACAGGCCCTGCAGCGCGGCGAGCGTGAGGTTGCGTGCGGTCTCGAGCCGCGCCGCGGGGATGCCGAACTCGCCGAAGTACTTTTCCCATACCTGCTTCATCTCGTGCCGCGAGATTCGTTCCTGCTGTTCCGCGATCTGGGCGTTGTGACTCGCGCGGTTGTGGATAAGCAGCTCGTTGAATGCGAATGCGTACGGTTCATTGATGTACTTCCATGTCACGTCGATGAGTGCCGCGACCCGTTGCTGCGGCGTGTGCCCGGCCTGCCGCAGCGCGTCGTCGAGCAGGCTGCGGTACATCGCCGCGTTGTGCTCCACGACGGCGAACAGGACCGAGTCCTTGTCGCCGAACTGATGGGCGATCGCGCCCCAGGTCATGCCGGACCGCTCCGACAGGCGTGCCGCCGTGGTGTTGTGCAGGCCTTCCTCGTAAATGCAGTCGATGGCAGCCTGGATCACCTTGCCGCGCGTTGTGGCGCTGCGTTCCTCCTGCGTCCGGCGGTGGGGCGCCTTGCGACGTGACTGGGCCATCTTCGGGGCCATTTTCGCTTCCGCGGGGTTGACACAACCAGAGGGATGTCATGGTATAGTGGGGACGAAAACAAAACAAGTGTTCGGTTTGTTTGTTTTGTCGGGAGAGGGGTCGTCATGCAATCGCCGCTGCGCCGGTTCGAACTCGATGGCAAGGTCGCCCTCGTCACGGGTGCGAGTCGCGGCCTCGGCAAGGCCATCGCCCTGGGGTTCGCGGCAGCGGGCGCGCACGTCGTCGTCGCGAGCCGGTCGCTGCCCCTGCTGCAGGCAACCGTGGACGAAATCGAAGCTGCCGGTGGTCGTGCGCTCGCGATCGCCTGCGATCTGGCTCAGTGGTCGGCGGTGGATCGGCTGGTCGACACGCTCCACGACGAACTCGGCCGCTGCGACGTGCTCGTCAACAACGCCGGCATCGTGCAGCAGATGATGCCGCTGTCGCAGACGTCCGAAGCGACCTTCGACCGCTTCTATGCCGTCAACGCGAAGGGGCCGATGCGCCTCGCGACGCGGATCGCCGAACGCATGGGTGCGAGTCGCGGCGGCACGATCGTCAACGTCTCCACCATGGGCGCGCTGCGCCCCGTCGGCCATCTCGCGATGTACTGCTCGAGCAAGGCGGCTCTCATCGCGCTGACGCGCAGCATGGCCGACGAGTGGGCACCGCTCGGTGTCCGCGTCAATGCCATCGCGCCGGGGCCGTTCCTGACGGAGATGCTCGAAGACCTCGAGGCGCAGTCGCCCGGCTTCATCAAGTATTCGGAGCAGGTCACGATGCTGAAGCGCGCCGCACGGCCCGACGAAATCGTCGGCCCGGCGCTGTTTCTCGCGAGCGAGGCCTCGAGCTACGTCACCGGCCAGACGCTGTCCGTCTGCGGCGGCGCCATCTGATGGACCCGGGTCGCAATCCGCACGGCGGCGGCGTCGTGGCCAGCCGCGAAGCGACGCAGGCGCGCATGGACCGTGTCTCCGCCGGCATGCTCAGGCACACGCCCGAGCAGACCTACACCGTCGCAGACCGTCTGGAAGAACTCGCGACGCGTTCGCCGGACCGTCTGTTCCTGCGGTTCGAGGATCGCGATCTCACCTATGCCGCGCTGAATGCGCTGGCCAATCGCCATGCGCACCTGGCGCTGCAACTCGGCGTGCGTCCGGGCGACGTCGTCGCGCTCATGATGGAGAACCGCCCGGAATTCCTCGCGGTCTGGTTCGGCCTCGCCAAGATCGGTTGCGTGTCGGCGCTGATCAACGCCCAGATCGGCGGCGAAGCGCTCGGGCACGCATTGTCCGTTACGGGCAGCCGGTTCCTGTTCATCGGCGACGAATGCGCGGTCCGCCCCGATGCGGCGGCGCGTCCTGTGCTGCCTGGTTGCGTGGTTCCGGACCCGGCCCGTGCAGCGCCGGCGGCCGCCGGGGGCAGCGAGTGGCTGGCGGGGCAGCCGGACACCAACCCCGCCGCTGACCTGCGTCGCGGCGTCACCGGCGCGAGCACGCTGAGCCTGGTCTTCACCTCCGGCACGACCGGCTTGCCCAAGGCCGCGAAGATCACGCATGCCCGCTGGCTCGGCGTCGGCGAGGGCTGGTGCAACCTGCTCGAGCTCGGGCCCGACGACGTCTTCTACTGCGTCCTGCCGCTCTATCACGTGGCCGCGCTGATGTCGCTGTTCTCGAACGCGATGGCTTGCGGCGGCAGTGTCGTGCTGCGGCGGCGTTTCAGCGCCAGCGCGTTCTGGGACGACGTGCGCAGGCACGGCGTGACGGTGGCGCAGTACAGCGGCGAGATGTGCCGCTATCTGCACAACCGGCCGCCGTGCCCCGACGATCGCGAGCACCGGCTGCGCGTCATGACCGGTTCCGGCCTGAGCCCGGCCATCTGGCAGTCGTTCCAGCAGCGCTTCGGCATCGCGCAGCTGATCGAGGGCTATGGCGGCACCGAGCTCAACGTCGGCATGATGAACCTCGACAATCGCGTCGGCTCCTGCGGCCGCATTCCGTTCAAGGACCGCAGCAACGCGCGCCTCGTCCGCTACGACCGCGAGAACGACCGGCTCTGGCGCGACGCCGACGGTCGCGTGGTCGAGTGTGGGCCCGGTGAGGTCGGCGAGATGCTCGGCATGATCCTGAACCTGCCCGGCATCACCGGCGGCCGGTTCGACGGCTACACGGACCCGACGGCGACCGAGCAGAAGATCCTGCGCGACGTCTTCTGCCCGGGAGATGCCTGGATGCGGACCGGCGACCTGTTTCAGCGGGATGCCGACGACTATTACTACTTCGTCGACCGTGTCGGCGACACGTTCCGCTGGAAGAGCGAGAACGTCTCGACGGCGGAGGTCGCAAACGCGCTGGGCGACTATCCCGGCGTCGAAACCGTCACCGTGTACGGCGTGACGATCCAGGGCCACGAAGGCCGCGCCGGCATGGCCACGCTCGTGCTGCCGCCCGGGCAGCAGCTCGATCCCGTCGCGTTCCACGCGTATGCGCGGGCGCGGCTGCCCGACTACGCGATGCCGGTGTTCGTGCGCGTGCAGCACGAAGCCGACCTCACGACGACGCTCAAGCTGCGCAAGGTCGACCTGCAGCGCCTGGGGTTTGCGCAGCGAGTGGGCGACGAACTGTACGTGGCGGATCCCGACGCGCGTGCCTATGTGGCGGCGACCGACGAGGCGCTGAAGCGTCTCGGCATAACGCCGTCCGCGACCGAACCGAACGAGGGTTGCCGAGATGAATGATGCAAGGCGAATCGGCCGCGTGGTGGATGGCGTGCTGCACAAGCCGAAGCGGCAACTCGCCATGGTCTTCGACCTGAACAAATGCCTCGGCTGTCAGACCTGCACCATTGCCTGCAAGCGGCAGTGGACGCGCGAGGAAGGCATGGAAGGCATGTGGTGGGCCGTGGTCAACACCGTGCCGGGCCAGGGAACGCCGAAGGGCTGGGAAAAGATGGGCGGTGGATGGAACGAGGACGGCAGCCCGCGCGTGAGCCGGATTCCGTCGCAGGACGAGTTCGGCGACGCCTGGAAGTTCAACAAGGGCGAGGTGTTCTACGGCGGCAAGGGCAAGGACACGTACCTGCAGCCCGTGACCTCGAAAGGCGAGTCGCCGCAATGGGGCCCCAACTGGGACGAGGATGAAGGCGGCGGTGAGTATCCGAACTCCCACTTCTTCTACCTGCCCCGCATCTGCAATCACTGCACGCACCCGGCCTGTCTCGAAGCGTGCCCGCGCGGCGCCATCCACAAGCGCGAGCAGGACGGCATCGTGCTGATCGACGAACAGCGCTGCCGCGGCTATCGCTTCTGCATGGAAGCCTGCCCGTACAAGCGCATCTACTACAACCACGTGCGCGACATCAGCCAGAAGTGCATCTTCTGCTACCCGCGCATCGAAAAGGGCGTCGCGCCGGCCTGTGCGCGCCAGTGCCCGGGGCGGCTGCGCTTCGTCGGTTACCTCGATGACGAAAAAGGCCCGATCCACAAGCTCGTGCACAGGTGGCGTGTGGCGTTGCCGCTGCACGACGACTACGGCACGCAGCCCAATGTCTACTACGTGCCGCCGTTGTCGCCGCCCCGGCTCGACAGCGAAGGCAGGGTCGACCCGTCGAAGCCGCGCATTCCCCACGAATACCTCGAAAGCCTGTTCGGCCCGAACGTGAAGCAGGCGCTCGCGACGCTGCAGGCCGAAAAGGACCGCAGGGCCCGCGGACAGGCATCGGAGCTCATGGACACGCTGATCGGCTACAAATGGCCGAACGACCTGTTCCCCGACTTCGTCCGCGACCCGTCCGAGCTGTAGGCGCGCCATGGCCGCGGTCCGCAGGAGATGCCGATGATGACGACCAGCCGACGGAATTTCCTCAAGGGTGCCGGCAGCACGCTGGCGCTGTCGCTGCTTCAGTTGCAGTGGAAGACGGACGGCGTGGCCGCCGCGGCGAACGCGCGCGCGGCTCCCGACGTGGCCTACTCGGGCTTCGAGGACATCTATCGCCGCAAGTGGCGGTGGGACAGCGTCGCCAAGGGCACGCACTTCGTGAACTGCTGGTACCAGCGCGGCTGCAACTGGAACGTGTACGTCAAGGACGGCATCGTCTGGCGCGAGGAGCAGGCCGGCGCGTACGAGCAGATCGACCGGCGCATTCCCGACTACAACCCGCGCGGCTGCCAGAAGGGCGCCTGCTACTCCGAGCGCATGTACGACGAGTCGCGCCTGCGTCATCCGCTCAAGCGCGTCGGCGGCCGCGGCGAGGGCAAGTGGAAGCGCGTGACCTGGGACGAGGCGCTCGACGACATCGCCGACCGCATGATCGACGTCATCATGACCGACGGACCGGGCGCGATCGTGTGGGACCAGGGTACGGCACAGACCAACGGCGGCGCCGGTCTCGGCATGCTGCGTACCACGCTCGTGCTCGACACGCCCGTGCTGGACGTCAACACGGAAATCGGCGATCACCGGCCCGGCGTGGCGGTCACGCTCGGCAAGATGACGTTCTGCAGTTCGTCGGACGACCTGTTCCATTCCGACCTGATCTTCATCTGGGGCGGCAACCCGATCGTCACGCAGATCCCGAACGCGCACTTCATCACCGAGGCCCGCTACAACGGCGCGCGCGTGATCACCATCGCGCCGGATTATTCGCCGTCGTCGATCCACGCCGACGAGTGGGTGCCCGTGCAGGTGGCCACCGATGCCGCGCTCGCGCTGTCGATGGCGCACGTGATGATCGAGGAAGACATCTGCAACCGCCGCTTCGTGCAGGAGCAGACGGACCTGCCGCTGCTGGTGCGCACCGACAACGGCCGCTTCCTGCGCGAGTCCGACTTCGAGGAGGGCGGCGCCGAAGACCGGTTCTACGTCTACGACCGGCGCCGCAAGGCGGCGGTGATGGCTTCGCAGAGGTCGCTGGCGCTCGACGACCTCGACCCCGCGCTCGAGGGCGAATACTTCGTCACGGGCGTGCAGGGCCGCATCCGCGTCACTCCCGTGTTCGCGCGCCTGCGGCGGCACCTGGCCCAGTACGCGCCCGAGAAGGCGACGAAGATCTGCGGCACGCACCCGGACACGATCCGCGACCTCGCGCGCAGGCTCGCGCGCGCTCGCGCCGCGACCTGCCTGACGCAGTCCAACTTCTCGAAGTTCTATCACGGCATCGAGATGGAGCGCGCGCAGATCCTGTGTTTCGCGCTCGCCGGCCAGATGGGCCGC
The DNA here is from genome assembly GCA_041910015.1 of Steroidobacteraceae bacterium. Taxonomy (GTDB): domain Bacteria; phylum Pseudomonadota; class Gammaproteobacteria; order Steroidobacterales; family Steroidobacteraceae; genus RPQJ01. Next base: position 48,615 of record JAYRRR010000017.1, read on the forward strand.
AAGGGCGCGGGCTACATGGGCTTTCCGTACATGTCCGTGGACTCCGTCGGCATGCTCTCGGCGGCGCGCGGCGCGCGGCATCCGCGGCTCGCGCTGGCCTCGCTCGGACTGTCCATGTTGCCGACGCTCGGCCTGTACAAGGCCCGCGGCTACACGAGCGAGATGATGATGTTCGATCTCGCCCGCGAGCAGTACAAGCAGGGCGAATCGCTGTCGAGCCTGATCTGGCTCTATCACCACGGTGGCATGGCCGACACCTACGGCGAGACGGAAAAGTGGGACAAGGCCATGAAACGTCCGCTCGCCTCGTTCATGGAGGAGGCACTCGCGAAAGGCTGGCAGATGAAGACGCCGACGCGGCCGCGCATCTTCATGGAGGCGGGCGGCAACGTGCTGCGGCGTTTCCGTGCCTACGACAAGGTAGCCGAGCGCCTGCTGCCGACGCTCGACCTGATGGTCACGATCGACTGGCGCATGAGCAACACCGCACTCAACAGTGACTACGTGCTGCCGGCGGCGGCCTGGTACGAAAAGGACGACATCACCTGGGCGACGCCGCTGTCGCCCTTCTCGCAGGTGATCACGCGCGCGGCGAAGCCGATCGCCGAGGCCCGGTCCGACTGGGAGTTCCACTGCCTGCTGCTCAAGACCATCCAGCGCCGCGCGGCCGAGCGCGGGCTGACGCACTTCAAGGACCGTCACGGCGAGCAGCGCAGCTTCGACGTCTACGACGAGTTCACGTTCGGCGGCCGCTTCACGGAAGCCGACATCACGCCGTTCCTGGATCTGATCCTCGGCGTGGCGTCGAACGTCGGCGACGTCGACTGGGCGAAGCTCAAGGAGAAGGGGTTTCAGCGGTTCACGGCGCTCGGCGAAAGTGACTACCTCAACGTGGGCAACGCCACCGACGTCTCGGAGCACGACACGATCACTGCGGGCCTGTGGCACACCGAGAAGAAAATGCCCTGGCCGACGCTGACGCGCCGCATCCAGTTCTGCATCGACCAGCCCTTCTACGAGGAGCTCGGCGAAGTGCTGCCGGTGCACAAGGACCAGCCGGCGATCGGCGGCGACTATCCGCTGTACCTGACCTGCGGTCACACGCGCTGGTCGATTCACGCGAGCTGGCGCGACCAGCGCTACATGCAGCAGCTCAATCGGGGTCAACCCGTGATCTACATCGGCGTCGACGACGCGGCGGCGCGCGGCATCCAGGACGGCGACCGCGTGCGGCTCTACAACGACATCGCCTCCGCCGAGTTCATGGCCAAGGTGACGCCGGCGAACCGGCCGGGGCAGGTCCACGTGTATCACGCCTGGGAGCCGTTCATGGCGAAGGGCCGCACGACCTACACCTCGGTGACGCCGAACCCGATCAATCCACTGCAGCTCGCCGGTGGCTATTTCCACATCCAGCCGCGCGCGGCCGAGTTCACACCGGGTTCGACCGACCGCGCGACGCGAGTGCAGGTCGAGAGAATCCATTGAAGCCGGGTCGCAGCGCGGAAAAGAGCGACAAAGTGACAAGCGACGAAGAGGCCGGTCTGCTGGCGGACCTGCGGGCGCTGGTGGGCCGCAAGGGTCGCCCGCAACTGGCCCGTGACGCAGTCAACGAGGCGACCATCCGCAACTGGTGCGACGCCATCGGCGAGCAGAGCCCCGTGTACACCGATGCGGCCGTCGCCGCGCGTTCACCGTACGGCGGCATCGTCGCACCCGAGGCGATGCTCGGCGTGTGGACGCTCGTGGGCAACCGGCCGCGCGAGACGGATCCGGACTGCCCGCGCAGCCAGGTCCTGAAGCGGCTGGCCGACGCGGGCTATGCGTCCGTGATCGGCGCCCACACCGAGGAACGTTACCTCCGCCCGCTGCGGCCGGGCGAGCGTCTCTCGGGCACGCTTTCGGTGGTCGACGTTTCGGAGCTCAAGACGACCGGACTGGGCTCCGGCTACTTCGTCACGACGCTGACCGAATTCGCCAACCAGGACGCGGAGCCCGTCGGCGAGTGGAAGTTCCGCATCTTCTGCTTCAGGCCGCGCGAGCCGTCGGCGGACGAACTGACGAAGAAGCAGGCCGCGAAGGAACAGCTCGCCAGGACGCCCAAACATCTGCTGCTGCGGCCGCGGCCGGCCGTGATGCGCGAGACGGCATTCTTCTGGGAAGGCTGCCGGGCACGCGAGCTGCGCATCCAGTACTGCGGCGGTTGCTCGCGTCTCGCCCACCCGCCGGTCGTGCGCTGCCCGGCCTGCGGCTCGTACGAGTTGCGGTACAAGGTCGCGAGCGGCCGGGCCACGCTCTACAGCTTCGTCGAGCCGGTCTATCCGCCGATGCCCTTCATGAGCTACCCGTACGTGGTCGGTCTCGTGGAGCTGGCCGAAGGCACGCGGCTGCTGACCAACATCGTCCACTGTCCGCCGGATCTCGTGAAAATCGGCATGGAGCTGGAACTCGTGTTCGTGGACACCGACCCCGAGATGACCTTGCCGATGTTCCGGCCGGTCCAGCCGTTGCGGAACCGCGAGACGCGGAATTACGACGACGTCGCGATCGGCGACGAACTGCCGCTGTGGCCCGTCGACGTCACCACGCGTCTGGTCGTCGCCGGCGCGCTCGCCACGCGTGACTTCGAGGACATCCACCACGAGGTCGCAGCTGCGAGACGTGTCGGCATGCAGGATCTGTTCATGAACGTGCTGACCAGCAACGGACTCTGTGCCCGCTACCTGCGCGAGTGGGCGGGTCCCGATGCGCGCCTGGCAGGCATCGACGTGCGGCTCGGCGTGCCGAACGTCGTCGGTGACGTGATGACGCTCTCGGCTTCGATCGCGGCGAAGTCGATCGTGGACGGCCGTGGCCGCGTCATGCTGAATCTGCGCGGCTCGAACAGCCGCGGCGATCACGTCAAGGGAACCGCGACCGTGGAACTGCCGAGCGGAGGCACGAAGTAGATGGTCATGTCGTTTGCGGGCAGGACTGCCATCGCCGGCATCGGCGCCACGGATTTTTCGAAGAACTCCGGGCGCAGCACCTTGCGGCTCGCCGTGGAGGCGTGCGACCTGGCCCTGCGGGATGCGGGTGTCACGCCCGACCTGATCGACGGCATGGTCAGCTACACGGTCGACGACAATCACGAGATCGACGTCTGCCGCAGCCTCGGCGTCGAGCGGCTGACGCATTTCAGCCGCATCCATCACAGCGGTGGCGCGGCCTGCGGCACGATCCACCAGGCGGCCATGGCGGTCGCGAGCGGCGCCTGCAACTACTGCCTGGTGTATCGCGCGTTCAACGAGCGGTCCGAGGTCCGCTTCGGGATCGGCGTGCAGGACCGCGCGCCGCTGCCCACGCCGATGGAAGTGGATTTCGGCTGGAGCTCGCCCTTCGGCCTGCTGACGCCCGCGAGCTGGGTGGCCATGTTCGCGCAGCGCTACATGCACGAGTACGGCGCCACGACCGAGGACTTCGGGCGCGTCGCCGTGGCCTGCCGCCGGCACGCGGCCCGCAATCCCGCGGCTTTCTTCTACGACAAGCCGATCACGCTCGAGGAACACCAGGCCAGCCGCTGGATCGTCAAGCCGCTGCGGCTGCTCGACTGCTGCCAGGAGACCGACGGTGGCCAGGCGATGGTCGTGACGACGCTCGAGCGTGCGCGCGACCTCAAGGGCGTGCCGGCCGTCATCGCTTCTGCTGCGCAGGGCTCCTGCGACGACCAGCAGATGATGAAGAGCTACTATCGCCGCGAGATCACGGGCATCCCCGAGATGAAGCTCTGCGCCGATCAGCTCTATGCCGATACCGGCCTGTCGGCGGCGGACATCCAGACGGCCGTGCTCTACGACCACTTTACACCGCTCGTGCTGCCGCAGCTCGAGGAGTTCGGTTTCTGCCCGCGTGGCGAGGCGAAGGACTTCATCAGGGACGGCGCCATCGAGTTCGGCGGCCGGCTGCCGGTCAACACGCACGGTGGCCAGATCGGTGAAGCGTACCTGCACGGCATGAACGGCATCGCCGAAGGCGTGCGGCTGGTCCGCGGCGAGTCGGTGAATCAGCCGCCCGACGTGCGCAACGTACTGGTCACGGCGGCGACGGCCGTGCCGACCAGCGCGCTGATCCTGTCGCGCGACGGCCAGGCATCGTAAGAGGGGAGCATCGTGACGAGCGAACAACGCACAGGCTTCGACTATTCGAAGGTGCCGGACGTCGAGCTGTCGGAAGCCGTGTTGCTGACGGCGGTGCGCACGAAGACCGGTCTCGACGACTTCGGCGACGAGGCCGACTGGAAGGAAGGCTTCACGCGGCTGCTGGCCAGCCTCAACGAGGAGGCGCGGCTCAACAAGGCCGGGCGCATCATCGCCTTCGGCGAGCTGAGCCGGCACCTGGAGAACCGGCTGCGCGTCACCGACGACATCAAGCGCCACCCGGAGATCCTGCAGGTCAGGATCGAAAAGCCCGTCTTCGTCATGGGCCTGCCGCGCACCGGTTCGACCATCCTGCACGACCTGATGGCACGCGACCCGGACAATCGCGTGCCGATGACCTGGGAATGCAACTACATGTCGCCGCCGGCGGAAGCGGCCACCTACGAGACCGACCCGCGCATCGCCGACTGCGAGGCGCACTTCGAGCGCACTTCACGGCTGCTGATTCCCGAGTTCCAGGCCATCCACGAAATGGGTGCGCGGCTGGCCCAGGAATGCCTGATGCTCAATGCGTTCGACTTCAAGAGCCAGATCTTTTCCAACCAGTTCTGGGTGCCATCCTACCAGCGCTGGGTGGAGCGCGACGACAACCTCTCGGTCTACCGCACGCACAAGCGCCAGCTCCAGTACATGCAGTGGCGCAACCCGCGCGCGCGGTGGGTCCTGAAGAGCACGGGCTACTTCTGGGGGCTCGACGCGATCCTCGCGACCTATCCCGATGCCCAGTTCGTCATGACGCACCGCGACCCGATCAAGCTGATCGCCTCGCACTGCTCGCTGGTCTCGATGGCGACCAGCATGGGGAGCGACGTCGTCGACAGGAAGGCGATCGGCGAGTTCTGGAGCGAGACGTGGATGAACGCGATGCGGCGCTTCGTCGACTTCCGCCGCAGCGACGCGGCGCGCGACGTCTTCGACATGCACTTCGCGGAGTTCGTCCGCGACCAGGTCGGCATGGTGAAGCGCATCTACGGGCACTTCGGCCTGCCGCTGCCGGCAGCCACGGAACAGCGCATGCGGGACTTCATCGCCGGCAACCCGAAGGAACGGCACGGCACGCATCGCTACACGCTCGACCAGTTCGGGCTCGATCCGGCGCGCGAGCGCGAGCGCTACCGCTTCTACCAGGACCATTTCCACGTCCCCGTCGAGCAGTGAGGAGATTCCCCGCATGACTTCGAGCAAGCAGGCGAGCGTTGCGGCGTGGGAGGCCTTCTGCGAGCAGTTGAAGCAGGCTGGTGCGGTGCTCGGGCGTGCGACGACTCCTGAAGACGAGCTGACGCAGGCCGAGGGCTTGCGCAAGCTGGTGCGCATGATCCGCATGGGGTTCGATGCGAGTCTGGAGTACGGCAGCGTCGAGCACCCGGAGGTCTACCGGCTGGTGACGCCGACGACGCTCGGCGAGGGCGAGACCTCCGACGCGCACTACCACCAGGCCATGATCGACGGTCGCCGCACCTACCGCGTTCACGGGCGACGCGGGACGGCGCCCTGGATGGAGTTCACCGTCTACGCGGGCAAGATCGGGCTCGACAGCGGCAGCGCGCAGGTCGGCGCGATCACGGAAGTCGACCTGCAGGTCGGGCCCGACGGCAGCTTCGAGCTGATGCTGTCGCCCGATCCGCAGCCCGGCAACTGGATCCGGACCACGCCCGAGGCCTCGGTGCTGTTCATCCGGCAGTACGCCCACGACTGGGGCCGCACGCAGGATGCGACGTTCGCGATCGAATGCGTCGGAGCGAGCGGCGACCGTCCGCCGCTGACCGTGGCCGAGATCGCGCGCGCCATGACGCGCACGGCCGGCTATGTCGCGCGCTCCAGCAACATCTGGGCGGCCATCGTCGACCGGCGTCGCGCGGCACCGCCGAACCGCTTCTTCGTCTATGAACTGGAGAAGGGCGCCGAGGACGCGCCGGAAATGCCCACGGGGCACCGGTTCTCGTCCGGCTATTTCCGCCTGGCGGCCGACGAGGCCCTGGTCGTCACGTTCCATCCCGCGGACGTTCCGTACTGGGGGCTGGATACGACCAACTACTGGTTCGAACCGCTCTCATATGCCGATCATCGATCGCACTACAACAACCGCACCGTCGCCTATGAGGCGGACGGCAGCGTGCGGATCGTGATCGCCGCCACGAACCCCGGCGTGCCGAACTGGATCGACACGCGAGGCCACGACGAAGGTACGCTGCTGTTCCGCTGGTCGCGGACGAGGCTGCCGGTGCCGGAGATCGCAGCCCGCGTCGTCCGGCTGGCCGAGCTGTCAGCGGGCCGCTGAGCGCATTCAGAGAGGCTGAGCAGAGTGGACATGCAACCCATGTTGTCGTCGCCCGGCACGGGCGTCATCGTCACCGGCGGCGCCTCCGGTCTCGGTCGCGCGTCGGCGCATGCCCTCGCCGCCGTCGGTCGTCCCGTGGCGGTCTGGGACATCGACGGCGCGCGTGCGCAAGCCGTCGCGGAGGAACTGCGTGCCGCGCACGGTGTGGCGGCTGTCGGCGTCGGCCTCGACATCGCGGACCCGTCTGCCTGCGCGGCGGCAATCGAGCGCTCGCGCTCGGTCCTGCAGTCGATCGGCGGTCTGGTGCATGCGGCCGGCGTCGTCGATACCGGTTCGCTCGAGGGTCTCACGGTGGAAACCTGGGACCGCGGCATCGCGATCCATCTGCGGCCGGTGGCCCTGCTGGCCAGGGCGTTGCTGCCGGATCTCAAGACGCATCCGGGCTCGGCGATCGTTGCGTTTGCGTCGATCAACGCGACGCTCGGCAACGCGATGAATCCCATCTACACGGCCGCCAAGGGCGGCGTGCTGTCGCTCGTACGATCGCTGGCCGATCGTCTGGCCGTCGACGGCATCCGCATCAACGCGGTGTCGCCCGGACAGATCCGCACTCCGATGCTGCAGCCGGCCATCGACGCGCTGCCCGAGGGTGCATTCGAGCGCCGCATCCTGCTCGGGCGCATCGGACGGCCCGACGAGATCGGTCGCGTCGTGCGTTTCCTGATGTCCGACGAGGCGAGTTACGTCACCGCCGCCGAAATCGTCGTTGACGGTGGCAATATCTCCTCCCAACGGATGTAATGGCGTCGGCGCCGGCGGAAACAGGGGACATGTCCCCTGTTTCCTGCGTATCTGTCGTTGCCGCTCTGGCTGGAGAGGTCGTGAAGCATCCGAATCGGGTCGCCCTCGTCACGGGCGCCACGCGTGGCATCGGCAAGGCCGCGGCACTGAGCCTCGCGCGCGAAGGCTTCGATGTGGTCATCACGGGCCGCACGCTCAGGGAAGGGGAAGGCAAGGCGACCATGCCCTACAGCGCCGACGGCCAGCAGGTCGTCGTGCCCGGCAGTCTCGAGACCACGGCCGCGGCGATTCGCGCCGTCGGCCGCGAAGCGCTGCCGCTGGTGATGGACGTGCTCGACCGTTCCACGCTCGATGCGGTGGTCGAGCAGACGCTGGCACGGTGGGGCCGCATCGACCTGCTGCTCAACAATGCGCTCTATCAGGGACCGGGCCTGATGTTCGGCTTTTCCGGGTTCAGCTTCGACCAGCTCGAGAAGAGCGTGCTCGGCAACCTCGTGAACCAGGCCTACCTCGCGCGCCTGGTGCTGCCGGTGATGATCCGGCAGGGCGGTGGCGTCTACGTCAGCCTGAGTTCCCGGGCCGCGGTCTCGCCGCCGCAGGCGCCGCCCGGCGAGGGCGGCTGGGGCTTCGTCTATGGCGCACCCAAGTCGGGTTTTCACCGCATTGCCGAGTTCATCCACGTCGAGCATGCGCGCGATGGCATCAAGGCCTTCAACGTGGAGCCCGGATTCACAGTGACCGAGGCGACCGTAGCCATGTTCGGCGCCGACTCGGCCGCCCAGTTCAATCGACATGCGAGCCGGCCGGAGACGACGGGCGACGTGATCGCCTGGCTCGCCACGAGGCCGGAAGCCGCTGAACTCGCCGGTACGCTGGTCAGCGCGCCCGGATTCTTCCAGAGTCGCGGCATCGTCTATTCGTGACCCGACACGAGAAACGAGAGGCTCCATGACCGAGTCCGTATTGCTGGTCGAGCGGCAGGGGGCCGTGGCGACGGTGACGCTCAACCGTCCCGAGGCCATGAACGCATTCTCGGCCGAATTGCGCGTGGCGCTCGGCGACGCCTTTCGCCAGCTGCAGGCCGACCCGGAAATCCGCGTCGCGATCGTCACGGGCGCCGGTCGCGCCTTTTGCGCCGGCATGGATCTCAAGGAGCTGGGCAGCGGCGGCGACGAGGCGACCGGCTTCGATCGCAGCGTCGTGGGTCAGGACATGGCGGAGGCCATCGCTGCCTTCGAAGGCCCCGTGATCGCCGCGGTCAACGGCCACGCGGTCACGGCCGGATTCGAGCTCGCGCTGGCCTGCGACCTGATCATCGCCTCGACGCGCGCGAAGTTTGCCGATACGCATGCCCGCGTCGGCATCCTGCCGGGCTGGGGTCTGAGCGTACGTCTGCCTCGCCTGATCGGGATCAACCGGGCCAAGGAACTGAGCTTCACGGGCAACACGCTCACCGCCGAGCAGGCCCAAGCGTGGGGGCTGGTCAATCACGTGGTCGAGCCGGAGGCCCTGCTGCCGACGGCGCTGACGCTGGCGCAGCAGATGGCGAGCTGCGTGCCGCAGGTCCTCGTCGGCTACAAGAAGCTGATCGACGACGGCTACGGCGCGCTGCTGCCCGATGCGCTGAAGGCCGAGAAAGAGGCGGGCATCGCTTCGGCCCGGCAGGTCAGCGCCGCTGCAATCGCCGCACGCCGTGCCGGCGTCTTCGACCGCGGTCGCGCGCAGGCCGCGGCGCCAGCGGCATCACCGGACGCATCGCAGGGCGCAGCAAGGGACGGGGAGCAGCCGCGATGAGCGCGCTCGCAGGCAAGGCGCTGATCGTCACGGGCGCCGGTGGCGGCATCGGCCAGACGATGGCACGCGTGCTCGCGCGCGCCGGTGCGCGCGTCGTCGTCACCGACATCCGCGAGGACGCGACCCACGCCGTCCGCGACCGGATCGTCGAGGAGGGCGGCGAAGCCGTGGCCGTCGTGGCCGATGTCACGCGCGAGGACTCGGTGCGGGCGCTCGTGGCGGCGGCGCTCGCCACCTGCGGCCGGCTCGACGTGCTGGTGAACAACAGTGGCGGCGACATGCCGCGCGATCGGGACATCCCGTCCATGGACGAGGCCACCTGGGACGCGACCTTCGCGCTCAATGCCAAAGGGCCGATGCTCTGCTGCAAGCATGCGATTCCGGCGCTGCTGGAGCAGCGCGGCGGCGCCATCGTCAACGTCGTCTCGGGCGCTGCACTGACGGGCCAGCTCGGCCTGCCCGCCTATGCGGCGGCCAAGGCGGCCGTGATCTCGCTGACACGTTCGGTGGCGACCATGCACGGCCGGCAGGGCATCCGCTGCAACGCGATTGCTCCGGGACTGATCATGCACGAGCGGCTCGCCAAGGTGCTGCCGCAGGAAATCGTCCGCATCGATTTCGAGAACCTGCTCTGCCGCGAGCCCGGCACGCCGGAGGACATCGCGAACGCCGTGGTCTTCCTGGCCTCCGACGCCGCGCGCTTCATCAACGGTCACGTGCTGCCGGTGGACGGCGGCTTGCTCGCGCACACGCCGTTCTTCTCGCGGATGCTCGCGCTCGGGCAGTCCAGCATGGACATCAAGGTGCGCGGCGAACGCTGAAGCCTGCCGTCTCCCGCATGGGCGCGACGGCGTGAAGCCTTCCTACGGGGCCTCCGGGAAACGCATTCGCTGCACGATCCTGATCAGCTTGTTCAGGTCGTCCCGGTCGATGGCCTTGCGCTGCCAGAGCGCCAGCACGAACAGCGGCGCGACCAGCATGAGCATCAGCATGTGGGCGTCGATGTCGGACGGAAGCTTGCCCTGCGCCTGGGCATCGCGCGCGAACTGGTCGATCCGCCGCTGGAAGGGTTCCCACTGCGAGTAGATCAGGTCGGTCGCCTCGGCCGACCGCTCCGAGTAGAGCGCGACGTGGAAGGCGATTTCGGTGGGCTTGCCCAGGAACGTGGCCAGTTCGCGCAGCAGGGCGGCCGCTGACTGCGGCCAGTGCGTCGAGTCCGGGAACCTGAGCACCGAGTCGTGCTCCTTCAACGCCTCCTTCAGCAGGTCCGCGCGTGACGGCCAGCGCCGGTACAGCGTGACCTTGTTGACTCCCGACGCCTCTGCCAGCTCGTTATAGCTGAAGTCGATCTGGCCGCTCTGGATCAGGGCGAGTGCGCTCCTGGCGACCTGCTTGCGCACCTGTTCGCTGCGACCTCCGGGGCGCTTCTGGCGACTGGGCGCGTGGGCCTGGACCTTCCTGGGCATGGGGTTGCATGTTCTGTGAGCCTGACGGGAGCAGGCAACGCAGCCGGCGCCGTGGACGGCACCGGCTGAATCGCCGCACGTCTACCAATGGTAGCGTACCTGCACCCCGTACATGCGGGGCTCGCCATACAGGCCCGAATCCACGCCCAGCGTCTGGTACACGCCGGTGTTCGTGACGCGGTAGGTCTCGTCGGTGGCGTTGGTCATGAAGAACCCGACGTCGAACGACGTCCCGAACATGCCGTTCCATTGCAGCGACAGGTTCACGAGGTCGGTCGACGGGTACGTCGAGCCGAGGTCGTATTGCGGCAACTGCGTCGTTCCGTGGGTCAGCTCGCCCGTGTACGCATAGGAGGCGCCCAGCACGACCTCGCCGACGCTCGCGGGCAGGGGCAGCGTGTAGTGCGCATTGAGGCTGAATTGATCCTCCGGCAGGTACGAGAACGGCATGCACTTCAGGTCCACCGTGCCGACTGTGTAGTTGCCGCTGCAGTCGAACTGCCCGAAGGGGCTGAAGAGTTCGAACTCGTCGTAGTCGCCCTCGAGGTGCGAGTAGTTCGCGGACAGTTCGAGCCCCGTGAACGGCACCACGCTGGCTTCCACCTCCACACCCTTCAGCGTCGCGGCTGCGGCGTTGAATACCGCTGCGCCGCTGGCAAGCGAGACGGGGTTGTAGTCGCCGGAGGCCACCTGGATGTCCTCGTAGTCGGTGTGGAAGACGTCCGCATTGAACGTGAACGGCACGCTGCCGCCGGTGAACGTCGCCTTGAAGCCCAGCTCGTACGTTGTGACGTATTCGGGCTTGTACGTCAGGTGGGACGGGTTGACCGCATAGAGGTTGAAGCCGCCTCTCTTGTAGCCGCGCGTCGCCTTGCCATAGACCAGCAGGCGTTCGTCGAACAGGTAGTCGAGGCCCGCGGTCCAGCTCGGCGCGGACGAGCTCTGCGATCCCTTCACGGCGCAGTCCATGACGTCGGTGGGAACCACCGGCAGGCCGTTGGTGCAACCAATGATGACTCCGTCGTGCAGGGCGAAGCCGCTGCTGGCCGCGTCGACTTCGTCCCACGTGTAGCGGGCTCCCGCCGTGAGTTTCAGTCCCCCGAGCGCGCTGCTCGCGGCGCCGAAGTCGTAACCGAGCTGTGCGTAGACCGCCTTGGCGGAATTCTCGTAGCGGTAGGCCACGCCCGTGTTCTGGACGAGGAACAGCAGGTTCTGCAGGCCGACGGTCGAAGGGGTCTCCACGGACTCGTAATAGACGCCCGCGGTGTAGATCAGGTCGTCGTCGAATGCACTGCCCTGGAGCTGCAGTTCCTCGGTGAACTGGCGCACGGTGTCGGTTGGTCCCGACAGACTCAGGTTGCCGTTGTACCAGGGCAGCGGCGTGCCGTCGCCGTCCAGCGGGCCCTCCGATTCCAGGCTGCCGTAGCTCATGATGTTGCGCAGCGCGAGCGAGTCGGACAGCGTGATCTTCAACTGGTCGAGGACGTTCCAGCCCTTGATCGTGTTCTCGAGCGACGGCGGCGTCGGGCCGAGCGCGACGTGGCGCGGTCCCCTCGCGTGCTGCGCGTCCGCGAGTTGCGTCAATGCGGAGCAACCGGCGCCGAGGCCCATCACGGCACAGCCGCCGTAGGGGGCGAACATCGCGTCGATGTAGGGCGTGTTGAAACCGTTGAGGACCCACCCGCTGCCGTGGCTGCGGCTGTCGGCCCCGCTGGCCATCAGATAGTTCTCGACCGAGTCGGTCGGCGTCCAGGTCACGCCCAGCCGGCCGGTCCAGTAGTGCCTGTTGTCGTAGTCCTTGCCCGTCACGATGTCGCGCGTGTATCCCTCCCGATCCGTGAAGCCGCCGGCGATGCGGACCAGCAGTCGATCGTTCACGGGGATGTTGACGACGGCCTGCGCCTCGAGGTCGCCGTAGTTTCCGGCCTGCAGCTGGAGGCGACCCGTAA
>JAYRRR010000018.1:0-3453 GCA_041910015.1 Steroidobacteraceae bacterium
ACGATGGCCGAGCGCTTCCGCGACGAAGGCCGCGACATCCTGTTCTTCGTCGACAACATCTACCGCTTCACGCTCGCCGGCACGGAAGTGTCGGCGCTGCTCGGCCGCATGCCGTCGGCGGTCGGTTACCAGCCGACGCTCGCCGAGGAAATGGGCCGGCTGCAGGAGCGCATCACCTCGACCAAGACCGGCTCCATCACCTCGATCCAGGCCGTGTACGTGCCGGCCGACGACCTCACCGACCCGTCGCCGGCCACGACCTTCGGCCACCTCGACGCCACGCTGGTGCTCTCGCGCGACATCGCCGCGCTGGGCATCTATCCGGCCGTCGACCCGCTCGACTCGACCTCGCGCCAGGTCGACCCGAACGTCATCGGCGAGGAGCACTACGCGACGACGCGCGCCGTGCAGGCGGTGCTGCAGCGCTACAAGGAACTGCGCGACATCATCGCGATCCTCGGCATGGACGAGCTGTCGCCCGAGGACAAGCTGGCCGTGTCCCGCGCACGCAAGATCCAGCGTTTCCTGTCGCAGCCGTTCCACGTCGCCGAGGTGTTCACCGGCTCGCCCGGCAAGTACGTGCCGCTCAAGGACACCATCCGCGGTTTCAAGGCGATCGTGAACGGCGAGTACGACCACCTGCCGGAGCAGGCGTTCTACATGATCGGCGCGATCGAAGAAGCGGTCGAGAAGGCGAAGAGCCTGCAGTAAGGAGCGCGCCTCCATGGCGACCATGCACATCGACGTCGTCAGTGCCGAAGAGGCCATCTACTCGGGTGAAGCCGAGTTCGTGGTGCTGCCCGGCATCATGGGCGAACTCGGCATCTATCCGCGCCACGCCCCGCTGATCACGCAGATCAGGGCGGGCACGGTGCGCATCAAGGTGCCCGGCAAGACGGACGAGGAAGTGGTGTACGTGCAGGGCGGCTTCCTCGAAGTGCAGCCCGACCACATCAACGTGCTGTCCGACACCGCCATCCGCGCCGCGGACCTCGACGAGGCCAAGGTGCTCGAGGCCAAGCGCCTCGCCGAAGAAGCGCTGCGCGCCCGCAGCGAGAAGCAGGACATCGCGAGCGTCGAAGCCGAGCTCTCCGCGCTGGCGGCGCAGCTGCAGACCATCCAGAAGCTGCGCAAGATGCGCGGCTGATTCGCGCGCCGCGCCGCTCCCGCCCGGCGCCGGAGCATCGGTACCGGGTACCGATGCTCCGGTGCCTGGTGCCGATTACTTCAGCATCAGTTCCTGGATCATGTCGTCGCCCATGACGGTGCGCAGCTTGCCGCGTTCCACGTACGCCTGGTTCTGCGCCGCCAGACTGCCCTGCAGCTTTTCGTAGATCGGATCGAGCTTGGCCTGCAGCCCGTCGAGCGCCGCATGGTTCTTGTACGTCGTGACGAGGTAGAGGTCGGGCTCGTTCGCGCCGACGACCGTGCGCGAGTAGATGCGATAGGCGACGATCAAACCCGCCGCCTTCTGCGCCTCCATGGCCTGCTTCCACGGCCCGGCCAGCCAGGCCATGTAGTCGTCCCACATGCCCGGCTCGGTACGGATGCCGGTCACGACCGAGACCGGTCCTTCCGTATAAGGCCGGTCGGCCGCCAAGGCGGCGCCGGAGAGGGCAACGAACGCAAATACGCCTGCAAGTGCGCCCAGCGCACGGTTCCTGGTGTTCATCCGTGATTTTCCTTCTTTCCTTGTTGGTGGACCGGCGCTTCCGTCTGTGCCGGACTGCACGGGGCGTGATCCCGCGTGCGGGGCAATGTACGCCTCGCTGCCCCGCCTCGTCATGCGGCGGTGCGTCATGGCGGAAACAGGCGAATGTCGCCCGTTCCCCCGGGTCCGCAGCCAGACCATGGCGTTCGGTAGAATGCCCGGCCAGACGTCGCCACCCCGGTAGGAACATGCCTCTGTCTGTCGTCATCCTGGCCGCCGGCCAGGGCAAGCGCATGAAGTCCGACCTGCCCAAGGTCCTGCAACCGCTGGCCGGTCGACCTCTGTTGCAGCACGTCATCGACACGGCACAGGAGCTGGGCGCCGACGACATCCACGTCGTCTACGGCCATGGCGGCGAGCGTGTACGCGAGAGGCTGGCGCGCGAGCGCGTCACCTGGGCGCGGCAGGCCGAGCAGCACGGCACGGGCCACGCGGTGCAGCAGGCCATGCCCGGCGTGCCGGACGACCACCTCGTGCTGGTGCTCTACGGCGACGTGCCGCTGGTGCAGGCGGCGACGCTGCGCCGGCTCATCGATGCGTCGGCCGGCGGGGAGGCACTGGCACTGCTCAGCGTGCGCATGCGGGATCCGGCCGGCTACGGCCGCATCGTGCGCGATCGCGCCGGCAACGTGGCACGCATCGTCGAGCACAAGGACGCCAACCAGAAAGAGCGCGCGATCGACGAAGTGAACACCGGCCTGATGGCCGCCTCGGCGCGGCGCCTGCGCGAATGGCTCGGGCAACTGCGCAACGACAACGCGCAGGGCGAGTTCTACCTGACCGACGTCGTGGTCATGGCGGCGCGCGCCGGGCTGAAGGTGAACGCGATCCTCGCCGAGCGCGAGGACGAGGTGCTGGGCGTCAACGACAAGCGGCAGCTCGCGGAGGTCGAGGCCGTCCATCGCCGGCGTCGTGCGCAGGAGCTGATGCTGCAGGGTGTGACGATCGTCGATCCGCTGCGCTTCGACGCACGCGGGCCGGTCACGGCGGGCCGCGACGTGTTCGTCGACGTCAACGTCGTCTTCGAAGGCACGGTGCAGCTCGGCGACCGCGTGCGCATCGGGCCGAACGTGCTGATCCGCGACTGCGAGATCGGCGACGACGTCGAGATCCTGCCCAACTGCGTCTGCGACCGCGCGCGCATCGGCGCGCGCGCGATCGTGGGCCCCTACGCCCGGCTGCGGCCGGAGGCGGTGCTGCACGAGGACGTGCACGTCGGCAACTTCGTCGAGGTGAAGAAGTCGGAGCTCAAGCGGGGCGCCAAGGCCAATCACCTGACCTACCTCGGCGACGCGACGGTCGGCGAGCAGGTCAACGTCGGCGCCGGCACCATCACCTGCAACTACGACGGCGTGAACAAGTGGCGCACCGAGATCGGCGCCGGCGCCTTCATCGGCAGCGGCACCATGCTGGTCGCGCCCGTGCAGGTCGGTGCCGGAGCGACCATCGGCGCGGGTTCGACCATCACGCGCGACGCGCCGGAGGGCCAGCTCACGCTCGAGCGCAGCAAGCAGCTCTCGCTGCCGGCATGGAAGCGCCCGGTGAAGCAGTCACCGAAGTCCGGCTGACCGGCGATGCTCGAAATCCGTCGTGGCACGGACCGGGGTCCGCAGCGGCAGTCGGCGGTGGCGGGCGGCGACTGGCTGCACGTGGTCGCACCGACACCCGCCGACCTCGAGGCCGTGCGCGCGTTCGGCGTGCCGGCCTCGCTGCTCGACCAGGTGCGCGACCCCGACGAGCGG
>JAYRRR010000019.1:0-4902 GCA_041910015.1 Steroidobacteraceae bacterium
ATCAACACGGCTCGCAGGCTGATCGGGCCCGTGGCGAAGGCGGGCATCGACGCCCGTCGAGCCGTTGCGCAGCCGGCGAGCGCGGGTCGGCGTCGCGGTCGTCGCGTCGCCGGTATGACCTTTGAAAGTACTATCCGCGGGCAGCCGCTGCAAGCCACGCTGACACCCGCTGCCCGGCGCTGCGGCAGCCAGGGCAGCGGCCTTCCATGCCGCGGTCCGGAGCGTCGGCTCAGGTCTTCTGCTTCGGCGGCTGCGGCTGCTGGGTCCGCGCGTAGTTCTCGAGGCTCGAGAGGCTGGGATCGACCCATTTTTCGGGCGCCGTCAGGTACAGCGGCCAGCGCTCCTCGACGCGCTTCAGCACGTTCGCCGGTGCCATGTCCGGCGTCTTGATCGAGCTGAACTTGCCCATGTAGTAGATGTAGCCGGGCGCGCCGTCCATGAGCATCCACGGCAGCCAGGGCGTGATGCGCGCCCAGACGCCGCTGTGCGGCAGATGGGTCAGCTCCGGGTTCTCCACGTCCTCGCGGCGCATGAAGTAGCGGAACAGCTCCGACACCTGGTTCATCGGACCCGAGGATTCGCGCGGCCACTTGGCCGGGTTCAGCGCGTTCGGGTAATAGAGGTGGATGTCCGAATCGTGCGAGACGATGTCGCCGAGCAGGTCCCACTTCAGCAGCAGCGGACGCTTCGGTGGCTTGTCCTTGTTCAGGCCGCCGTAGCTCGGCGGGTCGGGGAAATACTCGCTGATGATGTAGTTGAACGGGTCGTTGGCAACGTCCACGACCTTGACGCGCTCGCCCGTGAGGACGTTGTCCCACTGGTCCATGAGCTCGCCGCTCTTCAGGTCCTTGTAGAAGATCAGCTCGCGACACAACCGCTGGTAGCTGCCGTCCGGCTGCCGCAGCACGCGGATGCCGGAGAATACCTCGAAGCCGAATAGCGGCTTGACGGCTTCGCCACTGCGCACGGCATGCACGATGCCGGTGGCATAGCCGTGCACGAACCTGCCGGGTGCCGTGTCGCCCTCGAGCCGCGCACGCGTCTCGCGGTTCCAGATCGGGTCGTTGAACGCCAGCGGGATGCTGCGCCCGCCATGGCCCTGGGTCGCAGCGGCCTGCGTGGCACCGGCGGCAGCCGCGAAGCCGAGCGCGGCGCCGGCTTGCAGCGCGTGTCGGCGGGAGAGTCGGGAGCGGGAGATCGGCGTGCTCATGTCGGTGGGTTTCCCGGGGTCGGTGGTTGACTGCGTGGCGAGTCTGACACTGCCGGCTCGCCGGGCCATCCGGTGCGGATCGACCGGCCGCCGCACGGCCATCGCCAGCGCGCCGACTTCTGCCGCTACCTATTGCCAGTGCCGCTCGTTGCAGGTATACAACGGCCCGGCATGGCGGGCCGAGACCCGCGCCAGCCCTGAATGTTGGGCGCACGCAACATATCGTTCCAGGAGATGACTCGATGACAGAGATGGCAAGGAAAGATCGAAGCCGGGCCGCGGCGATCGCGCTGACGGCCTTGACGACAGCGGGCAGCGGAGCGCTCGCCGTGGCGCAGCAGGCGCCGGACGCGGAGAGCAAAGTCGTCCAGGCGCTCGAGGAAGTCACCGTGACCGCCCAGCGCCGCGAAGAGGCGCAGCAGTCCGTGCCGCTCGCGATCACGGCCCTGTCGGCCGACATGCTGGAACGCCAGCAGATCCGCAGCATTGCGCAGCTCGATCAGGTCGTGCCGAACATCGTCATGAACCCGAACACCGGCACCAGCAGCGCCTCCAAGATCTTCCTGCGCGGCGTCGGCGAGGACGAGTCGTTCTTTACCGCCGACACGCCGGTCGGCATCTACGTCGACGATGTCTACATCGCACGCCAGACCGGCGCGATGTTCGACCTGTTCGACATCGAGCGCCTCGAGGTCCTGCGCGGCCCGCAGGGCACGCTGTACGGCCGCAATACCTCGGCCGGCGCGGTCAAGCTGGTGTCGCGCAAGCCGACCCTCGGTGAGTATCAGGGGCAGGCCGAGCTGACCATCGGCAGCTTCGACCGTGTCGACGTCCGCGCCACCGGCAACCTGCCGCTCGGCGACACCGTGGCGCTGCAGGGCGCGCTGCTCATGCGCACGCGCGATGGCTACACGCGCAATGCCTTCGACGGCAAGGACGTCAACGACCAGGACGTCAAGGGCCTGCGCCTGTCGCTGCTCGCCGAGCCGACCGATCGCTTCCGCGCGCTGCTGAGCGCCGACTACATCCGCGAGCGCTCGACGCCGGGCTATGCGGTGCCGCTGACGCTGAATGCACAGCGCGATCCGCTGTTCGATCCGGTGCCGCTGACCGGCGACTTCTTCACGACCAACTCGGATATCGCCGACCCGAAGAACGACCTCGACCAGTGGGGTGTCTCAGCCACGCTCGAGTTCGACGTCAACGACGCCATGACGGTCAAGTCGATCACCAGCTTCCGCAAGCTCGAGAACCTGCTGTACCTCGACGCAGACGGCGGCGCGCTCGCGCCGGCGCCGGCGATCATGGGCCGGTTCCATCTCTTCCAGGACCAGCAGCAGCACCAGGCGAGCCAGGAACTGCAGGCGCTCGGCAACCTGCTGGATGGACGGCTGAAGTATGTGGCCGGGCTGTACTACTTCCGCGAGAACAACGAGCAGGACACCCGCAACGTGGTGGGACTGCCAGCCCTGGTTGGCTTGCCGGTCGCGGCGGCCGGTCGCTTCGACCTGACGAACATCGCGCGGGAAGAGCTGACCACGGATTCCTATGCGGCGTTTGTCAGCGGCACTTACAGCTTCAACGACCGCCTGTCGCTGACGATGGGGCTGCGCTACACCAGCGAGAGCAAGGACTTCACCAACCAGGTGATCCAGCCCAACGGCACCGTGCCGGTGGTGTGCATCAATCGCACGGGTGCGGTGCCGGTGCAGGCGGCGGCGCTGCCCTGCACGCCGGCGCAGCTCGCACTCGGCTACTTCTCGTTCACCAACCAGAGCGCCTTCGATAAGACCTGGGACGACACCACGCCACGTGTGGTGCTCGACTACCAGCTCACCGACTACGCGCTGGTCTACCTGTCGGCAGCCAAGGGCTTCAAGGGTGGCACTACCTCGGGCCGCGACACCGCGGCGCTGAACAACCTGGCTCGCATCGTCGGCGACCCGGAGACCAACTGGAGCTACGAAGCCGGCCTCAAGGGCGACTGGTTCGACCGCCGCCTGCGCACCAACGCCGCGGTGTTCCGCAACGAGTATGAGGGTCTGCAGTTCGGCGTGACCTCGCCGAGCGGCAGCTTCGGCCGTATCAACGCGGGCAATGCCACCATCGATGGTCTTGAACTCGAGCTGACGGCCGTGCCGCTGGAGGGCCTCGAGCTGAATGCCTCGGTCGGCCTGATCGATGGCGAGTACACCAAGTGGACGGCGGCCCTCACGACCTGCGCGGCGCAGGGCCTCACCACGACGGCCCAGTATCTGGCCCTGCCGCTCAAGCAGGCGCCGGAGTGGAGCTATCGCCTCGGTGCCAACTACTCGCATGACATGGGCGACCGGGGTGTGGTGTCGGTCGGTGCCGACTACTCGGCCAAGGACGACCACTACAACAACCTGTGTGCCAGCCCAGGCATTCGCGTGCAGGACTACGAGTTCCTGAACGCGCAGCTGCGCTGGGAGAATGCGGCGGGCAATCTGCTGGTCGCGCTCGGCGGCAACAACCTGACGGACACGGAAGCGTTCAACGGCGGCTTCGACTTTGGCCGTTCGCTCGGCTTCGCGGCCGGCTACCTCTACCCGCCGCGCACGTGGTCGCTGTCGGTCCGTTACGGCTTCTGAGCACGTGACAGTCCGGTGATCGGCGCCGGGTTTCCGCCCCCTGCCGGGTCGCTTGCTGCAGCTGCAGGGCGACTCCGGCGGCCGGGAGCCCGGCCCGCGCCGGCCTCGCCCATGCCTCCGCCACCGCGGCTCGGCGGTGCGAATGGCTGCCGCCGCGAACCAGGTCGTTTCAGCGGTGGATGTTATAGAGCATGAAGTAGACCAGGACCCCGCTGGCCGACACGTACATCCACACCGGCCGGCGCGCGATGTCGGTCAGCGTGTCTTCCTTGCCGGCCTTGACCACCTGGATCAGGCCGATGACGTCCTCGTGCTCCGGATCGATCTCGTAGCGATGCGTCGCGACCGGCTCCGGCACCGGCGGGGGCGGCGGCGGCTCGGCCGGCGCGACGGGCTTGGTCGACCCGTTCATGAGCGAACAGGCGGAAAGCAGCAGCGCGGGAAGCGCGAGCGAAATCGCGCGCAGCGGCGCGGCATACCGGACGTTCATGCGCCGGATTATGGCATTGGTATCCCAGGGCGTCCCTGCGCCGGACCGTCGCCAATTGGCTACAGAAAACTAGAGCAGCACCGGCTGGTTGGGCTGCTCGTCGTGATCGCCGCCATGGGTCGGGAAATGCCGCGCCAGCAGCCGGCCGACCGCCTGCACGGCGGCGACCGATCCTTCGGTGAAGCGGCCGGCGCGATAATGGTCCTCGACCTCGCGGCACACGCCATCCCACTCCGCCTGGCTCACGCGGGCCGCGATCGCGCGGTCGGCGACGATCTCGACGTCGTGGTCGGCCATGAGCACGTAGATCAGCACGCCGTTGTTCACCGCGGTGTCCCAGACGCCGAGCTGGCCGAAGACCTCGAGGGCGCGCTGGCGCGCGCCGAGACCGATCCACAGCTCCGGCAGATCGAGCGCGGTCTCGACGACGAAGCGGATCTCGCCCGCATGCCGCGACTCGACCTCGCGCACGGCCGCCTCGATCGCGGCGAGCGAGGCATCGGTGAAGCGCCGCCGGGTGGCCCAGCGGGTCGCGAACAGATGCCGGCAGGCGCGCAGCAGGTCCATGTCCACCTCCCGCCGCTACCAGC
>JAYRRR010000020.1:0-1805 GCA_041910015.1 Steroidobacteraceae bacterium
AAAATTTTGATGGGGGTCAGCCCCCCTGGTTCCCCCTGGTTCCCTCAGTCCTCCGACTGCCGGAAATCGACACCGAGGCTGCGCAGCTTGCGATAGAGGTGCGTGCGCTCCATGCCGACGCGCTTGGCGAGCTGCCCCACCTTGCCGTTGCAGAGCTGCAGTTGCTGCGTCAGGTACGCGCGCTCGAAATGCTCGCGGGCCTCGCGCAGCGGCAGCGCGAGCAGATCCTGCTTGACCAGCGGCTCGTCGACCGGCGCCTGCGAGGTGATCTCCCGCTCGATCTCCTCGAGCCGGATCTCCTCCGGCCCGCCCCGGATCAGCAGCCGGTGCACGAGGTTCTTCAGCTCGCGGATGTTGCCGGGCCACGGGTAGTTGCGCAGCCGGTTCTGGGCAGCGACACCGAAGCGGCGGAACGCCAGGCGCTCATCGTCGACGAGGCGGTCGACGTAGTAGCGCAGCAGCTCGGGCACGTCTTCCGCATACTCGCGCAGCGGCGGAATCCGCAGCGTCAGCACGTTGATGTTCGACAGCAGGTCGAGCCGGAACGGCACGACGCCACGCGTCTCGAAACCCGGCTGCGCCGAGGAAACGATCCGCGCGTCGAACCGCACCGGCACGCGACCACCCTGGCGCATGAAGCTGCCCGACTCGACGGTCGCGAGCAGCAGGCGTTGCGCGATCGGCAGCAGGTCCTCGAGTCCGTTGATGAACAGCACGCCGCCCTGCGCCTGCTCGAGCACGCCCGGCGCGACGGGACCGCCTGCTTCGGTGCCGAGCAGCACTTCCTCGGCGTTGCCGTCGGTGATCGCCCCGGCAACGACGCCGATGAACGGCCCCGACGAGCGGACGCTCATCGCATGGATATAGCGGGCAAACGCCTCGCGGCCAGTGCCTGGCTCGCCGAGCACCAGTACGGGCGCCTCGTGCGGCGCGATCTGCTTGACCTGATCGCGGAGGTCGCGCATCAGCCGGCTGCGCCCCACCGGGGCGATCAGCGGCGGCACGAGCGTGCGCGAGGCCCGCTGCCGGCGCTTGCCGTCATCGAGTGCGCGCTGCACCGTGCGCAGCAGCTTCGCCAGCGACAGCGGCTTCTCGACATAGTCGACCGCGCCGAGACGCGTGGCCTCGACGGCCGTCTCGACCGTGCCGTGGCCCGACATCATCACGACGGGTGCCGTCAGGCCCTGCGCCTGCCATTCCCGCAGCAGACTGATGCCGTCCGTGTCGGGCATCCAGATGTCCAGCAGCACGAGGTCCGGGAGCTGCGCGCCGCAGGCGGCGCGAGCCTCCGCGGCATTGGCTGCCGTGTCGACGGCATAGCCTTCCTCCGCAAGGATCTCGCGGACGAGTTCACGGATGTCGTTCTCGTCGTCGACGACGAGGATGCGCGCGTTGCTCATGCGCGTTCTCTCCTTTGCTCGGATGGCCCGCGGCCGTGTGCGCCGTCGGCCTGATGATGCAGCGGCAGGTCGACGCAGACGCGCGCGCCGCCGCCCGGACGATTGTCCGCCTCGATGTGCCCGCCGTGCTCCTCGACGATCCGGCGGACGATGGCGAGCCCGAGCCCGGTGCCCTTCGCCTTGGTCGTCACGTAAGGCTCGAACACCTGCCCGATCATCTCGCGCTGGAAGCCCGGTCCGTCGTCCTCGACGGCGATCTCGACGACCTCGGCCTCACCGCGCAGCGCGCGCCGCGTCGTCACGCTGATCGAGCCGGCGCCCTGGCCCTCGAGCGCCTCGACAGAGTTGATCAGCAGGTTGTTCAGCAGCTGCCGCAACCGGCCGGGATCGACCACGACGACGTCG
>JAYRRR010000021.1:0-107551 GCA_041910015.1 Steroidobacteraceae bacterium
ATCGAGCGCGTGCTCGGCAGCGGCTACGTGCAGGTCGATGAGACCCCGGTCCGCGTGCTCGATCCCGATCGCGGCGGACACGCCGCACAGGCTTACCTGTGGACCTATCTCGCGCCGCGCGACGATGCGCTCGTGTTCGACTTCGACCTCTCGCGCAGTCGCACGAACCCGACCGCGTTCTTCCCGACCACGTGGTCTGGGGTGCTGCAGTCCGATGGCTACGAAGTCTACCGTCGTCTCGCCACCGAGCGGCCGGGCCTCGTTCACGCCGGATGTATGGCCCATCTGCGTCGTCACGTATTCGACGCGTTCAAGGCCGGCGCCCCCGAGGCCGCCGAACTGATCGCCGGGATCGGGGCGCTCTATGCGATCGAACGCGAAGCGCGCGAGCTCGCGCCCGAGGCCCGCGCCGCGCGACGCGCCGAGGCGTGTCCGCCGATCTTCACCCGCTTGCACGCGCGGTTCATGGAACTCGCTGTCGATGCCTTGCCGCAGAGCGCACTCGGCAAAGCCGCTACCTACGCCGTCAATCAGTGGGCTGAGCTCACACGCTATGCCGCGCCCGGTCTCGGGCACGTGTTCATCGACAACAACAGCGTCGAGCGCAGCATCCGCCCGACCAAACTCGGCGCGAAAAACTGGCTCTTCATCGGTCACCCGAGCGCCGGCTGGCGCTCGGCCGTGATCTACTCGATTACCGGCACCTGCCAGCTGCTGAAGGTCAATCCCGAGCAGTATCTCGCCTGGGTGCTGCCGCGACTCGCCACCGCCCGCAGCCACGACACCGGCGGGCTGCTGCCGCACGATTACGCCGCGCTCGACAGCTCGTAACCTTCCGGGCCTCCGCATCGATCGTCATCCGTCGAACCGCTCGCGAGCCATCGCGATTGCGCGTGCTATGCCATCCGCTGCGCGCGATCACCACCCTGTACTGCGTGAGTCACTTACCGGTGATCTTCCCTCGCTACCACCAGCTGGACGCCACGCGGAGGTTGCAGGCTGCTGTCCTGGCCGATGGAGTGGGCGGGCGTTACTTGATCCAGCACTCGGCGGGCTCGGGGAAGACCAACTCGATCGCCTGGACGGCACATTTCCTGTCCGAGCTGCATGATGCTCAGGACAAGAAGCTGTTCGACACGGTCATCGTGGTGTCGGACAGCAACGTCATCGACGAGCAGCTGCAAGAGGCCCTGTTCGGCTTCCAGAAGCAGATGGGCGTGGTGGCGACCATTACCAATGAGGAGTCCAGCAAGAGCGCCGCGCTGGCCGAGGCCCTCTCCGGCAACAAGAAGATCGTTGTCTGCACCATTCAGACGTTCCCGTTTGCCCTGGAAAAAGTCCGGGAGCTGGCCGCCACCGAGGGCAAGCGGTTTGCGGTAATCGCGGACGAGGCCCACAGCTCGCAGACCGGGGAGGCGGCCTCGAAACTGAAGGCGGTACTCTCGCCCGAGGAGCAGGAGCTTCTCAAGGACGGCGGCGAGGTCAGCGCCGAGGATGTTCTTGCGGCACAGATGGCCGCTCGGGCGGACGACAAGGGCATCACGTTCGTCGCGTTCACGGCAACGCCCAAGAACAAGACGCTTGAACTGTTCGGCACTCGACCGGATCCGTCTCGGAAGCCAGCGCCCGACAACGTGCCGAAGCCGTTCCACGTCTACTCGATGCGGCAGGCCATCGAAGAAGGCTTCATCCTGGACGTGCTGCGGAATTACACGTCCTACAAGCTCGCGTTCAAGCTCGCCCACAACGGCAAGGACTACACCGAGCAGGAAGTAGAGCGTTCCCAGGCCATGAAGGGAATCATGGGGTGGGTCCGGCTGCATCCGTACAACATCGCCCAAAAGGTCCAGATCGTCGTCGAGCATTTCCGCCAGCACGTGGCTCCGCTCGTCAACGGCAAGGCCAAGGCGATGGTCGTGGTCGCAAGTCGCATAGAGGCCGTCCGGTGGCAGCTGGCGATCCAGAAATATATTGCCCAGAAGGGCTACAGCATCGGCGCACTGGTGGCGTTCTCCGGCGAGGTGAATGACAAGGAGTCTGGCGCCGAACCGTTCACAGAATTCTCCAAGGTCCTGAATCCGAACCTGAAAGGGCGCGACATCCGCGAGGCCTTCAAGGGGGACGAGTATCAAATCCTGCTGGTCGCCAACAAGTTCCAGACCGGGTTCGACCAGCCCCTGCTCTGCGGCATGTATGTGGACCGGCGGCTCGCCGGGATCCAGGCGGTGCAGACCCTTTCCCGGCTCAATCGTGCCTACCCCGGCAAGGACACCACGTACGTCCTGGATTTCGTCAATGAGCCGAGCGACATCCTCGCTTCGTTCAAGGTGTACTACGAGACCGCGCAGCTCGAGACCACGACCGACCCGAACCTGGTGCTTAACCTGCGGGCCAAGCTCGACGGACAGGGTCAATACGACGACTACGAGGTCGATCGCGTTGCGAGGGCGGAGCTGGATCCCTCATCGACGCAGGGTGACCTGCTCAAGGCCATCGAGCCGGTCGTCGATCGGTTGATGAAGCAGTTCGCGGCGGCCAAGAAGGCGTGGGTTGAAGCGCTCGGCGACGGCAACGAGACGGAAGCCAAGAAGCAGCAGGACGCCATGGACGCCCTAATCCTCTTCCGGAGCGATCTCGGTGCCTACGTGCGCCTCTATACGTTCCTGAGCCAGATCTTCAATTACGAGAACACGGACCTGGAGAAGCGGGCGATCTTCTACCGCCGACTATCACCGCTGCTTGAGTTCGGCAGCGAGCGGGAAGGCATTGACCTGTCGAAGATCAAACTTTCTCACCATGCCCTCAAGAAGCAGGGTGCCTACACGCTGAACCTGGGAAAGGGCGAGGCCGAGAAGCTGCAACCCCTGACCGGCGCCGGCAGCGGTGGGGTGCGGGACAAGGACAAGGTCGCCCTATCCGCCATTATCCAGAAGGTTGATGACCTGATCGACGGCGACCTGACGGACGACGACAAGCTCGTCTATGTCAACAATGTCATCAAGGGAAAGCTGCTGGAGTCGAAGGTGCTTCAGTAGCAGGCTGCAAGCAATAGCAAGGAGCAGTTTGCCAACTCCCCTGATCTAAAGCGCGAACTCATCAATGCGATCATGGGCGCGCTAGACGCGCACACCACCATGAGTACGCAGGCGCTAAATTCCGTGGCGGTGCAGGACGGGATGACCGATATCCTGCTCAATCACGCCGGTCTGCGTGTCGATCTGCTGGAGGATTTCCTCCTGCTCGGCGAGCGTCGGAAAATATCGATCGATCGCTTCGCCGGCGACGAAATCCTCGACGGATTCGACGAATGACGGCGAGAGACCGAGCTGGCGGAGTTGGCGAATGATGAGTCTCTTCTGGTCGAGGCTCGCACAGCCTTCCAGGCACCATCCGTCCCAGAGCGGGTAGGGGGATTGCATGGTATTCGGTCTTTTCGAGATGTAGGAGCTGCCGTCGCGGCGGACTGTCAGCGTCTCGAGCCTGCAAAATGTCGCGTCGACTTGTCCGACAGCGACCTTCTTAAGTACATAGGCCAGCCGCGTAATCTGGCAATTCTCAGTCGGCTCTCCGTCCAGACGGCCCGTGTGATGGTCCGGAGGGGCCGACTTCTGCCACCGGTACATCAAGGACAGGTAAAGGCATTCAACGGGATCGCGCAGTCGCATTGCTCATTCCTCGCGGCGGATCCGCCGGTAGCGGTGGCCGGCCGTGATCAGGGTGCCGTCATGGGAATAGACGGCGTAGGCGTCCAAGTATTCGTGCATGCGGCGCACGGGTTCGCGGCCCACTGAGCGTTCAAGTCTTCGGCGAGCGCCCTTATCGAAATGGAGGATCGTGGCGCCGCCTGGCACGTGGACTTCTCGGCCGAAGTCGTCGAGCCAGTGAACGACGAGCGGCGGGAGGCCGCGCTGCTGCATTCGAGCGCGGGCGTGGAGGGCGAT
Organism: Steroidobacteraceae bacterium; assembly: GCA_041910015.1. Lineage (GTDB taxonomy): Bacteria > Pseudomonadota > Gammaproteobacteria > Steroidobacterales > Steroidobacteraceae > RPQJ01. Next base: position 3,942 of record JAYRRR010000021.1, read on the forward strand.
CATTGTGGCTTCCTCGGGCGCAAAGACGGTTGGAGGAACTCGCTCAGGTCGACGGGCGTCTCCCTTCTCCGTTGCCATTCCTTGCGGAGACGCTTCATTGCGGCTCGGATGTCCGGGCGACCGCGGATCTCGCGACGCTTGGAACTCGGGAGCTTCCAATAGGCCCTCTCGACAGAGTAGATCGGCTGCTTGCGGAGATCAGCGAGCGCATAGATAACGAGGTCGGCCTCCTTGCGTTCGCCCAAGTCGTCCTCCGTCAGGTGCAGATCGCTGTATGGGTCGCTCTCGAAAATACGGGCGTCTTCAAAGGGGTCGTTTGCTATCTCTTCAGCCTTCCTCAAGCCGCGAACGACAATCTCGATGATCCGACCCATTAAGAGATCTCGTGGGATTCGCTTCTGGTTCGCGATCCGGGTGAATTCCGCTGCGACGGAGAGCTAGAGGTTGAGGTTGATCTTTACGTGGGCGGTGGGCTCGGACCGACGATGGTCCAGAGCCTCTGTCGCGAGCACTCGAGCGGCGGCTTCCGAGTTGATCGGAAGCTCTTCGAGATTGCCGAGTTCACCCTCGAGCACCTCGGAGATATAGCGATCGCGAGAGAAGCGCATACCCGGCTTGCCGAGGATCGGGGCGAACCCGCGGGAGCTCTTGTCGCCGGTCAGCTTCTTGAGCTGCGCCCAGTTGTCCGCAGAAACCGTGAACGTTGTCTTCGTGAGGCGAGGGGTGGAACGTGGCTTGTTCATGGCCCCATCATAGGGAGAAGAGCGCCTATAAACGAGTACGAATTATAAGGAACGACAGGCTCAATTCTCTCTTATTTCGGGACGTAATTACCCGCGGCGGCTCTCGTCCGACTTGAGCTACGTCGCGGGCCGGCCGAGGTCCGTCGCCACGTCCGGCGGATTGCGGGTTTGCGGATTCGGCGACCTGGGCGTCGGCACGGTGATTTTGCTGGCGCTCACGGCGGACTTCATGCCAAGAACGGAAGGGGACACGGGCAAGGTGGTGCTGACTGGAATTTTTGCGAAGTGTCAGTGAGTGATTCTGATGACATTCCCGTCGCACCGAGCATAGGGCGGCACGTCGCAGGCGCTCTCACTTCTTTGCAGTTGTCTCGAACTCAACCAGTTTGGCGTCATCCCGATTTTCCGAAGTCGTCCAGAACTGTAGTAGGCCGCTTCCGGCTGGCACTGAAATCGTGGGGGCAGATTACGTCAGGACTCGGAAACCCCTAACAGGCTGTTGAAAAAGCGGTCGATATGACGGATCCGATACTCATGACCATGGTCTGCACCCGGACTTGGGCCGCCGCGATGCCGTTTCCGGCGTTTCCGCGGGAACGTTCTCGCTCTGCGGGTGGCGGTTGAGGGTGATCGGGCTCATGGCACTGACACCTCCCCTACGTCGACACAAGTGGTGGGGATGCCGTCAGCCGTGCCACCCGCAGCAGCGCGTAGCAGCCGACAGTGAGGTTGGCGAGGAAGCTCACTTTGGCCAGGCCGGCAACCTTCATCTTGCGCATCGGCCGACCGTCCTTGCCCCAGCCGAAGATCTCCTCGACCCGTTTGCGCAGCCGCTGGCTCGCCCGGTAGCCGGCGTGGCACGTGGTGCGCCCATCGAGCGCGGAGCCGCCCCGGCGGCCGTCGTTGGCCGCGACGTGCGGGGTGACGTTGCGCTCGCGCAGGGCGGCGACGAAGTCGGCGGTGTCGTAGGCCTTGTCGGCGGCCAGCGTACGCCGCACGCGCTTCGGCAACCGATCGAGCATGGTCAGGGCCGCCTCGCGTTCGGCGAAGCCGTTCGCCTCGGTCACCTCGACATCGACGGGCAGCCCCGTGCGATGCTCCATCAGGACGTGCCCCAGGTAATGCAGCTTGGCCGGCGCGCTCTGCGCCTTGCGGTAGAGCTTCGCCTCGGGATCGTGCGGCGCCACGTGCGTCTCGTTCGTGCGCCGCTCGCCGTGGAAGTCCACCGCCGCGTTGCGCCCCGGCCCGGGCGGCTCATCGCCACCGTCGCGCCGGCGCATGCTCTTCACCGCCGCCCACGACTCGATCAGCGTGCCGTCCACCGTGAAGTGCTCGTTGGACAGCAGCCCCGAGCGGCGCGCCTGTCGCACCACGCGGCGCAGCAGCTTGCGCGCCACCTTCGCCTCGATCAGCCGCTCGCGGTTCTTGGTGAACGTCGAGTGATCCCACACCGGCTCGTCGATCGACAGCCCCACGAACCAGCGGAACAGCAGGTTGTAGTCGAGTTGCTCCATCAGCAGCCGCTCGCTGCGGATCGAGTACAGCACCTGCAGCACCAGCGCCCGCACCAGCCGCTCCGGCGGCACCGAGCTGCGGCCGCCCTCGGCGTAGACGCGGTCGAAGTCCCGGCTCATCGACGCCAGCGCCTCATCGAGCAGCGTCCGCACCGCGCGCAGCGGGTGGTTGGCCGGGATCCGGCTCTCCACCGACACGTAGCTGAACAGCCCGCCCTGCTGAACATCGGCTCCGCGCATCGCGTCCGCCTCAAGCAACTGCGATGCCGAATCCTGCCTCATGTGGGGCGCTTTTCAACAGCCTGCTAATTGACAGCGATGATTTGAAGGAAGTCAGCTCCAAAGTAGAAGCAGCGCGCACAGTTGATGAAATAGATCGCATCGTGACGGACGGTACGAACATCGACGCTTCGCGAACCGTTTGGTTTGAATCCGTCGGCGAACCAGGGGTATGCCAGGCACAGGTCTATCTGCAGACGCCGGACAAGGACGGGAACAACACCGCTTACGTGGGATTTGAGATTCGAGGATTCTTGCCGGCGGAATCCATTTGGATTCAAGGAATTGTCGGAGATACCGTCCTAGAATCGGTTCGCGTAAACCGGGCCGATGTCAGGTGGTTTCGGGAGTAATGGGCGGCAAGAATGGAGGCGCTCACCGGATACGTCGCACTGAAGAGGACGGCTTCGTCAACCACTGGCAGATCTGACCCGCGCACGATGCGTAGCGTGAACGTCCCGATCGTCGTTCCCTGAGGTCGCTCAAGCACTAGCCCAACCTTGGATAGCACCCCGCTTCTTAGAATTACGAACGTTTGAGCAAGCGCGAGGCCGTCATGGATAGCGGGTGCACTTATTCCACTCTCCTTGGCGCATTGCGTATCGAGAACACTGTCTGCGTTCGCGCTCGCAGCGGACGCGAGCTGCCCGACCACTGCTAGGCCCAACGCGATCAAACGCACGACACCCCGCACCGCACCACGTGCACGCTTCATCTTCCAGTCCTCGGTGAATGTGTCGGCGGCAGACCGCCGCGCCGCCGCTCCTGGCGGAAGTGTCGTCTCGCAGAATCTCCCTTCCGCACGATGTCCCCTTACTCGGTGCCTGTACTCGATCTAATCGGCACCTTGTCGCGCATGTCGCCACAGCCGCTGCGGCGAGGGAATTCGCAGGCTGTTGAAAAACCCATCGACATGACGACGACGGCTCTCATGGCGAGGCATTTCCGCGATGGTGAGAGGGTCGTGGCGCCTTTTGCTGCATTTCCGCAGAGGCGTTTTCGCTCTGCGGGAGGTTGGTGAGAGGGATTCGGCTCATGCCGCAGACACTCTTCCTACGTGGACACAAGTGGTGGAGACAGCGTCAGCCGTGCGACGCGCAGCAGGGCGTAGCAACCGACCGTCAGGCTGGCGACGAAGCTCACCTTTGCCAGGCTCCGCACCTTCACCTTGCGCATCGGCCGACCGTCCTTGCTCCAGCCGAAGACCTCCTCGACTCGCTTGCGCAGCTGCTGGCTCACCCGGTAGCCGGCGTGACGCAGCGTGCGCCGATCGAGCGCCGAGCCACCGGTGCGCGCGTCGTTGGCGGCCACGTGCGGGGTGACGTTGCGTTCGCGCAGGGCGGTCACAAAGTCGGCGCTGTCGTAAGCCTTGTCGGCGGCCAGCGTGCGGCGGCTGCGCTTGGGCAGCCGGTCAAGCATCGCGAGGGCGGCTTCGCGTTCGGCGAAGCCGTTCGCCTCGGTCACCTCGACATCGACCGGCAGCCCCGTGCGATGCTCCATCAGCACGTGCTCGAGATAGTGCAGCTTGGCCGGCGCGCTTTGTGCCTTGCGGTAGAGCTTCGCCTCGGGATCGTGCGGCGCCACGTGCGTCTCGTTCGTGCGCCGCTCGCCGTGGAAGTCCACTGCCGGGTTGCGCCCCGGTCCGGGCGGCTCATCGCGCCCGTCGCGCCGGCGCATGCTCTTCACCGCCGCCCACGACTCGATCAGGGTGCCGTCGACCGTGAAGTGCTCGTTCGACAGCAGCCCGGCCTGGCGGGCCCGGCGCGTCACCCGGCGCAGCAGCTTGCGCGCCACCTTCGCCTCGATCAGCCGCTCGCGGTTCTTTGTGAACGTCGAGTGGTCCCACACCGGCTCATCGACCGACAGGCCGACGAACCAGCGAAGCAGCAGGTTGTAGTCGAGTTGCTCCATCAGCAGCCGTTCGCTGCGAATCGAGTACAGCACCTGCAGGACCAACGCCCGCACCAGCCGCTCCGGCGGCACCGAGCTGCGGCCGCCTTCGGCATACACACGGTTGAAGTCCCGGCTCATCGAAGCCAGCGCCTCGTCCAGCAGCGCCCGCACCGCGCGCAATGGGTGGTTGGCCGCAATCCGGCTCTCCACCGATACGTAGCTGAACAGTCCGCCCTGCTGAACATCGGCTCCGCGCATCGCGTTCGCCTCAATCAACTGCGATGCTGAATCGTGCCTCATGTGGGGCGTTTTTCAACAGCCTGTTAGGGACTACCCCTAATACGAATGGGTGACCTGTCGCGGATCCGCCGGAGTGGCCCAGGGTGCGGGATTGGGGAGCGGCCATGGGGCAGGGCCGGCGCGTCACCCGGGGCGAGAGGGGAGTCCGCTCGTTCCAGGTTGTTCGCCATCCATCGGCTGTCTCTGCCGCAGCCAACCGACTCGGCTGGGCGGACTCGCCGGCCGGGCCATTGTGAGAATTACTGGGTTCCGATAACATCGGAAAATGATCGAAAGCTTCGGTAACGTGCTGGCGGAGGACTTGTTCTTCGATCGCCAGACGAGGGCGACACGGCGTTTCCCGGCCGAACTGCGGCGGGCGGCGCGGCGCAAAGTACTGTATCTGCACGACGCCGCGGTGCTCGACGACCTGCGGGTGCCGCCGGGCAATCGTTTGGAGGCGCTCAAGGGACGTATGAAAGGGTTCCACTCGATCAGAGTCAATGATCAGTGGCGTGTTGTGTTCCGGTGGGAGCACGGCAGCGCGTTCGATGTTGCAGTGGTTGATTACCACTGAGTGTATGGAGGGTATCAGGATGGCCACGAAGCGTTCCTTTCAGCCGGTGAATCCGATTCACCCCGGGGAGATGCTGCTCGAGGAGTTCCTGCGACCGGCGGGCAAGACGCAGACCGAGTTCGCGCAGGCACTCGGCTGGACCAAGGCGCGGCTCAACGAACTCATCAAGGGAAAGCGTGGCGTCACCGCCGAGGCGGCGCTCGATCTGGCGGAGGCACTGGGTACGTCGCCGCGGCTATGGATGAATCTGCAGGCGACCTTCGACCTCGCCGAGGCGGTGCGCAGGAGGAAGGCGGCGTAGCGCGGGTTTCGGACGTAGTTCGGTCGCGATGCGCCGACGCCCTTGCGCTTCTTGAACTTACAGCGTGGTTCGGTCGGCGCCGGTGCCCGGGGTTCGGTATGGGCTCGGTCGGCGTGGGCGGTTCGGTCGGCCCGTCGAGAACTCGTTCCGATTCTTCGCCTTTCTCACGCCGAACCCGGCTCTCCGAGCTACTGAAAATCCGCGTGTCGATGGTTCGATTCCGTCCCTGGCCACCACTCTATTCAAGGTATTGCGTCCTGACCAATTCAGCGACTTCGAGGTTCCGCGGGTCGAGTGTTGCAACCAGATCCGCATGGACGAGCGGCGCAGGTACGACATCCGGCCACCGTGGGTCCGTCGGGAACTTCCAGAAGGCATCCAGAATTTCGATGTTGCCCTTCAGATCAGCGCGCAGCCGATACCTCTCGGCGGCCGTGGCGATGAACTGCTTTGTCATGTTGGGGCGAACATAGAGCGTGCAGGTCACCGGCTTCAGGTGATTTGTCAGTTTGTCTGCTGCGACTCCCGCGCCCCGGAAAGCGCCGGTGCCCAGGCCCGCGCCCACCTGAGGCGATACCACGGCGTGTTCGCCATCGACCTCGAGGTCTGTCGGCAATGCGGCGGACGGCTGCGCGTCATCGCCAGCATCGAGCAACCGGCGCTCATTGAACGGTTCCTCGGGCACCTCGGCCGTGCGGCCGGCGCCGGAGAATGCGGCGACGACGGACAGACGGCCGCGGCGGGCGACGGTCTGCGAGGTCATGGCCGATTGTAGCGTTCCGGTGCTTGCGCCGGGGTGCGCCCACCGGTCGCGCCGGGCGGTTGCGCCACGCCCGAGGCGCAAGTATGCTTCCAATCAGATTGATTAGGAGTGACTCAACTCATGACAACCCGAGTCGTGACAGCGCATCTGCCGAAGGAACTGGCCGAGAAGCTGGATGGGTTGGCGGATCAACTCGACCGGCCGCGCGGGTGGCTGGTCAAGGAAGCGGTCGAGGCGTATGTCGGCCTCGCCGAGGAACGACGACGCGAAACACTCGCCGCGCTCGAGGAAGTGGATACCGGTCGAACCGTGGATCACGCCGAAGTGGAGGCATGGGTTGCCAGCCTCGGCCGAGCGAAGAAGCCCAGGGCGCGCAGCAAGCGCGCGGATTGAAGTCGTGGCGCTGCGTTGGGCGCAGGCGGCCTGTGCCGACCTGCGACGGATTCACGAGTTCCTGGAACCCGTCATCGCGGTGGCAGCGGCGCGCGTCGTTCGTGCAGTGGCAAGCAGGGTGCGGCGCATCCCTGCACAGCCGCGCCTGGGCGAGAAGCTCCCCGGCTTCGAGAACCGCGAGGTGCGCCGCGTGCTCATCCAGAGGTACGAAGTGCGTTACGAGGTCGCCGGGTCCGACATCCATGTCCTGCGGGTTTTCCACACCCGTGAGGATCGCCCGTAGGAATCGCAACCTGACAACCGGCGTTTCAAGTCCTCAGCAACGCCTGGTTCTCCAGGAACCAGGCGTACGTCTGCGCCAGCCCTTCCTCCAACCGGACAGTCGGGCGCCACCCCAACCCCAGCAGCCGGCTCACGTCGAGCAGCTTTCGCGGCGTGCCGTCCGGCTTCGTGGCATCGAAGCTCAAGCGCCCCTCGTAACCCACCACACGCGCCACCATCGTGGCGAGCTCGCGGATCGTCAGGTCCTCGCCCCAGCCGACGTTGACCGGCGGCTCGTCCGCATACCGCTCCATGAGATAGAGCAGCGCATCGGCCAGGTCGTCCACGTGCAGGTGTGATGACGAAGTCTTCCGCCTGGTCCTGCTGCAGCATCAGCCATTGCGCCTCGATGTAGTCACGGGCGTGGCCCCAGTCGCAGCGCGAGTCGAGGTTGCCGAGGTAGACGCAGTCCTGCAGCCCCTGCGTCAGGCGGGCGAGGCCGCGAGTGATTTTGCGGATGACGAAAGTCTCGCAGCGGATCGGGGACTCGTGGTTGAACAGGATGCCGTTGCAGGCAAACAGTCCGTACGCCTCGCGGTAATTGACCGTGATCCAGTAGGCGTACACCTTGGCCGCGCCGTAGGGCGAGCGCGGATAGAAAGGAGTCGTCTCGCGCTGCGGGGTTTCCTGCACCTTGCCGAACATCTCGGAGGTCGATGCCTGGTGGAACCGCGTGCGGCGCTCCAGGCCCAGGATGCGGATGGCCTCCAGGATGCGAGGCGTTCCCAACGCATCGGCGTTCGTCGGATGCGCTGCTGCTGCGAGATCGCGCGGCTTCGTCGCGGCATCCAGGGCCGTCAGTTGCAGCCCTGGCTTGGAGACAACGGTCGCTCGACCGCACCGTGGGCGACCTCCTCATGGAGGACACCGTGCCCAGTGGTGCAACGACCGGGTTTCGGATCGCAGCGCATCTGGCGCCGCTGGCCTGATCGTTCGATAGAATTGCCGAGGGGAATATTACCCTCGGCGTTGATTCGACCGTGCCTCCGCCGGCTGCTCGATGGCTTCCAGCAGCTTGGTATCCAGATCGGCAATCTCCGGCAGGGTCTTCGCATCCTCGACCAGCGGCTTGAGCTGCTCGTGCAGCTTCAGCGAGAGCGCGTGCAGGTCGCGATAGCGGCTCACCAGGGTCGCGCCATTCGCCACCAGGTCCGCCAGCTTCTGATCCTGCTGGCGCTTTTCGGTGCGCAGCGTATTCAGCGTGGACTCGATCTGGCGACGCGCATCGGCTTCTTCCTGCTTCTGCTTCTTGAACGCGTTCATCTTCTTCAGGACGTTCGCGGGCGTGTCGGCCAGCGCCGTGTTGATCGCCTTGAGCGACTTTTCGCTCGCGGACAGCCGCTCCTTGACCTTCTGCAGTTCCGTCGCGGCGGCGGCGCGCTGGTTGGCCATCTGCTGAACCGCGCCCTCGTGCGCGGCCTTCGCCTCGGCGGCCGCCTTCTGGGCAATCGCCAGCTCCTGCTCGCTCGCGGCCAGCTTCTTCTCGAGCGCGGTGATGGCGCTCGCCGCCTCGTTCTTCGCGTTCGCGAGTTCGGTATCCGCCTTGGCGACCTTCTTCAGCGCGGCTTCCAGCGTTTCCTTCAGTTCTTCCTGGCTGCACTCGGGGTCCAGCTTGAGCGCCTCGGTGGCCGCCCGCATCAGGATCTGCTTGCTGATGGCGAGATCTTTCCAGACTTTCAACTGAAGGTCGTGTTGCGCTTGGCTCACTGCTTTCCTCGCGGGCTATGGAATGGATGGTTCATAACCCCCTATTCTAACCCAGAGCCCGGCAGGCCGTGGCAGGTCGCATCCAGATCCGTTGGGTTGTCGTGGGGAGGGGGGGGTGGCCCCCTGGCGCGCGGCGGGGACCCTGCCGGCCGCCGATTTCAGCCAGGCAGGGCCCTGCCGGGCCAAGGCACCGCCGGGCAGTGGGCCGTCAGTCTTCGGGCGGCTCGTCGAACAGGTGCAGGATGTTCTGGTACTTCTCGACGTACCACCGGTTCTCGTTGTTGTACCGTGGAATTGCCAGGGGGCGCACGCGGCCGGCATCCTCTGTCCAGAGGCAGGGGCAGGTCACTCGATAACCCGGCGGCTGCTCTCCAGGAGCGCGCAGGTCTTCGGGATTCACGCCCATGTTCTTCATGACGCCGTAGAGCCTGGCGACGTTCCGGGGCCCGCCGTTGTACGCGGCCACCGGGAAGATGCCGAGCACCTCCGGGTTGTCGCGATACGGTTCCCGAATCTCGGATCGCATCTGGGACAGCTCGATGTCGAACAGGCAGATCGCGGCCTTCATGGCATTCAGCAGGTTCGTGGCGCCGCGCTCGAAGTCCGGGTCGAGCTTCGCCCCGGGGCAGCGCCTGACGACCAGCGCATAGGTGCCGTTCCCTCTCCTGTTCGTGAACTGCATGGGGCCGAGCGCCTTGGCGCTCGAGACACTGTACCGGTACGCCTCCTCGCGCTTCAGACCGTAGTGGCTCAGCACGTCGTCGAAGGCGGTGGTGCCCCTCGTCAGGAAGTCGGCGTCGTCGGTCTGTTCGATGACGGCGAGCGTCGTGATGACCGCGGCGGGCACGACGTCCGCGAGCAGCGATCCCGGAAAGGCCATGCTGGGTACGTTGGCCGCGCGCAATTGCTCGATGGCCTTCTGCGCCGTGCCGAGCAGGAATTCCTTGCCGTCCGTGACGAACGTCGGATCGAGCGTGTCCTCGTTCGACGGCAGATACACGATGGGCGTCGCGGTCCGGACGACGTCTCGCCACCGCTTCTTCGCGACCAGCGCGCTGTCGAAGACAGGGAATTTCCGGCCATAGACCTTCAGCGGCTCGCCGTCTCTGGAAAACGCGAACATCAGCCGTTCGGCGCCCGTGCCTCTGACGTGCCTCGCCGTCACGCCAGGCGTGCGCAACAGAAACGGCAGCGGCCTTCTTCCCGGCCGCCACTTGACCGGCGGGCGCGGAATCTCGATGTGCACGATCGACCATTCCTTCTTTGCGTCGCTCCACAGCGCGAACGCGACCGGGCGGCCACGCAGCACCTCGCGTCTGCCCTTGCCCGTGAAGACATACTGGAGTTCGACGTTACGAAGCCGGGTCTGGGCCTCGGCGACGAGATCGAGGATCACTTCGTGTCGTTCGCGCGTGGCTTCCACCACCACTTCTTCGATCGCGCTGGCGGGCGGCGCGGGCTGCGGCCGCTCCGACCCGGCCACGGCCAGCGGCACTTCTCCATCGGCGGTTTCGTCGTCCTTGAGACCCTCTTCGGGTTCCGGCGGCAGCGACAGGTCTTCGCCCGCGAGGACGGGTTCCGGTTCCTCCACCGTGCCGCCTGTGTTTGTGCACGCAGCGCAAGCCAGGACGGCGAAGATCGGGAGGACCTTCAGGAATCGCATATGAGAGGCATTTCTCGCACGCTGCCCTGCGGGCATCAGAACGATCAACGACTATATTCGGTCTGATTCGGTTTCGCGAGAAGCCCCGACTGCGCGGCTCGGCGACGGTGGCAGCGACGTGCACTGCGCCGACGCATGGACCGTTGCAGAGATCGCTGTACGAGCCCCGTCGGCCTTGATCACGATGCCGGTGCCGACGTTGGCTGCGTCGTCAAGGGGCTTGACGTCGAGGGTCCCTTCTGTGATCGTCGATACGGCAGAGGGCATCGAAGCCACTGCGCGGTCGGTTCGACGGGTCCGAAGCCATCGCGATCCTGCTCGACGGGACGCGTCTCGATCATCAATTCAATGCAACCGGGCACTGGCGACCAGTCAGTGCCTCGATCATGGAACCGAGGGGAGAGGAAGTGAAAAAAGCGGGGCACTTTGCACGACTGGCCAACCTGTTCGTCGTCTGTGGCGCGGCCAGTGCGTCCGGTCCGGCCTGTGCCCAGGCGGCGACACCGCAGCCGTCCGCCGGCGCCGAGTCACGGCTCGAAGAGGTGGTCGTGACGGCGCAGCGGCGCGAGGAGCGGCTGCAGGACGTTCCGATCGCCGTGAGTTCGATACCGGCCGACCAGATCGAGGTGCGACGCATCGACAACCTGCTGGACATGTCCGGATTGGCGCCCAACCTGGCGATCAGCCGCTACCCGAACAGCAACGTCGTCTCGCAAGTCGCCATTCGCGGCGGCGTGACGGTCAATTCCGCGATGTACTGGGAGCCGAGCGTCGGCATGTACCTCGACGGCGTCTATCTCGGCAAGGCCGTGGGCTCCGTGTTCGACGTCGTCGACGCCGAACGCATCGAGGTCCTGCGCGGGCCGCAGGGCACTTTGTACGGTCGCAACACGATGGCCGGCGCCATCAACCTCATCACCCGCCCCCCCAGCGGCGAGTTCAGCGGCCGCGCGAGCATCGACATCGGCAACTACGGTTCCCACATCGAGAAGCTCTCGGTCGACCTGCCGCGGATCGGCATCGCGCGGATCGCGTTTGGTGTGCGCTCCGAGCAACGTGAAGGCCTGGTCGAACTGACGCCAGGAAGCCCGGGCACCGAGCTGGACTCGCGTGACAAGTTCGCCGCGCGTTTCGCGCTGGGCCTCGACTTCAGCGAGGAGTTCAAGGTCGACTACCGGTTCGACTACACCGACGTCGACCAGATGCCGCCGCACAGCCAGCTCTACAGCCTGACGGCGGTCAGCCAGCCTTTCCTGAGCGCCGCGCCTTACGCATCGCGGGAGCGGCTCGACCGGGTCAGCACGAATTGGCCCGGCTACGAGCAGCTGGAACTCGAAGGCCACGCGCTGACCCTGGCCTGGGACATCAACGACACCAACACCCTGAAGTCGATCAGTTCGTACCGCACCTTGTACAACGACGACTCGGTCGACCTGGACGGCGTGCCGATCACGATCGCCACGGCCAACCGGATATCGGATTTCGACCAGAAGTCCCAGGAACTGCAGTGGATCGGCAGCCTGCAGCGGCTGAACTACGTGCTCGGCCTCTACTACTACGAAGACGATGGCTACACGAAGAACCCGCACGTGTTCTTCTTCGGCACCGACAGCTCCGAGTACGGCTTTGGCGTGGAAGCGAAAGCGGCCTACGCGCAGCTCGACTACCACGTCACGGACGCGCTGACTGTCACCGGCGGCCTGCGCTGGACCGACGAGGACAAGCACACGCTGCGTTACAAGACCGTCACGGGTTTCGGCGCGCCGATTCCGAAGGTCGAGGCCGACGCGTCGTTCTCCGACACGACGCCGATGGCGAGCATCTCCTACAAGTTCGGCGACCTGCTCAACGTCTACCTGCGCTATGCCGAGGGCTTCAAGAGCGGCGGTTTCCCTGGCGAGGCGGGTAATGCCATCGAGGCGGTCACTCCGTTCGAGCCCGAGCAGCAGACGACCTGGGAGGCCGGCGCCAAGCTGTCGTCGTCGGACGGTCGCCTGCAGGTCAATGCCGCGCTCTTCAACAACGACATCGAGGACATGCAGGTCAACCGCTTCACCGGGTTGCCCGGCGTGTCGGTGATCCGCAACGTCGGCAAGGCCCAGACACGGGGCGCAGAACTCGAGGTGACCTGGCTGCCGATCGAGGAGCTGCGGCTGCAGATGAGCTATGGCTACCTCGACGCCGAGTGGGAGGAGTACCTCGAAGCACCGGCGCCCAACCAGCCGGTGACCAACGTCGCCGACAACCGCTCGTACCCGCACGCGCCGGAGCACACGCTGAATCTGGTGGCCGATGCGCGACTTGCACAGCTTTCCTGGGGCGACCTGCGCGGCATCGTCGACTACAACTACACGTCGTCCTTCTACGCCTATGCCTACCAGCTGGAGACGGTCGATCCGACACGCGCGACGGCGGGCAACACCGAGGTCGACTCGCTCGGCCTGCTGAACATGCGCCTCGCGATGACGGACATCCCGCTGGGCGAGGCCGGCAAGGGCGAGGTGGCGCTCTGGGTGCGCAACGTCACGGACGAGCAGCAGCCGGTCAACTACATCGACTTCGGCCCGGGCTTCTTCCAGAACTACCGGCTTGCGTACTTCCAGGAGCCGCGCACCTACGGGGCCACGTTCGTCTACCGCTGGTAGCGACCACGCGGATTCATGGCAACGCGCCCGGCCACGCGACCAGCGGCCGGGCGGCCAGACCCGCATCATGCTGGCGGTTCATGCGGGCGCGTCCTGCGCGACGCGCCCGGCTGGACGCTGGAGCACATGCTCGGCGCTTCGAGTATCCCCGTCACCGTGCTCGTCGATGCGAGTGGTCGCGTCGTCGGCCGGTTCAGGGGCGCCAGGGAATGGGGCAGCGCCGAATCCGTCCGCCTGATCGGGCGGACATTTGCCACAGTCGCTGTCCGCGCCTGCACTGATCCTGCGGCATGATCTCCTTCCCGATGACCTGCTCCCGGGACTCGCTCGCATGGCACCACGCGAACCCCTTCCCGGCATGACGATCACGCCACTCCTGCGCCCCGCGGCACGGCTCGCGCTGCTGCTCGTCGCCGTCGCACCGTCGTTCGCCGCCGGCCCGGCCGTACCCATCGGTGGCGGGCTGCGTGACGACAACGCTGCCGTCTGGTCGCGGCTGGTCGAACTCGCCGGCGGTCGTGGCGCACGCTTCGTGGTACTCGCGACCGCGTCGAGCGACCCGGAGTCGGCGGCGCGCGGCACGATTGCCGCGCTGAATGCGCACGGTGCGGTGGGAGAGCACTTGCCGGTGGCACCCGAACTGAGAGGCGTCGATCTCGCGCGGGCCGTGCGCGACCCGGCGCTGATCGCCAAGGTGCGCGCCGCGGACGGCGTGTTTTTCACGGGCGGCGACCAGGGCCGCATCGTCGACACGCTGCGTCCCGGTGGCGTCGAGTCCCCTTTGCTCGAGGCGATCCGCGAGTTGCAGGAGCGCGGTGGCGTCGTCGCCGGCACGTCGGCGGGCGCGGCGATCATGAGTCGCACGATGTTCCGCGATCCGGCCGACGTCCTCACGCTGCTCAAGGGCCCGTTGCGCCCCGGCCAGGACTACGATGCCGGGCTCGGCTTCGCGCAGTCCGACTTGTTCGTCGACCAGCATTTTCTGCGCCGTGGCCGCCTAGGTCGCATGTTGCCGCTGATGCTGGCGCGCGGCATGACGCTCGGCCTCGGCGTCGAGGAAGACTCGGCAGCGGTCCTGCGCGGGCAGGAGGTCGAGGTGCTGGGCCCGGGCGGTGCGCTGCTCGTCGATCTCGCCGAGGCGACGACCGATCCGCAACCCGGCGCCTTCAACGTCGCCAACGTGCGGCTCACCTACCTCGGGCACGGCGACCGTTACGACCTGCGCACTCGGACCCTGCTGCCCGCGAAGGCCAAGCTCGAGGGCCAGCACATCGACCCGCGCGCGGCGGACTTCAAGCCGTTCTACGGCGAGGCGTCGTTCGCGCTCGACGTGCTCGCGGCCGGCGTCGTGCTGCAGAGCATGGTGCACATCGTGGATGGCCGCTCGACGGAGGCGCGGGGGCTCGCCTTCGACGTGAGCCCGGACGCGTCGGTGCCGCGCGAGCTGGGCTTCGAGTTCCGCTTCGCGCGTCGTCCCGACACCCTCGGCTGGTACGACCCCGTCATGGCCGCCGATGCCTACACGATCGCCAACGTGCGTCTCGACGTCGTGCCGGTGCGCGTGGCGCAGCCGCTGTATGGTCCATGGCGTCGGTAGATCGCGCCGCGCGGGCGTTCGCCTGGCGGTCCATGGATCTCACGACACTTTCGTCCGCGCGGGTTGCACATTGCCTTGCACCCGGTATATTGGCCGCCCGATGAATCGCCCCGCGCACTCCCGACCGCTGCTTGCCCTGCTGCGCGGCTCGGCCCGTCTGGCGGGGCTGGTGCTGGCGCTCTTCCTGTCGACGACGGTCATGTCCGTGGCATGCGCCGAGCACGATCTGGCCGATGCGGGCGTCGGTGTCTGCGAGGTCGATGCATCGACGCCTGACAGCTCCGCACCGGGCGGCTCCGACTGGACCACGCACGCGGGCGGGCACTGTTGTCACATGGGCGGCTGCCACGTCGCCGCGCTCGCATCACTGATTGCCACGGTGACGGTCGATGCCGGAGCCAGCCTCGTGCGCTCCGAGCAGCCGTCGCGATCGTCGGCGTCCGTCCGCACAGAACTGCGCCCTCCCATCCTCTGAGCGCTTGCTGAACGTCGACGCCGTGGTTGCAGGACCGCGGTGCTGTTCGCCTGCCCGGAGGATTTCCGTCGATGCGTGTTTCCGTTTCGACGCGGCTCTGCGGAGCCGCGTCTGGTGTCGCCATGCTGATCGTGTGCGGCGTCGTCTGGTCGTGCGTGCCGCAAGCAGCGCGCGCCGCCGGGACCGCCATGGCCCCGCCGGAGTTGCGTGCGGCCGTGACGGACGCCTGGTCCCGCCATCCGGAGGCCATGGCCACGCAGGCGACGATCGACGCCGCGAGGGCCCGGGCCGAAGCGGCCGACCAGCCGGTCTACAACCCCGAATTCGAACTGAACGCCGACGACGAAGGGCCGGACCGATCGGCCACGGGAGGCATCGGCCTGACGCTCGACCTCTCCGGCAAGCGGCGCGCGCGCACCGGGGTTGCCGACGCGAACGTCGATGTCGCGCTCGCCACGGCGCAGTTGCGTCGCCGGGATTTCGCCCGGACCTGGCTCGACGCATGGTCGAGCGTGATCGCGGCCGAGCGACGCGTGACCCTCGGCGGCCGGCGCACGAGCCTGCTCGAGCGCGCGGCCGAGCTTGCCGTGCGGCAGTTCGCGGCAGGCGACATTTCGAGTCTCGACCGGGATTTTGCGCTGCTTGCGCGCGACGAAGCGGCTGCGGACCAGGCGACGCTGGTCGCGGATCTCGCGTCGGCGCGGGCGAGCCTGCGCAGTCTGGACGGCACTGCCACCACTCCGGCGCGCATTGCGTTCTCGGGCCCGGAAGTGGCGCCGGCGATGGCACTGGAAACGCTGCCGGAATGGGTCATCGCCCGGTCCAGTGCCAGTGCCGCGAGGGCACAGGTCGTCGTGGCCGAGCGCGATCGCCTGGCCGACCCGACCGTGAGTCTGCACGGCGGCCGCATCGAGCTTGCCGATGGCGCGAGCGACAACCTCTACGGCATCAGCGTTTCCGTGCCGCTGTTCGTGCGCAATTCCCATCGCGCCGAAGTCGCCGCCGCGATGGCCGATGCGCGCGCGGCGGACGCCGACCTCGAACGCGTCCGTCACGAATTGCAGGCCCGCGCCGAGCGCGCCTCCGGCACTTACCGGGCGATGCACGAGGCATGGCGACGGTGGCAGCAGAGCCCGGGCACCAACGTCGAGGCACGTGCCGAACTGCTCGAGCGACTGTGGCGGGCGGGAGAGATGTCCACGTCGGACTACCTGCTGCAGTTGCAGCAGACCGTCGATACCGCGCTCGCAGGCGCCGAACTCGAAGGCCGGCTCTGGCTCAGCTTCACGGACTGCCTCGCTGCAACGGGTCTGCTCGAGCGCTGGCTCGGCCTTGCCGTACCCACTGGTGAATGAACCATGCGAAAAACAGAATACGCGATGACCGCGACCCTGCTGGTGCTGATGCTGGTGGCGACGGCTTGCGCGCCGGGTGACACCGGCGCGCCCACCGGAGCCGCGGCGCACGGGGAGGGCGGCGAGGAGCAGGGTCACGACGAAACTGAAGCCGGCGACCGGTCGGTCAGGATGGACGCCGCGGCGCTCGACGCGGCGGGCATCGAGTTCGAGACACTGGCCGTCGTCGCGATCGACGAGCGGTTGCGTGCTCCGGGCGAGGTCGTCGACGACGCCTACGGCACGACGCTGATCACGCCGCGCGTGGCGGCCCTGGTGGTCCGGCGGCACGCGAGACTGGGTGACGAGGTTCGCGCGGGTGCCCCGCTGGTGACCCTGTCCAGTGTCGAAGCTTCGCAAGCGCAGGGCGAACTCGCGGTCGCAGAGCAGGAGTGGCGGCGTGTCGAGTCGCTCGGTGCCGACGCCGTGTCCGGGCGGCGTTACGCCGAGGCGCGGATCGCCGTCGAGCTGGCGCGGTCGAAGGCGAGAGCCTACGGCCTGCCCGAAACCACGCGCGTCGGCGTCCAGGGCGAGTTCACGCTGCCTGCGCCGCATGCCGGCCGCATCACCGAGGACGCGTTCGTCGTCGGCGAGCGCATCGAGCCCGGCCGGACGCTGTTCCGACTGGTCGACGAACGCATCGTATGGATCGACGCGAAGCTTCCGGCCGATCTGGCGCGGGGCGTACCGGGCGGCGGCAGCGCGACCATCGTCTCAGGCGATGCGCGCCTGACCGGCAAGGTTCTGCGACAGGCGCATCGCACGTCGGAGGCGACGCGCAACGCCATCATCCGTATCGAGGTCGACAACCGCGAAGACCGGCTGCACGCCGGCGACTACGTGGACGTCTATCTCGAGAGCAGCGCCGGGCTGCGCCCGCAGGTTTCGGTCCCCAACCAGGCATTGCTCCAGCTCGACGGCCGGCCGGTCGTGTTTCGCCAGGGCGGGGCCGGCGTGCTGGAGCCGGTCGAAGTCCGCCCGGGGGCGGTGATCGGCGGCCGGACGCTGATCGACGAAGGCCTCGCGCCGGGCGACACGGTCGTCGTCGAAGGCGCATTCGCGATCAAGGCGCGGCTCCTCAAGGCTCAACTCGGAGCAGGCCATGCGCATTGATCTGGCGAGGTTGCGGACCGGAGGCGCCACATGCTGAACCGCCTGGTCGAAATGTCGCTGAACTACAAGCTGCTCGTGATCATCGGCTTCGCGGTGATTGCGGCGCTCGGCGTACGTGCCGTCCTCACCGTACCGATCGACGCCTTCCCCGACGTCACGCCCGTGCAGGTCAGCATCTACACGGAGTCGCCGGGGCTGGCGGCCGAGGACGTCGAGCAGTTGCTGACGTTCCCGGTCGAATCGGCACTCGCCGGCCTGCCACGGGTTCGGGAAATCCGCTCGACGAGCCTGTTCGGTCTGTCGTTCGTGTCCGTGTACTTCGACGACGGCATGGACGTCTACTTCGCCCGGCAGCTCGTCAACGAGCGCCTGCAGGAACTCGGCGATCGTCTGCCCGCAGGCTACGGCAAGCCGGAGATGGGGCCCAACGCCTCGGGGCTGGGGCAGGTCTACTGGTACACGGTCGAGCGTGCGCCGGGCGTGACGCGCGAGCGGGTCAGCGACATGGACCTGCGCACCTGGCAGGACTGGACCGTGCGCCTGATCCTGCGCACCGCGCACGGCGTCGACGACGTCACGTCCTGGGGCGGTGGCGAGCGCGAGTTCCAGGTCCGCATCGATCCCCAGCGCCTGCATGCGCGCGGACTGGGCTTTCGCGACGTCATCGAGGCGATACCGGTCAACAACGGTCAGGTCGGCGGCAACGTCATGGACGTCGGCCGCGAGCAGTACCTCGTTCGCGGGCTCGGCCTGCTGCGCTCGAGTGACGACATCGGCGGCATCGTGCTCCAGTCGGACGATGGAATTCCGATCTATCTGCGCGACGTTGCGGAAATCGTCGAGGCGCCGGCGCCGCGCTTCGGCGCCGTGACACGTGACGGCGAGGAAGTCGTGCTGGGCATGGCGCTCGCACGCATCGGCGAGAATGCGCGGGACGTGATCGCGGCCGTCGAGGCGAAGCTCGACACGGTCCGTGCCGCGCTGCCCGACGGCATCGAGCTGAAGCCCGTCTACTCGCGCACCGATCTCGTCGATCAGGCCGTGGGTACGGCAACCCGGGCGCTGGTCGAGGGCTCGGTCCTGGTCGCGATCGTGCTGCTGTTGTTCCTCGGCGAAGTGCGTTCGGCAATCGTCGTGATCGCGATGCTGCCGCTCGCGATGCTGATCGCGTTCATCGGCATGCGTCAGTTCGGGCTGTCGGCGAATCTGATGTCGCTGGCGGGGCTCGCGATCGGCATCGGCATGATGGTCGACGGCGCGGTCGTCATGGTCGAGAACGCGTTCCGGGTCATGGCCGAGCGACGGGCGCATGGCGACCACGTCAATCGCACGGCGTCCGTGCTCGCCGCGGCGAAGGAGGTCGCCAATCCGATTGCGTTCGCGATCCTGATCATCATCGTCGTCTTCCTGCCGCTGTTCAGCCTCGAGGGACTCGAGGGCAAGATGTTCAAGCCGATGGCGTTCAGCATCGCCTTCGCGATGGCGGGCTCGCTGCTGCTGAGCCTGACACTGGTCCCGGTGCTGGCGTCGCTGGTACTCGAGCCCAGGCCCGAAAGCGACGTACGTCTCGTGCGCATGCTCAAGACGAGGTACCGCCCCCTGCTCGAAGCCGCGCTGGCGAGGCGCAAGGGCGTGATCGCCGCCGCCGTCGCCATGCTGCTCGCGAGCCTCGCGCTGTTTCCCCTGCTGGGCAAGGAGTTCATGCCGCAGATGCAGGAGGGCTCGATCATGTGGCGCGTCACGGGCATTCCGTCGACCTCGCTGCAGGAATCGATCCGCACGAGCAAGGTGATCGCAGACGCGTTCAAGGAATTTCCGGAGGTCGAATCGACGATCGCGATGATCGGCCGCGCCGAGAAGGGCGAGACGGCCGACGTCAACTACATGGAGATCTATACGCCGCTCAGACCGGCTTCCGAATGGACCAGGGGTCGCACCATCCAGGGGCTCGAGGACGAGATGCAGGAAGCGCTCGAGCGTGTGGTGCCGAACGTCGTGCCGGGCTATACGCAGCCGATCCAGATGCGTGTCGAAGAGCTGATCTCGGGTGTTCGCGCGACGCTTGCTCTCAAGCTCTACGGGCCGGAGCTCGGGGAACTCGACCGTCTCAGTGACCTGCTGAAGACGGTCCTCGGCACCGTGCCGGGCGTGAGTGATCTGTCGCTCGAGGCCAATGTCGGCAAGCCACAGATCCGGATCGAGGTCGATCGCGACGAACTGGCCCGCCACGGCATGAACGCCGAGGAAGTGCTCACCGTCGTGCGCAACGGCCTCGGCGGCGAACCTGTCAGCGTCCTGCTGGATGGCGTCAGGCGCTTCGACATCGCCGTGCGACTCCAGGAGGACTACCGCGACACCGTCGAGGCCTTGAGACGCATACCTCTGAAGTCCGAGACAGGCGCCCTGATCCCGTTGAGCGAAGTCGCCACCGTGGGTGTCGACGAGGGTTATTCGTTCGTGCGACGCGAGCAGTTGCAGCGCTACGCCGTGATCCAGATGGACGTGCGCGGTCGTGACGTCGACGGATTCGTGGCGGAGGCCACTGCCGCCATCGACAGCCGGGTTCGCCTGCCGGCGGGGTACTGGTTCGAATGGGGTGGCGCGTTCGAGAACCAGCAACGCGCGCTGACGCGCCTGGCGATCATCGTGCCGGTCACGATCTTTTTCATCTTCGTGCTGCTCTACACGGCATTCAACTCGTTCCGCCACGCCGCGCTGATACTCGCCAACGTTCCGTTCGCGACGATCGGCGGAGTGGTCGCGCTCGCGGCAACGGATCAGTACCTGTCGGTGCCTTCCGCGATCGGCTTCATTGCCGTATTCGGCGTGGCAATGCTGAACGGCATCGTGCTGGTGAACTTTCTGAACGAGCTGCGCACCAGGGGGCTGTCGGTGCGCGATGCCGTACTGCAGGGCACGGCCCTGCGGCTGCGACCCGTGCTCATGACCGCGAGCGTGGCGATACTCGGGCTCGTGCCGATGCTGCTCTCGAGCGGCGTCGGCGCCGAAACCCAGCGGCCGCTCGCCACGGTTGTCGTGGGCGGGCTGCTGAGCGCGACCTTGCTGACACTGGTGCTGTTGCCGGTGCTGTACGAGTGGATGGAGAGCCGCCTGGAAATCCGGCAGGCCGCCGAGGCGGAGAGCTGAACTTCGGTGCGGGAGACGATCACTCGACGGGGCCGTCCAGGCCAGGGCGCAACTTCGGCGTCGAGGTGAGCGGGCAGGGCTGGTACGACTACGCCATGTCGCGATACGGTCGTCCCTGGGGAGACGAGCGCAACGGCTACGTGGCTGGCGAGCCGCCCGATTTCATGCCCGAGGGCTGCCGCAAGCGGGTGGTGCCGCTTCGTCGTCAGCCATCGTCGTCGAGCACGGCGACGTCCACGCGTCGTGGCCCTTCGATCTCCGCGCTGCCCGATTCCGTCAGCGTCACGGAGAAGTGCTGTTCCGCTTCGGCGACCGCGTCGTTGACGAGCGGCACGTAGATGGCGCGTGTCACCTGGCGATTGAGGAACCGCGCCATGCCGGCCGACGCGCGATAGTCGGCGCCGGCCTGCGCACTGCCGTCCTGCGTCTGCCAGGGCACGTCGGCGGTTCCTTCGGCACCGCCGACGCGACGCAGGACCACGACTGCGGCCGGAGCGCTCTCGGCGATCCGGATGGAAGTGGTGGCGACGGCGATGCGCGCGCGACCCGGCGCGGGCGGCTGTCCGGTGGTGGTCGGCGTTGCGGGGCGTGCCGCGGTCACCGCTTCGTCGCGCGTCCCGGTGATCTGCGGCGTCGGGCCTGGCACCGATGGCGTGGTGGCATGGCCATCGACCTCTGGCGCCGGCGACGACGTTGGCGGCACCGCTGCGGTGGCCGGTCCGGATGGGTCTGTCGCGGCCGGCCCGGTATCGCCGGGGCCGACGACATCCGGGGGCGCCGCGCCATCTCGATCGCGAACGAGCAGGTACCCGGCCGCCACCAGCAGCACCAGCGCCGCCGCGGTCGCAAGACGTCCGGTTCGACCGTGTGCCGTCGGCGATGAAGGCGTCGCCGCGATCACGAGTGGAACGGCCGGGACCGGTGCAGGTGGTTCGACGAGGGCAGTGATCGGCGCCGGAATCGACGCCTCCGCGGGCTCTGCCGTTGCCTCGGCCGGGGCGATCACGAGCGACGCCGCGAGGTTGGTCGTGGCCGCAACCGGTGGCGCCACGAGTTCGTCCGCCGCGGCGACAGCCGTCCCCGCCTGCGCCAGCGAGCGCACCCACTCCTCGATGTCGGCCGGACGCTCGGCGCGCGACCAGGCGAGGCCGCGGGCCAATACGGCGTTCTGGGCCGGCGACAGGCCGGGCAGCGGGTTGGCCTCGAGCCGCTGCTCGCGTGCTTCGCTGGCGGGGATGCGATCGAACGGGTGACGGCGCGTGAGCATTTCGTACACGACGCACGCCAGACTGAATACGTCGTCGCGTGGCTCGGCGGGCAGTCCCTCGAGCACCTCGGGGCTCGCGTAGACGCGCGTCGCGGCGGCGGGAACCACCTCTGCGTCGAGTTCGCCGTCGGTCGATGCGGGGTGGATTTCGCGGGCCGCGCCGAAGTCGAGTACCTTGATGCCGCCGTCCTGCGGCAGGAAGACGTTGCTCGGCTTGATGTCGCCATGCGGGATGCCCTTGCGGTGCGCGCAGCCCAGCACGGCCGCGCAACCGCCGGCGATGCTCACTGCCTCGGCGACGTGGATCGGCGCGGTCGCCGCGCGATTGATCCGCGCGCGCAGCGACATGCCTTCGAGCAGCTCCATCGTGATGAACCAGGTGCCGAGATCGCAGTCGAGGTCGTACATGCGCACGACCTGCGGGTGCTGCACAGCCTGCGACTGACGGAACTCGCGGCGCAGGCGCGCGATGTTGGCCTCGTGCGCGTATTCGTCGCGCAGGACCTTGACGGCGATCCACGAGGCATCGCCCGCGGCTTCGTCGCGTCGCAGGTCCTGCGCGCGGAAAATCGTGGACTGCCCGCCGCGGGCGATGGCGTCGCCGAGCGCATAGCGATCGCGCAGGATCACGCCGGGGCGCAGTTCGCGTGGTGGCGGCAGTACGCTCAACCGGCTCGCCGCATAGGTTGCCGCCGCTTCGGCCGTGTGCTCGTCGAGGATCTCGGTCGGCTCGTCCTCGGTCGAGACGCGGCCCGATGCCGGGACGCGGCCGCGAACGACGTCGCGCGGGCGTATTTGCGGGGTGACCATCTTGGGGGACGACGCTGGAGGTGCTTGCCGCCGATTATCACCGTCCCGGCGCCACACGCGCTACGGCCACATTTCCGTGATACCGCGGAAGCGGATGCGACGGATTTGCACCCAGGCGCTTATGTAAAGGCTTCAATTGCCTCCGCCATGTCGCTGGGTCGGCGTTCGTGCCGCCATGGCGCTGCGCCGCTGCGTGATGGGGTGGCCTTCGCGTCAAAGGGTGGTCGTGGCCATCGGCGCGGCTTAACATCCGGCCGGGCCGTCACGGCATGACGGACAGGCTCTCATGCGCACGCTTTCTCCCGCCACCGCTGGTCTCGCGATCGCCGCGATCGTCACCGTTGTCCTCGGCGCGGGACTTTCCCTGGCGGCGACGGCGGTCAAGGGAACGATCACGCGTGACGACGTTCTCCGCGCCGGGCCGGTGGCAACTGCCACGCCCGTGGGCAGGATCGCGCAGGGCGCCAGCGTCGACGTCATCGATCGCAACGGCTTCTGGCGCCGCGTCAGTGCGCCGGCCGGCCAGGGCTGGCTCAAGCTCTCCAGTGTGCGCGTCGATTCCGGCACGACAGCGGGAGCGGGTCTCGCTGCACTCGCCACCGGCCGCGGTGCGACCGGCAACGTCGTCACCACCAGCGGCACACGCGGCATTTCGGCCGACGACCTGACCGGCGCGACACCGGACACGGCGGAACTCCAGACGCTGGAGGCGCTCGCCGTCACGCCGGAACAGGCACGCGTCTTCGCGGGCGAAGGCCATCTGGTCGCGCGTCGCGTGGAGTACATCGGGCGGGCGAGTGGCGGCAGGAACGCGAACGGGAAGCCGGCGAATGGCGACTAGCCGCGATCATCGCCGGGTCGGACGCCGCGCCGGCGCGCTCGTGCTGGCCAGCGTCGTGCTCGCCACCCTCGGAGCGCCGACCGGCGCCTTCGCAGCGGCCAGGGGCGACCCCCTGGGTGGCCTGGGAGGCGCGCTCGGCGATGCGCTGAAGGACAAGTTCAGGACGACGCCGAAGACACCCGAGAAGCCGGTCGACACCGCGGCGCGGACGCTGGAGGTGCTGGCCGACGACACGAAGGGCGACCGCCAGGAGGAGATCGACCTCGGACGCGGCGTGGCGGCCAAGATGCTCGGGGCCTACGACCTGGTCGACGACGCGGCGCTGCAGGCCTACGTGGGCCGCGTCGGCATGGTCGTGGCGGCGCAGGGCGAGCGGACGAAGCTGCCGTGGCGATTCGTCGTCCTCGATGCGTCGTCGATCAACGCTTACGCCGTCCCCGGCGGCATCGTGTTCATCACGCGCGGGCTCTACGACCTGCTCGGCAGCGAGGACGAACTCGCCGCCGTGATCGGCCACGAGATCGCGCACGTTCAGCGCAGACATCACTACCAGGTCATGAAGCAGCAGAAGCTGGTGGGAGCGCTGTCGGACGCGGCGGCTGCGCAGCTCACGGTCGACAGCAAGCTGCTCGACACGCTGTGGTCGCGTGCGACGGAGGTCATGACGCGCGGTCTCGACAAGTCCGCCGAATACGCAGCCGATCGCGAAGGCATGGTGCTTGCCGCGCGCGCCGGCTACGACGCGTCGGCGTTGCTCGGCGTGCTGGAGAAGATCGGCGCCAGCGCGACCGCGGGCTCCGACGCGACGATGCTGTTCTCGACCCATCCCGCGCCCGCCGACCGGATCGCCGCGCTCGGGGCGGCCGTCACACCCGAACTCGAGGCCGCCGCCGTTCCTTCGCCCGCTGCGTCGCGATTGCGCCGGCCCGGCGCGGCGCCGCCCTAGCACCGGCACGGATCGCCATCGCGTGCGCATTCCATTCCTGCATTCGCTCACGCTGTCCCGCCGGCTGGGTACTTTGGCCCGTCGTTTCGACAAGCGCTTCTACGTGCTGCTCGCGCTGGCCGTCGTGGCGGTCATCGTCGTCGACTTCACGTTCACGCAGTGGATCGGCGCGCTCGACGGCACCAAGTACGACACGCTCGTCCACTACCGGCTGTCGAGTCCGGCGGCTGCTTCGGACATCGTCATCGTCGACATCGACGAGCGCTCGCTCGCCACGGTCGGGCTCGAACAGGGTCGATGGCCCTGGCCGCGCGACGTGCTCGCTGAAGCCATCGCCACGATCGCCGAGGCGCGGCCGAAGGCGTTGTTCGTCAACGTCCTGTTTTCGGAGCCGGACCCGGCGCACCCCGACGCCGATCGCGCGTTGCGGGAGGTGGCGGAAAGCTATCCATTCGTCGTGTTCTCGTTCGTGCGCCTGCCACCGGCCAACGACCGGCACAGCCAGCTCGACGCCTCGCGACTGCCTCTGGCGCGGCCGCTCGACGATGCGGCGCCCGGGCCGGATCCGGTCGCGGCGATCGTACCCCCGTTTGCCGAAATGCAGCGCCATCTCGGCGCGGCGAACCTGTTGCAGGACGATGACGGCATCGTGCGCTCCTACGAATACTGGCTGGCGACGCAGCGTCACGTGCTGCCATCGGCCGTCGCGGCGATGCTGGTTGCGGCGGGCGTCGAGCCGCCACGCGCCGGACAGGAGACCTTGCCGCGTCTGAACTGGCGCAACAAACGGGGCGGGTACGAGCGGGTCTCTTTCGCCGACCTGTACTCCGGCATGAAGGGACGGCGTGAGCTGGGCGCAGGTGTGTTCGCCGGCAAGTACGTCGTGCTCGGCGCGAGCGCCCCGGGCATCTCGGTCACCAGGGCGACCTCGGCTTCGATCGCGACCGATGACAACGACATCGTCGCGACCGCGCTCGACGACGCGTTGCACGGCACGGGCTTGCGGCAGATCCCGCCGGTCGTGCACGTGGCGCTCGCGGTCGTGCTGGTCGGGCTGCTGGCGTGGGCCTTTGTCGCGCAGGTCGACCAGGGCCTGGTCGACACCGCCTTCGCCATGGCGCAGGCGAGCCTGCTGGCCATCACCTACCTCAGTGTGAGCTACCTGACCGTCGTGCTCGACATGACGCTGCCATTCAAGGCGGCCATGTCGTACTTCGTCGTCGCCCGCAGCCTGCATGCCGCCAAACACGCGTCGCAGCGCGGCGTCGCCGAGTTCTGGGACACGGCCGAGGCCCTGCGCGCGGACCGTGCCGTCGTCATCGCGTCCGCAGGCGGCGTCGCGGGCCACCGGCTCCTCACGCGGGTGCGCCGGACGCTCGAACGTGAACTCGGGTACGAGCGCGTCCTGTACCTCGCGGACTTCATCGACCGCGGCACCTTTCTCGGGCAGAACGTCGGCGACACCGAACTCGTCGTCGGCTTCCTGCACGGCGACGACCGAAAAGCTGTGGAGGCGCTGCCGTCCGGCCTCGACGCGGACGGCCTGAAGCTCGTCGAGGTCGACCTCCAGGCACAGGACGTCGAGCAATCGCGCGAGACGCTCTGGCAGGCCGTGGTATCGAGCATCTTCCGCTGATGCCACCGCCTTGGACGATTCTGCGGTCCGTGTCACACCCACGTCCGACCGCCAGCGTCTACGCTGCGTCCGTGCTCGGCCCTGCGCCATCATGGTCGCGCGGAGCCGTTCCGGGGATCTCGACGGACGTGCGGGAGTCGACATGAACTCGCGTGGGAAGGGCGTCGTTTTCGCGTTGGCTCTGCAGGGTCTGCTCGCGTTCGCCGCGTCGGCCGCGGCCGCGGCCGCCTCGTCGGCACCGCCACCAGTCCGGCCCGACGTGCGCTCGCAGGCCTACTACATCATCGACCGGTCCGATGCGTCGGTACTTGCCTCGCGGCGCGAGCACACCGCGGTCCCGATCGCCTCCATCACCAAGCTGATGACGGCGCTGGTCGTGCTCGAAGCCGGTCAGCCGATGGACGAAACGCTGCCGATCACGGCTGCCGACGTGCGCGGCACCGCGGGCTCCAGCTCGCGTCTGGCCCAGGGCACGCGTCTCGCGCGGTCGGACCTCCTGCATCTCGCGCTGATGTCGTCCGACAACCGCGCGGCCCATGCGCTGTGCCGGAACTACCCGGAGGGCCTCGCGGCGTGCGTGCGCGCCATGAATGCCACGGCGCTCGCGCTCGGCATGACGTCGACGCATTTCATCGAGCCGACCGGGCTGTCGGAGTTCAACGTCGCGAGTCCGCGCGACCTCGCCAGACTCGTGCTCGCGGCCGGCGGCAACGCCACCATCCGCGAGTACTCGACGGACGCCGAGCACACGGTCGTCATCGGTCGGCAGGCCGTGCAGTTCCGCAACACGAATGCGCTGGTCGACAAGGCAGACTGGCAGGTCGAGGTCCAGAAGACCGGCTACATCGCCGAGGCCGGCCGCTGTCTGGTCATGCAGACGGTCATCGACGGACGGCAGATCGTCATCGTGCTGCTCAATTCGTACGGCAAGCTCACGCGCATCGCCGACGCCAGGCGTATCCGCCACTGGCTGGAGACACAGCTTTGGGCCAAGGCGGCCTGACCCGCATCATGGCGTGGCCATCCGTGTAACTGGCAGCGAACCGCGCACAGATCCTGATGCACGGGCGCTCCCGTGCGCCTCGTCCTGGTGGCATGCTGCGGCTGACCCGTGAATCGGTGCAGTACGGCGGGGCGAAGCCTCCATGGCGGACGACTCCATTCGCGACGCGGCGCACGCGGAGACACGCGTCCACGTCTTCCTCGGCAAGGGCGGCGTGGGCAAGACCACGTGCTCGGCCGCGACCGCGCTGCGGCTGGCGGAGCTCGGCCAGCCGAGTCTCGTCATCTCCACGGATCCGACGCCATCGCTGTCGCACATCTTCGGCATCGAAGGCCTGCACCGCGACCGCGAGGTCCTGCCGGGTCTCTACCTGACCGAGTTCGGGCTCGACGACGTGCGTGCGATGTGGGACGAGAAGTTCGGCCGCGAGGTCTACGGCGTGTTCTCGAGCTTCGTCGACGTGGATTACGCGACGTTCGTCCAGTTCATGACCTCGGTGCTGCCCGGGCTCAACGAGGAGTTCATGGTCGACCATATCCGCCGGCTCGCCGCCGGCGGCTCGCGCTACCGCAACGTCGTCTGGGACACGGCACCGCTCGGGCAGACGCTGGCCCTGCTCGGCATGCCCGCGATGCTCGAGGAGCACCTGCGGACGGCACCGCGGATCTACTCGCACCTGCGGACTTCGGGCGAGCGCAAGGAGCCGGTCATGACCATCATCGCGCGGTGGCGGCAGCTCGCCACGGACTGCATGCAGTTCCTGCGCCGCGACGTTGCGTTCTCGATGGTCGTGATCCCGGAAACGCTGAGTCTCCGCCAGCTCGACGGCGTCGTGCGTGAGCTGGCGCGCCACGCCCTGCGGATCGACCGGCTGGTCGTCAACAACGTCGTGCAGGATCCGGACTCGCCGTTCCTGCAACAGAAGAGACGGCAGCAGCAAGAGCACCTGCAGCACCTGCGTGCGACCTTCGGCCACCTGCCGATCGTCGAGATCCCGCTGTTTCCGGAGGAGGTGCGCGGGCTGGAGCGACTGCGGGCGGTGGGGGGGCGACTGTACCCGGCGCGTCTGGTGGCGTCCGATCATGCGTGACGCGCGTCCGGCGGCGGCCACGGACCTGCTGCTGCTGCACGCACCGAGCGTCTATGACTTCCGTCGCCGCGCGATCCTGTACGGGCCGGTCAGCGACATGGTGCCGTCGTCTACGGTGTTCGAGATGTATCCGCTCGGCTTCCTCACGATTGCGAGTTACCTCGACGAGCGCGGGCTCGACGTACGCATCGTCAACCTGGCGCTGCGCATGATGCAGGACGCGCGGTTCGACGTGCCGCGGTTCATCGGGAGGCAGCGGCCGCGGGTCATCGGCATCGACCTGCACTGGTTGCCGCACGCGCACGGCGCGCTCGAGGTGGCGAGGATCTGCAAGGAGCAGTTGCCCGGCGTACCCGTGATCATGGGCGGGCTGTCGGCGAGCTGCTATCACGAGGAACTGATCCGTCGTCCTTGCGTGGATTTCGTCCTGCGCGGCGACAGCACCGAGGCGCCGCTGCACCAGTTGCTGCTCGCGCTGCGTCACGGGCAGTTGCCGGCCGACGTGCCGAACCTGACCTGGAAGCAGGGTGACGACGTCCGCGTGAACCCCCACACGTTCGTGCCCGACACGCTCGACTACGTCGACCTGCGGCCCGAACTCGTCGCGCGGATGGTGCTGCGTCATCGCGACCTCGCGAGCACGCTGCCGCTGAACCGCTGGCTGCGCAACCCGATGACCGCGGTACTGACGGTCAAGGGCTGCTCGCACGACTGCGTCACCTGCGGTGCGTCGCGCACCACCTGCACGACGCTGATGCAGCGACGCGGGCCCGTGTTCCGCTCTCCGGCGAGTCTCGTCGCCAACATGGCCGCGATCGCGCGCATCTCGCGGGCGCCGATCTACCTCGTGGGCGACGTGCTGCAGGCGGGGTCCGATGCCGCGCGGGAGTTGCTCGAACGACTGCAGCGCGCGCGGCTGCCCAACGAGATCGTGTTCGAGTTCCTCGACCTGCCGTCGGAGGCGTTCATCCGCGACATCGGCCGGCGCGTGGCGCGCTGGAGCATGGAAATCAGCCCCGACAGCCACGATGCAGGGCTGCGTCAGGCACAGGACGGCGAGCCGCCGTACGACAACGAACGCATGGAAGGCGTGTTTGCCGAGGCCCTGCGTCACGACTGCCGCCGCATCGACGTCTTTTTCATGATCGGTCTGCCGGGGCAGAGCCGCGAGTCGGTCATGGCGACGGTCGCGTACTGCGAGCGGCTCTTCGCGACGTTCGACCGCCGGCTCGCGTGCTTCATCTCGCCGATGGGTCCGTTTCTCGACCCGGGCAGCCGCGCGTTCCAGGAACCGGAGCGGTTCGGTTACCGGCTGTTTGCGCGGACGCTGGAGGAGCACCGGCAACTGCTCGTGCAGCCGAGCTGGGAGCGCATGCTCAATTACGAGACGCGGTGGATGACGCGTCGCGAACTCGTCGACGCCACCTACGACGCGGCGGAGCGGCTCAATGCTGCCAAGGCCCGGCACCAACGCATTTCGCGACGCGAAGCGAAGGCCATGGCGCGACGGATCGCCGACGCGCGGCAACTGCGGGTGCGGCTGGACCGGGCGATCGAGTCCGGCGCACCCGTGCCCGCGGACCTCGAGGGCGAGATCGGACGATTCAGCATCTCCACGGTCTGCGACAAGCGCGAGCTGTTCTGGCCCCGGCACATGTTCAATTTCCGCATTTCCGGGCTCGCGGCCCTGACGCTGTCGCAGGCCGCGAGGCTCGGGCGCAAGTGAGTGAACCTGGCGGTGGGCGCCGCTTCGTTGCCGCGGTTCAGGGTGAGGGTGATCAGGCCGTCGCCGACGTTTCCGCCCAGAGTTCCGCCTTGCGGAAGCGGCCCGTCGCGGTGAGGTCGGTATGGATCGAGCGCTCGGCCCGGAGCCGGACGCGCCGGGCCATATAGGTCGTCCGCGAGAGGTCCTCGAGCGAGCCGGCGCGGGCGAAGAGGAAGCCCTGGCCCGCGACGCAGCCGAGGTCGAGGAGCGTCGCCACCTGACCTTCGTTCTCGATGCCTTCCGCGATGGTTTCGAGGCCGAGCGTCGTGCCGAGCATGACCACGGCACGCGCGAGCTCGGGGCCGCCGTCCTGTTCGGTCAGGCGGCTGACGAAGGCGCGGTCGATCTTCAGGATGTCGATCGGGAAGCGGTGCAGGTACGAGAGCGACGAATACCCCATGCCGAAATCGTCGATCGCGAGCCCCACGCCGAGAGCCTTCAATTCGCGGAACCGTTCGAGGTTGACCTCGGTGTTCTGCATGATCGTGCTCTCCGTCAGCTCGATCAGCAGGTTCGCAGGCGGGAGGCCGGAGACCTGCAACGCGTGCCGGACGTCCGCGACGAGGTCGCCGTGCTGCAGGTGCCGGCCCGAGATGTTGACCGCGACGCGCAGGTCGTGACCGGCCACCACGGACTCGCTGAACGCGCGCACCTGGCTGCAGGCTTCGACGAGGACGCGACGCTCGAGCTCGACGATCCGCCCCGACTCCTCGGCGATCGAAATGAAGCCGCCCGGCATCACGAGGCCGCGCTGCGGGTGGTTCCATCGCACCAGCGCTTCGACGCCGAGCAGCTCGCGCCGCGTCAGGTCGACGACCGGCTGGAACTCCAGGAAAAACTCGTTGCGCGCGAAGGCGAGGTCGATGTCCTGCTCGAGCCGCAGGCGGTCGTGGAGCCGCTCCTGCATCTGCGGCTGGAACAGCACGAAGCGCGCCTTGCCCGCGGTCTTCGCGTTGTACATCGCAATGTCCGCGTTGCGCAGCAGCTGCTCCGCGTCGTCGCCCGGCTGCGAGCAGGCCACCCCGATGCTGACGGAGGCGTCGATCTCGCGTCCGTCGACGAGCAGGGGCCCGGTGAACGCCGCGGAGATCGGCGCCACGATGCGCTCGACGTCGCGCTCCTCGCGGATGCCCTCGAGCAGGATCGCGAACTCGTCGCCGCCGAGGCGCGCGACGGTGTCCGACGGCCGCGTGGCCTTCACCAGCCGTTGCGCGGCGGCCTGCAGCAGTCGATCGCCCGTGTCGTGTCCGCGCGAGTCGTTGACGATCTTGAAGTTGTCGAGGTCCAGGAACATCACGGCGATGCGCTGCTGCGACTGCTGCGACAGCGTCAGCGCGTGCTCGACGCGGTTCCAGAACAGGCTGCGGTTGGCGAGCAGCGTCAGCGGGTCGTGGAACGCGAGCTTGCGCAACTGCTCCTCCAGCGTCTTGCGCTCGCTCACGTCGCGGAAATTCAGCGACAGGCCCGTCACCGCCGGATCGTCCGTCAGGTTGCTGCCGACGGTCTCCAGCGTGCAGCGCCGCTCGCCGGTTTCGACGGTCACCTCGATGGGCCCGACGACGCGACCCGGCTGTGCCGCACCCACTTCGCCGATGAAGGCGGCGAGCCGCTCGCGTTCGCCGTCGGTCCAGAGGTCGAGCAGGTTGCGGCCGGCGATCGCGTCGGGATGCAGCGCGAAGATGCGCTCGGCCGCCGGGGAGGCGAAGCGCACCTGCCCGTCGCCGTCGACGATCATGATGACGTCCGAGGCATTGCGGATCAGCGAGCCGTAGCGTGCCTCGACGATCCCCGCTGCCCGGCGCGCGCGGGCCACGGCCTCGTCGCGCGAGAGCACGCCCTGTCGCAGCATGACCAGCGAAGTGAGCACGAAGATGATCACCGTCATCGTGTTCACGGGACTGCTCACCGCGCTGCTCTCGACGTACACGAGCACGACGAACGACGTCATCATCGCGATGTACGGCAAGCCGCCCACCAGCGTCCTGCCGAGCGGGCTCGGCTCGCGGGCCCTCGCGGGCGCGAGCCGCAGGTGTTCGCGCGCAGCCGCGGCGAGCCAGACGTAGCAGGAGAGATAGAGGACGTCCGAGACGCCGCCGGTAAAGTAGGTGCCCAGGACCTTCGACATCGCCCAGACGATGTCGGCGATCGACATCGAGGAAAAGCCGAGCGTGAGCAGCGCCAGCGTGCGCCGCCGCAGCGGGCCTTCGGTCGAGTGCATGAGCAGCACGGCGCAGGCGAGCAGCGTGATGCAGTTCAGGCCGACGTAGCTCTGCGCGAGCACGTACTTGAGCACGTTGGGGTCGTGCTGCGCCGCGGCCGTCGGGGCGATCACGCAGTACCAGAAGAACGCGCCGAAGCCGAGCAGCAGGATCGTCGCGTCGAGCGCGAGACGTGCCCATTGGACGCGAACGGCGGCCGCGCGGATCACCGTCAGCGCGGCCGCGAACACGAGCGGGTAGAAGCCGAGGAAGAAGATGTCGCCGACCGATGGGAAAGGGTCGACGCCGAACAGCCAGTAGGTGGCGTGCAGCAGGTTGCCGGTGCTGTAGGAGACCAGAGCGGCGGTGAGCAGCCACCAGGTCCGGCGGCCCGCCGGGTCGGGCGAGCCCAGGGCCGCGGCCGCGGCCAGCAGCGCGCAGCCGATGCTCGCGACCGAGTCGGAGTAGAGGTTGAAGAGTTCCAGGCCGCGCGACTGGCCCCGATCGAGCAGCATCAGCAGGATCGCGACGACGACGAACGCGAGCAGCGACACGGCGACGCGGCCCGTCCAGTCCGCGCCGAAGGGCTCTCGCATCGTCCCGCCTGCTGTCGTTTCCTGCCCCTGCGGCACCGTGACGTCTATCGCGCGCATGCCTCGCAGCGCCCCCCATGGTCCGGGAGACATGAAGCCCTACCCGGGCGTCCGGCAACCGTGACGGCCGTCGGGAAATTGCAACGCGGTCCGGCCTGAGGGGGTCTCAGAAAGCGGGCGAGCTGGTGAGGTCGGGCACGACGCCGGGTTTGAGGTTGGGCTTGCCGGCGAGTTGCCAGAGCGCGGCGACGCGTTCGACGACCGCGGCATGCGCTGCCACGCGTCGCTCGAACTGCGAGCCCTCGAACGCCGGCGTCTCGACGACGATCACGGTGCCTGCCGACGGACCTCGCGTCGCTGCATGGTCCATGAACACCACCGTCGCCGCGAGCAGTTCGTCGATCGAGCCGTCGCGGATCGGCCCGCCGTGGTCATCGCGGCTGATGACACCGTCGACGATGGGCTCGCCGAACCGCGTCTGGCCCGACGTGCGCAACGGAATCCCCGTCGCCTGCAGCAGCCGCACGATCTCGGCGCCCACCGGATTCGCCTCGGCCTGCCGGCCCTGCGAGTAGATGTAGCCGCCGTCGCGCGACAACTCGTCCTCGTGCAGGTCCAGCACCAGACGCGGCGGGTAGTCTTGCGCCAGCCGCAGGACGTATTGCGTCAGCGCCTGTGCCTCGGGACCCGCCGGAGCCGCGGCACGCGGCGTCTTACCCGTCTGCAGATCCGGCAGCAGATACTCGGCGTCGCCCACGCTGTAGCCGCCCTTGCGCCAGTCGCGTTCGGCCGTGTTCGGATAGCGCCAGTTGTGGCGATAGGCGCGCGGATTGCAGAGTGGTACGACGACGACCGGCACGCCGGTCCTGGCGAGGCTCACGACCGCGTCGAGGCGCCGCGCGATCGCGTTCGGCCCGGCGGGTTCCTCGCCGTGGATGCCAGCGAGCAGCCACAACGCTTCGCCACGCTGTGGCGTGCGCCAGGCGCTGATCGCGAGCGAGGCGTCGTCTGGATAGACATGGACAGTCTCGCGCAGCCAGCCATGCGGCGTCGCGAGCAGATCGAACGCCCGTTGCAGCGAGGCGAGTGGCAGGCGTCCGTCGGCTGTGTAGTCCGACATCGGTGCGGCGACGGCCGGTCGCGACGATGACGCTGGCGCCGCCGGGTCGGCGGCCACGCCACACGAGAGGAGCGCAACACCCAGGCCGGCCGTGCCGGCCAGAAAGCGCGACGGGACGCGGACGCTCGGCATCACGAACCTCCTTCGCGGGCGCTCAGGCCACCACGGCCGGCTTGCGCCGTCGCACGCAGGCATACACCGGCAGCGACGCGGCTCCGAGCACGAGCGCCCACAGGAACGGCTCGCGCCCGACCCCGACGAACGCAAAGACGGAATAGGCCGTGCCCAGCACGCCGAGCACGAACATGGACGCAGGCGGTCGCCGCGCGCCGCGCCGCGCCAGCACGACGAGCGCGACGGCGCAGAAGAAATAGAGCGGCAGATTCGCGGCCGTGACGACTTGCGTCAGGAACGTGAAGCCTTCGACCAGCGACTTGCTGTAGTTCATGAGCACCATGGCGGTGGCGAGCAGGCCCGTGGCGACCAGTGCGACGGCGGGCGCGCCCCGGCCATTGACGCGCTCGAAGAGGGCGGGCAGGTAACCGTGTCGGCAGAGCGAGGCCGTCAGCTCGCCGACGATGAGCGTCCAGCCATTCAGGCAGCCCAGGCCGCTCACGACGACGAACAACGACAGCCAGCGGCCGGGATTGCTGCCGACGAACGCGGCGAGCAGATCGGCGAAGGGCGCCGACGACTGCGCGAGCTGGTCCTGCGGCAGCAACAGCAGCGCCATGGTCGAGACGATGATGCAGATGCCGGCCGTGAGCACCGTGCCGACCAGGGTGGCGCGCGGGATGGTCCGCTGCGGGTCGCGCACGCGGCCGGCCGGCACGGCGGCGGATTCGATGCCGAGCATCGCGAACAGCGCGATCGTCGAGGCGGCGAGGATGCCTTCGAACGTCACGGGCGTGGACGGCAGATGTCGCGTGTACACCGCGGGCTCGGCGAGCAGCAGCCACGCGCCCAGCGCGACGACGAACAGCATCGGCAGCAGCTTCAGCACCGTCGTGACGACCTGCACACCGCCGCCGGTGCGCACGCCGAGCAGGTTGACGCCGATGAACAGCCAGAGCAGCAGCACGGCCTGCGCGGCCGGCGACACGCCCGCGAGCGGCGGCACGACCTTGGCGAGGTAGCCCACGACGCCGATGGCGATGGCGGCATTGCTGATGAACACCGACATCCAGTAGCACCAGATCGACACGAACGCGGCGAGACTGCCCGAGGTCTGCTCGATGTACACCTGCGGTCCGTCGGCCGCGGGGAACTGCCGCGCGAGCCGGGCGAAGACGCGCGCGAGCAAGGTCATGCCGACGACGGTGATCGCCCAGCCCACGAGCGCGTTGAAGCCATACGGCGCGAGCGACGCCGGCAGCACGAAGATGCCGATGCCGATCGTGTTGCCGACGACGAGCGCCGTGCACATCCAGAAGCCGAGTTCCTTGTCCTGCTGCATGTGCCCTCGCTCGTGCCCCGTGGGCGTGCCAGGTCGTGCGCCCGGTGAAGTCGTCCGTAACCTGGACGGCCGGCGGTGAAGCGACGGAATCAGCTCTTGCGCACGGGGGCCTGCAGTGCCTCGTCGAGTGCGCGGCGCAGCAGCACCATCGCCTCGTCGACCTCGGCGGCGGTCACGCAGAGCGGCGGCATGAAGCGCAGCGTGCTCACGCCGCAGGAGAGCAGCAGCAGGCCGTTGTGGAAGGCACGCGTGACCAGCCGCTCGATGAGACCGCGGGCCGGCGTCCGCTCGTCGCCCGGCTCGATCAGTTCCATGCCGATCATCAGGCCGCGGCCGCGCACCTCGCCGATGCAGGGATAATCGCGCTGCAGTTCGCGCAGCCGGCCCATGAAGTGTTCGCCGACCTTCGCCGCGTTCGCGGCGTACTGCGAGGACACGAGGTCGAGCGTCGCGATCGCGGCCGCACAGGAGAGCGGGTTGCCGCCGTAGGTGTTGCCGTGCGCGCCGCGCGGCCACTGCGCCATGATCTTCTGCTTCGCGATGAACGCGCCGATCGGCAGGCCGGAGCCGAGACCTTTGGCGCTGGTCAGGATGTCGGGCTGCACGTCCCAGTGCTGGCACGCCCACATCCGGCCCGTGCGCCCAACGCCCGACTGCACCTCGTCGAAGATCAGCAGGATGCCGTGCTCGTCGCAGAGGCGGCGCAGGCCGGCCAGGAAGCCCGCCGGCGGTACGAGGTAGCCGCCTTCGCCCTGGACCGGCTCGACGAGGATCGCCGCGACCTCGGACGCCGGCACGTTGCGCTCGAACAGCATGCGGACGTAGTCGAGCACGGCCTTGCCCTGGTCGGCGCCCGCGAAGAGCGGACGGTAGACGTTGGGGTAGGGTACGTGCGTGACGCCGGGCATCGTCGGCGCGAAGCCCTTCTGCTGCGTGTACTTGCTCGACGTGAACGCGAGCGAGCCCATGGTGCGGCCGTGGAAGCTGCCGAGGAAGCCGAGGTAGCGTGGCCGCCCCGTGACGTAGCGCGCGAGCTTGATCGCGCCTTCGACGGCCTCCGTGCCCGACTGGCACAGGAAACTCATGACCGGCTCGCCCATCGGTGCGTGCTGCGCGAGACGTTCGGTCAGCGTGGTCATGTTCTCGTGCCAGTAGTCGCTCGAGATGTGCAGGAACCTGTCTGCCGCGGTCTTGACGGCGTCGACGACCTGCGGGTGCGCGTGCCCGGTCGAGCAGACCGCGATGCCCGCCATGAAGTCGAGGAAGCGGTTGCCGTCGACGTCCCAGACCTCGGTGCCGCGGCCGTGCGACATCACGAAGGGATAGTCACGCGGATAGGAAGGGGAGGAGACGGGCTTGTCGCGCTCGAGCATCGCGCGGGCCCTGGGGCCGGGGAGTTCGGTCCTGATGTGCGGGTTCGACACGGCGGGCTCCTCCAGGATGAATCGGTACCCGGTACCGGATGGTTCAAATCGGTACCCGGTACCGATTCTTCGCGGCGGCGTTCACGACTCGACCACCGTACGGGACTGTTCGCGCAGGTACTGCGCCAGATAATAGAACGACGCGATGGCTTTGCCAGTCGATCCCGAGCCCTTCCAGCCGCCGAACGGCTGGTAGCCCGGCCAGGCGCCCGTCGTGGCGCCCTGACGGCGGTTCGCGTAGGTGACGCCGGCCTCGATGTGCTCGTGGAACCAGGGCACTTCGTCGGCGGCGCCGTAGAAGCCAGCCGTCAGGCCCAGCGTCGTGTCGTTGGCCAGACGCATCGCTTCGTCGCGGCCCGGCACGCGCTGCAGCAGCAGCACGGGCACGAACATCTCGTGACGCCATAGCGGGTGCCCCGGCGCTGCCTCGAACAGCACCGGCCGTACGTAGTGGCCGCGCGCGACATCGACGCCCTGCGGCTCGCCGGCCTGCGCGAGCAGGACCGCGCCGGCCTGCTCGAGCTCGCGCACGTAGCGTGCGTGGCTCGCGGCGGCGCGTTCGTTGATGACGGGACCGAGCCAGTTCTCGCGCCGGCAGGGGTCGCCGATGCGGATCGCCTCGACCTGTGCGCACAGACGCGTGACGAGTTCGTCGGCCACGGCATCGTCGACATACAGCCGCGACAGCGCCGAGCACTTCTGACCGCCCATGCCGTAGGCCGAGCGCACGATGCCGGCCGCCGCATCGTCGAGGTTCGCGCGCGCCGTGACGATGCAGGGGTTCTTGCCGCCCATCTCGGCGATGCAGGGCCGCGGCCAGGCGCCCGTCGCCATCTGCCGCACGAGCCGCATGCCGACGCCGACGGACCCGGTGAACGTGACGCCCGCTGTCGCCGGGTGCGCCGTCAGCGCTGCGCCGACGTCGCTGCCCGAGCCGGAGAGGTAGTTGAAGACGCCGGGCGGCAACGCCGCGTCCCGAATGCAGTCGGCGAGCAGGCGACCGGCCCAGGGCGTGTCCGTGGAACCCTTGAGGACGACCGTGTTGCCCGTCACGAGGGCCGCCGCCACGGGGCCGGCGGCGAGCGCCAGCGGGAAATTGAACGGCGCAATGACGATCCAGACGCCGTGCGGGCGCATCACGCTGCGGTTGTGCGAGACGCAGTCCGGCAGTGGATCGTCGGGCAGCGCGTGCTCGTAGCCTGCCTGCCGCTCGAAGTCGTCCGCGTAGTGGCGGAAGAAGTCGACGCTTTCCTGGGCCTCGCCGAGCGCTTCCATGCGGTTCTTGCCGACCTCGAGCGCGAGTGCGGCGGCGATCTCGTAGACGCGCCGCTCCATGAGGTCCGCCACCTGCCGCAACAAGGCCACGCGCTCGGCCACCGGCGTGCGCCGCCACGCCGGGAACGCCTGTTGTGCGGCGTGCATCGCAAGGTCGACATCCGCGGTGCCCGCGAGCGCAAACTCGCCGAGGCCGATGTCGCGATCGATCGGGCTGACGTGCATCGCGCCGCGAGCCGCCGCGACATCGCTGCCGTCGATGAACAGGTCGTGCCTGCCGCCAAGCCTCGCCTGCACCTTCTGCAGCGCGGCCTCGAACCGCTCGTGCATTTCGGCCGGCGCGTCGAACATGGTCGCGTAAGTCAGCCGGAAGCTCATGGGGCCGTGCGTCCGTGGTGGGTCTCGTGGCCGTGCCGCGCCAGCAGTCCGTCGAGCAGTGAAACGGCGTGCTCGAGGTCCGACTCGTCGATGACCAGCGGTGGCGCGATCAGCAGCAGGTTGCCGCGCGAGCCGAAGGATACGCCGCACGCGAGCGCTTCCTGCAGCAGTGCACCCAGGGCGGGCGGCGTCTGCGGCCACGGCGCGAGTGGCTCCCGTGTGGTGCGATCGCGGACGAGTTCCAGCACCGCGAACAGTCCGTGTCCACCACGCACGTCGCCGATGACCTCGTGCCGGGCGGCGAGTCGCTGCAGCCGGGCGAGCAGTGTGGCGCCGAGACGGCGCGAGCGTTCGATCAGTTTCTCGTCGCGATACGCGTCGACGGCGGCGACGCCCGCGGCGCAGGCGAGCGGATGGCCGCAGTAGGTCAGCCCCGTGCCGAGCACCTGGTCGTCGAGCGCACGCGCCAGCTTCGACGACAGAATGACGGCACCGAGAGGCATCATGCCGCCCGTGAGGCCCTTGGCCAGCGTGATGACGTCGGGCCGGCCCCCTTCGCCGTGACGCTGCCACGCGAACCACTCGCCGCAGCGGCCGAAGCCGCTCATGACCTCGTCGGCGATCAGCGGGACACCGTGACGTCGCGTGTGCCTGCGCACCGTCGGCCAGTAGCTGTCGGGCGCGACGATGCCGTTCGACCCGGCATTGGGCTCCAGGATCACGGCTGCGACGTTCCCGGCGCCGAGCGCCTCGATGCGGTCGGCGACCGCGCCGGCAGCGAGTTCCCCGCACTCGTCGGCGCTCTGGCTGCCGAACGGGCAGCGGTACGCGTACGGCGACGGCACGTGGCTCACATGCAGGGCCGCCGGGTCGACCATCGCTCGCGTGCGCGCGTCGCCCGAGAGCGCCATCGCGAGGTGGGTGGCGCCGTGATACGAGCGATCGCGCGCGATGACGATACCGTGTGGCTTGCCCATGGCCTGCCGCACGATCTTCACCGCGTGCTCGTTCGCGTCGGCGCCGCCCAGCGTGAAGAACACGCGGCCTCCCTCGAAGCCGGAGAGCCCGAGCAGGCGCTCGGCGAGTTCCGCGCGTGGACGGGCACCCCAGGCGTTGGTCACGAAACAGAGCCGCTCGGCCTGGGCGCGGACCGCGGCGACCACGCGGGGATGCTGGTGACCGAGATTGCTGCACTCGGCGAGGCTGCTCATGTCGAGCACGCGGCGGCCGTCCTCCAGGTGCAGCCAGGCGCCCGAGCCGCCCGTGACCGTCGGTGCGTCCCATTGCGACTGGGCGCACCAGCTATGCAGCACGGTGTTTCGCTCGGGCGAGGTCACAGGGCGACAGGGTAACAGGTGGTAACTGGTGCCGGTGTCACGGTTTCGGCAAGCATCGCGTGCGAGCGCTTCATGCGCCTGGTCGCGGCCTGACTGGCGCGAGTTGCCGGAATCGTAACACCGGGACCTTTGGCCCATCTTCGGCATCTTCAGCCTTCGAGTTGCCGATGGAACCGCAACACCGGCACCGTCAGTCCCTGCGAGTCGCAATACCGCCACCCGGCGAAACGCGCACGCGTCAGGCTAGACTGTGCCCATGAAGGCGCCGATTCCCGCACCGCTCGCGCGCAGCCTGCTCGTGACCTGCGCGACCGTCGCGCTGGCGTTCGGGCTCGCGACGGCTGTTCGCCATGGCCTGATCGAACGTGACGATCTCGGGCCGGCCTGTGACGTCGCCGACCCCGCGTGGTGGTGTGCGGTGCGCATGGCGTTCATCCGGGCGTTCGTGCACGGCATCTACGGCTACGCGAGTCTCGCGCTCGCCGCGTCAGCCGCGTGGTGGCGCAGGTCCTGGCCCGCATGCGCCGCCCTCGTCGTCGGCACGTTCGGCATGGTGCTCTATGACTTCACGTGGTCCGGTGCCGGCGTCGTCGTCGCGGTGCTCGTCCTTGCGCACCTGCGCGGCCAATGGCAGCCACACGGCGAAGCCGAGCAACACGCACACTGAGCCCCAGCCGATCGAGCGCGCGTTGGCGCAGCCCTCGAGCAGCGGAATCGCCATGCCGGCGAGCACGAGCCACGTGGCCAGCGTCGCTTCCTCGTTCGCGCTGCGGGTGTGCAGGTCGTCACCGCGCGCACGAACGTCCGCGAACGCAACCCAGGTCAGGGCCATGACGCCGGGCAGGAACAGCCAGACCGGAAAGTCGCGATGTCGGCCGGCGAAGACGAGGCCGAGGCACACGTAGGCCGCGCCGGCGAGCAGTCCCAGTTCGACGACGCGTGGGATGGCGGAGCGCGCGTCAGCCCGCGCGTGGCCGCTGGTGCGAGCCGCGAACGCCCATGCGAGGGCGAGCCAGCCGAACGCGACGACGGTCAGTGTCGCGATCCAGTCCACGGCCGTCACGTTGCCATCGACGAGGTAACGCCACTGTCGTGCCGCGACGGCGACGGCGAATGCGCCGAGACCGAGCCGCGCGACCGCCGACCAGCCGGCGCCGACCGCTTCCAGGCCGGGCGCGTGTACGATCGCAAGCGGCCGCGAACGCCGGGACGACCGCGTGGTACCGAGCGCGGCCACCACTCCGGCCAGCAGCGCCGCGAGCGCGATCGGGCGGCCGCGCGCGTCCTCCACGACCGTGCCGCCCGTGGCCTTCGGCTGTCCACCCGCGTCGTACAAGCCCCAATGCCCGCCAACGGTGCCTTCGTGAGCGATCTTCCATGGCTGGTCGAACGCTTCGATCACGTTGTAGTCGAAGCCGCGTCGACGCGCGAGCCCGGCGAAGCCCGCGAGGAACCGTGCCTGCTCGACACGACCGGTCGTGACCGGTCCGCGCGGACGTCCCGCCGTCGGCCATCCGGTCTCGCCGACGAACAGCGTCGAACCCGGAAACGTCCGTTGCAGCTTCGTGTACAGGCGATCCACGTACGGAATCACGTCGTCGATTGCGACGGGGTCATCGTCCCAGTAGGGCAGGATGTGGACCGTGACGAAGGAGACCTCACGCGCGAGTTCGGGATGCCGGATCCAGTAGCCCCAGACGTCCGCATACGTCACGGGCAGCCCGGTGGCCGCGGACACGCGCCGCAGCATCGAGGCGAGTTGCGGCGCGGTCTGTTCGTGCCGCAGCAGCACCTCGTTGCCGACGATCACGGCACGGACGACGTCGCGGTGCTCGCGGGCGAGCCGGATGCCCGTCGCCAGTTCCAGTTTGTTGTGCGTGGCGTCGCGGCCGATCCAGAGCCCGAGCAGCACCCGCATGCCGAGTTCGCGCGCCACCTCCGGAACGCGGTCGTAGCCTTCCGAGACGGTGTAGGTGCGCACGCAGTTCGTGCGTCGCGCGAGCAGCGTCAGGTCGCGTCGCACCTGTTCGACGGTGAGCCGGTCGCGCGCGTGGCCCTCCTGCCGGGACGGCGCGTAGGAGAGGCACGGCAACCGGGCCGACTCGCCGGACGCCGCGACGCTTACGGGTGTGCCGTCGACCCACCAGCCCGAGGCGGTCCATGCACCGAGCACCAGCCACGCCGCGGCGACGGCGAGCGGCGAGGCAAACGCGTCGAGCGTGCGCGCGACCATGTGGCGTCGGGTCAGAACACGCCGAGCGCCAGGCCCGTGGCCAGCGCGGCGCCGAGTTCCTCGCAGCGCTGCAGGTCCTGCAGGCCAATCGTCTTGTCGCGCAGGATCGCCGCGGGCGTCTGGGCGTGCGTGATCACGATCAGCGTCGGTGCGATCGGCCGCAGTCGCCATCCCAGCGCGATGCGCTCGAGTTGCCGTGCCGCGCCCTGGCCGTCGCTGCCCGCGCAGATCATGGCCGCGTAGGGCCGGCCCTCGATGCGCTCCAGCGCGGCGTAGTAGGTACGGTCGAAGAAGTCCTTCATCATGCCGCTCATCGACGCGAGGTTCTCGGGTGTCGCGAACAGGTAGGCGTCGGCCCCGAGCACGTCTGCCGGCGTGGCCTGCGCGGCGCGCAGCGACGTGAGTTCGACGTCGGGCTCGGTCGCGGCCCCGCGCACGGCCGCTTCGACCATCTGGCGCGTGCCGCCGGTCAGGGTGTGGTGGACGACGAGCAGCTTGCGGCTCAAGGCAGGCCGGCGCCCGGCGTGACGACGCGCGCGCTGACGATGCTGCCCTGCGGTGCGGCGGCAGCGATGGCGCCAACGGACGTCGGCGCGGTCAGCGCATGGAGCGTGCGCCGGTCCTCGCCGCCGAGCATGCAGGCGAAGCACGGCTGGTCTGTCTCGACGGTCGCCACGACTTCGCCGCCTGGCGCGACGAGCACGCACTCGGGCGCGATCGCGTTGGCGATCCAGACGTGACCGTTGG
Source organism: Steroidobacteraceae bacterium (assembly GCA_041910015.1). Lineage (GTDB taxonomy): Bacteria > Pseudomonadota > Gammaproteobacteria > Steroidobacterales > Steroidobacteraceae > RPQJ01. The sequence goes on from JAYRRR010000021.1 coordinate 46,865, forward strand.
CGTCGAGGCAGATGCCGTCGGGAGCGCGCTGGCCGACAGGCGCCCAGACGCGACGGTTGGCCAGCGAGCCGTCGGCGGCGACGTCGAATGCGGTGAGCCGCAGGCCAAGTGTCTCCGCCACGATCAGCGTGCGGCCGTCGGGCGTGATGACCGCGCCGTTCGGAAAGTCGAGCCCGTCGGCGGCGACGTGCACACGGCCGTCCGGGTCGACGCGCGCGAGTGTCGCCCGCGGGTGATCGGCCAGTACGGACTCGACACCGCGCGCGTGCAGTTCGCGGTCGAGGTCGAAGCCGAAGTTGCCCACGTAGGCGCGCCCCCGCGTGTCGACGACCATGTCGTTGGCGAGATGCACGGCGACGTCCGCGAGATCGGCGTGGACGCGCACGCCGTCCGGGTCCACGCGCAGGACGCGACGCTCGCGCATCGCGACGACCAGCAGGCGGCCGTCCGGCAGCCAGCCCAGACCGCTCGGCTGGTCGTCGATCTCGAGTTCGGTCCGCACGACACCCGACGTGTCCAGCGACTTGACGGCGTGCGCGTAGAAATCGCTGAACCAGAGGCGGCCGGCGCGCCAGCGCGGGCCTTCGCCGAAATACAGGCCGGAGGCCACGACCGTTGCGCGCGTCATCTGCTGCTGCTGCTCCGGACAGGCGGATTGCGGCAACCTACGCCGCGGCGGCGCGGGGCGCAACTTCGCCAGGCGTGGCGGAAGCAGTCGCATGTCCTGAACGCGCCGGCCGAGTCAGTCCTGCGGCGTCGGTGTCGCAGGATGGGTTCCGCCCGGTGCTTCCTGCGGGCGGGGCCGCCTGGCAGTCGCGCCGTCGTTCGATCTCCGCGCGCACGCCCTCGAGCTGCTGCGCGACCTGCCGGCGCATCAGCGCGGGGCCCACGAGCGGCGGCACCCAGAAGCCGGGTTCGATCCCGGCGCGATAGCTGACGTGGCAGCGCGACGCGTCGCCGTGCACGGTCCAGCTGCCCTGCATCTGCCGCAGGTTGCCGTCGATGCGACGGAACTCGATGCGGACGGGCGGCTGCTCGCTGACGGCGAGCGTCACGTCGAGCGTGACGTGGAAGAAAGCCACGCTCGCATCGCCGACCTGGTGCAAGAGGATCGGCTCGCCGGGTTCGCTCACGACGTCGCTCGACTCGAGGCTCGGCACGAATTCCTCCAGGCGGTCGAAATCGGCGAGCGTCGCGTAGCAGAGCTGGGCCGGGGCGTCGGCGGTGAACTCGGCGCGAACCTGCAGCAGCGGGCCTTCGCGTTCCACGGTCACTCGCAGGGGTTCCGCAGGTGCCTCGGCGCCGGGCGTCGCCGCGGCGCAGTCGAGTCCGATCCACGGTCCGAGCGTGGACGCGAGCATCAAGCCGGGGGCGATGCCGCGGCTTCGCGCTGGTCGACCTGCCACCCGTCGCGTTCGCTGCCGCAGCGTGAGACGTTTCAGCTGAAACGTGCAGATGATCTTGAGAGTCGGCATCGGGGCGCTGCGGTCGGGTTGGCGCAAGGCGACGGACAGCATGTCAGGAAATGCGCTCTTTCCGTTAACAAGCAGAAAGATGCACCAAATCCGGGGGCCGGCCATGCCGGCCCTTGTCATTTCTGCCGCCGCTTTCGCGCGATGGTCGACGCACACAGGCTCAACACGTGAGCCTCAGAACCTGTTCGCTCTTCGCCAGACGAGAATAGTTCTCGATTGGCTCTGCAGGCGAGATGATTGCCCGTAGTCTCCCCGATTGCGAACGACCCGCGTCGGGGGCAGGTTGCAGGGTGATTCAGTCTGCCCCCGGAATGCGCGAATGACCCCGAAGTTTCCCGGCCTCCCCACCGTCATCCATGGCAACGGAGCGGTGGCCGAAGTCATGAGCCACGTCTGTGGCGGCGTGATCGGCTACCCCATCACCCCGTCCACCGAGATCTCCGAGCTCTACGAGGCGTTCCGGGCCGGCGGCGGCTGCAACGTCTGGGGCAAGCACCCGTTCTTCTTCGAGCCGGAGGGTGAGCATTCGGCGCAGAGCGGCGCGCTCGGCGCGGCGCTGACCGGCGGCAAGTACATCTCGAACGCCTCCTCGAGCCAGGGCATCCTCTACGGTCTCGAATCGCACTATGTCACCGTCGGCAAGAAGGTCGGCGGGTTCGTGCTGCAGGTGGCGGCGCGCGTGGTCTCGCGCCATTCGCTCAACGTCATGGCGGGGCACGACGACGTCTACGCGCTGCTGCAGTCCGGCTACACGATCCTGTTCGGCTCCAATCCGCAGGAAGCGGCGGACCTGGCCGCGATCGCCTACAAGGTCAGCGCGATGTCGCTGATTCCCGTCGCGAACGCGATGGACGGCTTCGCCACGAGCCACATGATGAGCGAAGTGCTCATGCCGGAGCCCGAACTGCTGCGGGAGTTCCTCGGCGACCCGGCCGGGCGCATCCCGGCGCCGACTGTCGCGCAGGAGATCCTGTTCGGCGCCAAGGGGCGTGTCTACCAGCTCCGCGCCTGGCTCGCGCGGCGACGCAACGACTTCCTGCCGTCCGCGCTCGACGCCTTGCATGGCCATCTCGACGCGAACGGCGACGCGATCGAGGCGGACGACGCCGGCGAGCATCTGGCCGGGACGCTGCGCTGGGTGCCGGCGGAGCTGCAGGGCCCATGGCGGCGCCAGTGGCTCAATGCCCACGCGAAGGGCACGCGGCAGCGCGTGCCGGCCCTCGTCGACGTCGACAATCCAGGCCTCACGGGTGGCGTGCAGAACCAGCCGGACTTCCAGGCCGGGTCCGTCGACCACCGCACGCATTTCGCCGCCGAGGTGCCGCACTTCGTGCGTGAGGCCATGCAGGACTACGAGGCGCTGACCGGGCGGCGCTACCAGCCGGTGCAGACCTGCCAGTGCGACGACGCCGAGTGCGTGGTCGTCGGGCTCGGCTCGGTAACCGACGACGCGGAGGCCGTGGCGACGTACCTGCGCGGGCAGGGCCAGAAGGTCGGCGTCGTCTCCGTGAAGCTGCTGCAGCCGTTCCCCGAGGCGGAACTCGTGCGGGCGCTGGCGGGCAAGCGCGCCGTCACGGTGCTCGAGCGCTCGGAGAACACGGCGCTCACCGGCCTTGTCACGCAGGCGCTGTTCAAGGGTCTCGAGAACGCCGGCGGCGACGTCCGCCATCCGGGCATCCCGCCGCTGCAGCGCCTGCCGAAGCTCACGACGGCGATTTTCGGTCTGGGCGCGCACGATCTGCAACCGCGTCATCTCGTGGCGGCGTTCCGCAACATGGAGACGCGCAACGTGCCGTTCGTGTATCTGGGCAGCCAGTTCTTCGCGCGCAACCCGTCGCCGGCGCTCGCGGCGCTGCAGGCGCGCCTGAAGGCCGCGTATCCCGAAACCGAGTCGATGGCGCTCGAGACCGAACCCAATCCGGTGCTGCTGCCGCCGGACGCGTTCCGCGTGCGTTTTCACTCGATCGGCGGCTACGGCACGATCGCGACCGGCAAGCTGATCACCGACATCCTGGCCGGCGTGCTCGGCATGCATTCGAAAGCCGCGCCGAAGTACGGCTCGGAGAAAAGCGGCGCGCCGACCAACTACTACATCACGCTGAGTCCGGAGCCGGTCAAACTCACCAATGCCGAGCTCGAGGACGTCGAGATCGTGATCTCGCCCGACCACCGCGTGTTCGGCCACACGAACCCGTTGCGCGGCCTCGTCGCCGGCGGCACCTTCATCCTGCAGTCGAGCCGGTCGCCGCTCGAAGTGTGGCGCGAGCTGCCCGGGCAGGCGCGCCGCACCCTGCGGTCGCGGAAGATCCAGTTCTTCATCCTCGACGGCTTCGCGGTCGCGAAGCGTCACGCGCCGACGCCCGAGCTGCAGACCCGCATGATGGGCATCGCGTTCATCGGCGCCGTCTGCGGGCACGTCGAGCGCATCACGGCGGGCGCGTCGAAGGAGGCGCTGCTCGCCAAGATCCGCAGCCAGATCTCGAAGAAGTTCGGCGCCAAGGGCGGCGCGGTCGTCGAGGGCAACCTCGCCGTCATGAAGGAAGGCCTCGAGGCGACACAGCGCGTCGACTACGACGCGCCGGAGTTCGTTGCCGTCGACGAGCAGCCGCTCGTCAAGACGAAGCGCAGCGTCGCCATCTCGGCGAACCTGTGTCCCGTCGGCGGCGCCACGCCCGACGGCGGGTTCTTCGACCGCGAGTACTACGAGCAGATGATCGCGGCACCGTTCCGCGAGGGCACCGTGGCCGAGGCGCCGGTCCTGCCGGGCACCGGCATGTTCATGCCCGCGGGCACCGCGGCGTGGAAGGACAAGGGGCTGTTCCGCCGCGACGTGCCGCAGTTCATCGCCGACCGCTGCACGGGCTGCATGGAGTGCACGCTCGTCTGTCCGGACGCGGCCATCCCGAACACCGTGCACGACATCCACGACCTGCTGCAGACGGGTATCGCGTCGCTCGCGTTGCCGGAGACGCAGCAGGCGGATCTGCTCGCGCAGGTTCATCCGCTGACGGAAGCCGTGCGATCGCGATACCTCGCGACCAGGGAGAGCCCGCCGTTCCACGAGGTCGTCGCTGCCGCCGCCGCAGGTCTGGACGGGACCACGGCCTCGACCCGGCGCAACGTCGCGCGGCTGGCGGACACCCTGCGGATCTTCCCCGTGGCGCGTACCAGACCCTTCTTCGATGCTCCGGAGAAGGAGCGGCCCGGCAGCGGCGGCTTGTATTCCGTCGCCATCGATCCCTGGAAGTGCAGCGGCTGCCTCGAATGCATCGACGTGTGCGGCCCTGGCGCGCTGCAAGCGCGCGTGCAGGACGAGCCGCTGCTCGACGAGCTGCAGGAACGCTTCGAGTTCCTCGGCCACACGGCCAACACGCCCGCGCGCTTCGTGCAGGAGGCCGTGCAGCCGGGTGGCGACATCAAGCGCATGATGCTCGACCGCGCGAACTACTACGCGACGACCGGTGGACACGGCGCCTGCCGCGGCTGCGGCGAGGTCACGGCGATCCGGCTCGTCACCTCGATGAACCACGCAATCCACGCGCGGCGCCGCAAGGACCACCTCGTCCAGCTCGAACGCCTGATCGCCGGACTCGCGGCGAAGCGCACCGAAGTGCAGGACGACGCGGCGCGGCGCGAACGCATCGACCGCACGCTCGTCACGCTCGAGCGGCGACTGTACCTGCTCGAGAGCGGGCCCACGGGCAACGGCCCCGCGGCGGCGGTGATCGCCAACGCCACCGGCTGCAGCAGCGTCTATGCGTCGACGTTCCCGTTCAACCCGTACACCGATCCGTGGGTCAACAGCCTGTTCCAGGACACGCCCGCGCTGGCGAAGGGGCTGTTCGAAGGCCTCACGGCCAATGCCATCGACGACGTCAAGGCGCTGCGCGTCGCGCAGCTCGAATGCGAGGACGCGTACCAGCCGGCGATCCACGACGGCTACTTCCGCATGTTCGGCTGGGATCAGTTCACGCCGCAGGAACTGGCCTTGCTGCCTACGGCGTTCAGCTTTGGCGGCGACGGCGCCACCTACGACATCGGCTTCGGCGCGCTGTCGCGGCTGCTGACGACCAGCACACCGATCAAGGTCATGGTGCTGAACACGGGCGCGTACTCCAACACGGGCGGGCAGACCTCGACGGCGAGCCTGACCGGCCAGGACTCGGACCTGACGCGCTTCGGCACGGTCCACGCCGGCAAGCAGGAAGACCGCAAGGAACTCGGGCTGATCGCCGCGTTCCACCCGCACGTATTCGTCGTGCAGACGTCGACCGCGCTGCAGGGGCATTTCCTCGGCAACGTGATGGAGTACCTGAATTATTCGGCGTCGCCCGCGCTGCTCGACGTCTACACGCCGTGCCAGGCGGAGCATGGCATCGCCGATGCGGCAGCGAGCCGCCGGTCGCGTCTCGCCGTCGAGAGCCGCATGAACCCGGTGTTCGTGCACGACCCGCGTCGCGGCTCGACGCTGCACGACCGCTTCTCGCTGGACGGCAACCCGCATCTCGACCGCGACTGGGCGACGACGACGCTGAGCTACCGCGAGCAGGGCGAGGTGAAGTTGCTCGAAGTGCCGCTTACGCCGGCGGACTTCGCCCGCGAGGAGACGCGGTTCAAGAAGCAGTTCCGACCGCTGGCGGCCGGGTCGGCCGCGAAGGCCATGCCGGTCCACGAATACGTCGACCTGCCCGTGGCCGCACGGGTCGACAAGGTGCCGTTCATCTGGTCGACCGATGCCGCGGGTGCACTGGAGCGGCTCGAGGTCTCGGGCGCGATCGTCCACCTCGTCGAGGAGCGGCGTCGCTACTGGCGCACGCTGCAATACCTCGCCGGCCGTCACGTCGAAAAGCTCGATGCCGACCATCACGGCGAACTGCAGGCGCTGCAGCGGCGCTACCAGGAGTCCGTCGCTGCGCGCGAGTCGTCGCTCGACTCGATCGCGCGTGCGATGAGCGAGCTCGCGTCTGCGTCGAAGGCGCCGCCAGGGGCCCTGTCGGCGGCGCTTGCGCCCTTCGGCGGCGCGTCGGCGCCGGCAGCGGCGGGGTCCGGGGCACCTCTTGCTGCCGCGGGCGCGCCGGCCGCGGATGCCACGGCTGCGGGCCTCAAGATCATCCGCGAGGAGGACGTGCCGAAATGCGTCAACTGCAAGACGTGCTACCAGCAGGTGCCCGAGCTCTTTGAAAAGACGACGATCGTGATCGACGGCGTGCCCACCGAGGTGGGCCACATGATTGCCGGCATCCTGGAGCGCATCGAGATCACGCCGGAACTGATCGCCCGCGTCGACCGGGTCGCCGCGAACTGCGATTCGGAGATCCTGCAGTGACGGGCGCTCTGCCGGGCCGGGACTCTCCGCTGCAGGACGTGCGCGCAATGGATGGCCCACGTCCGCGTGACGGGTTCGATGTGGCCGAAGGCGACGAGGACGCCGTGTTCCTGCAGCAGCTCGCACTGCTGCGGCGTCACCTGCTGAGCGATCCACGCTCGCTGCGCAGCGTGTTCGTCGCCGATGGCGTACAGGCGATCGCCTGGGAGTTCCAGCAGCCGGAACTCGGCGCGGCGTTCACCAGGGTGCTGTGGAACCTGCTGCTGCGCAACGACGACATGAGCACGGTGCTGTTGCGCTTCCTCTGGTTCATGCCGCTCAAGTTCAAGCGCAGGTTCGTCGCCGGGCTCGACGCGCACCTCGCCGACCGCTACCCGATGTTCCGCGGGCTGTCGCAGGGCTGGCCCGGCGAAACCTGCATACCGCCGTACATACGGCCGCCGGAGCAGCGCGCGCACGACTTCGAACTCGTGAACCAGGGCTACCTCGGCTACATGAACCTCGGCTACAGTGCCCGCGAGGTCGAGCTGTTCGTCTGGCTCGAGGTGCTGCGCGACAAGCAGTGCCAGGACCGGCCCTGCGAGATCGGTGTGCTGCTCGCCAATCGAAAGGAGCCGAAGGGCGGATGCCCGGTCAAGATCCACATCCCGGAAATGCTCGACCTGCTCGGCCAGGGCAAGTTCCGACAGGCGCTCGAACTCATCGAAAGCTGCAATCCGCTGCCGAACGTGACGGGTCGGGTCTGTCCGCAGGAACTGCAGTGCCAGGGCGTCTGCACGCACACGCGCCGGCCGATCGAGATCGGCCAGCTCGAGTGGTTCCTGCCGCAGCACGACAAGCTCGTGCACCCCGACGTGCCGGGGCGGTTCGCAGGCGTCGTGAGCCCATGGGCCCGCGCCGCAAAGCCACCGATCGCCGTCGTGGGCTCGGGCCCCTCGGGCCTGATCAATGCCTATCTGCTTGCGGCCGAGGGCTTCCCGGTGACCGTGTTCGAGGCATTCCACGAACTCGGCGGCGTGCTGCGCTACGGCATCCCCGAGTTCCGCCTGCCGAACGACCTGATCGACGACGTCGTGAGCAAGATCACGCTGCTCGGCGGTCGCTTCGTGCGCAACTTCGTCGTCGGCAAGACGGCGACACTCGACGACCTCAAGGCCGCGGGGTTCTGGAAGATCTTCGTCGGCACGGGCGCGGGCCTGCCGACGTTCATGAACGTGCCGGGCGAGCACCTGCTCGGCGTCATGTCGGCCAACGAGTTCCTGACGCGCGTCAACCTGATGCGCGCGATCGACGACAGGTACGAGACGCCGCTGCCGGACACGCGCGGCCGGGAAGTGTTCATCATCGGCGGCGGCAACACGGCCATGGATGCGGCGCGCACGGCGCGGCGCCTCGGCGCGAACGTCACGATCGTCTACCGGCGCACGATCCGCGAGATGCCGGCGCGCGTCGAGGAACTGCACCACGCGCTGGAGGAGGGCATCAAGGTGCGCGAGTTGCGCGCACCGGCCGAGTTCGTCGGCGACGACGCGACGCATTTCGTCACTCACGCCGTGCTCGACGTCAACGAACTCGGTCCGCCCGACCCGTCGGGCCGTCGCAGCCCGGTCAAGACCGGCCGACAGGAGCGCGTGCCGGTCGACCTGGTCATCATGGCACTCGGCAACACGGCGAACCCGATCATGGCGGACGCCGAGCCCGGGCTGAGGACGACGAAGTGGGGCACGATCGCGCTCGACCAGCCGGGCTCGCAGCGGACTTCGATTCCGGACGTGCTCTCGGGCGGTGACGCCGCGCGCGGCGGTTCGACGGCCATTCGCGCCGCGGGTGACGGCCAGGCCGCCGCGCGCGAGATCGTGGGCGACATTCCGTTCGATGCCGACGAGGTCCGCGAACGTGTCGCGACCGCGGCCCGCTACACCGAACTCGGCCAGGCCACGCCGACGATCGTCAGCCGGACGGAACTCACCGGCGGCATCGTCGAGTTCGAGGTCCGCGCACCGCTCGTCGCGCAGGCGGCACGCGCCGGGCAGTTCGTGCGCGTGCTCGCGTGGGGCGACGGCGAGCTGATCCCGCTCACGCTCGCGGACTGGGATGCCGCGCGGGGCACGATCGACCTGGTCATCCAGGGCGTCGGCACGAGTTCGACGTTGATGAACCGCATGGCGGTCGGGGATTCGTTCGCGGGCGTCGCCGGGCCGCTCGGCCGGCCGAGCGTGATCCACGAGTACGCGCTCGACGAGACGGTTGTCTTTACGGCGGGCGGCGTCGGCCTGCCGCCGGTGTACCCGATCGCGCGCGAGCACCTGCGACGCGGCAACCACGTCACCCTGATCGCCGGGTTCCGCACCGCCGGGGTACAGTTCTGGACCGGCGCGGACGAGCGCATCGGCCGGCTGCAGCAGGAGTATGGCGACCAGCTCGACGTGGTCTACGCGTCCAACGACGGCACGCTCGGCGTGCAGGGCTTCGTCACCACGCCGCTCGAGGCGATGCTGCGGGACGGCCAGCGCAGCAGGGGACGACGGATCGTCGAGGTCGTCGCGATCGGTCCGCCGCTCATGATGCGCGCCGTGAGCGAGCTCACGCGCCCGTACGGCGTCAGGACGGTCGCGAGCCTCAATTCGATCATGGTCGATGCAACCGGCATGTGCGGCGCGTGCATGGTCCCCGTCACGATCGACGGCAGGCTCGTGCGCAAGCACGCCTGCATCGACGGGCCGGAGCTCGACGCCCACATCATCGACTGGGACAAGTTCCTGCCGCGGTTCCACGCGTTCAAGACGCAGGAGAACCGCAGTCGCGTCGCGCACGGGCTGAGTTGAGGATACAGGTGAATGTTCCCTGTTTCCGATAGGATCTCCGCATGACGGCAGCAGTCCTCGGCATCATCGGTGGCTCGGGTCTCTACGACCTGCCCGGGCTCGAAGACGTCGTCGAGCGCCGTGTCCACACGCCGTGGGGCGAGCCTTCCGACCTGCTGCACACGGGGCGGGTCGGCAGCACGCCGGTGGTGTTCCTGCCGCGGCACGGCCGCGGTCACCGCATTCCGCCGGGCGAGATCAACTATCGCGCCAACATCGACGCCATGAAGCGCCTCGGCGTCACCGACCTCGTGTCGTTCTCGGCCTGTGGCTCGTTCCGCGAGGAGCTGAGCCCCGGCACGTTCGTGCTCGTGGACGACTTCGTCGACCGCACCTGCCGGCGCGAAAGCTCCTTTTTCGGCCGGGGCTGCGTCGCGCACGTCTCGTTCGCTCATCCGGTCGGCCCGGCGCTGCAGGCGCTGATCGCGCGCGCGGCCGAGGCGGAGGGCATCGCCTGCCAGCGCGGTGGAACGGCCGTCTGCATGGAGGGCCCGCAGTTCTCGACCCTGGCGGAGTCGCTGACGTACAAGGCGCTGGGCTACGACCTCATCCACATGACGTCGATGCCCGAGGCGAAGCTCGCACGCGAGGCCGAGATCACCTACGCCGTCGTCGCCATGGTGACCGACTACGACTGCTGGCACGAGACGCACGGGCCCGTCGACGTGGCGAGCCTGCTCCGGGTCATGCACGACAACGCCGACAGGGCGCGGCGCCTGTTCGCACGTCTCGCGCGGGAATTCCCGACCGAGCATCCACCTTGCCCCGCCGGCTCGGACCGTGCGCTCGACGCCGCGATCCTGACGGCGCCGGAAGCGCGCGACCCGGCGCTCGTCGCCCGGCTCGACGCGGTCGCGGGGCGCGTGCTGCGCGCCGGCTGACGCGGTTCACGATGCGTATCCACGGTCGGCCCTGGCGCACGATCGCTGTCGTCGACGCGACGGGCGACGTCGCGGTCATCGACCAGACCCGGCTGCCCTTCGAGTTCGAACTCGTCACGCTGAAGACCGTGGACGATGCGGCCGCGGCGATCCGCGACATGGTCGTGCGTGGTGCACCGCTGATCGGCGTGACCGCTGCGTACGGTGTCGCGCTGGCGCTGCGTGCCGCACCGGATGACGCGAGCCTGCACGCGGCCATCGGTATGCTCGGTGCGACGCGGCCCACGGCGGTCAACCTGCGCTGGGCGCTGCAGCGCATGGACGCCGTCCTGCGGCCGCTGCCGCCGGGCCGGCGCGTCGAGCGCGCCTACGCGGAAGCGGCGGCGATGGCAGACGCGGACGTGGAAGCCTGTCGCCGCATCGGACGGCATGGGCTCGACCTCCTGCGCGCGATCGCCGTGCGCAAGGACGGCGGCGAGCCCGTCCACGTGCTCACGCATTGCAACGCCGGCTGGCTGGCCTGCGTCGACTGGAGCACCGCGCTCGCGCCGGTGTATGCGGCGCACGATGCCGGCGTCGCCGTGCACGTCTACGTCGACGAGACGCGACCGCGCGGGCAGGGTGCGCTGCTCACGGCGTTCGAGCTGGGCGCGCACGGCGTGCCGCACACGGTCGTTGCCGACAACGCCGGTGGCCACCTGATGCAGCACGGCCGCGTCGACGTCTGTCTCGTCGGCAGCGATCGTACGACCGCCACCGGTGACGTGGCCAACAAGATCGGAACCTATCTCAAGGCGCTCGCCGCGCATGACAACGACGTGCCGTTCTACGTCGCGCTGCCGTCGTCGACGATCGACTGGACACTGGGCGACGGCGTCGGCTCGATCCCGATCGAGGAGCGGTCGACGCGCGAGGTCACGCACGTGCGCGGTCGCGCCGACGACGGGCGGCTGGTGGAAGTCCAGGTCGTCGCGCCCGGCAGCACGGTCGGCAATCCGGGCTTCGACGTGACGCCGGCGCGGCTGGTCACGGGCCTGGTCACCGAACGTGGCGTCGCGCGCGCGAGCCGTGAGGGCCTGCTGCAGCTCTATCCAGAGCGGACGCGGGCATGAGCCTGCCGGCTGCGGCCCTGCGCGAGGAAATCGTCCGCATCGGGCAGTCGCTCGACGCGGCGGGGCTCGTCCCGAACAAGTCCGGCAACGTCTCGTGTCGCGACGGCGCGGGGTTCCTCATCACGCCTGCCGGCATTCCGTATCGCGAACTGACCGCGGACACGGTCGTGTACGTGCCGCTGCGTGGCGAGCCCGGGCACGGCACGGGTGCCCGCCCGTCCTCCGAATGGCGCATGCACGCGGCGATCTACGCCGCACGACCCGACGTCGGCGCCATCGTCCACACGCACAGCCCGAAGGCCACGGCGCTCGCCTGCGCCGGGCTCGGCATTCCGCCGTTCCACTACATGATCGCGCTGGCCGGCGGCGCCGTGCCCTGCATGAGGTACGCGACGTTTGGCACACAGGAACTCGCCGAGTGCGCCGTGCGCGGGCTCGAGCGCCGGCGCGCGACGCTGCTGGCGAATCACGGCGTCGTCGCGGCCGGGCCGTCGCTGAAGGTCGCCGAGGCCGTGGCCACCGAGGTGGAGAACCTGGCCGGCCAGTACCTCGCGCTGCGTGCGGCAGGCATCGAGCCGCGGCTGCTCGACGAGGCGGAACTCGCCCGCGTCATCGAGAAGTTCTCCGGCTGCGGCCGGCTCGGCTGAGCCGGCGCGTGTCGGCACCGCGACGAGGCGGCGGTTCAGCGATGCGCCGCGGCGGTCTTGAGGCCGGCGCTCATGATCCGGTCGGTCCAGGCGATGCCGAGCGCCGACAGGATGAACACGCTGTGGATGATCGTCTGCCACATGACGCCCGTCGGCGTGACCGTGGTGCAGCCGCGCGCGAGTGAGCCGGCCGTCTCGAGCGCGACCTTGGCATCGAGCGCGGCGGTCGTTCCGCAGAGCGGCAGGCCGCCGAGCATGCCCGCCTCGATGAACGTCTTGAGCAGGTGGATCGAGCTGATGCCGATGATGGCCATGGCCAGCTTGACCTTGAGCACGCTTGCGTTGACGTGACTCAGCCACTCGGGCTGGTCCGGGTGGCCCTCGAGGTTCAGCCGCGACACGAAGGTCTCGTAGCCGCCGACGATCACCATCACGAGCAGGTTCGAGATCATGACCACGTCGATCAACCCGAGCACGATCAGCATGATCGTCTGCTCGGTGAGCGAGGGCGCTTCGTGGATGAGGTGCCAGAGTTCCTTGAGGAACAGGAAGACGTAGACGCCCTGCGCGACGATCAGGCCCAGGTAGAGGGGCAGCTGCAGCCAGCGCGAGCTGAAGATCAGCGCAGGCAGGGGGCCGGTATGGCGGGATCCGTCTTGCTGGCGCATGGGCGGGTCACGCCTCCGAGCAAAAAAAGGCCGCAGAGAGTAGGGTCTGCCGCGCCGCTTGCCAAGCCCGGCCGCCCGTCACGGCAGCGAGGTGAGCTTGCGGTACAGCCCGGTGTCCCGCGGCGGCAGCGGCTCCGGCGGACTCGCGGCCGGCAGCGTCACCACGAATGCCGAGCCCTGGCCGGGCTCGCTCGTCGCCTCGATGTCGCCGCCGAGCGCGCGCGCGAGGTGGCGGGAGATGACCAGGCCGAGACCCGTGCCTTCGCGATGCCGGCGCTGGGCATCGGCGCCCTGCATGAAAGGCCGGAACAGGTTGGCCATGTCCCCGGCGGGGATGCCCGGGCCGGTGTCGCGCACCTCGATCGTCACGGCCGGCCCGGATGCCCGCGCCGTCAGCGTGACACCGCCGATCGCCGTGAACTTGACGGCGTTGGACACGAGGTTCGTGATGATCTGCGCGACGCGTCGCGCGTCGCTGCGGATGATGCCGACGCAGGGGTCGATGCGGCAGTCGAGCGTCAGCCCCTTCGCGTCGGACTGCGGCTTCAGCGCCTGCACGCGCCGCTCGAGCAGGTCGCGCAGGTCGAACGGCTCGACGTTCAACTGCAGCCGGCCGGCCTCGATGCGCGACAGGTCGAGCATCTCGTTGATGAGGTCGAGCAGCAGCCTGGCGGATTCGTGCACGATCGCGAGCTGCTTGCGCTGGTCGTCGTTCAGCGGGCCGGACAGTTCCTGCAGCACGATGTCCGTGAAGCCGATGATCGAGTTGAGCGGCGTGCGCAGCTCGTGCGAGATCGTCGACAGGAACGCTGTCTTGGCGCGATCGGCCTGCTCGGCGCGGTCGCGTGCGACGGTGAGCTCCTGTGTGCGCAGCGCCACCGTCTGCTCGAGACGGGTGTTCGCTTCGGTGGCCTCGCGCTGCGCGCGACGCAGATCGGTGATCTCGGTCGAAACCCCGCCCACCGCGTACACCCGGCCCTGCAGATCGCGCAGCGGGAACTTCACGGCGAGAAAGACCCTTTCGTCGGCGCCACCGCCGATCGATTCCTGGACGAACAGGGTCTCGCCGGAGCCGAACACCCTGGCGTCGGACTCACGGTGGGCCGCGGCCAGCCCGGCCGGCCAGACTTCGGCACGCGAACGTCCGATGAGCTGCTCGCGCGGCCGCCCGGCGATGCGGGCCCCGGCCGTGTTGACCATCAGCACGCCGCCCTCGGCGTCGACGGCGTAGATCGGCGTCGCGCTCGCGTCGATCACCGTCTGCAGCAGGTTGCGGCTCTCGTCGAGTTCCTTGCGCACCTCGCGCGCCTCGAGACCGAACCCGACCTCCTCGGCGATTTCCTCGAGCGTGGCAACGATCTGCGGGTCGAAGAAGTTGCGCTCCGTCGAATAGACGGCCAGCGCGCCGACGACGGTGTCGCGCATGTGCACGGGCACGCTGGCGCAGGCGCCGATGCCGGCCCGTCGCGCGTGCTCGCGCCAGTGCTCGGCACTCGGGTCGTTCGGGAAGTCGTTGACCAGCACCGTGCGCGCCTCGCGCAGCGTGCGGCCGACCGGACCGCGGCCGCCCGGATGGTCTGCGAGCGTCGAAACCTCGATCACGTCGAGATAGCCGACGTCGGCGCCATAACGCGCGGCCTCGCGGACTGTACCGTCCGGGCCGGGTTCCGCGAACCAGGCGAAGAGGAAATGGCCGTGCTGCACCGCGAGCGACACGATCTCCTCGTACAGCCGCTGGCGGTCCGGATGGCGTGCGACGGCCTGGCTGCACCGTGACAGCATGTCGTACAGGTCGCGCTGGCGCTCGAGACGGCGACGCGCCGCGATCTGCTCGGTCTGGTCGCGCACGATGCTCTGGACGTAGTGGTGGCCCTGGAACTCGACGCGCCAGGAGCTGATTTCGACCGGAAGCTCGCTGCCGTCGCTACGCACGTGGCGGGTTACATAGGTCAGGCTGCCGCGCGCGAGTATCTGGCCGAACGGCGCAGCGGCGTCGGCACGGTCCGCCGGCGCGCACAGGTCGACGACCGTCATGTCGAGCAGCGTGTCGCGCGGACGGCCGTACATCGCGACAGCGCGTTCGTTGCAGTCGAGGATGCGGCCGGCCGGGTCGAGCAGCAGGATCGCGTCGCTTGCGAACCGGCTCATCCACGACAGGCGTTCGGCGGCGAACCCCGCGCGGGATTCGACGCCCGACAGCAGCGCCGCGTGACGACGCTGTTCGCCGCGCCACCAGAGCGCGAGGATCAGCGAGGTAAAGGCGACGAACGCGAAGCCCTTCATGGTCCCGACGATCAGCAGCAGGCGCGGCGCATCGCGGAACAGCCAGCCGATGACGCTGTCGGAGGCGAGGATCCACGCCACGCCGAAGGCGAGGTAGAGCAGCGGGAACCAGCGGGTCGAACGTGGCGGCGGTGTGGGCATGCGGGCCGAAGATACCGCCAGTTCCGGGCGGGCGCGAGATATACGGGCCCGGCTCCGCTAGAATGACCAGTTCCTGGCAGCGCAGCCTGCCGCAACGGAACCCGTCCGTGCCCACCGCCCAAGAGATCTACCGCAACCTGCAGGTGAAACTCGGTGACGTCCTGCCCGACGCCGAACTGCTGCTCAAGGCCGAAGTCGCGGCCGAGGTGTCGCGGCTCAAGGCCGAGCGCGACGCCGTCATCCTCGGTCACAACTACATGGAGCCCGCGCTGTTCCACACGGTGCCGGACTACCAGGGCGACTCCCTGGAACTCAGCCGCCGCGCCGCCGAGACCGACAGGTCGGTCATCGTGTTCTGCGGCGTGCGGTTCATGGCCGAGACGGCAAAGATCCTGAACCCGGGCAAGACCGTACTGCTGCCGACCGAGCGGGGCGGCTGCTCGCTGGCGGAGAGCATCACCGCGGCCGACGTGCGCGCGCTGCGGGCCGCCTACCCGGGCGTGCCGATCGTCACCTACATCAACACCTACGCCGAGGTGAAGGCAGAGTGCGACATCTGCTGCACGTCGAGCAATGCGGCGGCGGTCGTCGAATCGCTGAAGTCCGACACGGTGATCTTCCTGCCGGACGAGTATCTTGCCCGCAACGTCGCCCGCGAGACCCGACGGCACGTGATCGTGCCGTCGGTGCTGCCCCGGTCGTCGAACGGCGTCGGGGCGGCCGACGACACGACGGTCGAGCACACGATGATCGCCTGGAAGGGCCGCTGCGAGGTGCACGAGCTCTTCACGCCGCAGGACGTCGACGACGTGCGGCGGCAGTTCCCGGACGTTTTCATCCTCGCGCATCCCGAGTGCAGCCCCGAAGTCGTGGCCAGGGCCGACTATTCCGGCAGCACCACCGCGATGATCAAGGCGGTCGAGAAGTCGAAGGCCAAGCGCTTCCTGCTGCTGACGGAGTGCTCCATGGGCGACAACATCGTCGCCGCCAACCCCGGCAAGGAGATGCTGCGGCTCTGCAGCCACCGCTGCCCGCACATGAGCGAGATCACGCTCGAGCACACGCGCGACTCGCTGCGGCACATGCGCTGGCAGATCGAGATACCGGAGGACGTCCGCGTACGCGCGCTGCGCTCCGTCGAGCGCATGCTGGCCGTCGGGCCGAAAATCGATTGAGCGACCCGCTGCAGACCGACGTCCTGGTCATCGGCTGCGGCATCGGCGGCGGCACGGCGGCGCTCGAACTCGCCGAGGCCGGTCTCAACGTCGTCGTCGTGACCCGCGCCGACCGGCCCGAGGAATCGAATACCTACTGGGCGCAGGGTGGTGTCATCTTCCGCGGCGAGCAGGATTCGCCGGAACTGCTGGCCCGGGACATCGTCGAGGCGGGCGCGGGCCTGTGTCACGAGGGCGCGGTGCGCACGCTCGCGACGCTCGGGCCGCCGCTGGTGCAGTCGCTGCTGATCGACCGGCTCGGCGTGCCGTTCGACCGCCTGCCGGACGGCCGGCTCGCGCTCGGGCGCGAGGGCGGACATTCCGTCGCGCGCATCGTCCACGCCACGGATGCGACGGGCCGGGCGATCGAAAACGCCATCGTCGAGTCGCTGCGGTGTCATCCGCGGGTGACGCTGCTCACGGACCGCACGGCCGTCGACCTGCTCACGCCCGCGCACCACGGCTGCGACCGGCGCGCCATCTACGAGCCGCTCTCGTGTGTGGGTGCCTACGTGCTCGACCAGCGCAGCGGTTCCGTCGAGCGCGTGCTCGCGCGCGCCACGATCCTGGCGACCGGCGGGCTCGGGCAGATTTTCCTGCGCACGACCAATCCCGCGGGGGCGCGCGGCGATGGCCTGGCGATGGCGTATCGCGCCGGCGCGCGCGTCATCAACACCGAATACGTCCAGTTCCATCCGACGGCGTTCTATCGCCCGAACGCGCCCTGCTTCCTGATCACCGAGGCCGTGCGCGGCGCGGGCGCGCGCCTCGTGGACGAGCAGCGCGTGCCGTTCATGGATCGCTACGACGTGAAGTGGAAGGACCTCGCGCCGCGCGATGTCGTGGCCCGCAGCATCCACGCCGAGATGCTGCGGCGGGGCGTTCCCAACGTGTACCTCGACGTTGGCTCCTACGTGCCGGCGCAGCGCATCCGCGCGGAGTTTCCCGAGATGTACCGCGGCTGCCTCGAATACGGCATCGATATCACGCGCGACCTGCTGCCGGTGGTGCCCGCTGCGCACTACTCGTGCGGTGGCGTCTGGGTCGACGAGGACGGTGCGACGACGGTCGACCGGCTGTATGCGGTCGGCGAGGTCGCGTGCTCCGGGCTGCACGGCGCCAACCGGCTCGCGAGCACGTCGCTGCTCGAAGGTCTGGTCTGGGGTCATCGCTCGGCGAATCGCATCGTCGAGCGGCTGGCGTCCGGCAACGGCGCACGCTACGAGGACATTCCGCCCTGGGTCCCGACCGGCACCGAAGCGCCGGACCCCGCGCTGATCGCGCAGGACGTGAGTTCGCTCCAGCACATCATGTGGAACTACGTCGGGCTGGTGCGCACGCGGTGGCGTCTGGCGCGCGCGATCAACGACCTGCGCAACCTCGAGCTCGAGGTCGAGCGCTTCTACCGCGCCGCGGCCATGACCGACGCGCTGATCGGTCTGCGCAACGCGGTGCGCGTCGCGCTGATCGTCACGCTCGCGGCGTGGGAGAACCCCGTGAGCCGCGGCTGTCACTATCGCGAGTGACTTCAGAGCCTGTCGGTGGCGCGAATGAATCCGACCAGGTCGTCGCGGAACTTCCTCATCGACGGCCCGTGCACGTACATCATGTGGCCTGCCTCGTAGTACTCGAGCCGGATGCGCTGGCGCGCGTCGGGTGTGATGTCGAGGTGGTCGAGGTCGATCTTCGTGCCGAGCACCGGCGTCGCGAGGTCGTACCAGCCCTGCTGCACGAGCACGTGCAGGCCCGGGTTCATGGTCATCGCCATCGCGAGGTCCGGCACGGTGTTGGCGACCGGCGACATCCAGCCGTTGTTGCCGGGCTTCTGGTGCTTCCAGTTCCACTCGATGTCGAACGCCGAGACGCGGTATTCCTCCTCGCGCCCGAATTTCAGCTCGTCGTGCAGGTAGCCGAGGAACGCCGCCGTGAACGCCGGGCCGACCGCGGGAAAGAACGGGTCGTAGTCCATCTCCCCGGCGAGCGGGTTCATCGACGGGCCAAGATAACGCGAGTCGATGCGGCCGGCGATGACGCGATCGTCGCGTTTCAGTTCCTGCAGGAACTGCACGTGGCTCACCCGCAGGTCCGCCCGCTCCCAGAACCCGGGCGTCGTGCCGGTGTAGCGGGCGAGCTTCGCCGCCACGGCCTGCTTCTCGGCGTCGGGGATCACGTAGCCCTTCGCCAGTGCGGGCAGGTATTCCTCGCGCGCGAAGCGCTCGACCCCGGTCACGTATTCGCCGACCGTGGCCGGCTTGTCGGCGACCAGCCCGTGGTACCAGGCCGTGGCCGCCAGCGTCGGGAAGTAGGCGACGTGCGCGACGTCGATCTCGTCGCCATCGATGCCCGTCTCGGCATTGAGGAACGGCGAGACGCAGACGAGCCCGTTCAGGTTCATGCCGTGCACGGCCTGCAGGTGGTAGGCCAGTCCTGCGCCGCGCATGCCGCCGTAGCTCTCGCCCAGCACGTACTTCGGCGAGCCCCAGCGGCCGTTCTCCGACACGTACTTCTTGATGAACTGGCCGACGGACCGGATGTCCTCGTCGACGCCGTGGAAATCGGCCGGCTTCGCGTCGCCGAGCGGCTTGCTGAAGCCCGTGCCGACCGGATCGATCATCACGATGTCGGTCACGTCGAGCGGCGAGTATTCGTTGTCGACGATCTGCACCGGTGGCGGCGCGGCGTAGCCGGGGTCGTTCACGACGACGCGGCGCGGCCCCATGATGCCCATGTGCAGCCAGATCGACGACGAGCCGGGGCCGCCGTTGAACGCGAACGTGACCGGACGTCGCGAGAGGTCCTTGACGCCGTCGAGCGTGTACGCGGTGTACCCGAAGCGTGCCGCGGGCTTGTCTTCCGCGTTCTTGAGGATGAACCAGCCGGCCGTCGCGGTGTAGTGGATCGTCCTGCCGTCGATCGTGACCTGGTGGCGGGTTGCCGACGATGCCGGGGCCAGTGGCGGTTCGTCGGCGGCAGGCCCGGACTCCGGTCTGGCCACGGCGGACTTGCCGGTGGCCTCGTCGGCCGCGAGCAGGACGCCGACCGGCAACAGGACCGAGACGGCGGCGAGCACGAGCAAGCTGGGCGATGCACGCATGCGGAAGACTCCGGGTGCTGGAATGAAGTCCCCAAGCTGACCGTAAACCGCGCGGGTTTTCAACCCGTGACGACGACACCCGCCGAAGCGCCGCGGCAGTCACCCGGTCCGCGGACTGCCGCCGCCGAGCAACCGCCCGAGCTGGACGATGTCCACGGGCTTGGTCACGTGATGGTCGAAGCCGGCGTCGAGGGCGCGGCGGCGATGTTCCTGCTGTCCCCAGCCGGTCAGCGCGATGAGCGTGATGCCCGTCAGCGCCGGGTTCTGCCGCAACTGGCGCGCCACTTCGTAGCCGCTCATGTCGGGCAGCCCGAGGTCGAGGACGGCCACGTCGGGCGTGAATTCGTTCGCCGTCTGCAGCGCGGCACGGCCCGCGTACGCCACGCGCACCTCGTGTCCCTCCAGCCCGAGCAGCAGCGCCAGACTGTCGGCGGCGTCGCGGTTGTCGTCGACGACCAGGATGTGGCGGCCCGACGTGTGCGCCGTCGGCGGGTGCTCCTCCGTCGCGGCGGCTCGTGCCGGCACGGGTGTGATGCAGGGCAGCGTCACGACGAATTCGCTGCCCGTGCCCGGCCCGTCGCTGTGGGCGCTGACGGTGCCGCCGTGACGCTCGACGAGGCCTTTCACGAGCGCGAGGCCGATGCCCAGGCCGCCGTGGCTGCGCTCGGTCGCGGACTCGACCTGCGAGAACATCGCAAAGATCGAGCCGAGCGCCTCGCGCGGAATGCCGATGCCGTCGTCGCGCACGATGATGTCGACCGAGTCGTCGTGCACCCGTGCGGCGAGCGTGATCAGCCCGCCCGCGTCGGCGTACTTCGCGGCGTTCGTCAGCAGGTTCGAGATCACCTGCCCGAGACGCAGCGGGTCGGCTTCGAGCTGCGGCGCCGGCACCGGCAGGTCGATCGCGAGGCGGATTGCGCGCGTGTCGATCAGCGGTCGCGCGACTTCCACGGCCGCCTCGACGATGGCATCAAGACTTACCCACTGCTTGCGGACCTCGAGCTTGCCCAACGTGATGCGGGCGACGTCGAGCAGGTCGTCGAGCAGCGCGGCCATGTGATCGACCTGTCGCTCGATGACTTCACGCGACCAGGCGATCTCCGCAGGGCCCGCGCCCGCGGCCCGCAGCAGTTCGGCGGCGGTGCGGATCGGCGCGAGCGGGTTGCGCAGCTCGTGGGCGAGCGTGGCGATGAAGCGGTCCTTCTTGCGGTCCGCCTCGAGCAGCGCCTCCTCCGCCTCGCGCCGGTCCGTCACGTCCATCGTGAGGCCCTGCAGACGGCACAGTCCCCCGGTCTCGTCGAATTCGCCGACGCCGCGTTCCTGCAGCCAGACGATCCGGCCGTCGGGGTGACACACGCCGAACGTCGTTTCGTACATCGGGTTCGTGGGCGACAGGTGCGCGATCAACTGCCGCAGACGGTTGCGATCGGCCGGCAGCAGCCGCTCGAAGAACGCCGCGCCGGATTCCGAGGCGAAAGGGGCGAGGATGTGGTGCGGGTCGACGCGCGTCACGCGATCGGTGCGCGGATCCCAATCGAACGTGAAGCCACGTCCCGCGGCGAGCGCCTCGCGCATGCTGCACTCGCTGGCCTGGGCCAGCTCCCGCGTGCGCCGCTGCTGCTCCATGACCACGCCCAGCGTCAGCGCCCACAGGCTGCTGACGAACAGGAACGCCTGCGCCACGCCGACGCTGCCGTGGAAGATCCCGCCGCCGTGGCCGATACGCCAGACGACGACCAGCGTGAGCAGCAGCAAGGAAAGGTGGGTCCACGCCGGCTCGCTGCGGGCGGCGACGAAGAGCACCAGCGGGTAGACCAGCGCGAGCAGCAGCAGTAGTGCGAGCAGGTCGTTGCGGACCCAGTCGGCGCTGACCATCACGTAGCTGCTCACGACGATGCCGATCAGCGCCACGAACGTCGATGTGCCATCGCGCCAGGCGCGCTGCAGCGCCTGCCGCCGCATGGAGCCGAGCGCAACCACCGCCGGCGCCACGGTGAGCATGCCGATGCCACGCGAGCGGACCCACGCGTTCCAGTTGCCGAGGTAGTCCGTGCCGATTTCCGGCAGGTAATTCATGATCGCCGCGCCGACCGCGCCGCCCGCGGATACGGTGATCGCGACCGCGGCGACGAATCTCGAGACCTGGCGCAGCGTCTGCAACTGCACCGGCGCGCCAATCCAGCGCGACGCCAGCAGGGCGATCAGCCATGCCTCGGCCAGGTTCGCGACGACGAACATGAGGTTGATGGACAGCGGCCGGCCGCCCAGCAGGTTGCCGCAGAACAGCCCGACCGCGATGGCGCCGGTGACCGGCCAGCGCTGGTGCTCGGGCGTGAGCAGGAACAGACCGGTGACGATGCCCGCGGCCGGCCAGACGACGGCTAACCCGTGCTGGCGGAACTCGAGGCCGAGCAGCGCCGCCGCCGTCACGAGCAGGGACGAGGCGATCACCGCAAACGACAGCGACCGCGTCGCCACGTCCGCGTGCCGTTCCCGTGCGCGCAATGGCGTGCGCGACCCCTCGCGAGCGCTCAAGGCGGCGTCTCCGTTGGCTCCCCGCGACGATCATACCGCCTCGCCCGCGGCAGAAACGCCCGGCCTGGCGACCCAGCGGCGTTGCACGGGGCACGTGACAGATTTCTTGCCGTCCCCGCGTGCCGCCCGCACGGCGACGCGATCAGTCGAGCACCTCGAATGCCACGCCCGAATGCGAGCGCCGTCGCTCGAGCAACCGGTCGTCGACAATCGTCCCTGGCGTCCAGAATCCGCCGCGCACCTGCCACCAGCACCAGGGGAAACGGTCATGGCCGGTACGCCCGTCCGCGAGCCGCGGCTTTACGCCGGCCCGTCTCGGTGCAACCATCCGGCCATGAACGCCAGGAACGGACGCATCTGGATCGTGGCGGTGACCGCGATCGTGGGCTTCGGCGGGCTCGGCGGCTGCTCCGGCAAGCCGCCGGCGACGTCGGGCACGGACACGGCAGCACCTGCCGTGCCGCAGACACCGACGCGCGAGCAGTTGCAGACCGCGACGGTCACCGGTCCGTTCACCGAGCCGGTGACGCTCGTCGATGGCAGGTACGAGGGGCCGGCCGCGCAGCCTGGGGCCGCGTCACGGCCGTCGCTCACACTGCTGCAGCCGACGATCATGACCGGCGACATCGACGGCAGGCCGCCGGGCGAGGCGGTCGCGCTGCTCAGCTCGTCCACGGGCGGCACCGGTGAGCTCACCCACGTCGCGGTCTTTGCGATGCGCGAGGGCCGGGCCCAATCGCTGGCGACGGCCCCGGTGGGCGACCGCGTGCGGGTGTTCCGGACCTGGCTCGAGCGTCAGCAGGTTCGCATGGACGTCATCGAAGCGGCGCCGGGTGAACCGGCGTGCTGCCCGACGCAGCTCACGCGCAAGGCCTACGCCTGGCAGGATGGCAAGCTCGCGCAGGTCGAGAACGCGCCGGTCGGTTCGCTGTCCGTGAACCTGCTGGCAGCAACCGACTGGATGCTGGTCGAGATGGACGGCCAGCCGCTGCCCGAGGGCCCGATGCCTCCGACGGCGCTGGTGCAGTACGAGAAGGTTACTGGCTTCGCCGGCTGCAACCGCTACGAAGGCCCGCTCGAGGAATCGAAGCCCGGTAAGATCGCGATCGGCGCGCTGACAGCGACCAGGAAGGCCTGCGACGCGCCGGCCAACGAGCTGGAAGCGCAGTTCCTCGAACGCCTCGGCCGGTCGAATGCCTACACCTTCCAGGCCGGGCGTCTGCTGCTGTCCGGTCCGCCCGACGCGCAGGGCGTGCGGCACACGCTGTTGTTTTCGCGATGAGGGACGACCGATGACCAGATCCGCAGCGACCGTCCGCCGGCCTGCCGTGTGCGGGCCCCTGCCGGCCGGGATGTTCTGGCTGCTTACGGTTGCGGCGCCCGCCGCCTTCGGTGCCGAGCCGACTGGCGACTGGCAGTCCGTGGCGAAGAGCGAGCGCACCGAGCTCTACGTGCGGCCAGCGTCGCTCGCATGGGACGGGCCGTGGCTCAGCGTGCGCACGCGTCAGGAGTTCGTCGAGCCGCAGCCGTCGGCGAACAAGGGCAAGACGTTCCGGTCGGCGCGCAACGAGTATCGCGTCGATTGCAGTCAGCGACGTCTCGCGTATCGCGAGATGGAGGCCTACGCCGAGCCTGCCTTGCAGGGAGCGCGGGTGCAGAGGACGAAGATCGGCGAAAGGAACCTCAAGTGGATGGATGCCCCCGAGCGCACGGTGTTCGGCGAGCTGCTCGACTACGCCTGCGAGCACGCGCCGCCCGCGCCGCCCGCCAGGTAGGCGCCACGGCCCGGCCGGAGCGACACGTGCCCGCTTGCAGGACGTTCGACTGGAACGCGCTGGTCGCCCGGCTGGACGGCGACGTGGCCGGCTGAACGGGGCAGGGCATGCAGACGCGACAGATGACCAGCCCCGGCATCGGCGGCCTCGACCTGCACTGCCAGGCGTGGCTCCCGGACGGGCCGCCGCGCGCCGTCATCGTGGTCGCGCACGGGCTCGCCGAGCATTCGGGCCGGTATGCGCGCGTCGCCGCAGACCTCGTCGCGCAGCGCTACGGCGTCTACGCCATCGACCATCGCGGCCACGGCCGTTCGCCGGGCGAGCGCGCGAACATCGGGCGTTTCGAGTACGTCGTCTCCGACTTCTGCACGTTCGCGGGGCGCACCGTGCGTCAGCACGTCGACACGCCAGTACTGCTGCTCGGCCACAGCATGGGTGGCGCCGTCGCGTTCGCGAGTGCGCTGCGGTTGCAGGACACGATCCACGGTCTCGTGCTGTCCGCGCCGGCGCTCGGGCTCGTCGAGCCGCTGCCGCCGCTGCAGCGCCTCCTCGCGCAGGCGCTGTCGGTGTTCGCACCGAACGCGGGCGCGATGCAGCTGCAGCCGCGCCACATCAGTCGCGACGCGGCGGTCGTGCGCGAATACGAAGCCGATCCGCTGGTGCACCACGGGCCCGTGCCGGCCCGCACAGTCGTCGAACTGCTGCGCGCGATGGAGTCGTTCGAGTGGCAGGCGATGCAGTTGCGGCTGCCGACTCTGGTGCTGCACGGCACGGCCGACCGGCTGGTGCCGATCGCCGGTGCGATGCCCGTCTGGGAGGCGATCGAGTCGCGCTACCGCACGGTGCGCGAATACGACGGTCTGTACCACGAGGTGCTGAACGAGCCCGAGCGCGCGCAGGTGCTGCGCGACCTGCTGCAATGGCTGGCGGGGGTTTGACGTAACACGGCGACGGACGTGGCGGCGCGCGGCAGCGGTCACAGTTCCAGAAATCGACCCGGCCGTCCCGCTCCGCTGCGACCGCACCGGAGTACGTTGGCTCCCATGGCCACGAGCGACCAACGACAGCGACGACAGTGGGCGGTCGGGCTGCTCTGCGGGCTGACGGTGGCCTGCTCCATCCCCGACGCGACGCACGCCGAGACACCGGACTGGCTGCACCACCGCACCGGCGGTCGTCTGGTGGACGGTACGGCGCCGCCGGCCGGCAGCGACCTGTGCGTCGTGCTGCAGGAAGACCGTCCAGACGGCACGGAACTCGTCACGGCGCGTTACACCATGCGTGACCAGGGGGCGCTGCGGACATACGTCGGCGCGGGTGTCAATCGCGCGCAGTATTTCCACGACGCCGGCGACGACGACCCCGGGCCCACGCTCTTCAACCGGCGCAACCGGCACACGTCGTTCGGGGTGGCGGCGGAACTCGGTGCGGAGCTGCACGTGACGCGACGCGTGCTGCTGAGCGCCGACCTGCGCTGGGCCGATCTCGACGCGAGGGCGGAGGCGCTGCGCGCGGAGCACGGCCCGGTGGCCGCGGACTCGCTGCTGCTCGGGCTCGTGGTCGGCTACCGGTTCCGCTGAGCTCCCGGCCTCGACCCACGGCGGGACCCGCCGTTCAGGCGGACGGGATGAACTCGTCGTCGCCCTGCTGCGACCGCTCGAACTGCAGGAACTGGTAGTAGCCGCAGACCTTGTCCTCCGGGTACTTCCGGCACACCGACGGGCGTGCGACGTAGACCGTGCAGCGTCGCGTCTGCTGGTCGAAGAACCGGCAGGTCGAGGTGTAGACGTGGTCCTTGCGGTGCCGCAGCAGCTGCTCGTCGAGTTCCTTCGTCCGGTAGCGGTAGGTAAACTTCCTGCGCGCGGCGGCCGTGGCGATGCCGAAGTGCCGCGCGAGCCGCTCGATGTCGGCGTCGGTCACGGCGATGCGCGCGTAGCTGCAGCAATAGCCGGGACACTTCGCGCAGTCGTAGCACGGCTTCAGGGTCTTGGCGGGCATCGGGGCACCTTGCGGGGAGGCGCAGTCTAGCGGGGTGTGGCGGGCGTTGCATCGCTACGTAGTAGCTCGGATTCGTGCGCCCAGGACCGGACGGACAATCGGCGCGAGGCGCGCGATGACGACCCCAGCAACGACGGCGAGTGCCGGCGGCGGTCCGGCGGTGGCGTGGCATGCCGTGCCGCGCGAGCGCATGGTGACGCTGCTCGGCGGCGATGCCCGGCGTGGGCTGGACGTGATCGAAGCGCACCGGCGTCTGCAGCAGCACGGCGCCAACGAACTGCCAGCAGCACCCCCGCCCGGCCTGGCGCGCATCGCGCTGCACCAGTTGCGCAGCCCGCTCGTCTACGTGCTGCTCGCCGCGGGCGCGCTGGCGCTCGTCATGGGCCAGCTGACCGATGCGGCCTTCATCGCGTTCGTGTTGCTCGTGAACTCGGCGATCGGCACCTGGCAGGAATGGCAGGCGGAGCGCCAGAGTCGCGGCCTGCAGTCGCTGCTGCGCGTGCGGGCCACCGTGATCCGCGACGGCGTGACGCGCGAAATCGAAGCGGCCGAGGTCGTGCCGGGCGATCTCGTGGTGCTCACGAGCGGACAGTTCGTGCCGGCGGATGCCCGTCTCATCGACAGCCGCGACCTCGAGATCGACGAATCATTGCTCACGGGCGAGTCGCTGCCGGCCGTGAAGGACGCCGCTGTCGCCGTCGCCACCGAGGCGGTCCCGGCAGACAGGCGCAATTGCGCATTTGCCGGCACGGCGGTGCTGCGCGGGCGCGCCCAGGGTCTCGTCTTCGCGACGGGCGGCCGCACCGAGGTCGGCCGGCTTGCCGGCACGATGGCGACGACTGCCGCGGGCAAGCCGCCGCTCACCGAGCGCATGGAACGATTCAGCCGCACGATCGCGGTCGTCGTGGTGCTCGCGGCCGTGACCGTCGCCGCGTTCGCCGTGCTGGTCCACGGGCAGTCGCCGTTCACGATGTTCTCGTTCGGCGTCGCGCTGGCCGTGTCGGCGATTCCCGAAGGGCTGCCCGTGGCCGTCACGATCGCGCTCGCGATCGCCGCGCGCCGCATGGCGGCCCGTGGCGCGATCGTGCGCCAGCTGCCGGCGGTCGAGGGCCTCGGCAGCTGCTCGCTGATTGCGAGCGACAAGACCGGCACGCTGACCTGCAACGCGTTGACCGTGTGCGCGATGGTGCTGCACGACGGCTCGCGGTGGGACGTCGGTGGCGTCGGTCACCGTCCCGTCGGCGCCATCACCCGCGCCGAGGATGGCGCTGGGGACGATGCTGCTGCGTCGTTGCTCGCGGAGACGCTGCGCATCGGGGCGGCCTGCAACGAGGCGCAGTTGCTCCTGCAGGACGGCGAGTGGTCTGCCACGGGCGATCCGACCGATATCGCACTGCTCGTGCTCGCCGCCAAGGGCGGCCTCGATCGCGACGCGCTGCTGCGCGAGCGTCCACTCGTGGCGCAGCGGCCGTACGAACCGGAACTCCAGTACGCGGCGACGGCCCACCGGGTCGGCGACGGTACCTGGATCGCCGCGAAAGGCGCGCCGGAGCGCATGCTGCCCATGTGCGAGATGGCGGACGCCGACCGACTGCGCATCCTCGAGTCGGCCGGGACGCTGGCGCGGGCCGGCTACCGGGTGCTGGCGCTGGCGAGCGCGTCGCGCGCGTCGCCGCCGGCCACGGGCGATGCGCAGTGGCCGCCACGCGGTCTCGAGTTCGCGGCCCTCGTCGGGCTGATCGATCCGCTCCGCGACGGCGCCGCCGAGGCCGTCGCGCGGTGTGTGGCGGCCGGCATTCGCGTCGTCATGGTGACGGGCGACCACCCGCTGACGGCGCTTTCGATCGCGCGCGACCTCGGTATTGCCGCCTCCGCCGACGACATCGTGCTCGGCGCCGACGTCGTGGATGCCAGCCCGCAACACCTGCGCGAAGTCGTCGGGCGCGCCCGGGTCTTTGCGCGCGTCACGCCCGAGCAGAAACTCGCGATCGTCGCGGCCGCCCAGGCCGGCGGTCAGTACGTCGCGGTGACGGGCGACGGCGTCAACGACGCGCCGGCCCTGCACCGCGCCAATATCGGCATCGCGATGGGCCGCGGCGGCACCGACATCGCGCGCGATGCGGCCGACCTCGTGCTGAGCGACGATGACTTCAGCACCATCGTCGCCGGCATCGAGGAAGGGCGCGTCGCCTACCAGAACATCCGCAACGTCGTGTACCTGCTCACGGCGGCCGGCATCGCGGAGGTGCTGACCGTCGGCGTCGCGGTGCTGGCCGGTCTGCCGCTGCCATTGCTGCCCGTGCAGTTGCTGTGGCTGAACCTGGTCACCAACGGCATCCAGGACGTCGGGCTGGCGTTCGAACGCGGCGCTGGTGACGAACTGCGGCGTCCGCCGCGACCTCGGCAGGAACCGGTCTTCGACCGCCTCATGCTCGAGCGCGGACTGCTGGCCGGGCTGTGGATGTCGACGCTCGGCCTGGGCTGGTTTGGATGGCTGCTGCAGGCCGGCGCTTCGATCGAGCAGGCACGCAACTCGCTGTTGCTGCTGATGGTGCTGATGCAGAACGTCGACGCGATCAACGCGCGCTCCGAGACCATCCCGGTGCTGCGCCTGCCGATGGGCCGCAACCCGCTGCTGCTCGGCGGCGTGTTCGGCGCGCTGGGCCTGCATGTGCTGGCGATGCACGCGGGGTGGCTGCAACGCACGCTCGACGTCATGCCCGTCGCGCGCGACCAGTGGCTCGTGCTGCCGCTGTTCGCGCTGTCACTGCTCGTCGTGATGGAGCTGCAGAAGGCCTGGCGGCAGCGTCGGAATCGATCGTCACCGGGCTGAACGGCGGCCCGTCGCGCCACGCCGTCTGCCGCCCGGGCGAGCCTGCTCAGGGACCCGCGGCCCATGCGCCCGTCGCGACCGTTGCGAGCAGCGCGACGACCGAGAGTGCACTGGCGCCGAGCAGGCCGCGAGGCATGGTGTCCGAGTACCAGAGCAGGGACAGCGCGGCAACGATGCCCACGGCGAGCTGCACGAGCGCGACCACGCGCACGGCGGGCGACATCGGCGGATCGTAGATGCGCACCTGCGCGAGATCGAACGACGCGCCATGCCAGGTGGCGGCCGCGGGTCGCCGGTCCGGAGGCATCAGCCAGACGCGCAGGCTGTCCTGCCAGCGGCCCGCGTGCCGTGACCTGCGCGCGAGCTCCACGTACACCTCGAGATTCGCCCGGAGCGGATCCCATGAGTCGAGCAGCGCGCGTGTCCCGTAGACGCATCTTTCCGTCTCCTCGACGAAGGTGCCGAACAGACGGTCCCACAGCATGCAGATGCCGCCGTGGTTGCGGTCGATGCAGCGGTCGTTGACGGCGTGGTGGACGCGATGATTGGACGGCGAGGCGAACCAGCGGTCGAACCAGCCGAGCTTGCCGACCAGTTCAGGCCGATGAGCGCGATGAAGAACGGCGTCGCGATGGCGATGGCTTTGCCCAGGGCACTCTCTAGCTTTCGACGTGCCAGCCGCGCGAGCGTTCGACGGCGCAGCCCCAGCGCTCGATGCGCGCCGCGGCTTCGTCGCGCGACATCGCCGGCTCGAAGCAGCGCTCGGCGCGCCAGTGGCGCGCGACGGCGTCCGTCGAATGCCAGAACCCGGTTCCGAGACCGGCGAGGTACGCGGCGCCGAGCGCAGTCGTCTCGGTGATGCGGGGGCGCACCACCGGCACGCCGAGCAGGTCGGCCTGGAACTGCATCAGCAGGTCGTTCGCCGCCGCGCCGCCGTCGACGCGCAGTTCGAGCAGCGGCTGGTGCGCGTCCTTCTGCATGGCGAGCAGCACCTCCGCGCTCTGGAACGCGATGGCCTCGAGCGCCGCCCGCGCGACGTGCGCGCGCGTCGTGCCGCGCGACAGGCCGAGCATCGTGCCGCGCGCGTAGGCATCCCAGTGCGGACTGCCGAGGCCCGTGAACGCGGGCACGAGATAGACGCCGCCGGAGTCGTCCACGCTCGCCGCGAGCGCCTCGACGTCCGCCGAGCATTCGATGAGCCCCAGACCGTCGCGCAACCACTGCACCACGGCGCCGCCGACGAAGACGGCGCCCTCGAGCGCGTAGCAGCGGCGCTGCGTCTGCCAGGCGATCGTCGTCAGCAGGCGGTTGCGCGAGGCGAGCGGTTCGGCTCCGGTATTGAGCAGCAGGAAACAGCCGGTGCCGTAGGTGTTCTTCGCCATGCCGGGTTCGAAGCAGGCCTGGCCGAACAGGGCGGCCTGCTGGTCGCCGGCGATGCCAGTGATCGGCACCTCGACGCCATCGCAGACCGCCCCGGGCGCACGCTCGCGCAGCGACGACGGCACGATCGCGGGCAGCACCGCGTGCGGAATGCGCAGCAGCTCGAGCATGGCGTCGTCCCAGTCGCCGCTCGCGACGTCGAGCAGCAGCGTGCGGCTCGCATTGCTCATGTCGGTCACGTGGCTCGCACCGCGCGTGAGTCGCCAGACGAGCCAGCAATCGATGGTGCCGAACGCGAGCTCGCCGGCTTCCGCGCGGGCCCGTGCGCCCGGCACGTTGTCGAGCAGCCACGCGAGCTTGGTGCCGGAAAAATATGGATCGAGCAGCAGCCCCGTACGTCGCGCGACCTCGGGCTCCAGGCCGTCGGCCTTGAGCTGCTCGCACAGGCCCGCCGTGCGGCGGTCCTGCCAGACGATCGCCGGCGCGACCGGCTGGCCCGTGCGCCGGTCCCAGAGCACGGTTGTCTCGCGCTGGTTGGTGATGCCGATGGCGGCGATGTGCCGCGCGGTGAGGCGCGCGCGGGCGAGTGCCTCGGTCATCGTCGCCAGCTGCGTGGACGCGATTTCCATGGGGTCGTGCTCGACCCAGCCGGAGCGCGGGAAGTGCTGCGTGAGCTCGCGCTGCGCGACTGCGACCGGGCTGCCTTCGTCGTCGAAGACGATGGAGCGCGAACTGGTGGTGCCCTGGTCGAGGGCGAGGATGAACTGCGTCATGGTGCCTGTCGCTTGCCTGTCGCGAGCCGCGACCGGATTCTAGACCACGCCGCCCGTTGCGCCGCGCCGGGGCGCAGGAGATGATCGCCCGATGCGTCCGAACCCCGCGGCAGACGTCGCCGAATTCACCACCAAGGCGATCGTCACCGGCGTCGTGCTCGGCATCGTCTTCGGCGCCGCCAACGCCTACCTCGGCCTGCGCGTCGGCATGACGGTATCCGCGTCCATTCCCGCAGCCGTCATGACGGTCGCCGTCTTCCACCTGCTGCGCCTGCGCGGGACGATCCTCGAGGCCAACCTGTCCCAGACGGTCGCGTCGGCCTCGACCTCGCTCGCGACGGGCACGATCTTCACGATCCCGGCGCTGTTCCTCTGGGGCGCGGTGCCGCCGTACTGGCAGGTCGTCGTGCTGGCTTTTCTGGGCGCGCTGCTCGGCATCTCCGCGATGGTGCCGTTGCGGCAGTTGCTCATCGTCCGGGCGCACGCGGAACTGCCTTATCCCGAAGGCACGGCCTGCGCCGAGGTGCTGCGCGCCACGGACCGTGCCGTGCAGGGCGCCGCCAGCGCGAGCGCGTGGATCTTCCGCGGCATGGCGGTCGGCGCGGCGGTCAAGGCGCTCATTTCGCTGGTCTACCTCGTGCCGGGCGAGATCGGCATGGCCCTGCCGGTGCTGCCCAAGGCCGAGCTCGCGCTCGAGATCGCGCCGGCGCTGCTCGGCGTCGGCTACATCCTCGGCTACCGGCAGGCGGCCGTCTGCGTGGCCGGCGCGCTGATCTCGGCGATCGTCATCACGCCGCTGATCGCGTGGACGGGCGCCGCGATGACGCAGCCGCTCGCTCCGGAGACGACGCGGCTCGTGGCCGACATGGACGCCGGCGCCATCTGGTCGCGCTACGTCCGCTACATCGGCGCGGGGGCGGTCGCCACGGCGGGCATCCTGACGGTGTTGCGCGGCCTGCCGACGATGGTCGACGCGTTCCTCGCCGTCGCGCGCGGCGTACGCGCGGGCGAGGTCGGCGTCGACGGTGCCGACGGGCGCACGCAGCGCGACCTGCCCGCGGGCTTCGTGTTCGGTGGCGTCGCGACGGTCGTGCTCGTCGCGGGTCTCGTGCCCGGGGTGTTCGCGGGCGAGATGGATGCCACGCAGCGGGCGATCCTCGCGAGCGGCGTCGGCGTGTTCGGCGTGCTGTTCGTCGCCGTCGCGGCGCGCATCGTCGGCATCGTCGGCGTGTCGTCGCAGCCAACCTCGGGCATCGCGCTCGTGACGCTGCTCGGCACGGCCTCGGTCTTCGCGGCGGCCGGCTGGACCGACCCGGGCGCGCGGGCGGGCGTGCTGACCGTCGGCACCATCGTCGCCGTTGCCGCGAGCAAGGCGGGCGACATTTCGCAGGACCTCAAGACCGGCTGGCTCGTCGGGGCGACGCCGGCCCGCCAGCAGGCCGGGCAGTTGATCGGCGCGGCGTTCGCCTGCTGGGCAGTGGCGGGCACCGTCATGCTGCTCGGCCACGCGTACGAGTTCGGCTCCAGGGAGATTCCGGCGCCGCAGGCGACGCTGATGAAGACCATCATCGAAGGCGTGCTCGCCGGCGCGCTGCCGTGGGACCTCGTGCTGACCGGCGCGGGGCTCGCGATCGGCGCGATGCTCTGCGGCGTCTCGGGCCTGGCCTTTGCGATCGGCATCTACCTGCCGCTCGCGACGATGGCGCCGCTCTACGTCGGCGGCTGTGTCCGGGCGCTCGTCGAGCGGGGCCGCGAGCCGCTGGCCGAAGGCGCGAGCGACAACGGCATCCTCGCCGCGTCGGGGCTGGTCGCGGGCGAGGGACTCGCCGGCGTCGCGATCGCGGGCCTCGTCGCCGCGGGCATCGCGCCGAAGACGATCGACCCGCGGCTCGGCGGGCTCACGGGCGAGATCGTGGCGCTGGTGGTGGCGCTCGCGGTGTGCGCGTTCCTGCTGCGGGGCGGGCGGGCGGCGAAAGCCTGATCGCGCTCGCGCGGGGTCTTGCCCGTCCGTGGGTCGCGGCCTGAGGCATCGGCGCGCTGAGTCTCCCGGTCGTCCGCGCGAAACGGGCGATCAATGCCTCTGCAGCCACCGCTCGAGCTGCGCTTCGCTGTCCGCCGGCAGGTGCACGCCGAGCTTGCTGCGCCGGAACAGGATGTCCTCGGCCGTGATGGCGAATTCCTCGCGTCGCAGGTATTCGATCTCGCGCGCCGCGAGCCCCGGCAGCACCATCTCGCCGAGGTCGTCCATCGAGTTGCAGGCGTCCAGCAGTCGCTCCATGCGCGTGCCGTAGGCGCGCGCGTACCGTTCGAGCAGCGCGTGGTCGAGCCAGGCATGACGTTGCGCCATGCGATCGCGGAACCGGCCGAAGTCGGCGCCCGGCAGGTCGCCGCCCGGCAGCGGCGCACGTTCCGTCCAGGGGGACGCAGCGACCGCGAGCGTTCTGCAGACGCCGTCGACGACGTCCTGCGCCAGCCGGCGGTAGGTCGTGAGCTTGCCACCGTACACGGACACCAGCGGCGGCGTGTGGCGGTCGAAGTCGAGCACGTAGTCGCGCGTGATGCTCTTCGGATCCTGCGTCGAGGCCGCGAGCAGCGGCCGCAGGCCCGCGAACGCCCAGACGACGTCGCGGCGCGTGAGGTCGCGACGAAAGTAGCGATTGACCAGGTCGACGAGGTATTGCGCCTCGGTCGCGTCGATCCGCGGACGTGCGAGGTCGCCCTGGTACTCGCGCTCGGTCGTGCCGACCAGCGTGAAGTCACGCTCGAACGGGATCGCGAACACGATGCGGCCGTCCGGTGCCTGGAAAATGTACGCGTAGTCGTGCTGGAACAGTCGCGGCACGACGATGTGGCTGCCCTGGATCATGCGCGGGTGATGGCGCGCCGGCCGTGGCGTGTGTGCGTCGAGGAATTCCGCCACCCACGGTCCGGTCGCGTTGACCACCAGGCGCGCGGTCAGCCCGACGCGGCGTCCGTCCGCATGCTCGAGCGTGGCCCGCCACGCCTCGCCCTGCGGACGCAAGTCGACGCATTTCGTGCGGGTGAGCACCCGGCCGCCGCGCTCGCGCACGTCCATGGCGTTCGCGACGACCAGCCGTGCGTCATCGACCCAGCCGTCGGAAAACAGGAAGCCGGTGCGGAATTGCTCGTCGAGCGGCGCACCGGCGGGGTGACGGCGCAGGTTCACGGCCGACGAGGCCGGCAGCGTGCGTCGCGGATCGAGGTGGTCGTAGAGGAAAAGACCGGCGCGCAGCATCCAGGCGGGCCGCAGGTGGCGGTCGTGCGGCAGCACGAATCGCAGCGGCCGCGACAGGTGTGGTGCGTTCGCGAGTACGACCTCACGCTCGTGCAGCGACTTCCGCACCAGCGCGAAGTCGTAGAACTCGAGGTAGCGCAGGCCGCCGTGGATCAGCTTGGTGCTGGCGGACGACGTGTGCGCGGCGATGTCGTGCTGCTCGCAGAGCACCGTGCGCAGCCCGCGGCCCGCGGCATCGCGGGCGATGCCGGCGCCGTTGATGCCGGCACCCACGACCAGCAGGTCGCAGTCCGCGGCCCCGCCGTCCGGCGTCACCGGTAGAGCAGCGCGTCGGCGCGTTCGTCGAGCCATGCCCGTTCGTCGGCGCCGGCCAGCGCCTCGAGGTCGGCCGGCGACGCGCCGGCGTCGTCGACCCATCGACGCAGCAGTTCGCTGCCGTTGATCAGATCGATGGCGAGACGTCCGTGCTCGTATTCGTAGGGAAAGTCCCGCCAGAGCTCGTATTCCGGCCACAGCCGGCGCAGCGCCTTGAACGCGAGCGCCTGCAGCCGCCACGGCCGGAACGCCGCGTGGTCGTAGGCGCCGTCGTCGACGTGTACCTGCAGGCCGGCGCAGAGACGCCGCTCGTGCTTGTGGAACGTCGGTTCGAACCAGCACGGACGCAGGCGGCAGCCGCGCAGCCACTGCGGCGCGAGGCGATGCATCTCGGCGACGATCGCCGGTGCGTCGAGCTCCGGGGCACCGAACAGCTCGAGCGGCCGCGTCGTACCGCGACCTTCGGACAGGGTCGTGCCTTCGAGCATGACCGTGCCGGGATAACAGCGCGCCATCCACGGATTGGGCGCGTTCGGGCTCGGGTTCACCCAGGAGCGTTCGCCGAGCGGCCAGCCCCAGCCGGGGCCCGTGGCGGGGGCCCAGCCCTGCATTTCGACGACGCGATAGTCGACGTCGAGGCGCAGCGTGCGCACGAACCAGTGCCCGAGTTCACCCAGCGTGAGCCCGTGCCGCATCGGCAGGGCGCCCGCGCCGACGAAGCTCTCCCAGCCCGGTCGCAGCGTCAGGCCTTCGACGGGCCGACCGAGCGGATTCGGGCGATCGAGCACCCACACCGACTTGCCGTGGGCCGCGGCCGCTTCGAGCACGTAGCGTAGCGTCGTGATGAAGGTGTAGATGCGGCAACCGAGGTCCTGCAGGTCGACCAGCAGCACATCGAAGGTGTCGAGCATGCCGGCCGTGGGCCGTCGTACGTCACCGTAGAGGCTGAACACCGGTATGCCGTGGGCCGGGTCGTCGAAGTCCGGCGACTCGATCATGTTGTCCTGCTTGTCGCCGCGCAGGCCATGCTGCGGGCCGAACGCTGCCGTCACGCGGATGCCGTCGAGTGAGGCGAGGGCGTCGAGCGAGTGCTGGAACCGGGCGGTGACGGAGGCGGGGTGGGCGAGCAGTGCGACGCGGCGGTCGTGCAGCGGCGCGCGCAACGCCGCGTCCTCGCACAGACGGTCGATGCCGAACCTCACGCGCGGTCGGCCCCGACCGTCTCGGCGAGCAGGTCGTCCTGACCGGTCTCCGGCAGGCCGACCTGCAACGCAAACCCGAGCCGGTGATGAAAGTCCGGCTGGGCGGACGGATGCGCCAGCGCCCAGAACGAGAACCGTCCATCCGTCTCTTCGACGACGGCCGCGACGGCCGCACGCAACGGTGCGCCGGGTCGCGGCATCGGCAGCTCGTCGAGGTACGTGATCGCCTCCAGCACCAGCCCGCGGCTGCTCGGGCGGACCGCAATGCGCGGCGAACGGCCGACGTCGATGGTCGTCATGCCGCGGCGATAGCCGACGAACCCATACATGGCCCATTCGCCCGAAGGTGAGAAATTCAGCTCGCAATACGCTTCGCTCTCCGGCAGCGCGACAAACAGCTCGAAGCAGGTGTGGCGCCACAATTCGTCGGCGCGGCCGGGCGGGCGCGGGCGCGGCAGCACGACCTGCGACATGTCGGCATCGAGATCGAAAGTCACTGCCAGCTTGCCGGCGCCGCCGATCCGGGCGCTGGCGGCGATGCCGTGAACGGCACGGGTCGGCGACGAGGCGTGGCAGGCCAGGGCGACCGTGTGGGGCTTCGTTCTACGCATCGGCTCGATTCTACGGGGCGCCGGTCAGATTGGCGCGACCAGTGTCGGATCGGGCCGTTCCATCCATGCCAGGACGGCCTCCGCGAAGCGAGCGCACTCGGCGATCGCCCTCTCCCAGGCGCCAATGCGCCCGGCGTGGTCGGCCCCGTAGCGATAGAAGTCCTGCCGATCCGGCAACTTGCCGTTCGGCAGGGTCGCGAGAAACGTGGCGGACGGTGTCACCAGCAGCACGTCGTCGAGCCAGGCGTGGGCGCGGGCCGCGCGCCGCCAGGGCAGGTGCTTGTCCAGCCAGCCCGGGGTCACCCAGGGGCTGAAGTGCGGGTAGAACACGATGCGCCGGTGCCCGGGGCCGGCGAGCCGCGGGTAGGGCAGCAGCAGGTGATAGTCGATCAACGCGCCATCCCAGTAGTTGCCGCGCGGCGCGCCGTGGATGTCGCGCACGGGTGAGGCGATGAGCGGGATCGAGCCCGACGCGAGCAGCGCATCCTCGGCGTTGGTCTCGTCGAGCGCGACGGTGACGAGCCCGAACGCGTCGAACGGAGGGGCGTCGAGCAGGCCCGGCGGATCACCGCCATGAAACACCACGCGCTCGAGGTAGGTCGCGAGCCGCCGTCGCGAAATGGCATTGCTCAGCATGGCGCGCCCGAAGGCCAGCCGCGACTCGCGATCGTGCAGTGGTCCCCGGGCCCGCGCCGTGACGATGCCGAGGGCCACGCCGGGGCGCCAGCGCAAGGGCCCTTCCCCGCGCGCGGCGTGCGCGATCCGGCGGCAGGCGAGGCTGACTTCCGCTGGCGTCGGCTTGCCGGCATAGCACTGGTCGCGCACATAGGCGTGCTGCACCGCGTCCAGCGCCGTGAGCGCATCTTGCCGGGCAAGCGCGGCCATGCGCCATGCGCCGACCGATGCGCCGACGAACTCCACAGGGACGCCGGCGGGCAGCCAGCCGTGATGCAACAGCAAGCGGTCGAGCGGCAGCAAGGCGAGCCCCTTGGGGCCGCCGGCGGCGGCTGGGACGCAGCCGATGTCGCCGCGGCCGAGGCCATGCTCGCGCAGGTGGCGCAACGCGCCCGGCCCCGCGCGCAATTCGAACGGGCGTGAGGAATCGCTCATCGCAGGACGGCATCGTAGCAGCTCGGGCGACGGCACCGCAGCGGTGCGCTAGCATGGCCCGGCCCATGGACACACCGACGCTCGGGCCCGGCCCGCTCATCCTGCTCTGCGCGCTCGCGGTCGCCGCGCTGCTTGCGGCGGAGCGGCGTCATTCGCAGCGGGGCAAGTGGCTCGCCAAGCCGCTCGCGTCGGCGGCCTTCGTCGGCACGGCGCTCGTCTCCGGCGCGCTCGACAACGGCTACGGCCTGCTCGTGCTCGCGGGGCTCTGCCTGTGCTTCGCCGGCGACGTGCTGCTGATTCCGGAAGGCCGGCCGGCCGTCTTCCGCGTCGGTCTGTTCGCCTTCCTCGCCGGTCACCTCGGTTTCGGCGCCGCGTTCCTCACGCAGCCGCTGAATCTGGTCTGGCTCGCACTCGGGGCCGCGGCACTCGCGATGGTGCTCGCCGGGGTCTGGCGCTGGTTGCGCCCCTTGCTGCCGCCCGGCATGCGCGGCGCCGTGCTCGCCTACCTGGTCGTGATCGGCACGATGTCGTCGCTCGCTCTGTCGCTGGCGGGCGCCGGTGGCCCGGCGACAGTGGCGGCCGGTGCGCTTGCATTCACGGCCTCGGACGTCTCGGTGGCCCGCGACCGCTTCGTCCACGCCGGGTTCTTCAATCGCGCGTGGGGCCTGCCGCTCTACTACTGCGCGCAATTGCTCATCGCGCTGAGTCCCGCAGCCGTCGGCTGACGGCACGCCCCGGGGTGTGCTCGACCGCGGCGTGCATGATCCGGGCGGGCGTCCCGCGACACCCGCCCGGCCCTCTGCGCGATCAGCCGACCGACGAGTCGGTGCGGGCCGCGTGCAGCGCGTGCACCTGCTGGCTGCCGATCTTCTCGACCGCTTGCGTCAGCGTGCTGTCGTAGCAGGCCCGATAGCGCATGTGCTCGGTCAGCGCGAGCATCCTCGGCGCACTGCCGCAGGCGCGTTCAGCCGCCGCCGCGAGCCGCGCGTAGAGGGTCCGTGCGCCTTCCTCGGTGGCCAGGTTCAGGTCGGCGTAGCGCACCACCACGTCGTCGTACCGGGGAACCGGAGCGGTGGCGACGTCACCGGCGTGTGCCGCGAGGGCCAGGCCGAACGTGCCGGCGCAGGCGATCACCGTGGCGAGGGTGCGGGTCTTCTTCGTCTGGGCGTTCATGGTCGAGCTCCTGAGTGAGACTGCTGACGCTTTCATTGACCGTGCAGACAGTCTGACGCCGATCACACCCCGCGGGTTCGCCCACTCGTCGCGCTGCACCGGCGACTCGTCGCAGCCGCCTCTGGTAACGTGCGTGGCGGAAGACCAACGCATGATCTGGAAGCTCGCCTACACTGTCTTCGTGCTGGTGATCGTCGCGATCTGGCGCAGGAACTACGGCTGGCGCAACCTGCTGTGGTTCTCGGACATCGCGCTGATCGGGGCCGTGCCGGCGCTGTGGCTCGAAAACGCCGCGATCGCGAGCGTGCTGGCGGTCGCGGTGCTGTTGCCCGAGCTGCTGTGGAATGTCGACTTCCTGCTGCGCCTGGTCGTGCGCCGTCGCATCACCGGGCTGACGGACTACATGTTCGAGCCCGAGCGTCCGCGGTTGCTGCGCGGACTGTCGCTGTTTCACGTGCCGCTGCCGCTGCTGCTGCTGTGGATGCTCAACGCCTACGGCTATGACGCCCGGGTCGCCCTGCCGGGCGCGATCGTGCTGGCGGCGATCGTACTGCCGTGGAGCCGCGCCGTGAGTTCACCCGAACGCAACATCATCTGGACGCACGGGCTGGGCGCGGCGCGCTCGTCACGGCCCGCCGTCGCCTACCTGGGCGCCCTGTTCGCCGGGTTCGTCGTGCTCGTGTTCGTGCCGACGCACTGTTTGCTGCGCGCGCTGTTCGCGGCCGACTCCTGAGCGCGCAGGCGCGCGTGCCAACGCCCCGATCGCCGGGTCCGCCGTCGCAACCAGACTGGTCACATCGCATGGCAGCGCCGGTCCACTGCGGAATGTCGCTGGCTGTGCCGTCACGACGAAGCCGTGTATACTCGCCGCCAGCATCAAGACACGGGCGTTCGCGCCCGGCCAACCTGCCTTCCCGGGCAAGGTGGCTCGCACCACGAGTGCGGATGCGGCCGGCAGGCAACGAAGCGGGTACTCGCTTGAACCCTCCGGCGCGACCTGTGGCGGAGGGTTTTTCATATGGCCTCCGCGTCAGCACGGGCGCGCCACGCTGCAACCGGTCTGGGTGGCGATGGCCTGCGGGCCGGAGGTCGAACGATGACGACGAATCAGTGGCCGAAGGCCTTCGCGACGAGCTGGGCCGAGGTCCCGGGCCACATTCCACCGGCGGTCGATGGTGCTGTCCGGGACGAGGTCCGGCCCGCGACGGCCGCGGGGCCGGAGGAGTTGCTCGCATCGCTGCTCGCCAGCGGATCGCGCACCGCCGGTCCGGGTGACACGGGCCGGGCGCTCACACGGTACTGGACCTGGCTGCGACACGCCGATGCGGCGCGGCGCAAGACGTTCTGCGTCGCGCTGGGCCACGCGCTGGAGCAGGGAGGGTCGATGCCGCGCGCCTGGGTGCCCGTGATTCTTGGCGACCACGACTTCCGGATCGTCCATGCCGCGACGCTGGCATACCTGCGCGCACGCCCGGCGAGCGTCGACCGGCTGCAGCGTCGCGTGACGGACGCGCTCGACTGGATCCGTCGCGGGCTGGCGCTCGAACGCGCCGCCGTGTTCGCTGCGTTGCTCGAGCTGGCCGACGACGACGTGCTCGCACGACTGCGCGCGCTGCGCGGCGCGCTGCGTCCCGACGAGACGGCGCGCGTCTGGCAGTACGCCGTGCTGCCGGACGATGCGACGCGCGCCTTCCTCGACGAATGGCGCGCGACGTTCGCTTGATCCGCGATCAGTCGGCGTTCGACGCGGCGAGCGGTGCCGGCTTCACGCTCCGCAGCAGGCCTGACACGTCGCGGGGTTCACGCGTGTCCAGCCAGTCGAACACGAGCGCGTGCCAGGCGACGCGCTGCACGTAGGCGCGCGTCTCGTTGTACGGAATGTTTTCGGCCCAGACATCGAGATCGAGCGGCGCAGGCGGCAACCAGCGGCGCGCCGCGTTCGGGCCGGCGTTGTAGGCCGCGGTCGCGAGCGCCGTTTCGCCGCCGAACCGGTCGACGAGCCCGGCGAGATAGGCCGAGCCCAGCGGGATGTTGACCGCGGGCTCCAGCAGTTGCGCACGCGTCGGTGTGGGCAGGCCGCTGCGTCGCGCCGTCATCCGCGCCGTCTCCGGCAGCAACTGCATCAGGCCCAGCGCGCCGGCCGAGGAACCCGCGTCGGCGCGATACAGGCTCTCCTGCCGGATGATCGCGTAGATGAACTCCCTGCGCAGCCCGGTGCGCCGGCTCGCTTCGCGCACCTCGAAATCGTAAGGCCGCGGGTAGAGCAGCTCGTAGTCGTTGAAGATCCGCTGCTTCGCGGCACTCGCGATCGCCTGGTGGTACCAGCCCCATTGCGCGGCGAGGCCGACGGCGAGCGGCTGTCGCGCCGGCTGCAGTGCTTCGACGGCGGCACGCCATTCGGCGTTCGCTTCCGGCTCCATGCGACACAGCAGCAACTCGCGGGCGCGCTGGAACGCCGGCTGCGCGCCGAGCCCGGCGATCGCGGCGGCGTCGAGCGGCAAGGGCAGCAGGTTCGGCACCAGCTTGCGGTCGAGCCGCGCGGCGGCGAGCGCGGCATACCAGTTGTCGGTCGGGACGACCGCGGCATAACCGGCGCGGGCCTGTGCGACTTCGCCCAGCCGTTCGCTGGCGCGCGCCGCCCAGTACTGCCAGCGCGCCTGCGAGCGCAGCGTGTCCGGCAT
The DNA here is from genome assembly GCA_041910015.1 of Steroidobacteraceae bacterium. GTDB lineage: Bacteria > Pseudomonadota > Gammaproteobacteria > Steroidobacterales > Steroidobacteraceae > RPQJ01. The sequence goes on from JAYRRR010000021.1 coordinate 88,212, forward strand.
CGCCGTGATCGCCGTCGCCACGCGCTTCCAGTCGCCGGCCCACAGCGCCGCCCGCGCGTGCCACTCGTGCGCACGTTCGTCGAAGTCGTCGGCGTGGACGCGGGCAAAGAACTCCAGCGCACCCGGCAGCCGGCCCCAGGAGAGCGCGAGCGCCACCGCGAGCGCGTAGCGGCTCGCTGCGCGATCATCGAGCCTGCGACTGGCGACGAGGGCCGGATACGTCGTCACTGCGCGTTCAGCGTCGGCGCGCGCGTAGCGCTCCCAGCCGGCCAGCAGCGCTTCCGGCTCGACCGGGCGGTCGGGTGCGGCGACCAGCGCCGGAATCCCGGCGGCGGGTTCTTCGATCAGCGCGACCCACTGCCGCAGCGGCGCGGCCGGCCCGGGTGGCAGCGATCTGGTCAGGTAGCGCGCGAGACCCGCGTCGCCAGCCTCGAGGGCGAGCCGTGCGCGACGTACGACGAGTTCTTCGCCAGGTCCACCGCGCGTCTTCCACCAGGCGAGCGCCGGGTCGCAGGCGTCCGGCAGGCTCTTCGGTGTGAGCCAGGCCGCGGTCAGGTCGGTCACGAGCCCGTCCGTGCGCTCCAGCGCGACACGGGCCGTCAGCGCGTGGCACCGCAGCACGGGCGAGTTGTCGCGCTCGGGACTGAAATGCTCCAGGTACGTCGCCCACGACCGGCGCGACGCCAGGCTCACGAGCCAGGCGTCGCGCAGCCGACGGGTGACCGGCGCATCTGCCTGTGCGGCCACGAACGCGGCGATTTCGCCGTCGATCGGCAGGGCCGCGCTGGTGACCTGCGCGGTCGCCGGCGTGGCGGCCTGCAGTTGTCGCAGCAGTCGCGCCGCCTGCAGGTAGGGGTAAAGCACGTAGCCACGCAGTGCGTCGCCATCGTCGGCTGGCGGCGGCGTGGGTACCGCGTCCACGGCGGCCATGGCGTCCATGAACGCCCGGCGCAGCGTGTCGGGGGCGATCGCTTCCTGGGGTACGGCCGTCGTCGCGAGGAGTCCGGTACCGAGGATCGCGAGGCAGGCGCGACGTCGATGGGTCATGGAGCAAGTCTATTGATGTACAACTCCCCATTTCCAATCTTTGTGCGGTGCGGCAAACTGGATCGGACAGGCCGCCGGCGCGTCCGTTCACGGCCCCGCTTCCAGGATCAGTCGAAGGGAGACCTCCATGTTGCACTCCGGACCCGCCTTCAGCGTCAGCACGCTGGGCGACGGCATCGTCGAGCTGAAGTTCGATCTGGCCGGCGAATCGGTCAACAAGCTGAATGCAGCTGCGCTCCGCGATCTCGACGCGGCGACGCAGGCGATCGCGAAGGACGCCTCCGTCAAAGGCGTCGTCCTGACCTCCGGCAAGCCCGTATTCGTCGTGGGTGCCGACATCACCGAGTTCGGCGCGATGTTCGCGGCCGGCGAAGCGGCGATCGCCAGGGGCGTGCTCGAGATCAACCAGATCCTCTGCCGCTTCGAAGACCTGCCCGTGCCGACGGTCGTGGCGATCAACGGCGTGTGCCTCGGCGGCGGGCTCGAGCTCGCGCTCGCGGCGGACTACCGCGTCATGTCGACCGCGGCGGCCGTGGGCTTCCCCGAAGTGAAGCTCGGCATCTTCCCCGGCTTCGGCGGTTCGGTGCGCATGCCCCGGATCATCGGTCTCGACAACGCCGTCGAGTGGATCTGCGCCGGCCAGGACAGGAAGGCCGACGCGGCGCTCAAGGACGGCGCGGTCGACGCCGTCGTCGCGCCCGATCAACTGCGCGAGGCCGCGCTCGCCATGCTGCGCCAGTGCATCGCCGGCAGGCTCGACTGGCAGGGCCGCCGCGCCGCCAAGCTGGCGCCACTCAAGCTCAACAAGATCGAGCAGACGATGGCGTTCACGTCGTCGTCGGCCGTCGTCGGCGCGCAGGCGGGACCGAACCTGCCGGCGCCGATGCTTGCGCTCAGGAACATGCAGGAAGCGGCCACGCTCGGTCGCGACGCCGCGCTCGCCGTGGAGGCGAAGTACTTCGCCAAGGCGGCGGTGACGCCGCAGGCGAATGCGCTGATCGGCGTCTTCCTGGCCGACCAGGGCGTCAGGAAGGCCGCGGGCGCCTGGGAGAAGAAGAGCCGCAAGGACATCCGTCACGCGGCCGTGCTCGGGGCCGGCATCATGGGCGGCGGCATCGCCTACCAGACGGCGCTCAAGGGCACGCCGATCATCATGAAGGACATCAAGGAAGAGCAGCTCGCGCTCGGCATGAACGAGGCCGGCAAGCTGCTCGCCAAGGCGGTCGAGAAGGGCAAGTTGACGCCCGCGAAGATGGCCGAGACGCTCGGGCGCATCCGCCCGACACTCAACTACGGCGACTTCGGCGCGGTCGACATCATCATCGAGGCCGTGGTGGAGAACCCGAAGGTCAAGAAGGCGGTGTTCGCCGAGGTCGAGCCGGTCGTGCGCGAGGACACGATCATCGCCTCGAACACCTCGACGATCTCGATCAGCTACCTGGCCGAGGGTCTGAAGCGTCCGCAGAATTTCGTCGGCATGCACTTCTTCAACCCGGTGCACATGATGCCGCTGGTCGAGGTCATCCGCGGCCGGCAGTCGTCGGACGAGGCGGTGGCGGCGACGGTCAAGCTCGCTGTGAAGATGGGCAAGACGCCGATCGTCGTCAACGACTGCCCGGGGTTCTTCGTCAACCGCGTGCTGTTCCCGTACTTCGCCGGCTTCCACATGCTGCTGCGCGACGGTGCCGACTTCCAGGCCGTCGACAAGGTCATGGAGAAGTTCGGCTGGCCGATGGGCCCGGCCTACCTCATGGACGTGGTCGGCATGGACACCGCCATGCACGCCGCGGCGGTGATGGCCGAGGGCTTCCCCGACCGCATGCGCCACGACTGGAAGGGCGCAACCGAGGTGCTGGTTGCGAACCAGCGCTACGGCCAGAAGAACGGCAAAGGCTATTACGCCTACGCGGCCGACAAGAAGGGCAAGCCGAAGAAGACCGTCGACCCGACGACGTACGAACTCGTCAAGGACGTCGTGGCGCCGCGCCGGGAGTTCGCCCCCGAGGAGATCGTCGCGCGCTGCATGGTGCCGATGATCAACGAGGTGGCGCGCTGCCTCGAGGAAAGGATCGTCGCTTCACCGCACGAGGCCGACATGGCACTGCTCTACGGTATCGGCTTCCCGGTGTTCCGCGGCGGTGCCTGCCGGTACGTCGACCAGGCCGGCGTGGCGAACTTCGTCGCCACCGCTGACGGCCTCGCGTCGCTCGGCAAGCTCTACGAAGCGCCGAAGCTGCTGCGCGACATGGCCGCGTCCGGCCGCAGGTTCTTCGGCTGACGCCGACGGCCACCACCGAATTCACGGAGAGATCAAGATGAGTCTCAAACCCCGCGATGTCGTCATCGTCGATGGCGTCCGCACCGCCATGGGCCGCTCGAAAGGCGGCATGTTCCGCAACGTCCGTGCCGAGGCGCTGTCGGCCGGGCTGATCGAGGCGCTGTTCCGGCGCAACCCGGCCGTCGGCATGAAGGAGGTCGAGGACGTGATCTGGGGCTGCGTCAACCAGACGCTCGAGCAGGGCATGAATGTCGCGCGCAACTCGCTGCTGCTGGCGGGGCTGCCACACACGGTGCCCGGCCAGACGGTCAACCGCCTCTGCGGCTCGTCGATGCAGGCGCTGCACACGGCGGCGGCGCAGATCATGACGGGTCAGGGTGCGGTGTTCGTGATCGGTGGCGTCGAGCACATGGGCCACGTCGGCATGCTGCACGGCGTCGACCTCAATCCCTCGGCCTCGACCCAATACGCCAAGGCGTCGAACATGATGGGCCTCACGGCCGAGCTGCTCGGGCGCATGCACGGCATCACGCGCGAGATGCAGGACCGCTTCGCCGCGCGCTCGCATCGCCTGGCCTGGGAAGCGACGCAGCAGGGCCGGTTCAGGAACGAAATCGTCGGCATCGAGGGTCACGACGCGAACGGCGTGCGCCAGCTGTGCGAATTCGACGAAGTGATCCGGCCGGAGACGACCGTCGAAACCCTCGCAGCGCTGCCGCCCGCGTTCGACCCCAGGGGCGGCACCGTGACGGCCGGCTCGTCGTCGGCGATCTCGGACGGCGCGTCCGCGATGCTCGTCATGAGCGCCGGGCGTGCGAAGGCGCTCGGACTGAAGCCGCGCGCGAAGATCCGCGCCATGGCCGTGGCCGGTTGCGACCCGGCGATCATGGGCTACGGTCCGGTGCCGGCCACGCAGAAGGCCCTGAAGCGCGCACGCCTGAAAATCGAGGACGTGCAGGTATTCGAACTCAACGAGGCCTTTGCCGCGCAGTCGCTGCCGGTCATCAAGGATCTCGGCCTGATGGACACGTTCGAAGACCGCGTCAATCTGAACGGCGGCGCGATCGCGCTCGGTCATCCGCTCGGCTGCTCCGGCGCGCGCATCACGACCGCGCTCGTCAACGTCATGGAGCAGAAGGACGCGACGCTCGGCCTGTCGACCATGTGCATCGGCCTCGGACAGGGCATCACGACGGTGCTCGAGCGGGTCTGAGGAACCACAGCCTGCCCGCGCGTCCGGCGCGGGCGGGCCCGCACCCCTCGACCGCCTGGTCCACGTCCTGGCGCGGCTCTCCTGCACCGGCGGGCGAGCGCCCCTGCGCCCAGCCCGGCACGCTCCGTTGCACAAAACCGCGAGCTTGACGCCGCCGCGCTGTGCATAACCCCGCATACCCCATGGACCCGGCCCAGGGGGACATTGCCCGGGGTCGAGGGACATCGGGGGAGGGGGCACATGGACACCAGGGCACGGGACGACGCGATGGCGCTGGCCGAAGACGCGCGCCAGACCGAGTGGGAAAACGTCAGCTTCACCGCCGAGGTCTTCAAGGGGAACTTCCGCTGGGACCTGGTGCACCCGTTCCCGGCCCAGTCGGCCGAGGATCGGCGGATCGGCGACGAGTTCATCGAGAAGATCCGCCCCGTCATCGAGAACTCGATCGATCCGTGGCAGATCGACGAGGACGGCGAGTACCCACCCGAAGCGCTCGAGGCGATGGCCGCGGTCGGGCTCTTCGGCATGAAGATCCCGAAGGCATACGGCGGCCTCGGGCTGTCGGTCACCAACTACTGCCGCGTGCTCGGTTTCGTCGGCAGCTACTGCGCCAACACGGTGGCTTTCCTTTCGGCGCACCAGAGCATCGGCGTGCCGCAGCCGCTCGAGCAGTTCGGCACCGAGGAGCAGAAGCGCAAGTACTTGCCGCGCCTCGCGCGCGGCGAGATTTCCGCCTTCGCGCTGACCGAGCCGGGCGTGGGGTCCGACCCCGCCCGCATGTCGACGGTCGCGACGCTGTCGGCCGATGGCAGCCACTACGTGCTGAACGGCGACAAGCTCTGGTGCACCAACGCCACCGACCCGAAGACGACGCTGCTCGCCGTGCTGGCGCGCACGCCGGACAAGGTGCTGCCCGGCGGCAAGTCGCTGCCGCAGATCTCGTGCTTCGTGATCGAGACCGCCTGGCCCGGCGTCGATCGCGTGCGCCGCTCGCGCTTCATGGGCCTGCGCGGCATCGCCAACGGTGTCGTCACGTTCACGGACGTCAAGGTGCCGGTCGAGAATCTCGTGGGGCGCCCGGGCGACGGGCTCAGGATCGCGCTCGCCACGTTGAACGTGGGGCGACTGAGCCTGCCCGCGGCGGCGATCGGCGCGGGCTCGGCGCTCGTTGACGACGCGAAGTGGTGGACTTCGACGCGCCAGCAGTGGGGTCAGCCGGTCGGCAGGCACCAGGCCGTCGCGAAGATGACCGCGAACTACGTGGCCCAGCTCTTCGCGATGAAGGCGATGGTCAAGGCCACGTGCGCGTTTGCCGATCACAAGAACGCGGACATCCGGCTCGAGGCCGCGGCGGCGAAGTACTACTGCTCCGAAGCGCTCTGGAAGATGTTCGACGACTACGTGCAGGTGCGCGGCGGGCGCGGCTACGAGACCGCGAAGTCTCTCTACCTGCGCGGCGAACGACCGACGAGCGTCGAGATGGCGCTGCGCGACGCGCGCATCAACCGCATCTTCGAAGGCTCCTCGCAGGTCATGCACCTGATCATGGCACGCGAGGCACTCGATACGCACTTCCGCCTGGTCATGCCCATCCTGCAGCCGAAGCCGGGCGCGAAGGTGTCGAAGCGCGACGCCGTGCTGAAAGCCGCGGGCTTCTACTCGACCTGGTTGCCGAAGCTGTTCATGCCCGAGGGTAGCGGCCACCTGCAGGCCGCGAACCTGAACGAGCGCAACCGCCGGCACCTGGCCCAGGCGGCGAAGACGAGCAGACTGCTCGCGCGCCGGCTGTTCGCGACCATGGCGAAATACGGTCCGAAGCTCGAGAAGGAGCAGATCATTCTCGGCAACTTCGTCGACATCGGTGTCGAGTTGTTCGTCATGGCCGCGACGTTGTCGTATGCGGATCACCTCGTCGGCGTGGCACCCGAAGACCAGACGCCGCAGGAACTGGCCGACCTGTACTGTCGCGAGTCGCGCCGGCGGATCGAGTCGAACTTCCGCGCGGTCAGGAGCCACTTCAATCGCCAGTACGACAAGGTCGCCGGACTGCTGATGGACGGCAAGCTCGGCTGGCTCGCGGAGGGTGCGGCGAATCCGATCCCGCCACAGTATCGGGACTGGCAGAAGCACGACTACGAGCATCCGCGCGCTGCGCTGCCCGCGGCGGCCACGCGCACGCCGAAGCCGACGGAACCGGCCGCCGCGTGAATTCCGGCGGGACCGCGGACGGCGGACGGGCTGCCGTGCACGCGTTGGCGTAGGGCAATGCCGAACAGATCCCGGGGGTTTCCGCCGGTCGCCGCGCCCGACGCCCGCGTGCTGATCCTGGGCTCGCTGCCGGGCCGGATGTCACTGGCACACCGCCAGTATTACGCGCAGCCGCAGAACGCATTCTGGCCCATCATGGGCGCGCTGTTCGGCGCGGGCCTCGAATTGTCTTACGCGGCCCGGGCCGAGAGGCTGCGCACGCAACGCGTCGCGCTCTGGGACGTCTGCCAGGCCGCGGTGCGCGCGGGCAGTCTCGACTCCGCGATCGACATGGCCTCGGTCGTGCCGAACGACTTCCGCACCTTCTTCGCCGCGCATCCGGGCATTCACGCCGTCTTCACCAACGGCGGCACCGCCACGCTGCTCTACCGGCGGCTCGTGCTGCCCCGACTGCCCGCGGAATGCCAGGCACTGCCCCTGCACCCGTTGCCGTCGACGAGCCCGGCCCATGCGGCCATGCGCTACGGACAGAAGCTCGAACGGTGGCGAGTCGTCGCCGAAGTCCTGCAGGCACCCTGCGTTCCGTAGCACTCCGCCGATGGCGGAGCTCGGGGGATTCGGCAGGTTCTCGTACAGGCGACAAAGTCATGGGAAGGCACGTCGGTGTGACCGTGGCCGGCCACGGCGCGCTATCGCTCGCTCACGATGCGTGCGACCTCGTCGGGAGAATCCACGAGCCGGATCAAGGCCAGCTCGTCGCCCGTGATCGTGCCCTCGTGCACCATGGTGTCGCCGATGAACCGCACCATCGGCCCCCAGAAATCGCTGCCGACGGCGATCAGCGGCATGCGCTCGATCTTGCCGTTCTGCAGCAGCGTCGCCAGCTCGAACGCCTCGTCGAGCGTGCCGAAGCCGCCGGGCATGACGACGAACGCGCTCGAGTACTTCACGAGCATGACCTTGCGCGCGAAGAAGTGCTCGAAGACGATGTGCCGGTCCAGGTACGCATTGGGCTGCTGCTCGCGCGGCAGCCGGATGTTGCAGCCGAGGCTCAGGCCGCCGGCCTCGCGTGCGCCGCGGTTCGCCGCTTCCATGATGCCGCTGCCGCCACCGGTGATCACGCCGAACCCCGCACGTGCGAGCGCGCCGCCGATGCCACGGGCGAGTTCGTAGTAACGGTGTCCGGGTGTGAACCGCGCCGACCCGAAGACCGTTACGCAGGGCCGGTCGAGGTCGAAGCTCTCGAATGCCTGCAGGAATTCCAGGAAAAAGCGCACGGCGCTCTCGAGATCGGCCGCGCGATTGCGCCGGCCCGCGAGAAACGCCTTCTCCGCGCCGTGCACCTGTTCGAGCAGCGAAGCTTCGCGCTTTGCTTCGGGCGTTTCCGTCACGCACAATCCCCGGCTGACGTCCGGCACGTCGCCGGGTCATGGCTTCATCATAACCGCGGGAGGCAATCTCATGATCGGCTACGTCACGCTGGGCTCGAACGACATACCGCGCGCAGCGGCGTTCTACGACGCGCTGCTCGGCCTGCTCGGCGCACGGCGGTTCATGGAGTCGGCGACGATGGTGGCCTGGGGCGTCACGCCGGACAAGCCGATGCTCGGCGTCATCAAGCCCTACGACGGTCAGGCGGCCACCGCGGGCAACGGCACGATGATCTCGCTGCTGGTCGACAGCAGCGACAAGGTCGACGCAATGCATCGCAAGGCGCTGGAACTCGGCGGCAAGGACGAAGGTGCTGCGGGGCCGCGCGGCGACTCGGGCTTCTATGCAGGCTATTTCCGCGACCTCGACGGCAACAAGCTCAACTGTTACTGCATGAAGGCGCGCTGAGTGCTGTGGCGGGCGGGCGCGTGGCGGCGGCTGCAGTCGCGTTCCCGCGCGGCCGGAGGCGCCTCGGTGGTGCGGTCGCCGTGTCGGTGGTGCTCGCCGCCTGCACGACGACGTTCCACCCGACCGCGGAGCAGCAACGCGCGCAGCCGCTTGCGCCTGACGCGGTGCGCGTCTACGTCGCCGGCGACGTCGCCGACTGTCGTGTCGATCCTCCCGGGCGTGCGCCGGCCAGCCTGACGGCGCGGCTGGTGCCACGCGGCGCGACGGTGCTCGCGCCGGGCGACCTCGTCTACCCGCTCGCGGATGCGGCGACGCTCGCCGCCTGCTACGGGCCGACCTGGGGTGCTCATCGCGAGACCACGCTGCCGGCCGCGGGCAATCACGACTATGTCCGTGGCGACAGCGCCGATTTCCGCGCCTACTTCCACCTCGAGCGGCTCGCGGCGAGCGACGGGTTCCTTGCGTACACGAAGGCACTGTCGGACGACTGGCTGCTGGTCGTCGTCGACAGCAGCGTCTCCGGCACGGCCATGCGGCGTCAGCGCGAGTGGCTCGAAGCGACGCTGGCACGGGTCCGGCTGCGCGGAACGTCGACGACGGAGGCGGGCGCACCGTCGACGGTGCGCTGCCTCGCCGTGATGTGGCACGCGCCGGTCTTCTCGTCCGGGATGCATCGCGGCTCGGGCGAGCACATGCGTCCGCTCTGGCAACTGATCGACGCGCACGATGCCGACCTGCTGTTGAGCGGGCACGAGCATTTCTACGAGGCGTTCGATCCGATCGATGGCGACTTCCGCCACCGCGACGACGGCGACGGCGTCCGCCAGTTCACGGTCGGAACGGGTGGCGCGCGACTGCATGGCTTCTGGAAGCCGCCGTACGCAAGCCGCGCCCGGGTGCTGGCGCACGGCGTGCTCGAGCTCACGCTCGAGCCCGGCCGGTATGCGTGGCGGTTCCTGGACGTCGACGGTCGCGTGCGCGACGCGGGCAGTGCCGCCTGCCGGGGCGGCCTATAATCGGGGCAGGTCAACGCCGCCAGGGAGGCAAGCATGACCGTGACCCTGCCATTGCCGTTTCGTGCGTCGCGCGTTCTCCTGCAGGGCAATCCGCTGCTCGCCGAACCGGGAGTCGCGCTCGACGTCGTCGGCATCGAGCTCGAGCCGCGCATCCACGCGGGTTGGCGGCGTCGCGTCGTCCGCGTCGCGCGGCATCTCGGCTGGCCCGCACCGCGCATCGCCGCAGTGCTGGACGACGAGCACCGGGTGTTGTCGTTCACCGCGCCACAGGACCAGTTGCAGACGGCGCGCGAGGCGAACGAATGGGCGTTGTGCGCCTGTGTCGTGCGGCGCGATCCCGGTCACTGGAGCGCGGTGCGCGATGCGCTCCGCGCCGCGGCCGTCATGGAGGCCGATCCCTGTTGTCCCTGTCTCGCGGCGGAGATCGACGAGCGCGCGGCGCTGGCGCGCCTGCGGCAACTGAGCCAGGCCGAGGCGCGGGCGCGGGCCCTGGACTGAGCCGTCAGCGCGCGCGCCAGACGCCCTCGCGACGCTTGTCCGCCGCGGCCTCGAACTGCCCGTCGCGCAGCGCGACGCCGTGCAGGCCGGACTCCTCGCCACGCCCCGGTTTGACGACGATGCCGCGCTGCTCGAGTCCGGCCAGGATGTCCGGCGCGAATTTCGCCGCCTCGCCGTTGACCTCGCCGCCACGGGCGATGATGTTTGGCAGGTCGAACGACTGCTGCAGCGGCAGGTCCCACAGCAGCAACCCGACCAGCGCTTTCGCGTTGTAGGCGAGGATGGCCGAGCCGCCCGGCGAGCCGAGTGCCGCGACCAGCGAGCCGTCGTCGCGCCGCAGCACCAGCACCGGCGACATCGACGACCGCGGACGTTTGCGGCCGGCCACGGCATTGGCGACGGCGTGCCCGTCGGTGTCGACGGCGACGAACGAAAAGTCGGTCAACTGGTTGTTCAGGAAAAGGCCACCCACCGTGCGGCCGGAGCCGAACAACGATTCGACGGACGTCGTCATCGACACGACATCGCCTTCGTCGTCGACCACGACGAAGTGGCTGGTGCCCGCGACGTCGAGTGTCGCATCGAGCCCGGCGCGGGTCATCGCGGCGCCCGGCGGCGTGCCTGCGGCGGGTGGCGTGGTGGCGACGCGGTCGCCGATCAGGCGCGCCCGTTCGTCCAGATAGCGCGGGTCGAGCAGGCCCTCGACGGGGACGGCGACGAAGCGCGAGTCGGCGACGTAACGGTCGCGGTCGGCGTACATGAGCCGGCTCGCCTCGGCGAACAGGAACCAGGCCTGCGGGTCGGACGGACCCAGCTGCGCGATCGACGTGCGTTCGAGCAGGCCGAGCAGTTCGAGCAGCGCCACGCCGCTCGAGGGCGGTGGCGGCACGCAGACCAGGTAGATGCGAAACGGCGTGCAGAGCGGCTTCGACACGGCGGGCTGGTAGGACGCGAGGTCGCGCAGCGTCAGCGTCCCGGGGCGTGGCGGCGCGTGCGTGCGCGTCACGATCGCCTCGGCCAGCGGCCCTTCGAGCAGCGCCCGCGCTCCGCGCTCCGCGACCGTGCGCAGCGTGGCCGCATAGGCGGGGTTCGCGAACGTCTCGCCGGCCTGGATCGTCGACCCGTCCGGTCGCCCGAACAGCGCGCGCGTGTCGGGCAGCGTCGCCTGTGTGAACCGGCTGTTCGCGAAACGCGCGAGCCGCTGCGGCACGACGAAGCCCCGCTCGGCGGCCCGGATCGGCGCGTCGAACAGGCCGCGCCACGGCAGCCTGCCGAACTTCGCGTGCGCGACACCGAGCATCGCCACAGCGCCCGGCACGCCGGTCGCGCGGCCGCTGGTCACCGCGTCGGCATAGGACAGCGGCTGGCCGTCCTCGCCGAGGAACATGTCGGGTGCTGCATCGGCCGGAGCGGTTTCGCGGCCGTCGAACGCCGTGACCGTGCCGGTCTGCGCGTCGTAGTGCAGCAGGAAGGCGCCGCCGCCGAGACCGGAACTCTGCGGCTCCACGAGACCGAGCGTGGCCTGCACCGCGACAGCGGCGTCGACCGCGCTGCCACCCGCGCGCAGGATCCCGACGCCAGCCTCCGCGGCGATCGGATTGGCCGCGGCCACCCCGGCCTGCAGCGACTGCCTTGGTGCGACAGGTGCGGCTGGCTCGGTCGTGGCGGGCACGACGCCCCGGCAACCGATGCAGCCCAGGGTGCAGGCGACGAGCGCGGCGAGGCGGGCGCAAGGCGCCATGCGGGGTGAAGGGTGCATGCGGGCGGGGCGTGGACGGTGGGCGGGGCCTGACAATAGACTGTCGGCCCTGCCGCCGTCGAGACGCCGCCGAGCCATGGTTTCACGTCGCTTTGCCGTCGCGTGCCTCGTCTTTTCGCTCTGCGCCGGCGCCACGGCGCAGACGCCTGCCGCAGGCCCGGCGCCACCGGGTGCGGGCACGGCGTTGCCGGCTCCGCCGAACGTCGTCGTGGTTCATGCGGGCCGGCTGCTCGACCGGCCGGGACGCGCACCGCGCGGCGCATGCACCATCGTCATTCGCGACGGCCGCATCAGCGAAGTGCGCGACGGTCTCGTCGACGTGCCGGGCGCGCAGCGCGTCGTGGACCAGCGCGGCCGCTTCGTGTTGCCGGGGCTCATCGACAGCCACGTGCATCTCGATTCCGACACCGGCGGCCAGCTCGGCCAGCTCGAGGACGTGCAGCTCGAGACCGCCGTGGTCGCATACCGGGCGCTCGCGAATGCCCACAAGACGCTGCGTGCCGGCTTTACGACGGTGCGCAACCTGGGCGACCGTTACGGCGTAACGCTCGCGCTGCGCGATGCGATCCGCGCCGGCACGGTCGTCGGACCGAACATCGTCGACGCGGGCCGGTCCATCTCCACGACATCGGGCCACATGGACGCGGCGCTCGGGTACCGCGAGGACTTCCGCGAGGTGCTGCACTCGCACGACAACCTCTGCGACGGCGCCGACGACTGCCGTCGCGCGGTGCGGACCCAGGTCGGGCGCGGTGTCGACGTGATCAAGATCGCGACGACCGGCGGCGTGAACAGCCAGGTCGGCGCCGGTCTCGGCCAGCAGATGTTCGACGACGAGGCGCGTGCCGTCGTCGAAACCGCGCGGCTCTACGGCAAGAAGGTGGCCGTACACGCGCACGGTGCCGACGGCATCAAGGTCGCGCTCGACGCCGGCGTCGACTCCATCGAGCACGGCACGATGCTCGACGACGCGCTGGTCGCGCAGATGGCGAAGCAGGGCACGTACTACGTGCCGACGCTGTCGACGGTCAACGGCTATCGCGAGCGGCTCGCCGCGAATCCCGACACCTATTCGCCGGCTGTCCGCGCCAAGGTCGAGTGGCGCATCAAGGTCACCGGCCAGTCGCTCGAGAAGGCCGTACCACGCGGTGTCAGGATTGCGTTCGGCACCGACGCCGGCGTCAGCAAACACGGTCGCAATGCGGACGAGTTCGAGTTGATGGTCAGGCACGGCATGACACCGGCCGCAGCCATCGAGGCCGCCACGGTCCACGCGGCCGACCTGCTCGGACTGTCGGGCGACGTCGGTACGCTCGAGCCGGGCAAGCGCGCCGACCTTATCGCCGTCGACGGCAATCCGCTCGAGGACGTCACGGTGCTGAAGCGCGTGCCGTTCGTGATGAAGGACGGTCGCAAGTTCGCGGGAGGCGAAGGCTAGATGGCGCAGCGTCGCCCATCGGGCAAGGGAGCGCGGTCGCCGATGACGTTCGTCCAGCCGCTGCCTTTTGCCGAGGCGTGCGAGCGCAACAAGGGGCCGATCCTCGACGTGCTGCGCCGCCGGCTCGGCGGCACGGCGGGCCTGCTGCTCGAGATCGGCGCCGGCACTGGTCAGCACGCCGTGCACTTCGCGCGCCACCTGCCGCAGCTCACCTGGCAGCCAACGGACCGGGGCGACCAGCTCGCGATGCTCACGGCGCGTGTGGGCGTCGAAGGGCCGTGCAACCTGCTGGCGCCGGTCGAGCTCGATGTGACGCAGCACGACTGGCCGTGCGACACCGACAGCGTCGACGCGGTCTTCACCGCGAACACGCTGCACATCATGGCGTGGCGCGAGGTGCAGGCGCTGTTCCGCGGCGTCGGCCGCGTGCTGCGGCCCGATGGGCTGCTGATCGTCTATGGACCGTTCCGCTACGCGGGCCAGTACACCTCGCACAGCAACCACGCCTTCGACGACACCCTGCGTCAGCACGACCCGGCGAGTGGCATCCGCGATTTCGAGGCCGTCGATGCGCTGGCTGCCGCGCAGGGCCTGACGCTGGTGGACGACGTGGCGATGCCCGCGAACAACCAGACGCTGGTCTGGCGCAGGGCGCCGGCCTGAGCGGGCGCCGTCCGGGCTCGCGAGCCCGCGCCAGACGTCGATTCGCCGGCCGCGGACCCCAGTACACGCCCCAACGCCAGGCGGATCATGCGTTGTTTTCTTGCGACCCACCGATGCCCGGCGATCACTGCCCTGTGGGTCTAGAATCGGACGCTTCGCCTGCCATCCGGAGCCTCCTTCCCATGCGTCCGATCCGTTTCGCCCTGGCCGGCGTGCTCGGCCTGATCTCGTCCGCATGCATCGCGGCCCCGGTACCGCTGGCACTGCAGTGCGGCAACACCTTCGACGCTGGCACCGCGAAGCTCGTCGGTGCGCGCACGATCGTCACCGGCGCGGACGGCCGGATCGCGCAAGTGCTGCCGGGCAAGGTGACCGCGCCCGGCGCCACGGTGATCGACCTCTCGGGGCAGACGTGTCTACCGGGGCTGATCGATCTGCACGTGCACCTCAGCCAGCAGTCCAATCCCAGGTCGTACGAGGAGCGCTTCCGGCTCGACGACGTCGATTTCGGCTTCCGTGCGCTCGCCTATGCCGATCGCACGCTGAAGGCCGGCTTCACGACGGTGCGCGATCTCGGCGGCGAAGTGACACTGCACCTGCGCGACGCGATCAACCAGGGTTATGTGCAGGGGCCGCGCATCTATGCCGCAGGCAAGTCGGTCGCGACGACCGGTGGGCACGGCGACCCGTACAACGGCATCAACGCCGAGCTCGCGCACCTGCTCGGGCCGCCCGGCCCGACCGAGGGCGTCATCAACGGGCTCGACGACGCGCGCCAGGCGGTCCGCCAGCGCTACAAGGACGGCTCGGACGTCATCAAGATCACTGCGACCGGCGGCGTGCTGAGTTACGCGAAAAGCGGCGATGCGCCGCAGTTCACCGTGGATGAGGTGCGCGCCGTGGTGGCGACCGCGCAGGACTACGGCTATCGCGTCGCGGCGCACGCCCACGGCAAGGAAGGCATCCGGCGCGCCATCCTGGGCGGTGTGACATCGATCGAGCACGGTACCTACATGGACGACGAGATCTTCGCGCTGATGAAGCAGCACGGTACGTGGTACGTGCCGACGATCTCGGCCGGCAAGTTCGTCGCCGCCCAGGCGCAGATCCCCGGCTACTATCCCGAGATCGTGCGCGCGAAGGCCGAACGCATCGGCGCGCAGATCCAGGATACCTTTGCGAAGGCGTACAGGGCCGGCGTCAGGATCGGCTTCGGCACGGACCAGGGGGTCGCGCCTCACGGGGAGAATGCGAAGGAGTTCGGCTACATGGTCGAGGCGGGCATGCCGCCCGCAGTGGCGCTGCAGACCGCGACCTACAGCGCCGCCGCTGTGCTCGGTGCCGCCGATCTCGGGCAGGTGAGCCCGGGCTTTCGCGCCGACGTCGTCGCCGTGCCAGGCAACCCGCTCGACGACATCGCGCTCATGAACCGCGTGAGCTTCGTGATGAAGGACGGGGTCGTGTACGCGGGCGGCCCGGGTCGCTGAACCCGGACCGCCGCGGCACCCTGCCCGAGAGTTACCGAAGCCGTAACAGCGGCACCTGAGACCTCAGAACGAAGCCGAGAACTGCAGCCAGGTCTTGGTCGTGTCGGTCGCGAACCTGTCGGCGCCGTAGTCGGCGAACTTGGCCAGCACCTCGTAGTTCTTGGCGAGCTTGTAGCTGACCTGCGCGTTCCACTCGTCGCCGTAGTCGACGTCGGTGGCTTCGGACTTGTAGTCGTGCCACACGAGGTTCAGCGTGAACTTGCCGAACGCCGCCGATCCGCCGACGTAGAGGTCCTCCACGCCGCCGGCCGGTGTCGTCAGGAACTTGTCCGCCCAGCCCTGGAACGCGTGCAAGGTCGCGAGCGGCGTCTGGAACGCGTGGTTTGGTACCGTGTCGCCGCCGAGCACCTCGTAGCCCGCCTTGACGCCGTACATGCCGAAAGTCGCGCCGGCCTCGACGAGGTAGTAGTCGGCGTCATAGTCGTTCGGGTTGTCCGCGTAGTCGGACTGCGTCGCGTAGGAGGCGATCCAGTTGAGCCTGGTCGCGTCCGAGACCTTGTACGCGCCGGCCCAGTGCACGCCGTACGTGCTGCTCGAAAGCGCAAGCGCGTTGTCGATGTCGAGCAGGTAGGCGAACCCGGTCAGCGCGCCGAACGCGCCGAGTTCCACCTTGCCGTTCAGCGCCTGGATCGCGCCGTGATAGTTGGCGGGCTGCGTGCCTTCGTCGGGGCCGGTGATGCGGTTGACGTTGGCGATGTACGAATACTGCAGCGTCGTCTTCGACAGGGCGGTGGTCTTCAGCGTCACGGCGTCGTAGGTCTGCTCGTTCTGGCGCCAGCCCACGTTGCCGATGAAGCGCTGGTTGTCGAGCGTGATGCGCTGCCGGCCGAGGATGCCGGTGAAGCTGCCCTGCTTGTACTGCAGGAAGGCCTGGTTCACCTCGGTGTACTCGGGGTCGGCCACGACCGGGCGCGTGGTCACGCCATTGGTCGTGCTGTTGTACGCGTCATCGTCGCCGAGCACGGTGACGTTGTCGAACTCGAGCGTGGCTGCGAAGCCGTTCCAGCTGCCGGAATCGAAGCCCAACCGCGTCCGCAGCGTCGAGGCGTAGGCGTCGTCCGCGAAAGGCTCCTGCTCCACGCCCTCGAAGCGATAGCGGAATTCGGCGCGCGCCTTGCCGCCCGCCAGCACGTTCGACAGCGAAGGTGCCGGTGCTGCAGCTTCGGCTGCGGGTTCGGCGGCGCCGGCGGCCGACGAGTACAGTAGCGCGGTGATGGTCGCGGCGAGCAGGGTCGAGGCGACCTGGGTCGCGTTGCGGGTCATGGGGTGTGTCCTCTGGATACGTTGCGTGGGCCGCCCGCCACGATGACGGGCGGCTGGGAGACGGGGCGCGCCGCGAGGCACACCCCTTGCCATTTACCTGGCCGGGGTGGCCTCCTTTGCCGGTGCGCCGGCGACCGCTGCGGCCGGTCTGGCCTGCGGCCGGTTCCACTGGCGGGCCGCGAGCTCGCCCTGGCGGGCGTAGTCCGTGGCTTCGCCGAGCACCATCGCCGCTTCCTGCGGCGCGTGGAATCCCATCGAGTTCTCGGCGGCGATGAAGTCGAGACGCCACTGCGCCTTGCGCTGCAGCTCGAGTGCCGGGGCGAGAGCCGCATCCGTCGCGCCCTCCGCCCTGGCCGCCTGG
Organism: Steroidobacteraceae bacterium; assembly: GCA_041910015.1. Classification (GTDB taxonomy): domain Bacteria; phylum Pseudomonadota; class Gammaproteobacteria; order Steroidobacterales; family Steroidobacteraceae; genus RPQJ01. Next base: position 105,342 of record JAYRRR010000021.1, read on the forward strand.
ATCGCATCGAGCAGCGCGACGATCGCCGTGCCGCCGCGCTGCTCAGGTAGGAAAAGCCTTCCGCATGGTGGAACGTGAAGAGCACGAGGCCGGCGAGGATGCCCACGAGCACCGTGAGCAGCATCAGGGCGGGTCCCTGCCGGCGCCTGGATGTCCGCTCCGCCGCGTACGGGTTCCCCATCGGGGCTCCTTCGCTTTTGACACGCCGCATTCTGTTGGTGCAGCGCATCAAAATGCAGTCGGGCTTTCCACGACCCGGCACCTTGACGCAGGTCAATGCGCGTCGCCGTGCGCGCTGCTAGCCGCCCGGCAGCATCCTCCCAGGTGGTGTTCAGTAGCGGGGGTCGTAGATTTCCGAGCGAATGAGCTGCATCAGGTCGGCGGGGCGCTCGATGTCCGCGAGCCCGTCACGGAACGCGATTTCGGCCACCGTTGCCGCGATCTGCGCCGAAACCTCGCGAACACCGGTGAGCGGCGGATAGAGACTGCCCTGTGCGAGATCGGCGTCCGTCGTGCATCGCGCGAGGGTATGGGCGGCGGCAAGGAACATCGCATCCGTGACGCGCCGGGCGGCGACGATGACCACCCCGAGGCCGACACCGGGGAAGATGTACGAATTGTTGCCCTGTCGCGACACGAAGCGCCGACCGTCGGCCAGCGTGACGGGCGGGAACGGGCTGCCCGAAGCGAACAGGGCACGACCGTCGGACCACTCGTAGGCCTGCTGTGCGGTGCATTCGGCCTTGGAGGTCGGGTTGGACAGCGCGAACACGATCGGCCGCTCGTTGATGCGTGCCATTTCGCGCACGACCGGCTCGGTGAACGCGCCCGGCGCCGCGCCGACGCCGATGATCGCCGTGGGTCGCAGTGCCTGCACCGCGCCGAGGAAATCGCCGACCGGTGCATGCGGATGCGCGTAGGTCAGCTTGTGCCCGGCGAGGCCGGCGCGGTCCGCGACGACGAGGCCCTTCGAGTCGAACATCCAGCAACGTCTGCGCGCGACGTCCGGTGCGAGCCCGGCCTCGACCATCGCGGTGACGAGCAACTCGCAGATGCCGGTGGCTGCTTCTCCTGCGCCCAGGCAGAGGAAGGTCTGGTCGGCCATCGACCGGCCGGTGATGCGCAGCGACGAGAGCACGCCGGCGACCGTGACCGAGGCGGTGCCCTGGATGTCGTCGTTGAAGCAGCAGACGCGGTCGCGGTACTCCTGCAGCAGGCGGAACGCGTTGTGGTTGGCGAAGTCCTCGAACTGCACGACGATGCCGGGGAACACCTCCTGCGCCGCCTCGATGAACTCCTCGACGAGTTCGTCGTAGGCCGGGCCGGTCACACGTCGCTGCCGCAGCCCGAGATAGAGCGGGTCGGCGAGCAGGGTCTCGTTGTTGGTGCCGACGTCGAGCATGACCGGCAGGCACTTCCACGGATGCAGTCCGGCGCAGGCGGTGTAAAGCGCGAGCTTGCCGATCGGGATGCCCATGCCGTTCGCGCCGAGATCACCGAGGCCGAGGATGCGCTCGCCGTCCGTGACGACGATCATCGCGGCCTCGCGATGCGGCCAGTTGCGCATGACTTCCGCGACACGCCCGCGGTCCGCCGCACTCACGAAGAGGCCGCGCGGCCGGCGGTAAATGTGGGCGAACTGCTGGCAGGCGATGCCGACCGTCGGCGTGTAGATGATCGGCATCATCTCGTCGGGATGGTCGGTCACGACACGGAAGAACAGCGACTCGTTGCGGTCCTGCAGGGCGGCCAGAAGCACGAACTTCGCAATGTCGGAACTGGTGCGGCGGAAGTTCTCGAGCACGCGCGCGACCTGCTCGTCCTGCGTGCAGACGTACGGCGGCAGCAGGCCGCGCAGCCCGAGCGAGTCGCGCTCGCGGTCCGTGAAGGCGGTGCCCTTGTTGAGCGTCGGATCGCGCAGCAGCGCGAGACCACGTGGAAACCACTCGGGCAGGGGGGCGAGCGAACGTCTGGGCATCGAATGGATCCGGATTGGCGACAGGCGCGGCGCTAGGGAGGCGGCTCGCGGCCCAAGAGAGGACATATCGCTGAGCGGCCCCTCACCGTCAGGTCGGCGAGCGCATCTGCGACTGGCAGTAGTTCTGCAGCCCGACGCGCCCGATCAGGTCGAGTTGTGTCTCGAGGAAATCGATGTGACCTTCCTCGGATTCGAGGATGTCCTCGAGCAGCTCGCGGCTCACGTAGTCCCC
>JAYRRR010000022.1:0-32342 GCA_041910015.1 Steroidobacteraceae bacterium
AAATCCTTAACCAGGGTCTGACCCCTCCTCCTGCACCGCGACGAACCGCTGCAGGCCGCCGCGATCGGACCAGAACTCGCCGACGAGCCGGCCCTGCGCGTCGAGGTTGGCTGTGTAGAGCAGCACCGCGTTGCCGTCGAACCGCGACAGGCGCAGTTCCTCGTCGCGCACCTCGCCGGCCAGGAATCGCTGGTCCTCGGCCGGGCCGATCACCGTCCCGGTCACCTGCCCGAAGCGCTGCTCGAAGTCGGCCACGGCGCGCGAGGTGCGGCCGGACGCGTCGGTGAACGTCAGCTCCCAGCGCCCGGACACGTCGGCGTTGTCGGTGAGCGGCTCGGCGTGGAATCGCCAGGTCTCGCCCAGCCGGGCCACAAACGGCCACTCGCGTCGGCGACCGGCCTCGTGGACGAGCGTCAGCGTTCCCGCGAGCACCCCGCCCTCGATGCGGGCTGTGAAGCCGCTTTCGTAGCCCGGGAACCGCGCCGACACCCTGCCCACCTGGGCATCGACTTCGGTGACGCGCACGCGCTCGTCACTGTTGACGAGGTAGAGCACGAACCCCGACTCCTCCCGCGCGACGTCGAGGCCGAACGGCACCTGCCGGCCGTCGCCGACGTCGATGACCGCGCGATAGCTGCCAGGCTGCAGCTCGCGGCTGGTCGGCTCGGCGCAGCCGGTCAGGCCCAGCAGGATGAGCGCGAGTACGGCAAATGCCGCGCGGTGCAGCAAGGATGCCTGGATCACGAGCACCATCGTGGCGCGGGTCAGATCCGCAGGGCCACCCGGATCTTGTCGACGAGATTCTCGCCGCCGTGTTCCCTGACGTGGTCGATGACGATGGGCCCGAACTTCTTCGCAGTGTCGATGTCGACGCCCAGTTCGGCGAACGACGCGGCGAGGCCGGCCCAGCGCCCCGCACCCGAACGGCCACCCAGCAGCGAGCCGAGCCCGCCAGCCAGCGAGCTCAAGGCACTCGGTGGTGCCGCCTTCCTGAGCAGCTTGTCAGCCCCCGGGACGTCGGCCACGAACTGTTCGAAGTCCTGTCGACTCAGGTTCTGCTGTCCGGCGCGCAGCAGTGCGACGAGGCCGCCGCGCGCCTGGTCGCGACTGACGCCCAGGTCCTTCGTGAGCTTGCGGATCAGGTCGTCCATCGCTGTCTCCGTTGGTGCGGCGTGACGCGGGTCGCGGCGATTCTACGTCAAGCGGGCCGCCAGACCAGCGCGAGGTCGGCGACGTCGATGTCGGGCTTGCGCGTCCGGACGGCCACCGACTCGACGACGACCCTGGTCGGGTCGAAGCCGGACTCGAGTGCCGCGATCTCGGCCTCGAGCTCGTGTTCCAGGTCGGCGTGCTGATCGCGCAGTGCCGCCAGATCGGCCTCCGCGTTGGCGACGTCCGACCGCTCACGACCGATGCGCCCGACACTGCGCGCGGCCGACGCGGCCTTGCCGAAGGCGCTCGACCGGCGACCGCCGCCGAACAGGGCGCCGAGCAGGCTGCCGCCGACGGCCAGAGCGGACGACATCGTTTCGCTGCTGGCCTGGTCCTTCTCCTTTTGCAGCTTCTGTTCCGCGCGGCGCTGGCGGCCGGCCAAAGTGTCGAGCCGGGCGGCGTACTTGCGGCGCAGCGCATCGACGGCCGCGTCCCGCTTTTCGCGCAGGCCCAGCGCGAGCTGGGCGCGGAATTCGCCCTCGGAGGCGCCCGGCGCGGCGGTCGCCTTCAGCGCAGGGCAGCGGTACACAGTCATCGTGCCGGTGCGGTAGACGTGATCGGCCAGCGACTTTGCGAACTGCTGCTGCACCTTCGCCGTCAGCGCCTGGCCCGGCACGTCCGCAAACGACGCGCCCGCGGCCGGTTCGTCCTCCAGGGCGAGCGCACCGACGTCACAGACCTCGGCTTCCTCCCAGCGTGGCCCACGCTCGTCCAGCGGTGCGAGGTGATACGCCTCGACCCAGGTGTCAAGCCCCGCCTTCGCATCGACGAAGTGCGTCCGCACGCGTGCACCGATGCGCGGCTCGTATTCGACGCGCTTGCCCCTCGCCGCCAGGAACTGCTCCGTGACGCCGGCCGGCAGCACCGGTCGTGCTCCGGCCGCTGGTGCACGGGCGCTCGCCACGCCTGCTGCCGCGCGGCCATCGGTGGATCCGGTGGAAGCGGCGGACGAAGCCGATGAAGCCGAAGTGGCCTGCGGCGCAGGTCCGCCGTCGCCGTCGACGTCGACCTGTACGCGCGAGATCTCCGCCGTGGTGAGCGGCCCGCGCAGGTAGGACAGCGCCCAGCGCGTGCGCAGCAGCACCGGTGCGTCGTCGTGGACGTTGCGCATCAGGAACGTGCGCTGTGGCAGCGTCGACATCGCCGTCTCGAGCTGCGCCCGGTTCATGCCGCCCGAGGCGTCGCTGCCGAGCAGGCCCTCGATGACGCGCAGCTTGTCGCGCTCGGTCTGCAACCGGCCGATGAACCACGTGCCTGCATTGCCGAGGCCCTTGTAGTCGAGGTCGACGGGGTTCTGCGTCGCCAGCACGACGCCGAGACCGAAGGCGCGCGCCTGCTTCATCAGCGTGAGCAGCGGCGTCTTGGACGGCGGCATTGCGCCGGGCGGGAAGTACCCGAACACCTCGTCCATGTAGAACAGCGCGCGCAGGCTCGTGGTGCCCGACTGCCTGCGCATCCAGGCGACCAGCTCGTTGGCGAGCAGCGTCACGACGAACATGCGCTCGGCGTCGTTCAGGTGCGCGATCGAGACGATGGCGATGCGCGGCCGGCCGTTCGCGTCGTAGAGCAGCGACTGGATGTCGAGGGCGTCGCCCTCGAGCCAGGCCTCGAATCCGGGCGAGGCGAGCAGGCCGTTGATGCGCAGCGCGAACTCGGTGCGCTCCTTCACCGGGAAGAAGCTCTCGACGTCGAACACGCCGACCTTGTCGAACGGCGGCTTCTGCACCGAGCGGATCAGCGCGGCGAGGTCGAGGTTCTCGCCCTTGCGCCACGCGGCGTCGAGCAGCGCCGACAGCAGGATGAACTCGCGGCTCCGGATCGGATCCGCGTCGATGCCGAGCAGGCCCAGCAGGCCGGCGGCCGCCGTGCCGACGCGTTCCTTGAGCGCCGTCGCGTCCTTTGCGACCACCGAGTCGGGCGCCGCGAACGAGCGCAGGATCGACAGCGGCCGGCCTGCGCCCGAGCCGGGCGTGTAGATGGTAACGGTGGCGGCGTCGCGCAGGCGCTGGATGCGCCCACCGTCCTCGCCCCATTCTTCGAGGCCCTTGCGCCAGCTCGCGGCCGTGGCGGCGGCGAACTCGTCGACGCTCTGGCCCTTGCGCGAGGCCTCGCCCGCATCGACCCATGGCTGGAAGTCCTCCGCGCGCAGTTGCGGGAACGTGAGCGCGAGATTCGCGATATCGCCCTTCGGGTCGATGGCGATCGCGGGAATGCCGTCGATGGCCGCCTCTTCGAGCAGGGAGATGCACAGGCCCGTCTTGCCGCTGCCGGTCATGCCGATGCAGACGGCGTGCGTGGTCAGGTCGCGCGAGTCGTAGAGCAGTTCGGCGCCGAGCTGCTGCGTGGCGGCGTCGTATTCGCGGCCGAGATAGAAGACGCCGAGCTTTTCGTAATTCGGAAGTGCCATGCCGGTCCCGATCGTCGTTGTCGTTCAGCGGTGCGCCGATGGTGGCGAGAGCGCGGTCGGGCTGGCAAGCCGCGAGCCCGGCGCCCCCTCGGCCGTGGATTGCCTGCCGATCGGATTGGGCCACGAGGTGCATCTGGTCTGCAAGGAGCATCATGCCTCGATCCGGACGTCGGCGACGCCGATGCACGGGTCGCGGTTTCCGATCCCGTGACCAGTTTGTAACCGGCCGGCGACTGACCCTGTTACCGTCGGGTCCATAACATCCCAGGAAAACCTCCCGGAAAGCTCGCCCGCGCATGTCCATCACGCTCGACCAGGTCACCAAGCGCTACCAGGGCGTACCCGTCGTCAACGACGTGTCGCTGCAGGTCAGACAGGGCGAATTCGTGGTGCTGCTCGGTCCCAGCGGCAGCGGCAAGAGCACGCTGCTGCGGGCCATCGCGGGTCTGACGGAGATCGACCACGGCCGCGTGTCGCTGCACGGCAAGGACGTGACGCACCTGACGGCGCGCCAGCGCGAAGTCGGGTTCGTGTTCCAGCACTACGCGCTGTTCCGGCACATGAGCATCGGCGACAACATCGAGTTCGCCCTGCGCGTGCGCAAGGTGGGGGCGGTCGAGCGTCGCGCCCGCCGCAAGGAGCTGCTCCGGCTCGTGGCCCTCGACGGCATGGACGACCGCCTGCCCGCCCAGCTGTCGGGCGGCCAGCAGCAGCGTGTCGCCGTCGCACGGGCACTTGCGCACCGCCCCGAGGTGCTGCTGATGGACGAGCCGTTCGGCGCGCTCGATGCGAAGATCCGCGAGGAGCTGCGACGGACGATCCGCCAGATCCAGCGCGAGCTGCAGATCACGACGATCCTCGTCACGCACGATCAGGAAGAGGCGTTTGCACTCGCCGACCGCATCGGCGTGATGAACCAGGGCCGCCTGCTCGAATGCGGCCGCCCGGACGACCTCTACACGCGGCCCGCCACGCGCTTCGTGTCGACGTTTCTCGGCGCGGCGAACCTGCTGCTCGGCTACCGGACGCCGCGCGGTGTGCGCTTCCATCGGAGTGGCAACGGCTCGCCGCGCGAGGTGGTCGCGGTGCTGCGTCCGGAGGAGGTCGAGCTCGCGGCCGGCGAGCCGCAGGTCCGCTCGAATTTCGTCGGGCACGGCGTCGTGGAGGAAATGCTCTTCGGCGGTGCCGTCGAACGGCTGCGTGTGCGTATGCCGAGCGACGGACCCGTGCCGGTCGCGCCGGGCCGCGACGGTGGGCAGGAAGCGGGTTCGCTGCTCGAGGTGTCGCGGACGCTGCCCGAACAGCGCGTCTTCCCGGTCGCGCTCGGCCTGCGCGTGGCCGTCGGCGCGCGGCGTATTCACGTGCTGCCAACGCCGATCTCGAGCTATACGGCCGTGGCGCCGTCGCCGGAGGCGGCGCGGCAGCTCGCCGCATCGTCGCTGCTCGCGACGCTCGGTTCGCGCATGCAGACGCGCGTCGGCCTGCAGATCGGGCGCGGGGAACGCGCCCCGCCGGGTATGCCGGTCGTGTCCACGGGCCAGGGCTGTGCCACCGAGGCGCTGTGGCAGTTGCGCAATGGCGCGGCGCAACTGCTGTGCGTACCGACCGACGCACCGCTGCCGAACAACGTCGTGATCCATGCGCTCGACGAGGGTGCGCGTCGCGGCACGCTCGCCGTCGCGGCGAGCCTGCTGCGTCACGTCGCCGCCGAGGCCGTCTACCTCGTCATTCACCCGGCCGCGTCGATCGAGGCGGAACGTGCGGTGCTCATGCGTGACCTGCTCGATGCGCGTTCGACTGTGCTCAACGAGCACGGCCTGGACATGCGCACCGAGCTGCGCCCCGGCGAGACGACCGAGGAGCTCGGCCGCGAACTCGCGTCGTACGCCGACGGCATGCTGGTGCTCGGCACCTCCGACCCCGAGGCAATTCGCTGGGACTGGCTGGCGTCCGTGCTCGAGGGGACGCCGGCGCGGCCCGTGCTGATCGTCAACGCCGCCAGCCCCGAGCCCGGCGCGGAGGCCTGACGCATGGTCTCGTCCTGGTTCCGGCAGCCGAGCATACTCCCCGGATTCGGCCTCACGCTGGGCTTCACGACCTTCTTCCTCAGCGCGCTCGTGCTGCTGCCGCTGGCGGCACTCGTCTTCCGCACGACTTCGCTGAGCTGGGCCGACTTCGTCGCCACCGTCCTGGACGAACGGGCGCTGGCGTCGTACCGGCTGAGCTTCGGCGCCGCGTTTCTCGCGGCCGTCGTCAATGCGTTCTTCGGCTTCATCGTCGCCTGGTCGCTGGTGCGCTATGACTTTCCGGGCCGGCGGTTCGTCGACGCGCTGATCGACCTGCCGTTCGCGCTGCCGACGGCCGTGTCGGGCATCGCGCTCGCCACCGTGTTTTCTCCGACCGGGTGGCTCGGCGCGAGGTTGCAGGAACATCTCGGTGTGCAGATCGCCTACACGTGGCTCGGTGTCGTCGTGGCGCTGACGCTGATCGGCCTGCCATTCGTCGTGCGTTCGGTGCAGCCCGCGCTGATCGAGGCGCAGCGTGACCTGGAGGAAGCCGCCGAGACGCTCGGCGCGGGGCCGTTCCACGTCTTTCGCCGCATCATCCTGCCGGCGGTGATGCCTGCGCTGGTCACCGGCTTCACGATGGCATTCGCCCGCGGCGTCGGCGAGTACGGCTCGGTCGTGTTCATCTCCGGCAACCTGCCGCTCAAGACCGAGATCACGCCACTGCTGATCGTCATCAAGCTCGAACAGTTCGACTACGACGGTGCGGCGGCGCTCGGCTTCACGATGCTGCTCGTGTCGTTCGTGATGCTGTTCACGATCAACGTCGCGCAGGCGTGGGCGCGTCGCCGACAGACCGGCGGCGCCGGGACCTCCGGCCCGGCCGACCGGCGCCGGAAGCCGCGCGCGCAGACGAGGAAAGCCTGAGATGGCCGGCGCCGCGCCCAGGTTCGAGGAGCGCAGGACCGTGCTGGCCAGCGTACGCGCCGGCCGCGTGGCGTTGATCCTCGTCGCGATCTCGTTCCTCGCGCTGCTGCTGCTCGCGCCGCTCGGTGCCGTCGTGGCGCAGGCCCTGGCCGAGGGCTGGCGCGTCTACCTGGAGTCGTTCGACAATCCCGACACGCTCGCGTCGATCGAGCTGACGCTGCTTACGGCGGCCATCGTGGTGCCGCTGAACACGCTGTTCGGCATTGCCGCGGCCTGGGCCATCGCCAAGTTCGAGTTCCGCGGCAAGAGCCTGTTGATCACGCTGATCGACATGCCGTTCGCGATCTCGCCCGTCATCGCCGGTCTGATCTTCGTCATGCTGTTCGGCTCCCACGGCTGGTGGGGCCCGTGGCTGCAGGAGCGCGACATCCAGGTCATCTTCGCCGTGCCCGGCATCATCCTCGCCACGGCATTTGTGACCTTTCCCTACGTCGCGCGGGAGCTGATTCCGCTCATGCAGCAGCAGGGCAGCGAGGAGGAGGAGGCCGCGATCACGCTCGGCGCGGGGCCGTGGATGACGTTCCTGCGCGTCACGCTGCCGAAGATCCGCTGGGGCCTGCTGTACGGCGTGATCCTCTGCAACGCCCGCGCCATGGGCGAATTCGGCGCGGTCTCGGTCGTGTCGGGCCACATCCGCGGCCTGACCACCACCATGCCGCTGCAGGTCGAGATCCTCTACAACGAGTACGCTTTCGTGGCAGCTTTCGCGGTGGCGTCCGTGCTCGCCATGCTTGCGATCGTGACGCTGGTGATCAAGACCTTCGTCGAGTGGCGCGCCGACCGGCGCACGGGCTGAACGGTGATGGACGACTACCGGGCAATGTGGCGGCAGGCGTGGGCGGGTTTGCGTCGCATCGCGACGGGGCCGGCGACGCTCGAGCGCACGCTGGTGCTGACGCTCGGCGGGCTCGTGCTCGCCGCCATCCTGCTGCTCGCGCTGACGGCCATCGGTCTGTTGCGCAAGCAGGCCGAGGAGCATTCGCTCGCCAACGTCGAGCTGGCCGGTGTCGCGGCGCGCGAGGAAGTCCGCCGGATCGGCGAGGACACGCTCACGGCCACGCGGCTGCTCGCGGATCGCCAGACGCTGCAGCGGCTTATCCGCGCGGGCCACCGCGAGCAGCTCGAGCTGTTCCTCAAGCGGGCCTGCAAGGCGCTGAATCTCGATGCCTGTGCCGTTGTCGTCGGTCCGAGCGTGCTCGGCAGCACGCGCGCCGATGTCGTCTGGATCGATGTCCTGGGTGCCACGGTCGACCAGGGCGAGCGCTTCCTGCTGGCCCCCGCCTGGCAGGCCGACGGCTTGATGGGTGCGGTGACGGCGGTGCCCAACTACGTCGACACGCGCATCGTGGCGCTGCGCTATTTCGACGCGGACCTCGCGCGGCTGCTGTCCGACCAGGTCGGCTTGCAGGTGCGCCTGGTGCGTCTGTCAAACTGGCTCGAAGATGTCGAGCCCGACTACAAGGAGCTGCATTCCGCGGCGCTGTCACGCGCCGAAAGTGTGGCGCAGCGCATCAGGCCAGCGAACGTCTTCGCCTCGAGCACGCCCGTGTTCGCGTCGACCGGCGAAGGCATCACACTGATCGAGGCGCGGCTGCCGGCAATCCGCAGCGACGCGGTGGTTTCGGGTCTCGTGCACCGCTTCACCTGGATCGCCGCGCTGCTCGCGCTTGGCGCGGTCGCGGCCGCACTGCTGCTGGCGCGTCGCATCGTGCAGCCGCTCGAAGCGCTCACCGATTCGGCCACGCGTCTCGGGCGCGGCGACTTCTCGACGTCGATCGCCGTCGGCAGTGGCGGGCCCGAGGTCGTGGCGCTCGCCAAGACGCTCGAGGACATGCGGCGCAACCTGGTCGAGCTGACCGTGACGTTGCGCCGGCGCGAAGCCGATGCGCAGGCGATGCTGCGTGGTGTCGTCGAAGGCGTCTATGCCGTCGACGTGGGCCGCAACGTCCGCTACATGAATCCGCAGGCCGAGAAGATGCTCGGCGTGAGCGCCGCCGAGGTGCAGGGCCGGTTCTGCGGTGACGTACTGAAGCCGTGCCCGGGTGCGAACGGCGTGCGGCCCTGCGAGACGGCCTGCCCCATCATGGCGGCGCGCGACCGCGGCGAGGCGCATGCCATCGAACTCCTGCAGCGCGCGGACGGCGCGACGCGCACGGTCGTGCTGACCAGCGCGGGTCCGGTCGACGGCCTGCAGGTGCAGGTCATGCGCGACGAGACCGACCTCGAGGCGGCGCGACGCGCGCGCGACTCGATCCTTGCCAACATCTCACACGAGTTCCGCACGCCGCTCGCCGCGCAGCTCGCCTCGATCGAGCTGCTGCAGGAGAACCTGCACGCACTGCCGCCCGGGCAGCTCGAGGAGCTGGTCGTCTCGCTGCGCCGCGGCTCGCTGCGGCTCACGCGGCTGATCGACAACCTGCTCGAGAGCGTGCGCATCGAATCGGGCCAGCTCGCGATCCGCCAGCAGGACGTACATCTCGCCGACATCGTCGAGGATGCGCGCGAGCTGGTCGGCAGTCTGTTCACGCAGCGCGGCCAGATGCTCGAGATCGAGGTTCCGGAAGATCTGCCGGCGCTGGTCGGCGACGGGCCGCGGCTCGCGCAGGTCTTCGTCAATCTGCTCGCCAACGCGAACAAGTTCGGGCCCGAAGGCAGCACCGTGCGCGTCGCGGCGCGCCGCGAAGGCGATCAGGTGATCGCCACCGTCGACGACACGGGGCCCGGTGTCGCCGACGACGAGCGCGGCTCGATCTTCGAGCGCTTCCATCGGGCCGCCGATCAGGAGCCCGAGCCGCGCGGTCTCGGACTGGGGCTGTGGATCGTGAAGTCGATCGTCGAGCGCCACGGCGGGCACGTCGGCGCGACGCGGACCGACGCCGGATTCACGCGCTTCGTCGTCGCGCTGCCCGTGCCGCCGGTGCCCTTTTCGGCGGCCCCGGTGCCGTCGGCGCCCCCGCCGCCAGCGTCGTCGCCCGCGCCATGAAGATTCTCGCGGTCGACGACGACGCGGACCTGCTCGCGATCGTGGGCTTCGCGCTGACGCAAGCCGGGTTCGTGGTGGTCAAGGCGGCCGACGTGCGCTCGGCGCTGCGGGCCTTCGCTGCCGAGGCGCCGGATCTCGCGATCCTCGACATCAACCTGCCCGACGGCAGCGGCTTCGACGTCTGCCGCGACATCCGGCGCGAGTCGCGCGTGCCGATCATGATGCTGACGGCGCGTGGCGAGGAGGAAGACCTGGTGCGGGCGCTGGACCTCGGCGCCGACGACTACCTGACCAAGCCGTTCAGTCCGCGTACGCTGCTTGCGCGGGTCCGCGCGCTGCTGCGGCGGGCGGGGATGGAGGGCGGGGGCTCGCTGGCCGCGGGGCCGCTGCAGATCGATCTCGAATCGCACGTGGTGCGCGTCGACGGTGGTGAGCCCGTCAGGCTGACCAAGCTCGAGACGCGGCTGCTGCAGATCCTGACCGCGAACGCGGGGCACGTCGTCAGCACCGAGCGATTGCTCGTGCACGTGTGGGGACACAGGGGCAGCGGCGACCGTCAGTTGCTCAAGCAGCTCGTGCACCGGCTGCGGCAGAAGCTCGAGGTCGATCCGGCGGTGCCTGCGTTGCTCAAGACCGAAGCGGGGGCGGGGTATCGGCTGGCGGTGTGAGTGTCGACGGTGGTTCGGACGCTGCGAGAACAGTGGCCTGTGTGAGGGGCTCTGGCCGGGCAGCGAGGGGACACCGATGCACCCGTCACCGATATCCCCGCGCCTGCAGCCCGAACAGCGCCGCATACTGGCCACCGAGCCGCATCAGTTCCTCGTGGCTGCCGCGTTCGAGTACGCGGCCGCCGTCGATCACCAGGATCTGGTCGGCCATGCGCACGGTCGAGAACCGATGCGAGATCAGGATCACCATGCGATCGCGCGCGAGTGCCTGGAACTGCTCGAACACCTGCGCCTCGGCGCGCGCGTCCATCGCGGCGGTGGGCTCGTCGAGCACGAGGATGTCGGCGTCCTCGCGCATGAATGCGCGCGACAGCGCGATCTTCTGCCACTGGCCACCGGACAGTTCGCGACCCTCCTTGAACCATTTGCCGAGCTGCGTCGCATAGCCTGACGGCAGCTCCTCGATGAAAGGTGCCGACATGCCGAGGTCGGCCGCCTTGCGCCAGCGGACTTCGTCGTCGAAGTGGCGCACGTCGCCCGCACCGATGTTCTCGCCGACCTGGAGCTGGTAACGCGCGAAGTCCTGGAAGATCACGCCGATGCGGTGGCGCAGCGTGGCCGGATCCCAGTCGGCGAGGTCGAGGCCGTCGAGCAGGATGCGACCCGAGCCAGGGCGGTACAGCCGCGTCAACAGCTTGATCAGCGTCGTCTTGCCCGAGCCGTTCTCGCCGACCAGCGCGAGACTTTCGCCGGGCTTCAGGTGAAAGCTCACGTCGCGCACCGCCGGCTCGCTCGCGCCGGGGTACGTGAACGAGACCGACTCGAAGCGCACGCCATCACCGGGTCGCGGGCCGCTGGTCTGCGTGCCTCGACCCGGGTCGACGGGTGTGTCGAGATATTCGTACAGCGTCGACAGGTACAGGTTGTCCTCGTACATGCCGCCGATGGCCGAGAGGCTCGCCGACACGGCGGACTGCCCCTGCCGGAACAGCATCACGTACATCGTCATCTCGCCCAGCGTGATGCTGCCGCGGACCGCGCTCACGGCCACCCACGCGTAGGCGGCGTAGAAAGCGCCGGTGCTGACGAGGCCGAGAAAAAAACCCCAGGTGTCGCGACGGATCGTCAGCGCGCGGTCCTCGCGGAAGACCTTGCGGAAGATCGCGCGATAGCGGTCCAGCAGCCGCGGGCCGAGTTCGAACAGCTTCACTTCCTTGGCGTGGTCTTCGCGCGCGATGACCGTTTCGAGGTAGAGCTGCATGCGCGTTTCGGGCGAGCGCCAGCGGAACAGCCGGAACGCGTCGCCGGAGAACTTGGCCTCGGCGACGAACGACGGCAGACCGGCGAGCAGCAGCACGGCGACGGCCCACGGCGAGAACTGCGTGAGCAGCGTCCCGAAGCTGAGCAGCGCCACGGCGTTCTGCACGAGGCCGAAGCTGCTCATCACGAGCGCGAGCGGGCGGCTCGACGCCTCGCGGCGGGCCCGCGTGAGCTTGTCGTAGAACTCGGAATCCTCGAAGTGGCTCAGGTCGAGTGTCAGCGCCTTTTCGAGGATCATTTCGTTGACGCGCTGGCCGAGCTGCGCACGCAGCAGCGACTGGCAGGTCGACAGGCCGCGCTGCGCGGCGGCGACCGCGGCGACCAGCACGCCCTCGAGCGCGACGTAGCCGAGCACGCGTGCGAGGTCTTCGACGCCACCCGCGCGGTGTGCCGCGATGGCGTCGACGACGGCGTCGACGATTTGCGCGCCGACATAGGCCACCGCGGCCGGCAGCACGCCGGCGACGAGCGTCAGCAGGGCGAGTGCGACGGTGAGCGGGCGGCTCGTCGACCAGACGAGGTCGAGCGCGTGACGCGTGTAGCGGAACACGTCACCGAGCCCTCGCAGCCCGGCGAGGCGGTCGTGGGGTCGGGGCGAACCGAGGCGGCGGCCAGCAACCATGCGGGGTCAGACCCCAGTCAAGAAAAACTTGAGATGCAGGTTACCAGTCGCCGGGAATTGTGAAACATGGCTTGACTGGGGTCTGACCCCATCAGCCCCATCAGCGGGCGTAGATCTTGTCGAAGACGCCACCGTCGGCGAAGTGCGTCGACTGCGCCTTGGCCCAGCCGCCGAAGTCGGCGATCGTGACCAGCGTCATGGGCGGGAACACGCTGGCGTATTTTGCCGCGACCTCTGCATCGCGCGGCCGGTAGTAGTGCTTGGCGACGATCTCCTGTGCCGGCTTCGAGTACAGGTATTCGAGGTAGGCGCGGGCCATGTCGGACGTCCCTCGGCGGATGGCAACCTTGTCGACGACCGCCACGGGCGGCTCGGCGAGGATGCTGATCGACGGCACGACGATCACGAACTTGTCCTTGCCGAGTTGCCGGCTCGCGAACAGCGCCTCGTTCTCCCACGAGATCAGCACGTCGCCGATGCCGCGCTGGGCGAACGTCGTCAGCGAGCCGCGAGCGCCCGTGTCGAGCACGGGCACGTTCCGGAACACCTTGCCGACGTACTCCTGTGCGGTGGTTGCGCTGCCGCCCGGCTGCTTCAGCGCCCAGGCCCACGCGGCGAGGTAGTTCCAGCGCGCGCCGCCCGAAGTCTTCGGGTTCGGCGTGATCACGGAGATGCCGGGCCGTGCGAGGTCGCCCCAGTCCTTGATCCTCTTCGGGTTGCCCTTGCGCACCAGGAAGACGATCGTCGACGTGTACGGCGAACTGTTGTGCGGCAGGCGCGACTGCCAGTTCGACGGCAGCAGCTTGCCCTGCGTCGCGAGCGCGTCGATGTCGTAGGCGAGCGCGAGCGTCACCACGTCGGCGGGCAGGCCGTCGATGACCGTGCGCGCCTGCTTGCCCGAGCCGCCGTGCGACTGCCGGATCGTGACCTCTTTGCCCGTCTTCTGCTTCCAGTACTGCGCGAACGCCTTGTTGTAGTCGTCGTACAGCTCACGCGTGGGATCGTAGGACACGTTCAGCAGCGTCGTTTCTGCGGCACGCGCCAACGGTGCGGCCACCAGGCAGGACGCCAGCAACAGCCCCGCGAGCAGGGAATTCCCGAACAGATCTCTCATGCAACGTCTCCGGTCAGACAACAGGAGCCTGCGGCGCTCGCCGGTTGGCGCGCCACCGTCGAAACGGGTCCGTGCGCGGTTCAGCACCCACGCGAAATTCTCGCTAAGGTACCAGTTCGCGCCGACGTCGTACGCAGAGGCCTTGCGCGGCGAGGCGGCAGGATCGGCGAAGGACGCGGCGCCACCGGCGCTGTGTGCTCGCCCAACAGGCCGCAGCGGCCGCAGGCGTCGCAGAGCTGCGTAGTCCAGCGCAACCGCTCGCCGTCGGCATGGTCGCCCGGTACCGAACGACCGGGTATCGAATCAGCGCAGCGGCAGGTCGAGATCGGCGGTGAGCTGCTCGACGTCGGCCTGGTTCGACGCGCTCGCGGCGCGCTCGACCAGCCGCCGCGTGAGGTGCGGCGCGAAGAGCTGGATGAAGTCGATCTGGTACTTGCGCAGCAGGCCGCCGCGTCGGAACCCGATCCAGGTGGTGTGCGCAGGGAAGAGGTCGGACGTGTCGAGGTGCACGAGGTCGGCGTCGCCCTGCGCCTCGATGGCCATGCTCGCGACGATGCCGACGCCGAGGCCGAGCCGCACGTAGGTCTTGATGACGTCGGCATCGCGCGCGGTGAGCACGACGTTCGGGACCAGACCCTCCTTCGCGAAAATGCCGTGCAGCGACGAGGGGCCGGTGAAGCTGAACACATAGGTCACGATCGGATGCGCCGCGAGCTGCTTGAGCGTGACCTTTTTCGCCCGGGCGAGCGGGTGGTTGCGCGGCACGACCACGTGGCGGTGCCAGCGGTAGCAGGGCAGCAGCGAAAACCCGTCGAACAGCGACTGCGAGCCCGTCGCGATGGCGAAGTCGATGCGGTCGAGCGCGGCCAGTTCCGCGATCTGCTCGGAGGTGCCCTGGTGCAGGTGCAGCCGCACTTCCGGGTACTTCTCGCGGAACTGCCTGATCACCTCAGGCAGCACGTAGCGGGCCTGGGTGTGCGTCGTCGCGATCGACAGCGTGCCGCGTTGCTCGTCCTTGAGGTCGTCCGAAAGCCGCTTGATGTTCTGCACCTCGCGCAGGATCCGGATCGCGCGGTCGATCACCTGCTGGCCCGCCGGCGTCACGCGCGTCAGGTTGCGTCCGTCGCGCACGAAGATCTGGAAGCCCAGCTCGTCCTCGAGCAGCTTGATCTGCTTGCTCACGCCCGGCTGGGAGGTGTGCAGCTTTTCGGCAGCCGCCGTGATGTTGAGCCCCGTCTGGGCCACGGCCGCCAGGTAGCGCAACTGGTGCAGCTTCATGTGAACATTCTAAGCGAATGCGTGTGATTCGCAGCTTGAGCGCGCCCGCGGCGATGCGCAATACATCGTGACAGGTTCGTCGCCCGCAGGAAGCGCTCTTGCCATGACCCTGGCCTCGTTGCTCAGCCGGACGCCGCAAGGCCTCGAGGCGCCGCTCGTCCGGGTCGACGTCGACGTCTCCAGCGGCCTGCCGGCCTTCTCCGTCGTCGGCCTGCTCGAAACGGCCGTCAAGGAGAGCAAGGATCGCGTCCGTGCGGCGCTGGTCAACGGCGGGTTCGAGTTCCCGGCCGGTCGGGTCACCGTCAGCCTTGCGCCAGCCGACCTGCCGAAGGAGGGTGGGCGGTTCGACCTCGCCATCGCCGTGGGCATCCTCGTCGCGGTGGGCCAGCTGCCCGCCGAAGCCTGCGCCGGCCTCGAGCTCTACGGCGAGCTTTCGCTCGGCGGCGACGTCCGCCCCACGCGCGGCATCCTGCCGAGCGCCCTGCAGGCGACGCGGGTGGGGCATGGCCTGATCGTGCCGGTCGCAAATGCCGGAGAGGCGGCACTGGCGCGCGACGCACGCGTGTACGCCGCCGCGCACCTGCGCGAGGTGTGCCGGCATGCGGCGGGGCAGCAATCACTCGAGCGCGTGAGAGGCGAGGTCGACGGCGCGCCGCTGGCGCCGGCGCTGTCGGATCTTGCCGACGTCCGCGGTCAGGCCGGCGGCCGCCGCGCGCTGGAAATCGCCGCGGCCGGGCAGCACAGCCTGCTGCTGATCGGTCCACCCGGCACCGGCAAGAGCATGCTCGCGCAGCGCCTGCCGGGGCTGCTGCCGCCGCTCGACGAGGACGAAGCCATCGAAACCGCGTCGATCCGCTCGCTGTCGATTCACGGCCTGCGCCTGGACGACTGGCGGCGGCGGCCGTTTCGCGCGCCGCATCACACCGCATCCGCAGTCGCGCTGGTCGGCGGTGGCGGGCGGCCGCGGCCCGGCGAGATCTCGCTCGCGCACAATGGCGTGCTGTTCCTCGACGAGTTGCCAGAGTTCGACCGACAGGTGCTCGAGGTGCTGCGCGAACCGCTCGAAAGCGGGCACATCGTCGTCTCGCGCGCGGCGCGTCAGGCGGAATTCCCCGCACGGTTCCAGCTCGTGGCAGCGATGAACCCGTGCCCCTGCGGGCACCACGGCGATTCGCGCGGGCGTTGCCGTTGCCCGGCCGAGAAGATCGCGTCCTACCGCAGCCGCATTTCGGGTCCGCTGCTCGACCGCATCGACCTGCACGTCGAGGTGGGGCGCGTGGCGCTCGATGAGATTGCGGGCGATGCCCGGCCCGAGTCGTCAGCGACCGTTGCCGCGCGTGTCGCGAAGGCTCGGGCGGCTCAGCTCGCGCGCCAGGGCAAGTCGAACGCGCGGCTCGCCGTGCAGGAGATCCACGCGGCCTGCGCCGCCGAGCCCGCGGCGCTCGAACTGCTCGGACGCGCCATGCGCCAGCTCGGCTTCTCGGCGCGCGCGTATCACCGCGTGCTGCGCGTCGCGCGCACGATCGCGGATCTCGCAGGCGAGGAGCGCGTCGCGGCCCGGCACGTCGCCGAGGCGATCACGCTGCGTCAGCTCGACCGGCGGACGATCGAGGCGACGGTGGATGCCGCGCGGGCTGCCGGTCCCGCCGGGGTCTAAGGCAGCGGCACTTCCTCCGTCGACGTCACCGGTGTCGCCGTGATCTCCGCCTCGCGCAGCTTCGACTGCACCATGTGCAGTTCCTCGACGGTCGCGATCGGTCCGATGCGCACGCGATACCATGTCTCGTCGTCGACGGACGCGCGCTGGATCTTCGCGTCGACGCCGTGCAGCGCGAGCTGTGCCACCATCTTCTCGGCCTCGGTCGCCTGCTTGAATGATCCCGCCTGCAGCAGCGCGCCTCCGGTCGGCAGCGGAGTCCGCGCGGGCGAGCTGCCGCGGGCCGGTGCGTCGGGTACCTCGACTTCCTGTCGCGGCAGGTCGTCGTAGAATGTGAAATCGGGGCCTTCCGGACTGGCTTCGGGCGCGTCCGGAATCGCCTCGTCCGTCGCGACCTCGGAGGCGGGCGCTTGCGCCGGGGACGGCACCGGCTCGGCGCCGCCATCGAGCCGACCGCGGTAATGCAGGTGCACGCCGAGCGCGACCGCGAGACCCACCGCGAGGCCGACGCCGAGCCCGACCCAGCCGCTGAATGCCTGACCGACCCTCACGTGCGTGTGTCTGCGCACGCCCTTGAAGTCGCGGCTCAGCGTGCGGCCGCCGCTGCCGGGCGTCGCCACGCTACATGGCCTCCGGCGCCGAAACGCCGAGCAGGGCAAGGCCGTTGCAGATCACCTGACGCACGCCGCGTATCAGCACGAGGCGTGCGTCGCGCAGCGCCGCGTCGGCGACGAGGAACTGGTGCGCGTTGTAGTAGGCGTGGAACTCCGTCGCGAGCTCGCGCAGGTAGTGCACGAGCATGTGCGGTGCGCGCTGCTGGGCGGCCGCCTCGACGACCTCGGGGTAACGGCTCAGCGCCGCGAGCACGGCCTGCTCGTGCGGCTCGACGAGTCGCGCCAGACTCGCGCGGCCGCGCGTCTCGTCGTGCTCGAAGCCCTTCTCGCGCATCTGGCGCAGCACGCTGCAGACGCGCGCGTGCGCGTACTGGATGTAATAGACCGGGTTGTCGTTCGAGCGCGAGACCGCCAGCTGCATGTCGAAGTCGAGGTGCTGCTCGTTGCTGCGCATGACGTAGAAAAAGCGCGCGGCGTCGTTGCCGACCTCGCGGCGCAGCTCGCGCAGCGTGATGAACTCGCCGGAACGCGTGGACATCTGCACCTTCTCGCCGCCGCGATAGAGCGTCACGAACTGCATCAGGCGCACGTCGAGGCAGTCGCCGCGCCGGCCCATCGCGACCAGTCCCGCCCGCACGCGCGCGATGTAGCCGTGGTGGTCCGAACCCAGCACGTCGACGAGCTGCTCGAAGCCGCGCTCGCACTTGTTCAGGTGGTAGGCGATGTCGGATGCGAAGTAGGTCCTGGCGCCGTTTTCGCGCACGACGACGCGGTCCTTCTCGTCGCCGAAGCCGGTCGCGCGGAACCACTCGGCACCGTCCTTCTCGTAGACGACGCCGTTCGCACGCAGCAGGTCGAGCGCGTGGTCGATGGCGCCTTCCTCGGCCAGACTGCGCTCGCTGAACCACCGGTCGTAGCGGACGCCGAACTCCTCGAGGTCGTCACGGATATCCGCGAGGATGTCGCCGAGCGCGAGGTCGAAGGCCTGGCGGAAGCCGTCGGGACCGAGCAGTTGCTTCGCCCGCCCGATCACCGCGTCGATGTATTCATCCTGATCGCCGAGGGGCGCGTCGGGCGGCAGGTTCGTGAACACCTCGGCGGCGGGACGCCACAGGCTGCGGCCGGCGCGCTCGACGAGCTTGTCGGCGATCGGCCGCACGTAGTCGCCGCGATAGCCGTTGCTCGGGAACGGGAACTGCTCGCCGAAGCTTTCGAGATAGCGCAGCCAGACGCTCGCGGCGAGGATGTCCATCTGCCGGCCGGCGTCGTTGATGTAGTACTCGCGGTGCACGACGTAGCCGGCCGCGTCGAGGATGTTCGACAGCGACGCACCGAAGGCCGCGTGACGGCCGTGGCCCACGTGCAGCGGCCCCGTCGGGTTCGCCGAAACGAATTCGACCAGCACGCGCCGGCCGTCGCCGAGCGACGAGCGGCCGTAGCCGCGGCCCTCGTCGACGACCTTCAGCAGTTCGGCGTGGCAGGCCGCGGGCGCGAGGAAGAAGTTGATGAATCCGGGCCCCGCGACGTCGACGCGCGCCACGCGGTCGCTCGACGGCAAGGCGTCGACGATGGCCTGCGCGAGATCGCGCGGCTTGCGCTTCGCCGCCCTGGCGAGCTGCAACGCGACGTTGCAGGCAAAATCGCCGTGCGCGGGGTCGCGGGTTCGCTCGACCGTCGTCGTCACGGCGGCCGCAGTCGACGGACGCAATTCGTCCGGCAGGGCGGCGAGGGCGTCCCGCACCAGGGTTTCTATCAGGTCTTTCAATGCGTTGCCGTCGGGAGAATGGTCGGCGAGACCAGCCAGTCTAGGGAATTCCGCAGAGCGAAGCGAGACCACTCAGGACAGCCCGAGCGGGTCGCCGCCGGGCGCCCGTCGGAGTCGCCGCAGGGGTGAGCAGCAGAGACTCGTGGAGCGGAGCGAGTGTCAGGCGCGCATCCCTCAGTCGTCGGGGATCGTCCAGACCGCGACGATGCCATAGCCCTCGAAGCCCCACGTCGCGGGCCCCGGGTTGATCCTGACCTGGAACCCGGCCGGTGGCGTCCCACTGCCATGCAGCACGCGACAGCCACCCGCGTGGCAGGCGATGCGTGTGGTGCCGGCCACGATCGACCCGGACTGCCCACTTTCGGTCGACGCAGAGTTGGCTCGCGCCCGGCAGTCTGCTGGATCGGCCAGCAGCACGATGTCGGCTGCGCGGGCGAACGAGGCACGCACGTCGGGTGAGGCGCAGCGTACGTCCACGTCGAGACCACCGGCGATTTGTGCCAACGCGTCGAGCCTCGTGGGAGTGATGGCTTTGCCGCCTACGGATCCGCTGCGCTTGGCGAGCCACTGGCCCCCGTGTCGACTGTGCACCTGGAGAATCTGTCCGTTGTGCACGAGCGCGCGCAGCACGGTCTCGATCTGCCCGAGGCCCACGGCGCCGATTTCGAAGACACCGGTGGCGTTCGTCGCGAGCGCCTGCAGGCCCGGACGCGCTTCGAACTGCTGGGCGAGGCTCGGAGTTGCACCGAGGACGGCAAGCAGCAGCGGCAGCATCCTCGATTTCCGCATGCCCGCACCAGAGCTCATGTGCAAGGGACGACTGGCGGGTGCAATCTGGTTCGAGGCGTGGCCGGTCGCGTGCACCAGTTGTCGTGCGTGGATCGTTGTAGCGAAGGGACCCTTGCCACGAGGACTGCCGTCATGCGACTTGCACCGATTGCCTGCCGCATTGCGGTGGCCGGGACCGTGTTGGCCGCCGCCGACGTGCGTGCGGCCGATGCCGCATTCCAGGCGTTCTTCCTCGAGGCCTGCGGTGCCCCGAGCGGGGCGCTCGCAACACGTTGCGCCGAGACACCGGGCGGCCTCGGCGACCTGTCCGGGGACAGCGAGTCCTCGCTGAATCCGAGCCAGAACCTGAGCCAGACCTCGACCGCCGCCGGCCTCGCGCAGGCCCGCAGCAAGGCCGCGCGCGAGCGTGGCGACCGCCTGCGCGAGGGTGAGCAGGCTGATCCGCAGGCCGATGCGACGCTCGTGGCGGGGCCGTTCAGCCTGCTGTTCAACGTGCATGGCCTGTGGTTCGAGCGCGATGTCGGCTCGAACGCAGGCTCGGGACGCGGCTACGAGGGCGACAGCGGCGGCCTCGAGATCGGCCTGGACTATCGGCTGTCCGAGCGCGCCGTGGTCGGCGCACTCGCCGGCATCGAGCAGACCCGCTACGACTTCGATGCCGAGGCGGCAGGGTTCAACTTCGTGCCGGCAAGTCATGCGGGCTCGGTCGAGTCGGACGCCACGTACCTGACCCTGTTCGGCTCGTTCGGGCTCGGCGCCGGTGGCTTCGTCGAGGCCAGTGCCGGCTACGAGCGGCACGACGGGACCTATCGCCGCAACGCGGTCTTCCAGGAGGCGACTCGCACCCGGCCGCAGGTCGACGCGCGGGTCGTCGGCGATGCGATGCGCACCGTGGGTTGGGCGAGCGTCAACGCGGGATTCGACCTCCACCGCAATGCGCTCGGCTTCGGACCGTACCTGGGACTGACGGCGACGCATTCGGAGGTGGACGCCTACACCGAGCGTGATCCCGGCGGCTCGGGGCTCAACATGCGCTTCGACGGCGCGGAACGGGACTCGCTCCTCGGGCACGCGGGCCTGCGCGCAAGCCACGCCTTCAGCGCCCGCTCCGGGGTGTTCGTGCCGCAGCTCCGGCTCGAGTACCAGCGCGAGTTCGACGACGATGCGCCGACCGTCGTGAGCCGCTATGTGCTCGACGCCTCGGGCACGGAGTACGTCCAGGCCGGCGGCGGGCAGGACGAGGACTCCGTCGTCGCGGGGTTCAGCCTGTCGGCGATCCTGCCCGGCGGCTGGACCTGCTTCGCGGACTATTCCGTGCTGCTGGGGCACGACGAGTATGAGCGCGAGCGGGCGGCGCTCGGTCTGCGCGTGGAGTTCTGACATGGCCCGCTCGTGTCAGCGGGCGTGAACGGATCGCTGACCGCGCTCAGGGGCGCGGCACCAGGAAGAATTCCCCCGCCTCGTGACCGGCGTAACGGATCGGCGCGTACTCGGGCACCTGATCGAAGCGCAGGTTCGCGGCTGCGTAGGCGACGCGCGCCGCGACCTCGCGGTGCAGCCGCTGTCCGTCGAGCGCCTCGACATTTGCATCGAGGACCTCGAGCAGTGCCTTCGCGAATACCGAATGCCGTCCGCCGCCGGCATCCATGACCGGCGCGAGGCCCCCTGAAGTCAGGGCCGTGCGCGAGCGCCTGCTGGCCATCGTCCGGTACCAGTGCAGGCGCTCCGCATCCGTCATGCCGGTGTCGAGCCGGCCCATGGCCGAGCGCGTGAGCGCGCCCGCGTAGCAGGAATCCGCCACCAGCAGCACTTGCCTGGCTTGCATGATGTTCAGGATGTCCGTGATCGCCGTGGTCGGGATCCAGTTGGCCGTGCTGTCGTGCTCGGCATCGACCGGCAGCCAGTGGCCACGCTGGTTGACCTCGTCGAGCTCGCCGTGCCCGGCGTAGTAGATCAGCAGGTTGTCGCGACTGGTGAGCGACTCGCGCAGCGTGTTGAGTGCCGAGAGGATCTGGTAGCGGTCGGCGTTGGTCAGGACCGTGACCTCGAAGCCATAGCGCTGCCGGAGGGTTCGCGCGAGATCGGTGACGTCGTTGACCGGCGAGGCGAGGTCCGGCAGGGAGCGGTAGTCGTCGTTGCCGATCAGCAGGGCGTGGTACGAACCGAAGTCGACACCTGCCGGGAGCCTGCGATTGACGGTCGCGGCGTCCCCTGGGGTGCGCGGACCTGCGCCAGCGGCCGAACGCACGTCGAACCGCAACTCCCCGCGCTTGCCCTGGCGGTCCACTGCAACGATGCGCACGGGCGCGGGGTCGTCGGCCACGGCGAGCGAGGCCACGAACACGCCCAGCTCGTTGGCCGCGACCGGATGGTCGTTCACCGTGAGTGCGACGAGTCCGGCGGGGGCGGTGACGCGCCCCACGACCTGTCGCTGGCCCGCTGGCAACCTGGCCACGGGCACGATGTCCCGGGTCGCGACGACCTGCGGCTCGATGAGGGCGAGTTCGGGGCCGGCGAGCAGGCCCTCGCGTACCGGAGCCTCGAGTCGCTCGATTTCCGCCTCCCGACGCGCGGCGAGAGCCGCCGCGTCGGCGAGCTGGCGGCCGAGCCGCTCGGCTTCCGCACGCTGCGCGAGGAGTTCGCGTTCGCGCTCCACCAGGCGAGCGGCGCGTTCGTCTGCCGCGGCCTGCTCGGCGGCGGTCCGGGCCTGCGACGCGGCGGCGGCCTGGCGGGCCGCGGCGAGTTCGGTCCGCAGCCCCTCGAGCGAAGTCTCCAGTTCGCGCACGCGGGCCTCGAGCCGAGCACGCTCGATGACGTCCGGCGGCGGACCGGCAGGGATCGCGGGTGTGTCGACGTCGATCTCGACCGGCGCGCCGCTGCCGGCCGCACGCGCGTACCACTCGAGCGCCGCGCGCGGATCTGCAGCAACCCCCAGACCCCGTTCGTACAGGTGGCCGAGATTGACCTGTGCCCGCCGGCTGCCTGCCTCCGCCGCCAGTCGGTACCATCGGGCCGCAGCCACGAAGTCGGGCGCGACGCCGAGCCCGCGCTCGTAGATCTCGCCGACGATCTCCCGTGCTTCGACGTCGCCCTGTTCGGCGGCCGGCAGCCAGGCCGCGAGAGCACTGCGCAGGTCGGCGCGGTCATGGGCGACGTACTCACCGCCGCGAATCCGGCAATCGCGGGCCGGGATACGGGCGGGGCGACGCGCGCTGACGTAGACCGTGCGTTGCCCGAGCGTGCGGACCTGACCGGGCAGCAGGCAGTCGACGATCAGCCACTGGTCGGCCTGCGCGGCCTGCGACACGGGCGCTGCCGCCTGCGGCAGGGGACCAGGATTCGCCACGCCGCCCGCACCACAGGCGAGTGCGCACAGCCCGCCCAGCCCCACGCGCCATCCGCGCCGGGCCGGCTCCCGGCTCGCGTCGATCAAAGTCACGGCAACCTCCGGTGCAATGCGCCAGACGAGTGCATAGACGATTCACGGCGGCCGCCTGGCGCAGCGGCATCCGTAAGCCAGATTCCGCAGGCGACTCGTTTTGGGGAAGTACGGTCGGGCCCGCGTGACCGCCCACGCCCTGGGAGTCGGAGCCGATGAGACTGAGCACACGCCGCAGGCCGGGGAAGCGCGCGTCGATCTTTTTCGTGCTGGCAGGCATCGTCGGCCTCGTGGGTCCTGCGGTCGGACAGGAACTGCCGCCGGTGGATCCAGGCAGCCAGGCGGATCCGTTCACGCAATCCGCCCCGGTCCTGCAACCAGATCCGGTTCCGCAACCCGACCCGGTCCCGCCATTCGACCCCTTCCTGTCGCCCGATCCGGTCCAGCAGCCCAGCCCGGTCCTGCAACCCGATCCTGTTTTGCAACCCAATCCGGTCCTGCAGCCCGGCCAGATCATGCCGCCCGATCCCTACATGCAGCCCGACCCCTACATGTCACCCGTCATGGCGCCTGCGGGCATTCCGCCGCAGTGGCAATCGCCGCGGGCGAACGCCGCGCCGTCGATGAAAAAGGCATTCGCCGCCACGCTGTCCACGGTCGTGCAGGCCTACGGGGGCGAATTGCTGGGCGGCATCGCGCAGGTCATCACGGGTCGCCTGGTCGACTGGTTCGGCAAGAAGCTCGGGCCGTCCACGGAGCCCGCAGGCAAGCTCGCGCCGGATGCCGCGCTGCCCGTCGCGGCCGCAGCGCCACTGCCCGGGGCCGGTCCGGCGGCACTGCAGGCGGTGCTGCCGGCGGCACTGCCGGCCGCACCCATGGTCCCGAATGAAGGCATCGCTGCCGGGCTCGCCTTCGAGGTGCATCGGCTGGGCCCCGGGGGTGCGACGACATTGGTCGATCCCGCGTCCCCGGATTTCCGCACCGGCGAGCGTTTCGTCGTGTTCTTCCGCCCCAGCCTGCCGGGCCGCATGGAGATTTACAACATCAATCCGGCGGGACAACAGCGGCTGATCGACACGCAGGAACTCGCCGCCGGCCAGCTGATCCGGCTCGGCCCCTATGAGTTCACGGCGATGACCGGCGACGAGCAACTGCGTCTGGTGATGCAACCGTGCTCCTCGGCGGCCCTCGTGAGCGCAACGCGGGACATCGTGCGGGTGCCCGACACGATTCCTGCCGATTCCGGACTCGCGCTGCCGGCCTGCGCCACGCTTCCGAGCCAGGCGGTGCGGGCCATCCCGACGCGCGACATCCGCAAAGTGTCGGTCGAGGACGGCACGAGCTTCGCGCTCGATGGCGTGTCGGCAGAAGAGCTGGCGAGCGGACAGGTCACGCCGCGGGAAGTGACGATCCGCTTCCGTCATTTCTGACCGTTACGCCAGGGTCATGAACCATTGGCTGCCGTTCGTTCGTCGTTCATCGGTACAGCCGTCGCCCGATGGCCAATCAGATCCACCGAGGGGAGCATCGACATGAGCGAATCAGCCGCAACCCCGATGTCCGATATCGACTTCACGCGACGCGATCTGCTGCGCAGTGCGTTCGCAGGTGCGATCCTGACCATGCCCTGGCTGGGTGCGGTCGAAGCGGCACCGCAGGTTCCGCCGTCGCTCTCGTTCACGAAAAACAAGACCGCCGACGGGCTCGTCGGGCCCTTCGGCGAGGTGCGGGTCACGAACACGCAAGGCGTCCTCCTGCCGGCATTCGTGATGGCCGCCGGCGGGCTCGCCGCGCTGAACCTCGCCGTTCGATCGCCGAGCGTGCGGATCGGCACCGACGACAGCATGATCCTGCTGACCAGTGCCGGTGTGCGATTCGGCAAGGCCGGTGCCTTGACGGCATGGACGGCCGATACGGTCAAGGTGCTGATCGGTGCCATCGCCAAGGACGCCAACAAGGCTCGTGGCATCATGCTGTTGAGATCCGCGCTGCACACCACGTTGCCGGTGGTTGCGCTTCAGTACAAGGGCCGGCTTGAGCCCAGGTTCGGCAGGATGCTGGCCGCCGGCGCCGGCGCACTCGGGGCGAGGTCGATGCTCAGCTGCACGACCACGACGGTCACGGAGACCGTGACGCGGACCGTCACCGAGGCGGTGAACGTGTGGAAATCGGCGGAGCAGCAGTATCAGGAGTGCTACGACCGGGAGGTTCGGAGCGCGGGCTGCAGTGCTCTCGGCCCGGCTGCCGGGGTCTGTGCGGCGGGCATTTGTGTGGCCAAGGGCTTCGTCGACGTCGTCGTGGGCGTGGTCGAGGTGCTGCGGACTGTCGTCGAGGAGGTCACCCGGACCATCGTCATCTGTGTCAGGGCCGCCGTCGGCACGTGGCCGAGCCCCTGGGACGTCCCGGGCCTGGTCGGCAAGATCACGGTCGATCAGCCGAGACGGCCTTTCACCGACAAGGACATCGCCGCGGCAATCGATCTTCTCAAGGAGTTCACCGGGTTCTTTGGCGTCTTTGGCAAGTGCCTGCTGCAGGGCAGGTGGGGCCTGCTGCAACTCACCACGCCGCTCGACTTCGGCGGCGGCAACATCGTGCTGCCCTACGGCATCAAGGTCTGTGTCACTGCGCAGTGCGCCACGAACATGGCGCTCAGCAACAGCGGCATGGAACTGCTTGGTTCGTGGGCCGCGGCCTTGTCCGTCCTGGCCGCGCTGAGTCCGGAGTTCCTGGCAATCGCCGCGAGCGTGGGCATCACCGCGTCACCGATCGTCCTCACGGCTGTCGCGGCGCTGCCAGAGGTGGTCGTGGCCTGCGCTGCAGTGATCCTCGCATTCATATTGGCCGCGCTGTACTACGGCACGATGATCGCCGCGCAGCTCGAATATCACCGGATTGCGACCACGAACTTCGCCGACGGCATCGTCTGCATCGAACACCCGACCTTTGCAATCGCAGCCATCGAGCTGATCACGCAGGGGATGGCACCCGCACGGGCCATCCCGCCCATCGTGACCGGTTGACGCGCCCCGCCAGCGCCCGCGATCAGTCGCGGGCGCCGGCGGGGGCTGCCTGGATCTGCATGCGAAGGCGCTCGAGCCGCTGCTCGAACTGCGGCAGTCCGTGCAGGCTCGCCAACGCCGGGTCGGTACGTGCCCACCAGATTCGACGCCAGCCCGCCGCTGCGGCTTCGTCCAGCAGGGCCAGGGCGTCGGGCGCATCGCCCTCCAGCGCCGCCAGGGCTGCCCGCTGATAGGGGATGCCCCAGTACCGCACGCCGCGTCGCTGCGCATCGGAAAGGAAGCGCCGGGTGCGCGCGACGAGGTCGGCGCGTTCACCGAGCCGGCCCGTCGCGCCGTACGCCAGCGTCAGGCACGACGGCCCGGTCTCGAGCCCCCAGCGGATCATCCAGAGGTCGTCGAGGACGGTGTCCGGATTTGCGTCACGCGCGCGATCGAACAGCCCGATGGCCTTCTCGTACCTGCCCGCGAGCGCCATCTGGTTGGCGGCGTCCAGCAGGTAGAAGCGATTGCGCGGATCAATGGATGCCAGCGATTCCGCGATGGAGGCGAGTCTGCTGCGGTCGCCCGCGAGCAGCGCCAGGTAACCCTGGGCAGTCAGGAACGCGTGGCTGCTCTGGGCCAGGCGCGCCGCCTCCGCGAGCTGTCGCTGCGCGTCGTCCACACGGCCGGCGTCCAGCAGCAGGGTCGCAAGCTGCACGCGCAGGTCCGAACGCGCCGGATCCAGCGCGAGCGCCGCCTCGTACTCCGCAATCGCCTGCCGCAGGTCGCCGCGCGACATCGCGATCAGTGCCAGCGTCCAGCACGGGTTCGGGTGCCTGGGCGCCAGGGTCCGGGCGCGGTTCGCCGCTTCCATGGCGGCGTCATGGCGACCGAGCGCATCGAGCACGAGCGCACGGCGCACGTGCACCATGGCATTCAACGGGTCGAGGCCGGCCGCGAGGTCCAGTTCGGCGAGGGCCTCGCGCGGCCTGGCATCGGCCAGCAGAGCGCTGCCGAGCCACATGCGTGCCTTGGCGTTGTTCGGCGACATGGCGACCGCTTTGCCCAGCGTGGCACGTGCCTGACTGAAATCGCCCCGCTCCAGTTCCGCCCAGCCCAGCAGGGCGTGCGCAAAGCCGAACGCCGGATCGATTTCGAGCGACTGCTTCACGAGCGGCAACACCAGATCGAGGGTCTCTGACAGCTGGCGGTTGGCGAAGTAGAACTCCGCCACGTGGACATCGGCGAGCGCGGCATAGGCGGCCGCGAACGCGGGGTCCGCCTCGATGGCCTGCTGGAAGTAACGCTCGGCCTCGTCGAGCGAGAAGGCCGTGCGTACGGCGTAGCTCTGTTGCCCGAGCATGTAGTAGTCGTAGGCCGTGGGGCTGCGGGTGCCGACGCGGCTGCCGCGCACGCCGGGGTCGCCGATGAGCGCCAACCCCATCGCGCCGGCCGCCGCACCGGCGATGTCGCCGGGCAGTTGCGCGATGGCGGCGGCAGGGCGCTCGAAGGTCTGCGACCAGGTTTCGAAGCCCGTGCCCGTGTCGACGAGCACCGCCGTCACCCGGACGCGATCGCCGATGCGCTGCACGCTGCCGTGCAGGACGTGGCGGACACCGAGCCGCTGGCCGATGGCTGCGACGCTGTCGTCGCCGCCGGAGGCGATCCGGGCGGAGTCCCTCGCCGCCACCCGCAGTCCGTCGACCTGGCCGAGGCCGCTGGTCAGTTCCTCGATCAGCGTGTTGACCAGGTAGGCCTGGTTCCGATCGCGGCTCAGGTCCTGGAATGCCAGTACCGCGATCGACGGGCTGCGCTGCGCTTGCCAGCGCGGCCAGTAGTGCCAGCCCGCGACGAGTATCAGGGCGACAGCCAGCACCGCGAAGGCGACCCGGTATCGCCACGCGCGCGCGCTGCCGCGGCGAGCCGGCGCCGCGCCGGGTGGTGCCATGGCTGGAGCCGTCGCCGGAGCAATGGCCGGAGTCATGACCGGAGCCTCCGCCTCGACCTGGGGTGCCGGTTCGACGGTCGAGACCGGTGCCACCAGCGAGACCGGTGCTACCAGCCGGTAGCCGCGACGCGGTACGGTTTCGATATAGCGAGGGGCGCGCGGATCGTCTCCCAGCAGACGCCTGAGCTGCGCGATCGCCTGGTACACCGACTGCGAAGTGACGATGACGCCGGGCCAGACGTCGGCCTCGAGTTCCGCCTGCGACACGACCGCGCCCGGCAGTCGAGCCAGGCGCCGCAGCACCTCCATGGACCGGGGTTCGATCTTGACCTGGTCAGGACCCCGAATGAGCAGGTCCCGTGTCGGAACGGCGAGCCAGTCCCCGACCTTGAACGACGTGGCGTCGCCCGCTCGTGCGTCCTTTGGCCGGCCTGTCATCTGGTCCCGATCGCCCCCCGGCTGGAGTATACGCAGCCGCAAGGGTCCGACCAGCGGGTCGCCCAGTGCCGCGCGACGAACCCGCACGACGGGCCTGCCGCCCTGTTGAGAGATCCTTGAGCCCGAATTCAGGTCGCCCTCAGGTCTCCTCGCAGACTTGCGTCGTCCAATGGCCCGTCACATCGAAGGGGACGGGAAGCCAATGCGCGACGATGCCGCCGTCACGGCCAGGCGTGAACCGGAGCACACCACGAGACTGGGTCTGATACGGGCGTCGACCGGCATTGCGCCCGGCCCTGCCCTGGATGCCGACTCCGAGATCGAAGTGCGCTTTGCCGTGCTTGCCGCACGCTACGGAGACATGCTGCGTGGCTTCCTGCGCAGCCTGACGCGTCGCACCGAGGTCGCCGAAGACCTTGCGCAGCAGCTGTGGCTCAAGATGCTGGAGGCCGCACGTGCCGGCCGCTTCCTGCCGGACGACGATGCCGCGATGCGCAGCTACCTGTTCGCGGCAGCGCGAAACCTGTTTCTGGACGAATGCGTCCGCAAACACGGTTCCGCGCGGACGGTTGTGCACGATGCGCTGACGATCGCGTCTCTGGTGGAATCGGATCCGGCAGACGGCGCAGCCGACCCGGCGAATTTGTGTCACTGCGCGCACGTAACGGGCGCGGTCCGACAGGCGATCGATCGACTGCCGGAGCCCCAGCGGGTGGTGATCCGGCTGTGGATGGCGGAGCAGAGCATCGAGGCGATGGTCACGGCCACCGGCGCCTGCCGGGACACCGTGCTCAGCCGGAAGAAATACGGCCTGCGCCGGCTGCGCACCAGCCTGGCCGGACTGCAGGGACAGGTCTAGAACAGCTCGAGCGGGTCGACGTCCAGCGCCCATCGCACTTTCCGTGCGATGGGGGCTTCTTCGAGCAGTGGTACCCAGCGCGCGAGCACGCGCTGCAGTGGCGAGTGCGACGCGGCGTGCAGCAGCAACTGCGCGCGGAAATGCCCGGCGCGCCGTTCCATGGGCGCCGCTGCAGGGCCCAGTACGTCGACTGGATCGGAGCCGCGACAACGTTCCGCCAGCGACCGTGCCTGCTCCAGGAACGCCGTGGGCGTCGCCCGGCCCGCCGCTTCCGCGCGCAGCAGGGCGACACGCGCGAACGGCGGCCACCGCGCCTGCTCGCGCTCGACGAGTGCGGCGGTCGCGAAGGCGTCGTAGCCGCCCGACACGAGCTGCTGCAGCAGCGGATGACCCGGGTATTCCGTCTGAATCAGCACCTCGCCCGGCCGCCCGGCGCGGCCGGCCCGGCCCGCCACCTGCACGATGGTCTGCGCGAGGCGCTCCGACGCACGGAAGTCGGTGCCGAACAGCCCCTGATCCGCGTTCAGCACGACGACGAGACTCACCTCGGGAAAGTGATGTCCCTTGGTCAGCATCTGCGTGCCGACGAGCAGCCGGACGGTGCCGTCGTGCACGCGCTGCAGCGTCTCCTCGAGCGCGCCGCGCCGGCGCATCGCATCGCGATCGATGCGGGCGAGCGGCACGTCCGGAAAGATCGCCGCGAGCGTCTCCTCGACGCGCTCCGTCCCCTGCCCGACGGGCTTCACCGGCTCGCCGCAGACCGGGCACGTCGCCGGAATCGGGCGGTGCGTGCCGCAGTGATGACATTCGAGCGACCGTTCGCGCTGGTGCACGGTGAAGCGGGCGTCGCAGCGCGGGCAGGGCGCCACCCAGCCGCAGCCGGGGCAGAACAGCGTCGGCGCGTAACCGCGCCGGTTCAGGTAGACGAGCACCTGGCCGCCCGCCGCGAGGTGGCGCTGCACGGCGAGGATCGTCGGCGTCGCCATGCCCTGCGTCGAGGCGTGCGCGCGCAGGTCGACGAGATGCAGGGTCGGTGGCTTCGCGCCCGCCGTGCGGTTCGGCAACTCGAGCAGCCGCGTCCGTCCGGCACGCACGCGTTCCAGGCTCTCGAGCGAGGGTGTCGCCGAGCCGAGCACGATCGGGATGCCATGCCGCTGCGCCCGGACGAGTGCGAGGTCGCGCGCCGAGTAGCGGAAGCCTTCCTGCTGCTTGTACGAAGCGTCGTGCTCCTCGTCGACGACCAGCAGTCCGGGTCGCGCGAGCGGCGCGAACACGGCGGAACGCGTGCCGATGACGATCGGCGCCGTCCCGGCACGCGCCGCGCGCCAGGCCTGCAGGCGCTCCGTGTCGGTGAGGCCCGAATGCAGCACCGCGAGCGGACCGGGGAAGCGCGCCGCGAAGCGCGCCACGAGTTGCGGCGTCAGCGAGATTTCCGGCACGAGCACCAGCACCTGGTCGCCGCGCGCGACGACGTCCGCAATGGCGCGCAGGTAGACCTCGGTCTTGCCGCTGCCGGTCACGCCGTGCAGCATGAACGGCGCGAAGCGGCCGTGAGCCGCGGCGATCGCGTCCACGGCCGTTGCCTGCTCGGGTGTGAGCGATGGCCCGGGCAACGGCTCACTGGCACCGGCCGGCTCGACGGCGTCGGCCGCGCCACGCACGCGCGTCACCCAGCCGCGTCTTTCGAGTTCCCGCAGGTGGTCGCGCCAGCGCGGCGACACTGCGGCGAGTTCGGCGGCGCCCGCGGGCTCGTGCGCACCGAGCCAGTCCGCCATTTCACGCAGGCGGTTGGCTCGCGAGCCGAGCGGCGGGACGTCACCCGTCCGCGCCGCGGCGCTCAGCACCCAGCGCTCCAGCGTTGCCTCGGCCTCGGCGCCCTGGCGCAGGGCGACGGGCAACGCCGCGGCGATCACCTCGCCGGGCGGATGCCGGGAGTACTCCGCCGCCCAGCGCAGCAGGTCGAGCAGCGTCGCATCGAGAATCGGCGTGTCGTCGATGACGGCAATGGCGCTCTTGAGCCGGCCCTCGGGAACGTCGGATCCCTCGCGCAGCTCGACCACCACGCCGACCACCTTGCGGCGCCCGAACGGCACCCAGACGCGCTGGCCCGGCCGCAGGCCGGGCGGAGCCACGGTGGGCGGCGAGCGGTAATCGAACAGCCGCCGTAACGGGGCGTCGAGCGCGACGCCGAGCAGCGGTTCCGTCACGACCGGCGAACCGGATGTGTTGTCCACAGCGCCTGTGGACAACTTTGTGGATGACTTGCGTGAATGTGGCCCAAGTGCCGAATCCGCCGAGAGGTTTTGGGAACTGACCACAAAATCGCCGCGGAGTCCATTTGCCTTTAGATTCAAAGGCTTGGAGCCGCAAGGTCCGCGCCTGCCGAACGCGGCCCGCCGCTGCGCCGGGGCTTGACAAGCGTGCTGCGATCGGCGTGGGTGGACGTGAACATCTCCGGCTGCCATCGGGACGCGTCAACCCACTGACCGCGCACGCGTTCTTGTCGCATCGATCATGGATCCGCGGGGGGCGGCAGTCTACCGGATGACGGGTTTTGCTAGTCTCGACGACACCGTTCGCGGTCCGGGGCCCGTTTCGGCCGCCGCGCGCGAGGAGAACCGCCTGGACGCCGCGCACGCCCGCGAATTGGACCGCTTTCTCGCGGACGTTGAGCGCCGCGCCTTCCGGATCGCACGGCTCGCGCTGCGCGACGCCGATGACGCGCACGACGCCGTGCAGGTCGCGATGCTCAGGCTCGCCGAGCACTACGCGTCGCGACCGGCCGGGGAGTGGCGCCCGCTGTTCTACCGGATCCTCTACAACGCGATCCACGACCAGCAGCGCCGCACCGGCGTGCGACGCCGGTTTTTCGGACTGTTGCCGGGAGGTGCTGCGCACGTCGACGACGACGGTGCGCCCGATCCGCTCGAGCAGGTGGCCGATCACGCGCCCGGGCCCGGTGAGCGGCTCGTCGCGAGCGAAGCGATCGAGCACCTCGAAGGCGCCCTGCGCCGCCTGCCGACCCGTCAGCTCGAGGCCTTTTCGCTGCGCTGTCTCGAGGGCCTCGACGTCGCCGCGACCGCGGCGGCGATGGGCTGTTCCGAAGGCAGCGTGAAGACGCATTATTTCCGCGCGCTGCAGGCGCTGCGCGTGGAACTCGCCGAGGTGTGGACATGATGACCGAAGACCACGGGTTCGAGTCATTCGAGCGCCGCGCGCGCGCGGTTTTCGAGGCCGGCGCCGACGCACTCGACGCGCCGACGCTGGCGCGGCTGCAGGCGGCCCGGCAGCGCGCCG
>JAYRRR010000023.1:0-4976 GCA_041910015.1 Steroidobacteraceae bacterium
GTGGCTGAAGAAATTCGCCGGGGAGTACGAATCCGATCCGGCCATCGGCCGCGTTCAGCGGCTGCATGATTTTCTCGCTGCGCGCAAGAGCCGCGCCGCATGAGTTACGACCGCCGCCCACGGCTGCGCTGGGATCGCCGCCACGGTACATCGATCCCGAGGATCACGCGGTGAGCCCAATTCGTCCCCGTCCACGGGCAGCGCGCTGCGCTGACTCGCTGCGGGTGGACCGCAGCCGGGGACGTGCTCTGTGAAGTTCCACCCACTCTCCGAGCTGTTCCCGCTCATGCAGGGCCGCGAGTTCGACGAGCTTGTGGCCGACATCAAGGCGCACGGCCTGCGCGAGCCGATCACCACGCTCGACGGCATGATCCTAGACGGCCGCAACCGCTGGCGCGCGTGCGAGGCGGCGGGCCGCGAGCCGTTCTTCGAGACGTTCCGTGGCGAGGATCCGCTGGCGTGGGTCGTGTCACTCAATCTGCACCGTCGGCACCTGGACGAAAGCCAGCGGGCAATGGTGGCGGCCAAGCTGGCGAACCTCGGTGAAGGCCGGCCGGCGGAAACTGCCTCAATTGAAGCAGTTTCACAGCCGCGCGCCGCCGAACTTCTGAACGTCAGTCGCGCCGCCGTACAGCGCGCGGTGAAGGTGAAGAACGAAGGCGCCCCCGAACTCGTGCAGGCGGTAGAGTCCGGCAAGGTCAGCGTCAGCGCTGCCGCCGACGTCGCCGAGCTGCCGAAGGAAGAACAGACCGAGATCGTCGCGCGAGGCGAGCGGGAGATCCTCGAAGCCGCGAAGCAGATCCGCTCCCAGAAGGCCGAGGCGCGTCGTGAGGAGCGCGTGCAGAAGATCGCCGCAATGGCCGAGCCGTCGCCGAAGCTCAGCACCTCGCGCCGTTACCCGGTCATCTACGCCGACCCGCCGTGGAGATACGAACACGCCGAGTCGGTCTCGCGCGAGATCGAGAACCACTACCCGACCATGTCGCTCGACGACATCTGCGCGCTGCCGGTCCCGGACCTGGCCACCGACGCCGCCGTGCTGTTCCTCTGGGCCACGAGCCCCAAGCTCGCCGAGGCGATGCGCGTCGTCGAAGCATGGGGGTTCACGTACCGCACCTGCGCGGTCTGGAGCAAGCCGCAGATCGGCATGGGGTATTACTTCCGCCAGCAGCACGAGCTGCTGCTCGTGGCGACGCGTGGCGACATGCCTGCACCACCGCCAGCGGCCCGCGTCGGCTCCGTCGTAACGGCGGACCGCGGCAGGCACAGTGCCAAGCCTGCCGAGTTCGCTGAGATCATTGAGCGCATGTATCCGGCGCTACCCAAGGTCGAGTTGTTCTGTCGCTCCCCTCGTGATGGCTGGGCCGTGTGGGGGAACCAGAGTGCAGCATGACTTCGCGACATCGCTCGCGAAATCGCACGCCGCTGAGGATGCGGAGTGGTGGCCGCGCGTGTACCAGGCGGCATTTCCAGACCTCGCCACGATGGTGAGCGTCCGTCAGGACGGGTGGGCGCAGCGCGGGGGTATCGATCGCGTGCTGACGCTCAAGAGTGGCAAGACGCTCACGGTCGACGAGAAGGTGCGTTCCAAGGATTACGGCGACGTACTGCTCGAGGTCTGGTCGGTCTGGCGTGACGGTAAAGGCGTCGTTCCCGGCTGGGTCGCGAAGGATCTGGCCTGCGACTACATCGCCTATGCGTGGACGCCCACGGAGCGCTGTCTGCTGCTTCCGTTCCAGGAGCTACGCCGTGTGTGGCGGCTTTATCACCGCGACTGGATGGCCGCCGCGAAGCGCGGGGCGATGGGTTTCCAGGTCATTTTCGCCGACAACAAGCGTTATCAGACGATGTCGATCTGCGTGCCGGAGAGCGTCCTGCGCGACGCGATCCGCGACGCAATGCTCGTGTCGTGGACCGCCGCGAGGGCCGCATGAAGCTCGACGCGCTCGATCACCCCAAGACCTTCGACTTCGCCGCGCGGCTCGGCGTCGAGTTGCCGACCGCGCTCGGACACCTGGAGCTGCTGTGGGCCTTCACCGGCAAGCAGGCACCGCAAGGGAACATCGGCAAGTGGCCCGACGGCGCCATTGCCCGTGCGTGTTACTGGATGGGACGACCAGAAGTGTTCCTTCTGGCGCTGCGCGAGGCCGGCTTTATCGACGCCGACCCCGTGCACCGGTTCACCGTCCACGACTGGCACGACCATGCGCCGCGCTGGGTAAGGTCGAAATTGGCGCGTGAAGGCGTCGCGATCTACTGCAGCGCGGACTGTAGTGGCGACTGTAGTCCGGACGACAGTGCGGACTGTAGTGGCGACTCAGTAAGGGAAGGGAAGAGTAAGGAAGTGAAGGGAAGGGAAGTAAAGCGCGCGTGCGCGCGCGACGACTCGCCAGGCCAAGCCCCCGAAGCAGCCCCCGAGCTGCCGCCCGGACTCGATCCGGCCGTGTGGAAGCGCTGGCACGACTACCGCCGAGAAATTCGCAAGCCGTTGAAGCCGGTCTCGCTACCGGCCGCCCAGCGCGAGCTGGCCGCATTCGGGTGCGATCAGTCGGCCGTCGTCGAGCAGTCGATCGCGAACGGCTGGCAAGGACTTTTCGCGCTGAAGCCGAAGGCCAGCGGATCGGCGCCGAAACGCGAGCGGCCACCGACGGAAACCGAGATCGCCGAAGCGCGTAAGCGAGCGGCGGCGGAAAACGCCGATGTCGCTCGCAAGCTCGGCCTGCCGACGCTGGCCGCGATGCCGCCGTGACCACCGATGCCGAACTCGACGAAAAGCTGGCTCGACTTGCTGGCCGAGTACAGGCGCGAAGCGCCGAAACACGCGCGCTACTCGCCGATGCAGGGTGCCTGGAACTGGCCGAAGCGGCGCGTGAGACGTTCGGACCACTCCGCATCTCCGGCCGCCTCGTCGGCAAACCCGACCCCGAATGGACCCGCTGGCCCAGCCACACGGCGGCCGATATGGCGCCGGCCGCCTGGCGGGCCCCTGGGCGGAGGGAGGCGCAGGCGCGCTGCCTCGACGACGCGCTCACGGCAGCCGCGGTGCAGCCGTGAGGCTCTCGGGCAAGGCGTGCCTGTGCCGGGCGTGCGGGCTCACGTTCTCGACCGTGAGCAATTTCGACCGTCACCGAATCGGGAAGTACGCCATTGCTGCGCCGCACCACGGCCGGCGGTGCCTGACCGCCGACGAACTGCGCGAAAAAGGGTGGCGGGTCAAACCGAGCGGAGGGTGGACCCCAGAAATGCCGTATGAGCTTGTGCGTAGCGCCACAGGTGCAACGATCGGGGCAGGGGTAGGCATGGGTAGCGGGTCAGGCCGATCGTCGCGTGGTGGGCCTCTGGGGCGCCTTCCGTGAGCCTCCACCGCCGGGCGGCCAAACGCGACGCCATCGAGCCTGAGATCATCCAGGCGCTGCGATCGGCCGGCTGCCGGGTCTGGCAACTGGCCCGGCCGTTCGACCTGCTGTGCGGCCGCTCAGGCCGTTTCACGGTGCTGGAGGTGAAGTCCGGTCGGCGCGGCCGGCTCACCAGCGCGCAGGAAACCGACCTCGCCCGCGCAGAGGGCCTGCCCGTCTACGTCGTCCGCAGCGTCGACGACGCCCTGCAGGCCGTCGGGGCAGTTCGGTGACGCCTGGGGTCAGGGGGGCGCAGAGATGAAACACAAGCCCGACGTCTGGACCGTCGTCTACGCGCTGGCCTTCCTCGGCTTCGCCCTCGCGCTCACGCGCTGTGGGGGGTGGCTGTAGTGGGCCGGCGCCGGGCAGACTGGGTCGACTCGGCCTGCCGGGACTGGGCGGCGGTGCGCCGCCACCTGCTCGGCCTCGACGATCCCGAGATGCGCGGGGCGACGGCCGCGCAGTTCCTCGGCGCGGTCCGCTCGACGCTCGGCGCGCGGCGCGACCTGCATTCCGGCGCGCGCTCCATCGGTCGCGTCGAGCAGCACTACCCGGAGGTCTACGTCGGCCAGGCGCTCGACGTGCATCGCGCCTACCAGTCGATGCGGATCGAGCTGCGCAATATGCTCGACGTGCATTACGTCGCGCGCGCGCCGGTCGAGGACAAGGCCCAGGCGCTCGCGATGAGCCGGGCGAAATACTGGCAGCGCGTCGCGGTCGCTAAGGCGTACGTCGAGGCGTGGTTGAGCGCCTAGGCAAATCTAGACACACGACCCGGAAAAAGTGGGTATATGTGCCAGCGCGCGTGACTGACGACGCGCACCAGACCCTCGGTGGCGGACCATCCCTGCCGTCATCGCCTCGGCCTCCCAGGAGGCCGTTTTTCTTTCCGGCCCGGCCCCGGCCAGCACATCAGTTCGCGGACAACCGCATCGACCGCGTGCGCCGGGCCGGGATTCATGGTGAGCCGTGTCGGTACTGACGAAAATCGCCGTGCCGTTTGCCTGGTCGGACACATCCGACGTGTATTGGACGCGCGGGACGCCGGCCGTCATCGACCTGGCCGCGCGGCTCGCAAACCCCGACCAGTATCCCATCACGTACTCGGCGACCGGACTGCCGGCCGGGGTCACGATTGCCGGCGCGTCGCTGAGCTACGACGGCGCGGGCGCGGCGGCGAGCGCCGCGGTCACCCTGGGCGCGTCAAGCGGCGTGACCGCGACCGCGACGGTCTACGTCTCGATCGCTGAGCCCACCGTCATCGACAGTCCGACGCACGTGGTGTACTCGAACGGCGCCGGGGGCACGCACGCGACGATCGCGGCGGCCATCGCCGCGATGGGCGCAGGCGACACCCTCGAACTGCGCAACGCCACGGCGGGCGCGACGACCGTGTGGGCGCAGGTCATGGACCTGACCGGCAAGCAGGGGACGGCGAGCCAGCCGATCACGATCCGCGTCCGCGACGGCGATCGCGTCGTGCTGCGCACGGCCGGCACGCTGCTCACGCTGAGCAATAGCGCGTTCATCGACATTCGCGGCAACACGAGCGGCACGACGGGCCTGCAGATCGGCGACGAA
>JAYRRR010000024.1:0-26916 GCA_041910015.1 Steroidobacteraceae bacterium
CCGGCCTGCAGCGGCAGGACGCCTTCGGCGCCGACGACGGTGCCCGCATGCAACGCAACGTTGGCCGATTGCAGCGCCTGGGTCAGCTCGGCCACCGTCAGGCCGAGCGCCGCGAGCTTGTGCGCATCCAGCGTCACGTGCACCGTCTCGTCGGGGCCGCCGATGGTGTAGACGTTGCGCGTGCCGGGCACGCGCTCGAGTTCCGGCTCGACGGCATGCGCGACCTGCTTCAGCTCGAACGCGCCGCGTCGCTCGTCGCGCGTCCAGAGCGTCAGGCTCAGGATCGGGACGTCGTCGATACCCTTGGGCTTCACGAGCGGCGGTCCGATGGCGACGCCGGGCGGACGCCAGTCCTGGTTCGAGTAGATGGCGTTCCAGAGCCGCACGATGGCCGCGGTGCGTTCTTCGCCGACCTCGAACTGCACCGTCAGCACGGCGACACCCGGACGCGACACCGAATAGATGTGCTTCACGCCGGAAATCTCGGCGAGCACTTTTTCCATCGGCGTGGCGACGAGGCTCTCGACCTGGCGCGCGCTCGCGCCCGGGGCAGGAACGATGACGTTCGCCATGGTCACGTTGATCTGCGGTTCCTCCTCGCGCGGCGTGACGAGCACGGCGAAGAGGCCGAGCAGCAGGGCCGTGAGCCCCAGCAGCGGCGTGAGCGAGCTGTCGAGGAACAGCCGCGCGACGCGCCCGCTGAAGCCGAGGCGATCACTCATGTTCGCGTGCCGTCGACCGCGGACCGGGCTGGACGGCCTGGGCTGCTGCGCTCGACGGGTCGGTCGCGACGCGCTCACCGCGGGCGAGACCCGCGATCACTTCCACGTCGTCGCCGACCTCGCGGCCCAGCCGGACCTGGCGCAGCACCACCTGTCCGTCCGGCATGACGACGTACACGGCGCGCAATTCACTGCGTTCGACCACGGCGCGGCGAGGCACCGAGACGAGACTCGACTCGCCAGTGACGAACCCCACCTTGGCATGCATCCCCGGGGCGAGGCCGGGCGTCGGGTCCGGCAGGTCGACGCGCGCGCGGAACGTGCCGGACGCCGCGTCCGCCGCCGGAAACACTGTCACGCGCGTCGCCTCGATCTCGCGACTGCCGACGTAGACGCGCGCCTTGCCGAGGCCGCGCACCTGTTCCATCTCGCTCTGCGGGACGGAGGCGACGATGCGCAACGGCCCGTCGCCGGAGACCGTCAGCAGCGGCATGCCGGGCGCCACGGCCTCGCCAGCCTGCACGCTGCGCGAGGTGACGATGCCATCGTAGGGCGCGCGGATCTCCGTGTAGGCGACGCCCTCCCGGGCCGATTCCAGCGTGGCACGTGCCGCGGCAATGCCTGCGGCCGCCGCGTCGCGTGCGGCGAGGGCTTCGTCGTAGGTGGCGCGGGCGACGACCTTGCGCTCGTACATGTCGGCGATGCGCTCGAACTGCGAGCGGGCCTGCGCATCACGTGCGGTTGCCGCACGCAGCGCGGCTTCGGCCTGGCCGAGCCCGGCCACCTGCTCGGTCGCGCGCAGCCGCAACAGCAACTGGCCCCGTCGCACCCGGTCGTCGACGTCCACTGGCGTTTCGGCGATGCGGCCGGACGTCTGCGCCGACAGCGTGGCCTGGTGCACGGCCTCGACGACGCCGTCGACGCGCAGCTCGGCCGGCGCCGTCCGGGCGCCTGCGACGACGGTCGTCAGGCCCGGCGCTGACCGGGCGTGCCTGGCGTCAGTCGACGACTCGCGGCCGCAACCCGCCGCGACGAGCGCCGCCACGGCAAGGACCGCGCATAGAGACAGCTGGCGCGCCGGGGACGGATGCATCGGAGGTTCCTGCGCCGGTCAGAACGCGCAGCCGGGTTGCGCGCCGAGCTTCTTCAGGACGAGGGCCAGCGGGCAGAAGCCCGTAAACGACGCCTGCAA
This sequence comes from Steroidobacteraceae bacterium, assembly GCA_041910015.1. Taxonomy (GTDB): domain Bacteria; phylum Pseudomonadota; class Gammaproteobacteria; order Steroidobacterales; family Steroidobacteraceae; genus RPQJ01. The sequence continues at coordinate 1,915 of JAYRRR010000024.1, forward strand.
GAGGTTCAGGCCGACGAAGCCGGTGAGGAAGAACCAGTACGGGCTCGCGAGGATGCCGAGCAGCAGACTCGCCAGCACGACGGTGCCGGCAAACGCCATCACGATGCGGTCGATGTTCATGTGTCCTCCATCTGCGGGCGGCGATCGGTGGAAGTCGGGCAGGGCTTACAATATTAGAAAGTACTAATTTAGGCAAGCATGGAGGAGACGACCGGTGGCCCGCCGCCCTCACGGTTCGCTGCACACGGGGTCTGCCGCGATCCCCGGCAGTGCGCCGCAGCCGCTCCGCCGAACGGTCAACTCACCTCTCCTTATCGAGCCGGTTGTATTTCGCGAGGATCTGCTGCAGCCGCGCGTGATCGATCGCTACCAGCTGATGGTCGTCGATGCCCGTCATGGTGCGTGCCGCGACCAGCGCATTGACGATGGCTTCCTCGACGGCGAGCACGGTGGCCTCGAACAGGCCGTCGAGCTGGTCATTCGGCAGGAAGCGGGCGTCCTGCAGTCCGTGGTCCGCGCCCGCGGCGGCGGCATTGGCCGTGGAGAACGCGATGAAGATGTCGCCCGAGCCGTTGCCGGCCGTGCCGCCCGCGCGCGCGATGCCCATGGCCGGGCGGGTTGCGATGCGCTTCAACTGCGTCGGCAGCAACGGCGCGTCGGTGGCCACGACGACGATGATCGAGCCGAGTTCGTTCGGCCGCCCGGCCTCGGCGGTGAACGGCGCGTCCTCCGGCCACTCGCGACCCACCGGGACGCCGGCCACCTGCAACTGCCAGCGTCGCCCGAAGTTCGACTGCACGAGCACGCCGACTGTGTAATCGCCCGCGTCCTTGACGCGCACACGACGTGACGACGTGCCGGTGCCGCCCTTGAACTCGAACGTGTGCATGCCGGTGCCGCCGCCGACGTTGCCTTCGGCGACGGGCCCGCCGTGCGCGCCGTCGAGCGCTGCGAACACATGCCGCGGCTGCACGTGGAAGCCGTTCAGGTCGTTGAGGTAGCCATCCCAGGTCTCGGCGACGATCGGCAGGCCCCAGAGTTCCTCCGTCGCGCCGCGCCGCACCAGCCAGTCGATCACGGCGTCGCGTACGACACCGACGCTGTGGGTGTTGGTGATCAGGATCGGTGTCGTGACGAGCCCCGACTCCTCGACCCAGATCGTACCCGTCATCTCGCCGTTGCCGTTGCCAACCGCATAGGCGCCGAAGACGGCGCCCGGCTTGACGCGGCCCCGCGGCAGCACGGCCGTCACGCCCGTCCGCACCGGGCCCTTGCCGACCTGCAACGGACCATCGCCCTCGACGAGCGTCGTGAAGCCGACTTCCACTCCGGCGACGTCGGTGATGGCATTCAGTGGTCCGGGTGTGCCGGCAAACGGAATGCCGAGATCGCGCGCGCGTGGTGTCCCGGCAGTGTCGGCCGCGTTCGCAGCGGGCGCGAGCAGCACCGTGCAGCCGAGTACGAGCGCAAGTGCGAAAGCGCGAGGGGTCATCGGTGCGTCCTCCCTGCCGGTCGCGCGATCATGGCATGAGGCGCTCGCCGGAGGCGATGGTCCCTACGCTTCGGTATAGTCCGGCCTTTCGTCATCACCGGGCCTGGCAGGGTCCCGCTTTCCGTCGCGCCCGCGGATGCGAACGCGCCCGTCTACGCGGGCCTGCCGCCCGTCCACCCGGAGCGTCACTGCACATGCGCAAACTCGGCAGGATTCTCGCCTGGCTCGTCGGCCCCGTCGTGATCAGTCTCGCGGCGGCTTCGATGTGGTTCTGGTTCACGCCGGTCGGCCTGAACAACTACGTCAACAAGATCACACTGCAACTGGCGTTCGACTCACCCGAGACCCTTTCACAGCTCGGCTTCGTCGACAACACGCCGTTCGATTTCCACAGCGGCCAGCTCGACAGCTACACCCGGGAACACGAGCGGGCGATGCTTGCGCGCCTGCGCGAAGCCCGCGCCGGGCTCGACGAGTACGGCCCCGAGGGCCTCGAGGGGCAGGAGCTGATCTCCTGGAAGACGACGGCCTGGTTCCTCGACGACACGATCCGCCAGGCCGAGTTCGAGCACGGCGGCTACCGCGTCAACCAGATCTCCGGCGTGCTGGTCCAGACGCCGCAGTTCCTGACCGACACGCACGTCATCAAGGACCGGCGCAGCATCGAGCGCTACATGTCGCGGTTGCACGAGTTCGGTCGCGTGCTGCGCGAGACGAAGGTGCGCGTCGAGGACGATCGCGACGCGGGCGTCGTGCCGCCCGACTTCGTCGTCGACCAGTCCCTCACCGGCATGCGCGCGTTCATCGAGGGCGGCCCCGCGAAGAATGCGCTGGTCACGACGCTGCCCGCCAGGCTCGCCAAGGTCGAAGGTCTCGGCGACTCGCAGCGCCGGGAGTACGTGGCGCGGGCCGAGGCGATCGTGGCGAAGGAAGTCATCCCGGGTTATCAGGCGATGATCGGCCTGTTCGAGTCGATGCGCCCGACGGCCACGCACGATGCCGGCATCTGGCGCATCCCGCAGGGCGAGGCCATCTACGCGGCGGGGCTCCAGTCGAGCACGACGACGACCATGACGGCGGGGGCGATCCACGCGCTCGGACTCGCCGAGGTGGCGCGCATCGAGTCCGGGATGACGGCAATCCTCGACGCGCAGGGCGTCCCGGGCGCCACACTCGCGGAGCGCATCCACTCGCTCAATGCCGACCCCGCGCAGACCTTTCCGAACACCGACGAAGGCCGCCGGCAGATGCTGGCGTACCTGCACGACATCGACGGGCGCGTCATGGCGGTGGCGCCGAAGTTCTTCAAGACGATTCCACCGCAGCCGCTCGAGATCGTCCGCGTGCCGGAGTACGCGCAGGATTCGTCGCCGGGCGGCTACTACAATCCGCCGGCGCTGGACGGCTCGCGGCCGGGCCGCTTCTACATCAACCAGAAGGACACGGCGGACAACCCGAAGTGGACGCTGCCGACGCTGATGATCCACGAGGGGTCGCCGGGCCACCACTTCCAGCTCTCGGCGCAGCAGCTGATCGAGGGCGTGCCGGTGCTGCGCAAGGTGCTGCCGTTCAGCGCGTATTCGGAAGGCTGGGCGCTTTATGCCGAGCGCATCGCCAGGACGGACATGGGTCTGTATGCGAACGACCCGCTCGGCGACCTCGGCCGGCTGCAGGCCGAGATGTTCCGTGCCGTGCGCCTGGTGGTGGACACAGGCATGCACGCGAAGCACTGGTCGCGCGAGCAGGCCATCGAGTACATGGTCGCGCGGACCGGCAAGACCGAGCCCGAAGTCACGCGCGAGATCGAGCGCTACGTGGTCTGGCCCGGACAGGCGACGTCGTACAAGGTCGGCCAGCTCGCATTGCTGCGCTTGCGCGCGCAGGCGGAGCGCGAACTCGGGCCGCGGTTCGACCTGCGCGACTTCCACGAGGTCGTGCTGATGAACGGCGCCATGCCGCTCGCCGTGCTCGAGGAAGTCGTCAACGGCTGGATCGAAAAGCGCAAGGGCGAGCCGGCGGGAGCCTGATCCGGCGCCGGCGCGTCTTGCTGCCTCATTCCTGGAGAATTTCCCCCGAACCGCCGAAGTCCCTGGGGAAGTCCCTGAACTTGGGCAGGCCATCCTTCACGGCCATGACCTTCTCGCCGTAGTGGACGTGCAGCGTGGGCCGGTAGTTGAAGTCGCGGATGTTGCCCGCAGGCACGTCGGTCATGCCGAGCGAGGGATGATTCACCAGCACCGGAGCGCCGCAGCTCTTGCAGAACTGGCGGTGGCTGTTCTCCGTCTTCTTGTACATGCCGAGGTTGTCTGCGCCCTTCGTGATCCTGACGCTGGCCGTCGGCCAGAGCGTGGCGGCGTGAATCGGGGCGCCGAGCCAGCCGCGGCACGAGCTGCAATGGCAATAGGCCTGGATCGGCGGCTCGCCGGTCAGCTCGAGCTGGACGGCGCCGCAGGCGCAACCTGACTGGTGGGACATCGCGCTCTCCCTGTGCGAAGCTTCCGGGACGCGCAGCATGAACCGCGACCGAATGCGCCGCAAGAGGGGCTGCGCACCCTGGCGCACCCGTACCGGCGGCCTTGCTTCCGGGTCCGAAACGGGCAAGATCTCGCGGCCCATGCAACGTCTCCTCGCCGCGCTGCGTCCCGACAGCTTCACGCTGATGATCCTCGCGGCCGTCGCGCTCGCGAGCCTTCTGCCCGCCACCGGCGAGGCGGTCGCTGTGCTCGACGTGCTGGTGCGGGCGTCCGTCATGGCGCTCTTTTTCATGCACGGCGCCCGGCTGGCGCGCGAGGCCGTCGTGCAGGCGCTCGGCCACTGGCGACTGCAGCTGCTGGTTTTTTCGCTCACCTTCGCGGCGTTTCCGCTCGCGGCACTGGTCGCCGGCCCGCTGGTCGTCCGCCTGCTCGAGCCTTCGCTGTACGCCGGCGTGCTGTTCCTGTGCTGCCTGCCCTCGACGGTGCAGTCGTCCATTGCATTCACGTCGATCGGGCGAGGCAACGTGCCAGCCGCGGCCTGCGCGGCCTCGGCCTCGAACCTGCTCGGCATCTTCGTGACGCCGTTGCTCACCGGGCTGCTGCTCTCGCGGCAGGGTGCCATTTCGCTGGGTGCGGTCGGCTCGATCGTCATGCTGGTGCTGGTGCCGTTCGTCGCCGGCCAGACGGCGCGGCCGTGGATCGGGGCATGGGTCAGCCGCCAACGGCGGCTGCTGGTGACGATCGACCGCGGCGCGATCCTGCTCATGATCTACAGCGCCTTCGGCAAGGCCGTCGTCGGCGGTGTCTGGCACCGCATCTCGGGCGTCGATCTCGGCGTCGTCGCCGCCGTCTGCGCCGTGCTGCTCGCCGCGATCGTCGCGCTTGCGGCGTTCTCCTCGCGCAAGCTGCGCCTCGCCCCCGAGGACGAGGTGACCGCGGTCTTCTGTGGTTCGATGAAGTCGCTGGTTACGGGGATGCCCATGGCCAACGTGCTGTTTCCCGGCGCCCAGGCCGGCGTTCTGGTGATTCCACTGATCGTCTTTCACCAGACGCAACTGCTCGCGTGCGCGGTCCTCGCGCGTCGCTACGGGCGCCGGCCGGGCGGCGGAAGCGAGCGCGGCCACGGAACCTGACGGCAGGGGATCAGGCGCGCGAACCGGCGGCAGGGTCGGCAGCCGCAGCGGAGGGAGGGTCGGCACAGGCTGCCAGAGCTGCGCTATATAGCCTAGTATATGACGAACGGAGGTTGCGCCGAATGCCGTCGTCGTCATGGTTGCGAGCGCTGCTCGCGCTCGTCCCCTGCCTGTCGCTTGCCGTCGGCGCCGCGGCCGCCGAGCCGCCGGCGCGCGTGTTCGCGGCCGCGAGCCTCGTCGGCGCGCTCGAAGACCTCGCCGGGCAGTGGGAACGGCAGGGACATCCGCGGCCCGTGCTGGCGTTCGGGGCTTCCGCGACGCTCGCCAAGCAGGTCGAGGCCGGTGCGCCCGCCGATGCGTACCTCGCCGCCGACACGAACTGGATGGACTACGTCGCCCGCTCGGGGCGTCTCGAGCCCGGCTCGCGTCGCGATCTGCTCGGCAATGCGCTCGTGCTGGTGGCGCGTCGCGAATCGACGCTGCACGTGGACCTGCGTCGCGGCGACGACTTCGCCGGGGCATTCACCGGCCGCCTGTGCATGGGCGAGCCCGGGTCGGTGCCGGCCGGCATCTATGGACGACAGGCGCTCGAGGCGCTCGGCTACTGGGAGTCGATTTCCGTGCGCGTGGTCGGCACCGACGACGTGCGGGCCGCGCTCGCGTTCGTGGAGCGCGGCGCCTGCGAGCTGGCGATCGTCTATGCGACCGACGCGGTCTCCAGCAACGAAGTCCGCGTCGTGGCGCGCTTCGATCCCGCCACGCACCGCCCCATCGTCTGCCCCGCGGCGCTGGTGCAGGGGGCGCGCCCCGAAGGCCGCCGGTTCTTCGAGTTCATCACCGGCGCGCCCGCGGCCCGCCGGACGTTCGCGCGCTTCGGCTTCGTGCCGCTGGGCGTCGCGCATTGAATCCCGCGCTCTCTCCCGCGGAATGGGAGGCCCTGCGACTGTCGATGCGCGTGGCGTCCTGCGCGACGCTCGTCTCGCTGCCGCTCGGCGTCTTCGTCGGCTGGCTGCTGGCGCGCCGCGAGTTCCGCGGCAGGTTCGTGGTCGAGGCGCTGGTGCAACTGCCCATGGTGCTGCCTCCGGTCGTGCCCGGGTACGTGCTGTTGTGGCTGCTCGGTGCGGGCGGTCCGATCGGGCGCTGGCTCGACGCGGTCTTCGGCGTCTCGCTGGCGTTCACGTGGCAGGGCGCGGCGCTGGCCGCCGCCGTCATGGCTTTCCCGCTGCTGGTGCAGCCGGCGCGCGTGGCGTTCCGCATGGTGGACGTGCGGCTGGAACACGCGGCGGCGACGCTCGGTGCCTCGCCGTGGAACGCCTTCGCCACGGTCGCGCTGCCGCTCGCGCTGCCCGGCGTGCTGGCCGGCGCGGTGCTCTGCTTCTCACGCAGCCTGGGCGAGTTCGGCGCGACGATGGCGTTCGTCGGCAACATTCCCGGCGAAACGCGCACCTTGCCGCTCGCGATCTACACGTTCATGCAGGCGCCCGACGGCGAGGCGTCGGCCTTGCGTCTCGTCGTGCTGTCGATCGCCCTCGCGCTCGCGGCGCTCGCCTGCAGTCACTGGCTGACGCGTCGCGCGGAGCGACGACTCGGCTATCACGATCACGTCGAGCCGCTCGGCCGTGCTTGAGTTCGACCTCGGCTACCGGCGCGGCGATTTTGCGCTGCATGCAGCGGGACGGCTGGGACCGGGCGCGACCGGCATCTGCGGATCCTCCGGCAGTGGCAAGAGCACGCTGCTGGGTCTGATCGCCGGTCTGCTGCGGCCGGCCGCCGGCACGCTGTCGTTCCAGGGCGAGACCTTCGTCGACGTCGAGGCCGGGTTCTTCGTGCCCGCCTGGCGGCGTCACTTCGCCCTGGTATTCCAGGACGGCCAGTTGTTTCCGCACATGACGGTACGCGACAACCTGCTCTATGGCTACCAGCGCCGCGACGCGCACGAGCGGCGCTTCGCGCTGGCGCAGGTGCTCGAGCTGCTCGAGATCGGCGCGCTGGTCGATCGGCGGCCGGCCCGGATCTCGGGCGGCGAGCGCCAGCGTGTCGCGCTTGGCCGGGCGCTGCTGTGCTCGCCGCGCCTGCTGCTGCTCGACGAGCCACTGGCCTCGCTCGACGCGCGGCTCAAGGGCCAGATCCTGCCGTTCCTGCGCCGCGTCAAGGAAGAGACGCGGATTCCGCTGGTCTATGTCTCGCACGTCGCGGCGGAGGTCGACTACCTCGCCGACGAAGTGCTGCGTCTCGAGGACGGCCGTCTGGTCGCGTGAACGTTGCGCTTGACGGTGGGGTGCCGGTCGCGCACGAGGGGTCCGGGCGAGTGGCGCTTGTCGGAGCACGACCCGACCCGACGGAGCGCTTGGCCGACGGGAGCGGCCACCGGAGGTGTGCCATAGTCGACGCGGCGCGGGCTGGAACCGGAGCACGGCTTCGACGGGCCGATGGTGCTGCGGCCTTCGCCCAGGGTCATCGTGATCTGACGCGTCGCGTGTTCACCAGATGCGACGCAATCCGAAGTTGAACGTGATGTCCGGCGACGCGTCGGGCTGGACGTCCTCGACGAAGCCGAGGTCGAAGCGCCAGCCACCCTGCGTCACGTAGCTGCCGCCGAACGTCAGCACGATCGCATCGCCGTCGAGATCGTCGAAGCCGGTGTCGAACACGGCCGAGTTGGCTTCGACCTGCGTCGTGACGTCGAGACTGCGCCAGGCGTGCCAGGTGACGCCGCCGAGCGCCGACCACGCATGCTTCTTCTGCAGCGTGGGCAGCACGTCGCCCTGGCCGAGCCAGGCGGCGTTCAACTGGCCGAACACCACCCAGCGCTCGTGCCGCCGGGCTTGCCCGGCCAGCGACAGCCCGATGTCGACGGCGCCGTTGCCGGTGAGGTCGTCGGCGCTGCCCGTGGGTGCGTCTACCGAGAACCAGGCGGCCAGCGCCCGCGTCTCGGTGGCGACGAGCTGGTATCCGAGCGCGACCGGGATGTCCGCGATGCCGGACGTCGCCGAGTCGATGCGCCAGGAGGGGCCGTCGACGGCGCGGTACTCGAGCAGCAGGCTGTCCTCGGGCAACTGGTCGCGCGATCCGTCGGGCAGGCCGAGCGCCGAGTGCCAGGCGTCGAGGAAGCCGTCGAGCGAGCCGGCGTCGAGCTTGCGCCAGGCCAGCTCGCCGTGCAGCGCGAAGCGTGCGCCGAGCGGATGCGTCGCCTGCACGCGCAGTTCCTGCACCTCGCCGTCGAGCGTGAACTCGCGGTCGTCGGTGCGCTCGGTGACCGCGAAACTGGTCCAGTCGAAGGTGCCGGCCGCGGCGGTCGAGCCCGGTGCCGGCAGCCGCGCTGGCAAGGGCCCCGGCAGGCCGAAGATCGCGACCAGCGGATGGGTGTTGCGGACCAGAAACGGCTCGGCCGGCGCGACCGGCAGCGCGGCCGTCGCCAGGACCAGCACGCACGACCAGGCCCTGGTCCATCTGCCCGGCGAAGTGCATCGGCGTCGTTTCGACATCGCGGTTCGTCCCATGCTTCGGTGGCCCGGGCGGCGTCAGGGGCTCAGGTGCGCGACGACGTGTCGCGCGTGCGGCCGGTCCCGGTGCTCGAACAGGTAGATGCCCTGCCAGGTGCCCAGCACGGGCCGGCCGTCACGGACGGGAATGCCGAGCGACACCGCGGTCAGTGCCGCCCGGATGTGCGCCGGCATGTCGTCCGGGCCTTCCTCGTCGTGCGTGATCCACTGCATCGATGGACTTCGGGCCGTCGGCACCAGCCTGCGCAGGAATTCCTCGAGGTCGCGACGCACGGCCGGGTCGGCATTCTCCTGCACGAGCAGCGAACAGGACGTGTGCGGCACGAACAGGGTCAGCAGGCCCTGGCGTGCGCCGCTGCGGTCCACGAAGTCGACCACGTCCCGGGTGAATTCGTAAAGACCGGCGCCTTGGGTCTGCACGTCGAGAACCGCCTGCATCTGCGTCTCCTGTCGCCGGCCCGTCACGGTTCAACCGCTTCCACGCCGCGCCGTCTTCGCAGTCCTGCGGCGCGGCCCGAGGAATCGCGGTCCGTAGCGGCGCAGCAGGGCGGCTTCCCGAGTCGCGACGGACCGTTCGACATCGAACACGAGATCGCGCAGCGAGGCGGCCGCGTGGGTCCACGGCCGCCGCTTCAGGCTGACGAGACCATAGTGCACGTACAGCCAGGGCTCCGTCCCGAGCAGCACGAACTGGCCAGACTCCAGTTCGTCGGCGATGCAGGAGAGGATCGACGCCGTGACTCCGTCCGAGCTCGCGACGATACGCTTGCTGGCTGCCACGCTATCGCACTGCACGGCCGGGATCGGCAGGGGCACCCTGAGCCGGGCGGAACCCTCGGCGTGACTCTGCAGCAGTGGCGCGAGAATGCGGGGAGGCACGCGGGCCGGCGTCACGACGGGGAACCCGAAGATGTCGGGCGTGCGGACCACTTCGCGCTGCGCGAGCGGGTGGCTGGCGCGACAGACCCAGTACATCGGACGCGACGTCGGCATCGTGGCCACCTCGATGTCCGGTTCGCGCGTGAGCACGCTCGTTTCGGCCACGAAGAAGTCGAGTTCGCGGCCGCGCAGGCGCCGCACGAGGTCGTCCCAGCTCCCCGTGTCGAGCCGCAGCTGCACGCCCGGGTGCGCGGTGACGAATTGCGCGACGGCCGGGCCGAGCACCGCCTCGACCGGGTACGGGCCGCCGCCCACGGCCACGCGGCCCGTGCGCACGCGGCCGCGGGCCACGGTCTCGCCGTCGAGCTCGTCCGCCATGCGCAGCAGGTCGCGCGCCCGCTCGATGTATACGCGGCCGAGGTCAGTGGGCACCACACCCGAGACCGCGCGGACGAACAGTTCGCTGCCGAAGCCCTGCTCGACGTTGCGGATGCTGCGCGAGAGCGCCGGCTGGCTGATGTGCAGCGCTGCCGCCGTGCGCACGAAGCTGCCGTGCTCAGCGAGGGCGACGACCTGCCGCAACTGCTGGAGCCGGATGGTCATGCATTCATGTTATACGCGGCTTTCCAAATATGCATTGGACTCATCTTATGGCAAGCGGCAACTTATGCGCCCCGTACAGAGCGGGCCAGCGCAGAGCCTGCGAGAACGACACACAGGTAGAGGGTGGAACCATGAATTGCCGAACGATGCGCGGCCTGCTGGCCGCATGGGCCCTTGTGCCGCTGCTGCTGGGCGTGGAGGCGCGGGCGCAGGCCCCGGCCACCGCGAGGAAGCCCAACATCCTCGTCATCTGGGGCGACGACATCGGTGGCTTCAACATCAGTGCCTACAACCGCGGCATGATGGGTTACCGCACGCCCAATATCGACAGCATCGCCGCGGAAGGTGCGCTCTTCACCGACTGGTACGGCCAGCAGAGCTGCACCGCCGGCCGGGCGGCGTTCATCACGGGCCAGTCGCCGATCCGTACCGGCCTGACCAAGGTCGGCCTGCCGGGCGCGCCCGAGGGCATGAAGAAGGAAGACCCGACGATCGCCACCTACCTGAAAGCACAGGGCTACGTCACGGGCCAGTTCGGCAAGAACCACCTCGGCGACCGCGACGAGATGCTGCCGACGGCGCACGGGTTCGACGAGTTCTTCGGCAACCTCTATCACCTGAACGCCGAAGAGGAGCCGGAGAATCCCGACTACCCGAAGAACCCGGAGTTCAAGAAGAACTTCGGCCCGCGCGGCGTGATCCACAGCTTCGCAGATGGCCGCATCACCGACACCGGCCCGCTCACCAAGAAGCGCATGGAGACCATCGACGAGGAAGTCACCGCAAAGGCGCTCGGCTTCATGGAGCGGGCGGCGAAGGATGGCAAGCCGTTCTTTCTCTGGTGGAACTCGACCCGAATGCACGTCTTCACGCACCTGAAGCCGGGGTCGGACGGCAAGACCGGGCTCGGCGTCTACGCCGACGGCATGGTCGAGCACGACGGCCACGTCGGCCAGGTGCTCGCGAAGCTGAAGGAACTCGGCCTCGACCAGAACACGATCGTGATGTACTCGACCGACAACGGCGCAGAGACCTTCACCTGGCCGGACGGCGGCACCACGATGTTCCGGGGCGAGAAGAACACCCAGTGGGAAGGCGGCTATCGCGTGCCGACCATGATCCGCTGGCCGGGCGTCGTGAAGCCGGGCACCGTGATCAACGACATCGGTGCGCACGAAGACATGCTGCCGACGCTACTCGGCGCCGCGGGCAATCCGAACGTCGTCGCGGACTCGCTCAAGGGCTGGAAATCCGGCAAGACCACCTACAAGGTCCACCTCGACGGCTACGACCTGGGTCCGGCGCTGCGCGGCGAAGCGACCTGGCCACGCAAGGAATTCATCTACTGGACCGACGACGGCAGCGTGGCCGCGCTGCGCTTCAGCGACTGGAAGATCACCTTCCTCGAGCAGCCTGCCGAGGGCCTGAAGGTGTGGCAGGAGCCGTTCACCGAACTGCGCGCGCCGAAGATCACCAACCTGCGCATGGACCCGTTCGAGCGGGCCGAGGAAGAGAACGCGATGGGCTACCAGCGCTGGTACATGGACCGCATGTTCATGATCGCGCCCGCCGGAGCCTACGTCGGCCAGTGGCTGCAGAGCTTCAGGGAATTCCCGCCGCGCCAGAAGCCTGGCAGCTTCAACCTCGAGCGCGTCATGGAAGCGGTGACGGCGGGCACCGGGCAGTGACCTGATCTGCTGGCTAGCGGCGCCCGTGGCGCGGCCTCCTGCATTTCCACCCCCGCAGGTCGTCCCCGTCACGGCGCGCCGCGTTTCCGCGGGGTGGGTCATAATGCGTGCCGGGTCGCTGCGTCGGCGATCCGGCGGCAGGGCGTGGGGGGTGGAGTGATACGACATCAGGTGTTGACGGCATTCGTCGCGGGCGCGGTTCTGGCCTCGGCCGCACCCGCCGCACCTGCCGCGCTACCCGCGTCGAAGTCGACCAGCGCGCCGGTGCACTTCGATCCGCGGGGCAAGCCTGCCTCGGCCCGCACGGTCGAACTGCAACGGTCGCAGCGGGCGGCGCTGCCGTTCGAGGACGAGCGTGATTTCGCGGAATCGCGGCGTGGCTTCATCGCGGCGCCCGCCATCCGCGAGGTCCGCAACGATGCCGGCGCCGTCGTGTGGAACATGGCGAGCTACGACTTCCTGGTGCAGGGACAGGATTTCGACAGCATCCACCCGTCGCTGCAGCGGCAGGCCGTGCTCAACATGGGTTACGGCCTGTACGAGGTCGTGCCGGGACACATCTACCAGGTGCGCGGCTTCGACCTCTCGAACATCAGCTTCGTCAAGGGCGACACGGGCTGGATCGTCTTCGATCCGCTGATCTCGAAGGAAACGGCCGCCGCGGCGCTGAAGCTCGTGAACGACACGCTCGGCGCACGCCCGGTCGTCGCCGTCGTGTACTCCCATTCGCACATCGACCACTTCGGCGGCGTGCGCGGCGTGGTGGACGAGGCGGATGTGCGCGGCGGCAAGGTCCAGATCATCGCGCCGGCGCACTTTCTCCGGGAAGCCGTGGCCGAGAACGTCTACGCGGGCAACGCGATGATCCGCCGGGCGACGTACCAGTACGGCCTGCTGCTGCCGCGCAGCCCGTTCGGGCACGTCGACCAGGCGATCGGCAAGATGGGTTCGCGCGGCAGCAGCGGGCTCATCGCGCCGACGCGGAGCATCGAAGGCGACATCGAGGAGCTCACCGTCGACGGCGTGCGCATGGTGTTCCAGAACACGCCGGGCACGGAAGCGCCGGCCGAGATGAACACCTGGTTCCCGGATTTCCGCGCGTTCTGGGCCGCGGAGAACGTGACCTGCACCATCCACAACATCTACACGCTGCGCGGGGCGCTGGTGCGCGACGCGCTCGTGTGGTCGAAGCACATCAACGAGGCGCTGTACCGGTTCGGGCAGCAGGCGGAGGTGATGTTCGCCGCGCACAACTGGCCGCGCTGGGGCAACGAGCGCATCCAGGAAGTCATGCGCGTGCAGCGCGACGTCTACGCCAACCTGCACAACGACGTGATGCACCTCGCCAACGACGGCGTCACGATCAACGAGATCCACAACGTCTACCGGCTGCCCGAGAGCCTGCGCAGGAACTGGGCGGCGCGCAGCTACCACGGCTCGGAGGCGCACAACGCCCGCGGCGTGATCAACCGCTACCTGGGCTATTGGGACGGCAATCCGGCGACGCTGATCCCGCTGTCGCCGGGCGATTCGGCCCCGCTCTACGTCGAGATGATGGGCGGCGCGGAAAAGATCCTCGCGAAGGCCCGGCAGTTGCTCGACGCCGGCGACTACCTGCTCGCGACCGAGATCCTCAACAAGCTCGTGTACGCCGAGCCCGCCAACGAGGTCGCGCGCAACCTGCTGGCCGACGCGTTCGAGCAGGTGGGCTATCAACAGGAAAGCACGAGCCTGCGCAACAGCTTTCTTGCGGCAGCGCTGGAACTGCGTTCCGGCATTCCGGCCGGCCCGCTGCCAGACAGCGCCGGCGCCGACACGGTGCGCGCGATCGGCACCGATCTCTGGCTCGACTACCTCGGCATCCAGGTCGACAGCCGCAAGGCGGCCGGCATGCACTTCGTGATGAACCTGGTCACCCCGGACAATGGCGAGCAGTACGTGCTCGAGATGAGCAACGCGACGCTGACCAGCATCGAAGGATTCCGCTCGCCGCGCGCCGACGTCACGGTGACGATCGATCGCGCGGTCCTGGAGCAGGTGATGATGCGCGCCACGACGTTCAAGACGCTCATCCAGCAGGGCCGGGCGAAGTACGAAGGCAACCCGGCCGTGCTGGAGCAGCTCGCTTCCGTGCTGGTCCCGTACGACCCGTTCTTCGAGATCATGCCGGGCACGAAGCCGCCGGCCGCTCCGGCGCGGGCCCAGCCGTGACGGACCGCGGTGTTCGCCGCGCCAGCTCATGACTCGCCACGCACGTCCTGCCAAGCCGCCCGTCCCGTCGGTCGCTCCCAGGCGCCGCTGGCGGCCGGCACTGGTCGTCGCTGCCCTGCTTGTGTTCGCTGCCGCCACCTGCTGGTGGTTCGATCGTGGCCGGGACGCCGCGCCCGGCGACACCGCTGCAGCTACCGCTCCGGCGAGCCATGTCGGCAGCGAGCGGTGCGCCGGCTGCCACGAAGCGGAGGCCAAGGCCTGGCGCAGCTCGCAGCATGCGCGGGCGATGCAGCACGCGGGCGACCAGACCGTGCTCGGCCGGTTCGACGGCGCGACATTCGAGTACGCGGGCGTGACCTCGAAGTTCTTCAGACGCGACGGCCGATACGTCGTGCGCACCGACGCGCCCGACGGCCAACTCGTCGACTACGAGGTGAAGTACACCTTCGGCCTGTATCCGCTGCAGCAGTACCTCGTCGAGCTGCCCGGTGGTCGCCTCCAGGCGCTGTCGATCGCATGGGACGCGCGGGCGGCGGCGGACGGCGGCCAGCGCTGGTTCCATCTCTACCCCGACGAGCGCATCGACCATCGCGACGAGCTGCACTGGACGCGACGGCTCCAGAACTGGAACTTCATGTGCGCGGACTGTCATTCGACGCGCGTCGCAAAGCACTTCGATGCCGCGACGGACAGCTACGCGACGACCTATGCCGAAATCGCGGTGGGCTGCGAGGCGTGTCACGGCCCGGGGTCGTCGCACGTCGAATGGGCGCGCGCGCCGACCGCCGATGCAGGCAAGGGCCTCACGGTGCAGCTGGACGAGCGACGGGGCATCGCGTGGCAGCGCGTCCCGACGACGGCCCAGCCCCGACGCAGCGTGCCGCGCTCCTCCGAGCGCGAGATCGAGGTCTGCGCCCAGTGTCATGCGCGGCGCTCGCAGATCGCAGAGGGCTACCGTCCCGGCCAGCCTTTCATGGATCACTACCTGCCGTCGCTGGTGATGCCCACGCTGTATTTCGCCGACGGTCAGCAGCGCGACGAAGTCTTCGTCTGGGGATCGTGGCTGCAGAGCCGCATGCACGCGGCGGGCGTGACGTGCAGTGACTGCCACGACCCGCACACGCAGAAGCTGCGCGCGCCGGGCAACGCCGTCTGTGCACAATGCCACGACCCGGCGACGTACGACGTCGGGACGCATCACCGGCATCCGGTGGCTTCACCCGGCGCGCAATGCGTCGCTTGTCACATGCGGCGCGAGACCTACATGGTCGTCGATCCGCGCCGCGACCACAGCATGCGCGTGCCGCGCCCCGACCAGACCGTCGCGCTCGGCGTCCCGAACGCCTGCAGCGACTGTCATCGCGAAGCCGACGCGAAGTGGGCCGCGGCACAGGTGCGGTCCTGGCTCGGTCGCGATGCGCGCGGCATCGAGACGTTCGCCGCGGCGTTTCATGACGCCGAACGTGGCGAGCCGCGCGCGATCGCGGCCCTCGGCGACATCGCGCGCGACCCGCAGCAGCCGGCGATCGTGCGCGCCTCCGCGGTCGAACGACGCGCGCTCGCCGGCCGTTACGATGCGGCGCTCGTGATGCAGGCGAGCCAGGACGCGAGCGCACTCGTGCGTCTCGGCGCGACGCGGCTCGCGGAACTCGCGCCGCCGGCCGAGCGGCGTGCGTTGACTCCGCTGCTGGGCGATCCCGTGCGTGCCGTGCGGATCGAGGCCGCGCGCGTCATGGCGCCGGCCGCCGCAGGGCTGGACGAGGCGGCACGGGGTCTGTGGCAGCGGGCCGCGGATGAGTACGTCGCCACGTTGCGGTACACCGCAGACCGGCCCGAGTCGCTCGTGGCGCTCGGCACGTTCCACGCCGCGGTCGGGCGCGGCACCGAAGCGAAGCAGGCGTTCGAGGCGGCGATCCGGCTCGATCCGCAGTACGAACCGGCCTATGTCAATTCAGCGGATGCGTTGCGGGCCGCCGGTGACGACACGGCCGCCGCGGCGATGCTGCGACGGGGGATCGAGGCGATGCCGCGCGGCGCCTCGCTGCACCACGCGCTCGGTCTTGCACTGGTCCGGATCGGGAAGAGCGCGAGCGCGGTCGATTCGTTGCGGCGCGCCGTGGAACTTGCCCCCGACGTGCCGCGATACACCTACGTCTACGCGGTGGCGCTGCATTCGACCGGGCGGCCCGCCGACGCGATTACCATGCTCGCGCATGCCGCCGGGCGCTGGCCGTACGACCGCGACGTTCTGTTCGCGCTCGCTTCGTTCGAATTGCAGGCCGGACGCCATGAGGCGGCGCGCACGACGATTGCGCGCATGATGGAGCGCTTTCCGGACGATGCGGAGGTTCAGGCGCTCGCGGGGCAACTGCCTGCTGGCCGTCGGTGAGCGTCCCCATGCGTCTGGTCGCGACCTGCCCCGAGGAGACCAGCCCGGCGCTGGCCGCCGAGCTGGCGGAACTCGGTGCCACGGACATGCGGCCCGCGTTCCGCGCGATCGAGTTCGAGGCCGGGCCCGCCCTGTTCTATGAACTGCACCTGCGTCTGCGCACCGCGAGCCGCCTGCTGCGGGTGATCCGGCAGGTGCCCGCCCATTCGCCGCCGATGCTGCGTTCGCAGGTCCGCCGGATCCGCTGGGCGGAACTGTTCGATGCACAGCATGCCTTCGCCGTCGAATGCGCCGGTCTCGACGCCGGCGGCGCGATCCCGCCGAAGCAGCTCATCACCCAGGTGCGCGAAGGCATCCGCGAGGCTTTCGACGCCGCCGGTGCCGGGAAGCCGCGGATCGACACCGGGGATCCGAAGGTCATCGTGGTCGCGCATCTGGCGCGGGGTCGCTGCACCTTGAGCTTCGACACCACGGGCAAGTCGTTGCACAAGCGCGGCTATCGCGAATCGGGACATCCCGCGCCGCTCAAGGAAACGCTCGCAGCGGCGATCCTGCGGTTCGCCGGCTACGATGGCACCCGGCCGTTTCTCGACCCGATGTGCGGCAGCGGCACGCTCGCCATCGAGGCGGCGATGATCGCGGTGAACAAGGCGCCGCAGATCCATCGCCGCCGGGGCGAGTTCGCCTTCGAATGGCTGCGCGGGTTCGACCGCGCGCTCTGGCGCGAGACGCAGGACCGCGTGCGACTCGCCAAGCTCGATGCGCCGCCGGCGCCGGTCGTCGCTTCCGACATCGGTGACGCTTACGTCGCGATGGCGCGTCGCAATGCACTGCGCGCCAGGGTCGAGAAGTACATCGGCTTCTCGACCGCGCGCGTGCAGGACGTGCAGCCGCCGGGCGAGCATGGGGTGCTGGTGACGAACCTGCCGTACGGCGACCGCATCGGCGGCGACGACACGCAGCTCGGCCGGCTCTACGAGGAATTCGGCGACGTGCTCAAGCAGCGTTTCGGCGGCTGGACCGCGGCGGTCCTCGCGGCGGACGCCTCGCCCCACCGGGCGATCGGCCTGAAACCCGGCCGCTCCATCCCGCTCATGAACGGCAGCATTCCGTGCCGGCTGCTGACGTTCGAGCTGTATGCCGGCAGCCGCCGCCGGTCACGCACGCTCGCGACGACGGAGGCCTGAACCCGCCGTTTCGGAGCGCGGGGCGTTCGCGGACGGGACGGACGCCGCGCGTCAGTGCGTCGCGACCCGCCGCAGGCCGAGCCAGGCGACCAGCGACACGAGCCCCGCCACCGACAGGTACGCGCCGACGGCGAACAGCCCGTACTTCGTCGCGAGCCAGGTCGCCAGATAAGGCGCGAGCGATGCGCCCAGGATGCCCGCGGCATTGAACGCGAGCGACGTGCCGGTGTAGCGGACCGCGGTCGGGAACAGCTCGCCGAGAGCGCTGCCGAGCGGACCGTAGGTGAACCCCATGACGCCGAGACCGAAGGCGAGACACAGCACGACCGCCCACGGTGTGCCGCCGCCGAACAGCGGCGCGAACAGCAGGCCGAACGCCACGATGGCAAGCTGCGCATACAGCAGGATGGAGCGCGCGCTCGAGCGGTCGGCGTAGACGGCCGAGAGCGGGATCGTCACGGCGAAGAACAGCACGCCGATCATCTGCAGTTGCAGGAACCCGGTGCGCGTGAAGCCGAGTGCCGTCGTGCCCCAGCTCAGCGCGAACACGGTCATCAGGTAGAACTGCACGAACGTCGCCGTCGCGGCGAACATGCCCAGCACCAGCGCGCGCGGATGATGGCGGAACACCTCGACCATCGGGATGCGCACGCGCTCGTTGCGGGCCACGGCCCGCGCGAAGTCCGGCGTCTCGGCGAGCCGCAGGCGGACGTAGAGCCCGACAAACACCAGCAGCGCGCTCGCGAGGAACGGGATGCGCCATCCCCAGGCGAGGAACTGCGTGTCGTCGAGCCACGCGCTCAGCAGCAGGAACACGCCCGTGGAGCAGACGAAGCCCAGGGGCGCGCCGAGCTGCGGGAACATGCCGAACCACGCCCGCTTGCCCGGCGGCGCGTTCTCGACGGCGAGCAGCACGGCGCCGCCCCATTCGCCGCCGAGCCCGAGACCCTGGCCGAGCCGGCACAGCGCGAGCAGCAGCGGCGCCGCGAGCCCGATCGACGCATAGGTCGGCAGCAGGCCGATCAGCACGGTCGACAGGCCCATCGTGAGCAGCGCCGCGACGAGCGTCGCCTTGCGCCCGATGCGATCACCGAAGTGTCCGAACAGGGCCGAGCCGACCGGCCGCGCGAAGAACGCCAGCGCGAACGTCGCGAACGACTGCAGCATCGCGAGCGTCGGGTTGCCCGCGGGGAAGAACTGCTTCGGAAAGACCAGCACCGCCGCGGTGGCGTAGATGTAGAAGTCGAAGAACTCGATCGTGGTGCCGATGAGGCTCGCGAAGAGCACCCTTCGGGCCGGATTCGCGGATGGTGGCATGGTCATGCGCGGCGAGTGTTCTCAGCTCATGACGAGTCGTTCGACGTGCTTTGCGGCGCTCGCGGCGAGCGCAGGCAGGTCGTAGCCGCCCTCGAGCGTCGAGACGATGCGGCCTCGGGCGTGACGCTGCGCGATCGTGCAGGCGACGTCGGTCACCCAGCCGTAGTCGGCCGTCGAGAGCCTGAGTCCCGCCATGTCGTCGTCGGCGTGCCCGTCGAAACCCGCCGAGATCAACAGGAGCTGCGGCGCGAACGCCTCGAGTTCCGGCAGCCAGTGCCCGGTCACCGCGTGGCGGAAGGCTTCGCTGCCGCTGCCGGGCGGCAACGGGCAATTGACGATGTGTCCGGGCACCGTTGGCGGGTTCATGGCCGGCCAGAGCGGATACTGGTAGGACGAGCACAGCAGCACGCGCACGTCGTGGCGGAAGATGTCCTCGGTGCCGTTGCCGAGGTGCACGTCGAAGTCCAGGATCGCGAGGCGCTCGAGGCCGTGATGCTCGAGCGCGTGCCGCGCGGCGATGGCCACGTTGTTGAAGAAGCAGAAGCCCATCGCGGTGGCGCGCTCCGCGTGATGGCCCGGCGGGCGCACATTGCAGAATGCGCGGGTCGCCTCGCCGCTCAGCACCATGTCGGTGGCGAGAACGTTCGCGCCCGCGGCCCGCAGCGCGGCTTCGAACGTGTCGGGGCACATCCACGTGTCCGGATCGACGTGCGCGAGCCCGGCCGACGGCGACAGGTCGGCGAGCTTCTCGACGTACTCGAGCGGATGGACGCGCACGAGCTGCTCGACGCTGGCCCGCGGCGCCTCGCGGTGCAGCAGCAGTTCGTGCAGGCCGCGCACGTGCAGTTCGTCCTCGATTGCACCGAGGCGCGCCGGCTGCTCCGGGTGGTCGTCCCCCATGCGGTGCAGCCGGCAGTGTGGATGCGTGATGAAGGCGACGGCCATCGGCGGCTCCCGTTGCGGCCAGCCGCAATGATCACCCGTTCGCGACGATAGCATTTGCCTCGCGCCGCGGACCACCCGGTACAATTCCGCAATGACGGCGAGACGCATCGCGGCCCTGCTCAATCCTTCCTCCGTGGCGGTCGTCGGCGCGAGCGGCACGCCCGGGACGCTCGGCGAGATCGTCTGCAGGAACCTGCGCGAGGGCGGGTTTCGCGGGGCCGTCCACTTCGTGAACCCGCGTCACGCCGCCATCGGCGACGCACGGGTCCATCCGAGCGTGCGCGACCTGCCTGGCGCCGTGGATCTGGCCGTGCTGCTCACGCCGGCCGAGGTCACACCGGCGGTCCTCGCCGAATGCGGCGAAAAAGGGGTGCGTGGGGCGGTCGTGGCCGCCGCCGGCTTCCGCGAAGGTGGCGAGGCGGGCGCGCGGCTCGAGCGTGAACTGGTCGAGGTCGCCCGGCGTCACGGCATCCGCTTCCTCGGGCCCAACAGCCTGGGCGTCCTGCGGACGGACACGCATTTCAACGCGGCCTGTGGCCCGCCCTTGCCGAAGCCGGGCCGCCTCGCCCTAGTGTCGCAATCCGGCGCGCTCTGCAGCGCGATGCTCGACTGGGCGGCTTCGCGCAGCGTCGGCTTTTCCACCGTCATCTCGACGGGCGTCGGCGTCGACGTCGACGTGGGCGAGGTCCTCGACTACCTCGCGCGCGACGGCGCCACCGACAGCATCATGCTCTACCTGGACACGGTGGCCGACGCGCGGCGCTTCATGAGCGCCCTGCGCGCGGCCGCCCGCGTCAAGCCGGTCGTCGTGATGAAGGCCGGCCGGGCCGCCGAATTGGACGCGGGCCTCGAGTTCCATACGGGCTCGCTCGTGAGCGGCGACGACGTCTTCGACGCCGCGATGCGCCGTGCCGGCGTGCTGCGCATCCGCGCCTTCCAGCAGTTGTACAGTGCCGCGGGTACGCTGGGCGCGGCTGTGCGTCTCGGGGGGCGGCGCCTCGCGATCGTCATGAACGCCGGCGGCGCGGGCCAGCTCGCGGCCGACCGCGCGGCGGACCGCGGGCTGCAACTGGCGCGGCTCGGACAGCAGACGCTCGACGACCTCGACGCCCTGCTGCCGCCGAGCCGATCGAGGGGCAACCCCGTGTACGTGCGCAGCGAGGGTTCGGCCGCGCCGTTTGCCGAGGCGGCGCGCCGGTGCCTCGCCGACCCGGACGTGGACGCACTGCTCGCGGTCATGGCGCCGGTTGCGCTCAGCAACGCGGACGAGTGGACCGACGCCTTGATCGAGGTCGTGCGGTCGCAGAAGAAGACTGTCTTCACGTGCTGGATGGGTGACGCCTCGGTCGTGGAGAGCCGCCGGCGCTTCGCCGAGAACCGCATCCCGACGTACCGCACGCCCGAGGCGGCCGTCGACGCCATTGCCGCGCTCGCGCTGTTTGCGACCAACCAGGAGCTGCTGCTGCAGGTGCCGACGCCGCTCGGGCCAGCCTCGACGCCCGACAAGGCGACGGCGCAGAAGCTGCTCGACGCGGCACTGGAGGCGGGCAACGAGTGGCTCAATCCGGCGGACTCGAAGACACTGCTCGCGTCCTTCGGCATCCCGGTCATTCGCGCCCGTGCCGCGCATTCGGCGGACGAAGCCGTCGCCGTGGCGGAGCAGACCGGCTTCCCGGTCGCGATGAAGGTCCTCTCGCCAGACATCGCGCACAAGACCGACGTGGGCGGCGTGCGGCTCGGCCGCGCCGATGCGCGCAGTGTGCACGATGGTTACGAAAACATGCTGCGCGATGTCTCGCTCGCGCGGCCGGACGCGCGCATCGACGGCGTGCTGATCGAGCCGATGTACCTCGAGCGGCACGGCCGCGAGCTGATGATCGGCGTGGTGCGCGATCCCGTGTTCGGCCCCGCCATCAGCTTCGGTCTCGGCGGCACCATGGTCGAGGTGATCCGCGACCGCGCGGTCGCGCTGCCGCCACTGAACCTGCACCTCGTCCGCGACCTGATCCGTCGCACGCGCGCGAGCGACGCACTGCAGCCGTTGCGTGGCGCGCCGGCGGCCGCGCAGGGCGCGGTCGAGGACATCCTGCTGCGCGTGTCGGAAATCGTCTGCGAGCTGCCCGACGTCGGGGCGATCGACCTGAATCCGGTCATCGTCACGGCGCAGGGCGCGGTCGTGGTCGATGCCCGCATCGGCGTCGTCCGCAGCACGCCCGGCGCGTTGCCCTACCGGCACATGGCGATCCACCCGTATCCGAGCGGGCTGGAAGGCACGCTGGAGTTGCCGGGCGGCGAGGTCGCGGTGATCCGGCCGATACGCCCGGAGGACGCGCGCATCGAGCGCGAGTTCGTCAACCGGCTGTCCGAGGAGTCGCGCTTCCTGCGGTTCATGTTCGGCCTGCACGAACTGACGCCGGCGATGCTCTCGCGCTTCACGCAGATCGACTACGACCGCGAGCTCGCGCTGATCATCGTCCGGACGCTGCCGGACGGTACGGAGCAGCAGATCGGCGTGGCGCGCTACATCACGCTGCCCGACGAGGAAACCTGCGAGTTCGCGATCGTCGTCGCCGACGAGTGGCAGGGCAAGGGCGTCGCGCGGCGGCTGTTCCGGCGCCTGATCGACGCCGCACGCGCACGGCGGCTCAAGCTCATGACCGGCATCACGCTGCGCGAGAACTCGCGCATGATCGAGCTCTCGCGCTCGCTCGGGTTCGCGAGCACGGCCGATGCCGACGAACCCGAGCTCGTGCGCATGACGCTGGCACTGCGGTGAGCCCGGCGAATGCCCGGCTTCGCGCCCGGGCAGGCGCACAGGCGCTCTCAGTGCGACGGCGTCGAGGGCGGCGCGCGCCGTCGCGTCCCGATCCAGCGCTCGACCCGGCTTTCCAGTACGTCCAGCGGCATCGGGCCGCGGCCGAGCACGAGGTCGTGGAACGCGCGCAGGTCGAACTCCGCGCCGAGCCGAGTGGCCGCGCGTTCGCGCAGCTCCACCAGCTTGAGCTCACCGATCTTGTAGGCGAGCGCCTGGCCCGGCCAGGCGATGTAGCGGTCCACCTCGAACTCGATTTCCGTCGGTGCGAGCGCGCTGTTCTCCTGCAGGCAGGCGAGCGCCCGTTCGCGCGACCAGCCCATGACGTGCATGCCCGTGTCGATGACCAGCCGGCAGGCGCGCCAGATCTCGAGCGACAGGCGCCCGAACTGCTCGTAAGGTTCGCGGTAGATGCCCATCTCCTCGCCGAGCCGCTCGGCATAGAGCGCCCAGCCTTCGACATAGGCGGTGATGTCGTCCGCACGGCGGAACTCGGGCAGGTCGCGCATCTCCTGACTGAGCGCGATCTGCAGGTGATGGCCCGGTACGCCTTCGTGCAGCACCCAGGCGGCGATGCCGAACGTGGGCATCTTCTCAGCCATCCAGGGCTTGTAGACAACCATGCCGGCAACGTTCTGTTCGGGACTGCCGGGCAGATAGCCGTTGGCGCTGCTTTCGAGCCCTTCGGGCATCGGCCGCACGCCGTAGGGCAGACGCGGCAGCCGGCCGAAATACTGCGGCAACAGGAAGTCGGCGCGCTTGGCGACCTCACTGCATTTCTCCCCGTACTGCGCGCCACTCACGTAAAAGCGCGGGTCCTTGCGCACCGATGCGAGGAATTCCTGGAACGAGCCGGTGAATCCGGTGCGGGCGATGGTCTCGTCCATGCGTGCACGGATGCGCCGCACTTCGTCGAGGCCGAGCCGGTGGATCTGCTCCGGCGTCAGCGTCGTCGAGGTGTGGCGGCGGGCGAGCCAGGCGTAATAGTCGCGGCCCTGCGGCACGCTGGCGATGCCGATTTCGGAGCGCGCGCCCGGCAGGTATTCGCGCTCCAGGAACTCGAGCAGCTCGCGTTGCGCCGGCCGCACGGCATTCCCGAACGCCTTCAGGCCACGGGCGGAGAGCGCGGCGCGCCGGGCTTCGGGCATCGAGGCGGGCAGGGCGCGGAATGGCGCGAGCAGCGGGGACTTCTCCGGCGCGAGCGCGAGCTGCGCGCGCACGTCGGCGATGGCGCGTTCGACGGTGCGTCGCGGCTGCGTGAAGCCGGTGCGCAGGCCGCGCCGCATGTTCTCCGTCTCGCGGCGGTAGTACTCCGGCACTGCCTGCAGCCGCACGAGCCAGGCCTCGGCACTGGCCTCGTCGGTGATGCGCGTGTTGAGCGCGGCGTAGTCGGGCGTCGTATAGAAGCCGTCGCCGCTCAGGAACGGGATGCGCTCTTCGTCGAATTCGTATCCCGCGAGCGCGAGGCCGAGGCGGTCGAGCAGCAGATCGCGATCGAGCGCGTCCTCGGCATCCGGCAACTGCGCCGGTGTGGCCCGCAGCCGCCGCTCGAATCCGAGCAGCACGGCCCGGCGCGATTCGACGGCCGCGGGAGAGTTGTCCGGCCAGCGGCGCGCCGCTTCGGTGTCGCCGCGCTGGGCGGCGCGGATCGGGTCCTGCGCGCGGTTGAAGGCATCGTAGTCGCGCACGATCGTGGCGACGTCGTCGGCCGTGGCGGCCGGGCTGGCGATGACGGACACGGTGAGCAACCCCGTGATCAGGAAGGAAGGAGCGGTGCGGATCATGCGGCCTCCGGCAGCGAGGGTCGGTGGGTCAGCCGGCCGCCGCGGCGCGTGCGGACGACGCATCGTCCTCGTCGCCGGCCAGCTCGCCGAGGAAGCCGCCGCTCTGGTGCTCCCAGAGCCGCGCATACAGGCCGCGGCGTGCGAGCAGCGAACGATGATCGCCTTCCTCGACGATGCGGCCCTTGTCCATGACGATGAGCCGGTCCATCGCGGCGATGGTCGACAGCCGGTGGGCGATGGCGACGACGGTCTTGCCTTCCATGAGCCGGTAGAGGCTGTGCTGGATCGCGGCCTCGACCTCGCTGTCGAGCGCGCTCGTCGCCTCGTCGAGCAGCAGGATCGGCGCGTCCTTCAGCATCACGCGCGCGATGGCGATGCGCTGGCGCTGTCCTCCGGAGAGCTTCACGCCCCGCTCGCCGACGTGGGCGTCGAAGGCCCCGCGGCCGCGGGCGTCCGCGAGACCCTCGATGAACTCCTGTGCCTCGGCGCGCTTCGCCGCCGCGATCATCTGCGCCTCGGTCGCGTCGGGCCGGCCGTACATGATGTTGTCGCGCACCGAGCGATGCAGCAGCGACGTGTCCTGCG
>JAYRRR010000025.1:0-13159 GCA_041910015.1 Steroidobacteraceae bacterium
GAGCGCCCGTGCCGCGGAGGCCATCCTCGATCTGTGCGGGCGCCGCGCCGGGCCGCCATGAGGCGCGCGCATCCCCGGCAGCCGTCGCTGGACCTGCGCCGCATCGGCCTCACGGCCGGTGTCGACGAGGCCGGCCGCGGCCCGCTCGCCGGGCCGGTCGTGGCGAGCGCCGTCATCCTGGACAGGTGCCGGCCGATCCGGGGCATCGCCGACTCGAAGGCGCTCACGCCCGAGGTGCGCGAGGAACTCGCACTGCGCATCCGCGAGCGCAGCGTCGCCTGGGGGCTCGGCTGGGCCGATCCCTGCGAGATCGACGCGATCAACATCCTGCAGGCGACGCTGCTCGCCATGCGCCGCGCGCTGCTCGCGCTCGGCTGCCCGCCAGCCCACGTCATCGTCGACGGCGACCGCTGCCCGAATCTCGCCGGCCTCGCGCTCGACTGCAGCGTGGAAGCGGTCGTGGCCGGCGATGCGAGCGTGAGCTGCGTCGGCGCGGCCTCGATCCTGGCCAAGACCGCACGCGATGCCTTCATGCGCGAGCTGTGTGGGCGCTACCCCGGCTACGGGTTCGCGACGCACAAGGGCTACGGCACGCCAGAACACCTCGACGCCCTGCGTCGATTGGGGCCTTCGCCGGTGCACCGGCGCAGCTTTGCCCCGGTACAATCGGCTGCTCCGGCCGACTGAGCCGTGCCGATGGCCCGTTTCGTCCACCTTCACGTCCACACCGAATACTCGCTCGTCGACGGCGTCGTCCGCATCGAGAGCGAGAAGACGGACGACGGCAAGCTGCTGCGCGAGGGCCTGCTCGATGCGACGGCGCGGCTCGGCATGCCGGCCGTCGCGCTCACGGACCAGGCGAACCTGTTCGCGCTGGTCAAGTTCTACAAGACCGCGCAGGCGAAGGGCATCAAGCCGCTGATCGGCGTCGACGCGCTGGTGCGCGACGATGAGAAGACGGAGCCGCACCGTCTGGTGCTGCTCTGCCAGGACCACGGCGGCTACATGAACCTGACGCGGCTCGTGACGCGCAGCTACCTCCAGGGGCACGGCAGGCACGGTCCGACGCTGCTGCGTTCCTGGCTCGACACCGACACGACTTCCGGGCTGATCGCGCTGTCCGGCGCGCGCGAAGGCGAGGTCGGGCGCGCGCTCGTCGCCGGCCGGGCCACCGAGGCGCGCGCGCTGCTCGAGTCGTGGCTGGCGCTGTTCGGCGACCGCTATTACCTGGAGCTGCAACGCACCGGCCGGCCCGGCGAGGAAGACTGCATCGCGGGCTCGCTCGACCTCGCCGTCGCGCTCGGCGTGCCCGTCGTCGCGACGAACGACGTACGGTTCCTGAGCCCGGGTGATTTCGAGTCGCACGAGGCGCGGGTCTGCATCCACGACGGCGTGCTGCTCGCCGATTCATCGCGCCCGCGCCGCTACAGCGAGCAGCAGTACCTGCGTTCGCCGGAGGACATGGCCCGGGTCTTCGCCGAGCTGCCGGAGGCGCTCGAGAATTCCGTCGAGATCGCGCGTCGCCTGAATCTCGAGATCCGGCTCGGCAAGCCCTCGTTGCCCGCCTATCCGGTGCCGGCAGGGAAGACGACGGCGGATCACCTGCGCGAGGAATCGCAGGCCGGTCTCGAGCGTCGCTGGCCCGTCCTCGCCGCGGCTCCGGGCCGCCCGATCGCGCGCGAGGCGTACGACGAGCGTCTCGCGACCGAACTCGACGTCATCTGCCAGATGGGGTTCGCGGGCTACTTCCTGATCGTGGCGGACTTCATCCGCTGGGCACGTGGCAACGGCGTGCCCGTCGGGCCCGGCCGCGGCTCGGGCGCGGGGTCGCTCGTCGCCTACGCCCTTGGCATCACCGACCTCGATCCGCTGCGATACGACCTGCTGTTCGAGCGCTTCCTGAACCCGGAACGCGTCTCGATGCCGGACTTCGACGTGGATTTCTGCATGGAGGGCCGCGACCGGGTCATCGACTACGTCGCGCAGCGCTACGGGCGCGAGCGCGTCTCGCAGATCATCACCTACGGCACGATGGCGGCAAAGGCGGTGGTGCGCGACGTCGCGCGCGTGCAGGGCCTGAGCTACGGCTTCGCCGACGGCATCGCCAAGCTGATCCCGTTCGAACTCGGCATCACGCTCGACAGGGCACTGGAGAAGGAAGAGGAGCTGCGCAGACGCTATCGCAACGAGGACGACGTGCGCGAGGTCTTCGACATGGCCCGCTCGCTCGAGGGCCTCGTGCGCAACGCCGGCATGCACGCCGGTGGCGTCGTGATTGCGCCGTCGGTGCTGACCGACTTCGCCCCGCTGTACTGCGACGAGAACGGCACCAGCGTCGTCACACAGTTCGACAAGGACGACGTCGAGGCGGCGGGCCTCGTCAAGTTCGACTTCCTCGGCCTGCGCACGCTGACGATCATCGACTGGGCCGTGCGGACGATCGACGTGACGCGGGCGGCTGCGGGCGAGCCACCGCTCGACATGGCGGCACTGCCGATGGACGACGCCGCGACGTACGCGCTGCTCAAGCGGTGCGAGACGACCGCGGTGTTCCAGCTCGAATCGCGCGGCATGAAGGACCTGATCAAGCGTCTGCAGCCCGACACGTTCGAGGACATCGTCGCGCTCGTGGCGCTGTTCCGGCCGGGGCCGCTCGAGTCGGGCATGGTTGACGACTTCATCGACCGCAAGCATGGACGCGTCGGCGGCGAGATCGACTACCTGCATCCCGACCTGAAGCCCGTGCTGTTTCCGACGTACGGCGTGATCGTGTACCAGGAACAGGTCATGCAGATCGCGCAGGTGCTCGCGGGCTACACGCTCGGCGGCGCCGACCTGCTGCGCCGCGCCATGGGCAAGAAGAAGGCCGAGGAGATGGCGCAGCAGCGCTCGATCTTCGTCGACGGCGCCACGCGGCGGGGTGTGGCCGAGGCGACCGCGGTGCACATCTTCGACCTCATGGAGAAGTTCGCCGGGTATGGCTTCAACAAGTCGCACTCCGCGGCCTACGCCGTGCTGTCCTACCAGACGGCGTGGCTCAAGGCGCATCATCCCGCGGCGTTCATGGCGGCCGTGCTCTCGTCGGACATGGACAGGACCGACAAGGTCGTCACGTTGATCGACGAGTGCCACCGCATGGGGCTCGTGGTGGAGCCGCCCGACGTCGGTGCCTCGCAGTACATGTTCGCGGTGTCGGGGCCGAAGTCGATCCGCTACGGTCTCGGCGCCATCAAGGGCGTCGGCCAGGCGGCCGTCGAGAACCTGATCCAGGAGCGCGAGGCGCACGGGCCTTTCCGCGACCTGCGCGATCTCTGCCGTCGTCTCGACCTCAACAAGGTCAACCGGCGGGTGCTCGAGGCGCTGATCCGCTCGGGTGCCTGCGACTCGCTGGGCGGGATGCGCCAGCGCTCGACGCTGATGCACCAGTTGCCCGCGGCGATCCAGGCGGCGGACCAGTCGACCCGGGCGAAGGAGGCGGGGCAGACCGACCTGTTCGGCCTCGCGGAGCCGTCACCGGCGCCCGCCGGCGAGCCGGATGCAGATTGCGCGTCGGGCCTGCACGAGACGCTGCCCGAATGGAGCGAGGCGGTGCGGCTCGCAGGCGAGCGCGAAACGCTGGGTCTCTATCTGACCGGACATCCGATCGCCGAATACGAGCGGGAACTGCAGCCGATCGTCAGCGGGCGCATCGCCGACGTGGGCGGGGCGAAGCCGGTGGGTGTCGGCGAGGACAAGGGCAACATCTGGCGCGGCCCGGGGCGCAGCGTGACGGTCGCGGGTCTGGTGCTCGAGATCCGCAAGCGGGGCGGCCGCACGAGCTTCGTCCTCGACGACCGCAGCGGTCGCCTCGAGGTCGCGATGTTCGACGATGTGTTCCAGCAGTATCGCGCCGTGGTGACCAGGGATGCGATCCTCGTCGTGGAAGGCGGCCTGCGCTGGGACGAGTTCATCGACGACTGGCGGCTGCAGGCGAAGAGGGTCATGGACGTGGACCAGGCGCGCGAGCAGTACGCCCGCAATCTGGTGCTGCGCTGGCCGGCCGGTCGCGGCCGCAACGGCGATGCGGGCAGGCTGATCGCGGCGCTCGAGAACGCGCTGAAGCCGAGTCAGGGCGGGCGCTGCAAGGTTGCGGTGCGCTATGCGACCGGCGACGCGGCCGCGATCCTGCAGTTCGGCGAGCAGTGGAAAGTGCGGCCGTCGCGCGAGCTCATCGAGCGCCTGGGCTCGCTCGTCGGGCGCGACGCCGTGGATCTGTACTACGCGCCGCGCGAGTGATCGGTCACGTCTCGTGCGTGTGGTGAGCGGCGGCCGTTCCGGTGGCTGTGAACAGGTGCCGGAACCGTCCACCGTGTCCCGACGCGCCGGTCTGCGCTGTTCGCGGCGACCCGGCAACGTCCATTTGCACCGCAGCCGACGGTCCGGCATCCTTCCCGCATGCCATTGAGCTTCCTCGAATTCGAGCAGCCGATCGCCGAGCTCGAAGCCAAGATCGACGAGCTGCGCTTCGTCACCTCGGACGCCGAAGTCAACATCGGCGAGGAGATCGCGCGCCTGCGGGCCAAGAGCCGCGCGCTCACCACCAGCATCTTCGCCAACCTCACGCCGTGGCAGGTGGCTCAGCTCGCGCGCCACCCGCAGCGGCCATACACGCTCGACTACGCTGCCGCCGTGTTCGAAGATTTCCAGGAGCTGCACGGCGATCGCATGTACGCGGACGACCAGGCGATCGTCGGCGGCCCCGCGCGGCTCGCGGGCAGGCCCGTCATGCTGATCGGCCACCAGAAGGGACGCGACACGAAGGAGCGCGTGCGCCGCAACTACGGCATGCCGAAGCCCGAGGGCTATCGCAAGGCGTTGCGCCTGATGAAGCTCGCCGAACGCTTCAGGCTGCCCATCATCACGCTGGTCGACACGCCGGGAGCGTACCCGGGCGTCGGTTCCGAGGAGCGCAACCAGAGCGAGGCGATCGCGCGCAACCTGTTCGAGATGGCCACGCTGCGCGTGCCGGTCATCACGGCCGTGATCGGCGAGGGCGGCTCCGGCGGCGCGCTCGCGATCGGCGTCTGCGACCGTCTCCTCATGCTGCAGTATTCCGTCTACTCGGTGATCTCCCCCGAAGGCTGTGCGTCCATCCTGTGGAAGAGCTCGGACAAGAAGGAACTCGCCGCGGAGGCGATGGGCATCACTGCGGAGCGTCTCGACAAGCTCGGCGTCGTCGACGAGATCCTCAAGGAGCCGCTGGGCGGCGCGCATCGCGACCCGCAGGCGATGGCGGACGCTCTGCAGGCCGCGCTGACGACGCATCTGGCGGCCGTCGCCGGCCTGTCCGAGGACGAACTGCTGGCCCGGCGCTATGAGCGCCTGCGCGGCCAGGGTGTGTACCGCGCGGCGAGTTGAGCACCGCGCCGCGTGCGCGGTCTCGCCGTGCTGCCGCAGACGATGTTCACGCTGCCGAAATTCGCGCGCGAACTCCACGCCGTGCTCGCGCCGCTGGCGCCCGGCTCGGGTGGCCTGCCACCGAACGGACTCTGTGTCGCGCTGAGCGGCGGCCTCGACTCGACCGTGCTGCTCGCCGCGCTCGCGCAACTGCTGTGCGCCCGTGAGCTCCGCCCGTCGCTGCGAGCCGTGCACGTCGATCATGCGCTGCACGCCGATTCGGCGCTTTGGGCACGTGCCTGTCGCGAGACGGCGGCGGTCTGGGCCGTGCCGTTGCAGGAAGTCCGCGTCGACGCGCGGGCGTTGCCCGGCGAAAGCCCGGAGGCGGCGGCACGCGCGGCGCGTTACGCTGCATTCCGCGCGCTGCTCGGGCCCGATGAAGTGTTGCTGACGGCGCACCACGCGGACGACCAGCTCGAGACCGTCCTGCTGCAGTGGCTGCGTGGCGGCGGCCTCAAGGCAGTGGCCGGCATGGCACCGTTGTGCCGGTTCGAGCCCGCCGCGTGGCACGCACGGCCGTTGCTCGGCTTTGCGCGGTACGATCTCGAGACCTGGGCGCGGTCGCAGGGCTTCGGCTGGCGCGAGGACCCTTCGAACGCCGACCGTCGCTTCGATCGCAACTTCCTGCGCCACGAGATCCTGCCGGTGTTGCGCAAGCGCTGGCCCGGTGCGGCGGTCACGGCCGGGCGGGTCGCGCAGTTCGCGCGCGAGGCGCTCGCGCTGGAAGCTGCCGTGGCGGCCGGCGACCTCGCGACGCTTGCGCACGGCAATGCTCTCGATCTCGCCGCGCTGCAGGTCTTGCCGCCGGCTCGCCAGCGGGCAGTGCTGCGTGCCTGGTTCGCGGCGCTCGCGCTGCCCGTGCCTTCGTCGCGGACGCTGGGCGCGCTGCTGCACGACGCGACTGCAGCGGCCGGCGATCGCATTCCGGAGACGCGCTGGCCGGGCGCCGTGGTACGTCGCTATCGCGGGCGGCTGTACGCCGAGCCCGACGTCGCGGTGGATTGCAACGAAGGAACGTGGGCGACGCCGACCGCGGCGAGCCATGCGTGGACGGCCACCTCGTGCCTCGCACTCGTCCCCGACGAGGGACGCGGCATCGGCAAGGAACGACTGCCGGCGAGTCTCGTCGTCACGAGGCGCGCGGGCGGCGAGAGGTTCGTGCCCGGTGTTGGAGCACAGCGGCGGCCATTGCGCAAGTGGCTTCAGGAGCAGGACGTGCTGCCGTGGCGGCGCGCGCAGTTGCCGCTGCTCGCGGACCCGCGCGGACGCCTGGTCGCGATCGCCGATCTGGCCTGCGCGGCGGAATTTGCCGCCCGGCCCGGCGAGCCCTCGTGGCGTGTCGTGTGGCACGGGCGCGGGCACGTGACGGAACGCGACGTGCCCGGCGGCAAGTGGCCAGGACACCCCCCGATCGGATAGACTGCCCTCCCGTCGTGCTTCTCCAGCGACGGGTACTCCAATGACCAGATTCATCTGCGTGACCGGCGGTGTCGTTTCGTCGCTGGGCAAGGGCATTGCGGCCGCCTCGCTGGGCGCCATCCTCGAAGCGCGCGGCCTCAAGGTCGCGATGGTCAAGCTCGACCCCTACATCAATGTCGACCCGGGCACGATGAGTCCGTTCCAGCATGGCGAGGTGTTCGTCACGGACGACGGCACCGAGACCGACCTCGACCTGGGCCACTACGAGCGCTTCGTCCGCACGACGACGGGACGCAGCAGCAACTTCACGACGGGCCGCATCTACGAGAACGTGATCGCCAAGGAGCGCCGCGGCGACTACCTCGGCGCCACGGTACAGGTGATCCCGCACATCACCGACGAGATCAAGCACTCGATCAGGCTCGGCGCCGGCAACGCCGACGTCTGCATGGTGGAGATCGGCGGGACCGTGGGCGACATCGAGTCGCTGCCGTTCCTCGAGGCCATCCGCCAGCTCGGCGTGGAACTCGGCCGCCAGCACGTGCTCTACATGCACCTGACGCTGATCCCCTACATCGCGACGTCGGGCGAGATCAAGACCAAGCCGACCCAGCATTCGGTCAAGGAACTGCGCTCGATCGGCATCCAGCCGGACGTGCTGCTGTGCCGCTGCAAGGACACGCTGCCGGCCGACCAGCGGCGCAAGATCGCGCTGTTCACGAACGTCGAGGAGCGCGCGGTTTTTTCGGCGATCGACGCCGACGACATCTACAAGATACCGGCGCTGCTGCACGAGCAGAAGCTCGACGAGATCGTCTGCGAGAAGCTCGGCCTCGACGTGGCGCCGGCCGACCTGCGCGAATGGAACCAGGTCGTGAGCGCGAAGGCCTCGCCGGACCTCGCCATCAACCTGGCCATGGTCGGCAAGTACGTCAACCTCAAGGATGCCTACATCTCGCTCAACGAGGCGCTGATCCACGCCGGCCTGCGGACGCACACACGCGTCAACACCACTTTCGTCGAGGCGACCGACGTCGAGAAGCACGGCCCGGCGGCGCTGGCCGGCATGGACGCGATCCTCGTGCCCGGCGGGTTCGGCGAGCGCGGCATCGAGGGCAAGATCGAGGCCGTGAGGTACGCGCGCGAGAACGGCATCCCCTATCTCGGCATCTGTCTCGGCATGCAGGTCGCCATCATCGAGTACGCGCGCCACGTCGCGGGTCTCGAAGGCGCGCACAGCACCGAGTTCAGCCGGGCGACGCCGCACCCTGTCATCGCCCTGATCACCGAGTGGCAGGACCAGAAGGGCACGACCGAGGCGCGCGACCAGGCATCGAACCTCGGCGGGACGATGCGTCTCGGCGCGCAGGAGATCCGCGTTTCGCACGGTTCGGTCGCGCACGGCGTGTACGGCAGCGACGTCATACGCGAGCGTCACCGCCACCGCTACGAGTTCAACAACACCTACCTGCAGCGCATGATGAACGCCGGGCTGCGTTTTTCGGGCTTCTCGCGCGACGGGCTGGTGGAGATCATCGAGCTGCCGCACCATCCGTTCTTCGTCGCGAGCCAGTACCATCCGGAGTTCCGTTCGACGCCGCGTGACGGGCATCCGCTGTTCACCGGCTTCATCCGCGCGGCGCGCAATCACCGCCTGGCCCACATGCCGGCGGCGTCGGGTCAATGAAGCTCTGCGGCTTCGATGTCGGCGGCGACCGGCCGTTCTTCCTGATCGCGGGGCCCTGCGTCGTCGAGAGCGAGGGTCTCGTGCTCGACGTGGCCGGCCGCATGCAGGAAATCACGCGCGCGCTCGGCATCCCCTACGTCTTCAAGGCGAGCTACGACAAGGCGAACCGGTCGTCGCAGTCGAGCTTCCGCGGGCCGGGTCTCGAGACGGGGCTGCGGATTCTGTCCGAGGTGAAACATCAGCTCGGCCTGCCGGTGCTCACCGACGTGCACGAGGACACGCCACTGGCCGAGGTCGCAGCGGTCGTCGACGTGCTGCAGACGCCGGCCTTCCTGTGCCGCCAGACGAACTTCATCCTGGGCGTCGCGCGCCAGGACAGGCCTGTCAACGTCAAGAAGGGCCAGTTTCTCTCCCCGTGGGAGATGAAGAACGTACTCGACAAGGCGCGCTCGACCGGCAACGAGCGGATTCTCGCCTGCGAGCGCGGCTTTTCGTTCGGCTACAACAACCTCGTCTCCGACATGCGCTCGCTCGCGGTCATGCGCGCCTGGGCGCCCGTCGTGTTCGACGCGACGCATTCCGTGCAGCTTCCGGGCGGGCAGGGCACGGCCTCGGGCGGCCAGCGCGAGTTCGTCCCCGTGCTGGCGCGCGCCGCGGTCGCGGCGGGCGTCGCCGGGCTCTTCATGGAAACGCACCCCGACCCGGCGAAAGCGCTCTCGGACGGCCCCAACGCGTGGCCGCTCGATCGCATGCGCCCGCTGCTCGAGGTGCTCAAGGAACTGGATGCCGCGGTGAAGCGGCGACCCTTCGAGGAATCAACCCTATGACCAGCATCGTCGACATCAAGGCCCGCGAGATCATGGACTCACGCGGAAATCCCACCGTGGAAGCCGACGTCCTCGTCGAAGGCGGCGTCGTCGGACGCGCCGCCGTGCCTTCGGGTGCCTCCACCGGCACGCGCGAGGCCGTCGAGCTGCGCGACGGCGACAAGACGCGCTATGCCGGCAAGGGCGTGCTGCAGGCCGTCATCAACGCGAACGGCGAGTTGCGCAATGCGCTGCTCGGGCACGAGGTGACGGACCAGAAGGGCATCGACGCGAAGATGATCGCGCTCGACGCGACCGAAACGAAGTCGCGCCTCGGCGCCAATGCACTGCTCGCGATCTCGCTCGCCTGCGCGCATGCCGCGGCCCGCGCGAGCCGGCAGAGCCTGTTCCGGTACCTCGGCGGCCCGGGCCCGAAGGTGATGCCGGTGCCGATGATGAACATCGTCAACGGCGGCGCACACGCGGACAACAGCGTCGACATCCAGGAGTTCATGGTGCTGCCGGTCGGCGCGCAGAGCTTCGCCGAGGCATTGCGCTGCGGCGCCGAGATCTTCCACACGCTGAAGAAGGTCCTGCACGACGCGGGCCTCGCCACGGCCGTGGGCGACGAAGGCGGCTTCGCGCCGAACCTGCCGTCGAACGAGGCGGCGCTCGAGACCATCCTGCAGGCCGTCGAGCGCGCCGGCTACAGGGCCGGCCGCGACGTCTACCTCGGGCTCGACGTCGCCAGTTCCGAGTTCTTCAAGGGCGGTGAATACCACCTCGAATCCGAGGGCCGCCGGTTCTCGCCGACGCAGTTCGTCGACTATCTCGAGGGCCTCGTCGACCGCTACCCGATCATCACCATCGAGGATGGCATGGCCGAGGGCGACTGGGCCGGCTGGGCCACGCTCACGCAGCGGCTCGGCAAGCGCATCCAGCTCGTCGGCGACGACCTGTTCGTGACCAACACGAAGATCCTGCGGGAGGGCATTGACAAGGGGATCGCCAACTCGATCCTGATCAAGCCCAACCAGATCGGCACGCTGACCGAGACGCTCGACGCGATCGAAATGGCCACGTCCGCCGGTTACAGCGCCGTCGTGTCGCACCGCTCGGGCGAGACCGAGGACAGCACGATTGCGGACATCGCGGTGGCCACGCGCGCGTCGCAGATCAAGACCGGGTCGCTGTGCCGCTCGGACCGCATCGCGAAGTACAACCAGCTGCTGCGCATCGAGGCCGAACTCGGCAAGGACGCTTCGTATGCGGGGCGCGGGGCCTTCCCCGTGCCGCTCGCGGTCGCCTGCACGTGCGGTGGCGGTTGAATCCGGCCGAGCCGGATTCTGTTAACCTACCGCGCCCATGACACTCCGGTACGTCGCAGGGCTGCTGTTCCTCGCACTCGCGGTGCTGCAGTACCGCATCTGGGCGTCCCCCGACGGCATGCGCGAGGTCTGGCGCCTCGAGCGGGCGATCGAGGCGCAGACGGAGGAGAACGCGCGGCTCGCGGAGCGCAATCGCACGCTCGCCGCCGAGGTCCGCGATCTCAAGGAAGGCCGGCAGGCCATCGAGGAGCGGGCCCGCACCGACCTCGGCATGGTCAAGCCCAACGAGACGTTCTTCCAGGTCGTGCCGCCGGCGCAGGCCGGCGTGCCTGCCTCGACACCGGCGACGCCCACGGAGCAGAGGACGGCGCAGGCCGACGTGCCGTGACGGTGTCCGCGCGGCGCTGGGCGGTCGTCCCGGCCGCGGGGCAGGGGTCGCGCTTCGGATCGGTCACGCCGAAGCAGTATTCCACCTTGCTCGGGCGTCCCCTGCTGTCGTGGACACTGGAGGCACTGCTGGCGGAGGAGTCCCTGTCGGGCGTCGTGGTCGCACTGGCCGCTGATGACGAGCGCTGGCGACGTATTCCCGAGGCGGCCGACCCGCGGGTCACGACCTGTGTCGGCGGCGCGAGGCGCGACCTGTCGGTCGCGAACGCACTGGCAGCCCTCGTCGGCACCGCATCCGACACCGACTGGGTGCTCGTGCACGACGCGGCGCGCCCGTGTCTGCGCCACGACGATCTGCAGGCGCTGTTCGAGGAGTTGTGCGACGACGCGGTCGGTGGGTTGCTCGCCGTCCCGGTCGGCGACACGCTGAAGCGCGCCGACGACACGCAGCGTGCGTGCGCGACGATGCCGCGGGAAGGCCTGTGGCGCGCGCTGACGCCGCAGGTGTTTCGCTGCGGCCTGCTGCGAAGATCGCTCGCACTGTGCGTCGAGCGCGGCCTCGCCGTCACCGACGAGGCCACGGCGATCGAGTGCCTCGGTCTGAAGCCTCGCCTGGTGCGTGGCCACGCGGACAACATCAAGGTCACGAATCCGGAGGATGCCGCGCTCGCCGAGGCCATCCTGCGCAGCCGGGGCGGCAATGAGGCGGCGGACGTGGGAGGGGCGCGCATGCGGGTGGGTTCCGGATACGACGTCCATGCGTTCGGCGAGGGCGACCACGTCGTGCTCGGCGGAGTGCGCATCGGGCACGACCGCGGCGTGCTGGCCCATTCGGACGGCGACGTGGCGCTGCACGCGCTGTGCGATGCGCTGCTCGGCGCGCTCGGGCTGGGCGACATCGGCGAGCACTTTCCCGACAGCGACCCGCGCTGGCAAGGCGCCGACAGCCGGCAGTTCCTGCGTCACTGCGCGAGCCTGGTCCGCCAGCGCGGCTGGCGTTGCGTCAACGCGGACCTCACGGTCCTCGCCGAGGCGCCGCGCATCGGCCCGCACAAGCAACGCATGCGCCAGAACCTCGCCGCCGACCTCGGGCTCGACCTCGACTGCGTCAACGTCAAGGCGACGACCACCGAGCGCCTCGGGGCGCTCGGCCGGGCGGAAGGCCTCGCGTGCCAGGCCGTCGTGCTGCTGACGCGCGACGCTGCCGGAGCGATCGCGGACCCGCGCGAGCCCTGAGTCTTGGCCGACGATTCCGCGCTCGTCCTGCCGCGCGCCCTGGGCGAGGCGCCGGCCCGTGGCCGGATCCGGGCCGTGCCCGAGGATTTCCGCGTGGACGAAGTCCTCGGGTTCGAGGCCGACGGCGACGGCACGCACGGCCTGCTTGTCGTCGAGAAGCGTGGCGCGAACACGGGCTGGGTTGCGGCACGTCTGGCGCAATGCGCGGGCGTCGATTCGCGCGAGGTCGGCTGCAGTGGCCACAAGGACCGTCACGCCGTGACGACGCAGGCGTTCTCGGTACCGTTGCGTCACGGCTTCGACGTCGCGCAGTGCCTCGGCTGGCAGGGCGAGGGCTGGCGCGTCGTCGCGGGCGTGCGGCACGGTCGCAAGCTGCGGCCCGGGACGCATCGCGCCAACCGTTTCGAGCTGACGTTGCGCGAACTGCACGGCGACCGTGCGGCGATCGAGTCGCACCTCGCCAGCATCCGTGCAGTGGGAGTGCCGAACTACTTCGGACCGCAGCGCTTCGGTCGTGACGGTTCAAACCTGCGGCGCGCGCGCGACTGGGCTGCCGAGGTCCGCGATTCGCCGCGCGACCGGCGGCAGCGCGGCTTCGCGCTTTCCGCGGCGCGCGGCTTCCTGTTCAACGAGGTGCTGGCGGAGCGGGTCCGTCGCGGCGACTGGAACCGCCTGCTGCCGGGCGAAGCCGTCGTGCTCGATGGTCGACGCAGCTTCTTCCACGCATCGGCGATCGACGAAGAGCTGACGCAGCGGTGTGCCTCGATGGACGTGCATCCGAGCGGCCCGCTGTCGGGATCGGGTGGCTCTCCGGCGACGGACTCCGCACTCGCCGTCGAAGAGGCGGCGCTCGCGGACCA
>JAYRRR010000026.1:0-37470 GCA_041910015.1 Steroidobacteraceae bacterium
CTCGGTTCGAGCCGTCGCATCTCGCGCGGCCCGGCGCGGTCATCCGCGTCATCGACCGTGCCGTCGTCGTCACCGGCTTCGAAGCCGCGGGCCGAGCCCGTGAACACGGCCGGTCGGTGCGCTTCCCGGTCGAAGACACCGCGTTGCCGCGACCGCAGGCCCCACGCATAGATTCCGGCGATCAGCAGCGCGCCGGCGATCAGCAGTATCCAGCGAAGCTCGTTCATGCTGCCGCGGATTCCCTGGCCCCGTTCACATCGCCGCCATGCGCACGGCCTCGTCGACGTCGACCGCGACGAGACGCGAGCAGCCCGGCTCGTTCATCGTCACGCCGAGCAGCTGGTTCGCGAGTTCCATCGTCGTCTTGTTGT
This sequence comes from Steroidobacteraceae bacterium, assembly GCA_041910015.1. Classification (GTDB taxonomy): domain Bacteria; phylum Pseudomonadota; class Gammaproteobacteria; order Steroidobacterales; family Steroidobacteraceae; genus RPQJ01. The sequence continues at coordinate 372 of JAYRRR010000026.1, forward strand.
GCGTGACGAAGATGAACTGCACCTGGCCCGACATCTCACGGACGATGTCGCAGAAGCGGCCGACGTTGTTCTCGTCCAGCGGCGCGTCGACCTCATCGAGCAGACAGAACGGCGCCGGGTTGAGTTCGAAGATCGAGAACACGAGCGCCACGGCCGTCAGCGCTTTCTCGCCGCCCGAGAGCATGCTGATCGAGCTGTTCCGCTTGCCGGGTGGACGCGCCATGATCGTCACACCCGCCTCGAGCACGTCGTCGCCGACGAGCTCGAGATAGGCCTGGCCGCCGCCGAAGAGTCGCGGGAACTTCTCCTTGAGGCCGGCGTTGACGCGGTCGAACGTGTCCTGGAAGCGCGAGCGGGTCTCGCGGTCGATCTTGCGGATCGCTTCTTCCAGCGTGTTGAGCGCGTCGGTCAGGTCGGCGAACTGGCGGTCGAGATACTCCTTGCGCTCGGTCTGCTCCGCGAACTCGTCGATCGCGGCGAGGTTGACCGCACCGAGACGCTCGATCTTCTCGCTGGTCTCGGCGAGCCGCTGCTCCCAGCCGGCCACGTTGGCGTCCTCGGGCAGCGCCGCGACGATCTCCTGCCTTTCGAGCCGCGTCTGGGCGAACTGCTCCGTGAGCGTCTCGCGCCGCAGCCTGAGTTCCTGCACGGCAAACCGCACGTTCTCGCACGCGCCGCGCGCTTCCTCGACGTCGCCTTCCGCGACGAGACGGCGCTCGTCGAACTGCCGCAGGTTTGCATCGACCGCCGTCATCTTCTGGCGCGAGGTAGCGAGCTCGCCCTCGACGGCGAGGCGGCGCTGCAGGGCCTCCTCGAGCGTCGTCCTGAGCTGCGCCTCGCCCTGCTCGCCCGCCGCGAGCTCCGCCTCGAGATCCTGCCGGCGGGACGCGAACTGGCCGACCTGCGCGTCGAGCCGCTGGAGCCCCGCGAGCAGAGACTGATGACTCGTGCGTCGCGACTCGACGCGGATGGCGGCCTCGTTGGCCGCATTGCGCGCCGCCTGTGCGCTCGCGCGCGCCTGCGCCAGCCGACCTCGGAGGACGTCGCGTTCCGATTCCAGCGCGACGCGCTGGTCCTCGAGCTCGGCCATCGCGGCGACGGCTTCCTCGAGCCGGGCGCGTGCGGCGCGGCTGCCGGCATTGCCCGCCTCGAGCGCGCTGCCGACTTCGCTCAGCTCGAGTACCAGCTGCTGCATGCGCCTGTCGCGCTGCTCGGCGCGCGCACGCAGGCTGTCGATCTGCGAACGCAGGTTCATGTGCGACGCGCCGCTGCGCGAGACGAGCACCTGGTGATCGGCGAGCCGGTCCTCGATCTCCCGCACGCGGGCACGCAGCGCCTCGAGGTCGTGCTCGGCGGCACGGTGACGCGCCTGCTGCGTGCCAAGCGCGGTGCGTTCGTCGCGCAGGCGCACCTCGCGTTCGAGCACGCCTTCGTGTGCGTCCTTGTCACGGCTGACGCGCAGCCAGTCCGGCCCGATCCAGATCCCGTCGCGCGTGATGACCGACTGGCCGGCCTGCAGCCGCGGGCGCAGCGCGAGCGCCTCCACGAGCGAGTCACAGGCGACGATGCCCTGAAACAGCGCATCGAGACCCGCCGGGCCGCGGACGCGCGCGCGCAGCGTCTCGCCGTCGTGGCTCGAGGACACGGCGCCTTCGGCACCCGCAAAGAACGTCACGGTGCCGGCGGTGAGGCTCTCGAGCGTCGCCGCCACGTCCTCGAGCGAATCCACGCAGACGGCTTCGAGGTAGCCGCCGAGCACGGTTTCGACGGCGCGGTCCCAGCCGCGATCGACGGAAAGCTGCTGCGCGAGGCGCGGACTGGCGTCGAGGCCCCGCGACTTGAGCCAGTCCACGACCTTGCCCTGGCCCTGCCCCAGTGCGGCGCGCTGCAGGGCCTCGAGCGAGACGATGCGGCCTTCGACGTCCTGCGTCTCGCGCCTCGCGGCCTGCGCGGCCTGCGCCAGCTCGCGCTCGCGCACCCGCTCCGCCTGCAGGGTGGTGACGAGTTCGTCCATCTGCCGGCGGGCCGCGTCGTGGTCCGCGCGCGTCTGTGCTTCCTGCGTCTCGAGACTCGCGAGCGTCGCGGCCGCGTCGGCCGCTGACAGCGAGCCGTGCTCCTGCGACGCCCGGTCGCGCTGGTTCATGAGACCGCGCAACTGGTTTTCCATGACCTCGAGTCGCGCGCGTTCGGCCCCCGCCGTCGACGACGCCTGGCGCAGCGACTGATTGAATGCTTCCCATTGCTCTTGCCAGCCGGCCATCGCCGCTTCAGCCGCGGCAAGCCCGGCCGCAGTCGCCTGCTCCTCCTCTCGCGAGCGTTCGAGCCCCGGCCCCATCTCGGCCAGTGCCAGTTCGAGTTCCGCGGCGAGTTCACGGTCGCGCAGGCGGTGCACGTCCGCCTCCTGGATGCCCAGCGCGATCTGCTCGAGCTCCTGACGCTGCCGCCCGCGGATCTCGCGCGCGTGGTCGATCGCCTGCTCGCCGCGCGAGATCTCGGCGCCGACCTGGTAGTGGCGACCTTGCACTTCCGACAATGCGGCCGCCTGGAGGTCGTGCTCCTGACGCGCACGCTCGATGGCCGCCTCGACCGACCGCTGCTCGGCGACCGCGGCCTGCAACGCCAGATCGCGCTCGTTCAGGAGCGTCTGTCGCGCCGTCGATTCGTCCTCGACCTCGCGCAGCTTGAGTGCCAGCAGCTCCGCGTGCGTCCGGCGCTCGTCCTGCTTCAGTGCCTGGTAGCGACGGGCCGTCGCCGCCTGCCGCTGCAGGTGCCGGAGCTGCTTCTCGACCTCGTCGCGCAGGTCGCCGAGACGCGCGAGGTTCTCACGCGTCTGCGAGATGCGGCTTTCGGTCTCCTTGCGCTTTTCCTTGTAGCGCGAGATGCCGGCAGCCTCCTCGAGGAATGCACGCATGTCCTCGGCCTTCGCCTCGATCACGCGCGAGATCATGTTCTGCTCGATGATCGCGTAGCTGCGCGAGCCCAGGCCCGTACCGAGAAAGAGCTGCGTGATGTCCTTGCGGCGGCAGCGCACGCCGTTCAGGAAGTACGACGACTGGCCGTCGCGCGTCACCACGCGCTTCAGCGAGACTTCGGCGTAGGCCGCGTACTCGCCGCCGAGCTTGCCATCGCCATTGTCGAACACGAGTTCGACGGAAGCCGTCCCCACGGGCTTGCGCGTGCCGGAGCCGTTGAAGATGACGTCGGCCATCGACTCACCGCGCAGGTGCCTGGCGGAGATTTCGCCCATGACCCAGCGCACGGCGTCGATGATGTTCGACTTGCCACAGCCATTGGGCCCGACCACGCCGACCAGGTTCGTCGGGAAGCCGACCGAGGTCGGATCCACGAACGACTTGAAACCGGCCAGCTTGATCTTGGTCAGGCGCATCGATTCACCGGAGGGGGACAGGGAGGCGGCGGCGACGGGCGGATTCTAGAAGAATCGGACCCGCCTCACAGCATTTCCAGACGCCCGGTCGGGCGCGCAAAAAGCGGCCCGAACCCGCATTTTCTCCGGGGTGGACCGCGGCGGGCACGCCTGTATAATCGCGCGTCCTCCAACAGGAGTGGGAGTTCGTAGATGCCCGTGAAGAAACCGTCTGCCAAGCCCGCCAAGGCCAAGAAGACTGTTTCTGCCAAGGCCGCCAAACCCGTGTCCAAGGGCGCCGCAAAGCCCTCGGCGGGGGCCGCGAGCAAGGAGAAGGCGCCTCCGCGCAAGGCCGCTGCGGTCAAGCCGGCCGGTCGGCCCGCCGTGCCGGTGCAGATCGCGACGCGCGCCACGCCCGTCGTCGACGCCTCGCGCGCAGAGGAGGCCGAGTTCGAAACGAGCGCCAGCCTGCTGTCCGGCCCACGCAACGTCCAGCCCTATCAGATCCGCAAGGGCGAGGAGTACATGAGCAAGGAGCAGCTCGAGCACTTCCGCCGCATCCTCTCGAGCTGGAAAAACGACCTGATGCAGGAAGTCGATCGCACCGTGCTGCACATGAAGGACGAGGCGGCGAATTTCCCCGACCCGAACGACCGCGCTACCCAGGAATCCGAATTCAGCCTCGAGCTGCGCACGCGCGACCGCGAGCGCAAGCTGATCCGCAAGATCGAAGAGGCACTGAAGCGCATCGAGGACGGCAGCTACGGCTACTGCCTCGAGACCGGCGAGCCGATCGGCGTCAAGCGCCTCGAGGCCCGTCCCGTCGCGACGCTGAGCGTGGAGGCGCAGGAGCGACGCGAACGCCGCGAAAAGCAGTTCGGCGACCGGGACGACTGGTATCGCTGATCTGCCGCCCGCCTCTCCCGCGGGCGCAGGCGCTTACGTCGGCCGCTTCGCCCCGTCGCCGAGCGGGCCCCTGCATTTCGGTTCGCTCGTCGCCGCCGTCGGCAGTTTTCTCGACGCGCGTGCCCACGGTGGCTCGTGGCTCGTGCGCGTCGAGGATCTCGATCCACCTCGCGAGCGCCCCGGCGCCGCCGCCGACATCCTCCGCACGCTCGAAGCGCTGGGCCTGCATTGGGACGGCCCGGTCCTCAGGCAGAGCGAGCGCACGGCCGCCTACGTGGAGGCCCTCGCACATCTGGCACGGCGCAACCTGCTGCAGGCCTGCTGCTGCGCGCGCTCGACGCTCGCATCGCTGCCGCGGAATCGCGACCGCATGGCGGGCATGAACGATGAACTGTTTCACCCAGAGCGCTGTCCCGCCCGCGTCGACGACGCGCCCGGGGCGACTGGCCAGGCGTGGCGTCTGCGCGTGCCGGACGACGGGGTCGTTTTCGTCGACCGAAGCCTCGGCGTGCAGACGATCGACGTGGCCGCGACGGTCGGCAATTTCGTGCTGCGACGTCGCGACGGGTTCTTCGCCTACCAGCTCGCCGTGGTCGTCGACGACGCCTTCCAGGGCATCACCGACGTCGTGCGGGGCTGCGACCTGCTGTCGAGCACCGCCCGACAGGTCCTGCTGCAGCAGGCACTTGGGTTGTCGGCGGTCCGCTATCTGCATTTACCCCTTGCCGTGGACCGCAGGGGCCGTAAGCTCTCCAAGTCGGAGGATGCACCGGCCGTGGGTCGGTCCACGCTGGCGGCACGACTCGTGGCGGTGCTCGACTTCCTCGGCCAGGATCCGCCGCACGCGCTCGACCGGGCCACACCGCGCGACGTGCTGGCCTGGGCCCGGGAGCACTGGCGCATCGAGGGGTTTGCGGGTCGCGCCGCGCGCGCGGCCCCGGGGGAGACACCGCCGGCACTGCCGGTCGAGGATCAAAACGATGGCGACGACCACCACGACTAGAACCAGCGGGGCACGCCGCCCCAGGTCCGGCGGCGGGACGGCGGCCGAACCCGGCCGCAAGGGCCCACGCGTCATCCGCAAGTACCCGAACCGGCGTCTGTACGACACGGTCGAGAGCCGCTACGTCACGCTTGTGGATATCCGCCGGCTCGTCGTCGAGCGCATCGACTTCGTCGTGCTCGACCGCAAGACGCAACAGGACATCACGCGCAGCATCCTGCTGCAGGTGATCGCCGAGCAGGAGGGTGGCGGCGAGTCGCTCATGAGCCGCGACTTCCTGTCGCAGGTCATCCGCAGCTACGGCAACGGCCTGCAGGACTTCGTCCGCCGCTATCTCGACGAGAGCATCCAGCAGTTCGCCCGCGAGCAGCGCGAGCTGCGCGAACGCTTCAAGAACGTCGTCGGGATCGACCAGCTCGAGACCGTCACGAACGTCGCGCAGAAGAACTACCAGCGCTGGAAATCGCTGCAGGAAGAGGTGTTCTCGCGGATTACGCGGCCGTTCGGACGCGACGACCGCGACAAGGGCGACAAGAGCGATTGAGCAGGCTCACCGGGGCCCGGGGCGCCGCGGTTGCGGCGGTCCGGGGAACCGGCCGGCCCCGCGCGTCATGTGCGCGAGGCCGTGGCCCGCGACGCTCAAGCCGCGTCGACGTTGCGCATCGACAGACGCACACGGCCCTGCCGGTCGACCTCGAGCACCTTCACACGCACGACGTCGCCTTCCTTGAGCTTGTCGCTGACGCGTTCGACGCGCTCCTCGCTGATCTGCGAGATGTGCACGAGGCCGTCCTTGCCGGGCAGGATCTGCACGAACGCGCCGAAATCCATCAGGCGCACGACCTTGCCTTCGTAGACCGCGCCCACTTCGACCTCGGAGGTGATCAGCTCGATGCGCCGTTGCGCCTCGCGGCCCGCGGGGCCGCTGACGGAGGCGATCTTGACGGTGCCGTCGTTCTCGATGTCGATGGTCGTGCCCGTTTCCTCCGTGATGGCGCGGATGACGGCGCCGCCCTTGCCGATGACCTCGCGGATCTTGTCCGGATCGATCTTCATCGTGATGATCGTCGGTGCCCACTCCGACATCTGTGGCCGCGCACTCGCGAGCACCTTGTTCATCTCGCCGAGGATGTGCAGGCGGGCCCTGTGCGCCGAATCGAGCGCCACCTGCATGATCTCCCTGGTGATGCCCTCGATCTTGATGTCCATCTGCAGGGCCGTCACGCCGTCGGCGGTGCCGGCCACCTTGAAGTCCATGTCGCCGAGGTGATCCTCGTCGCCGAGGATGTCGGTGAGCACCTGGAACTTGCCGCCCTCGAGCACGAGGCCCATGGCGATGCCCGCCACCGGCGCCTTGAGCGGCACACCCGCGTCCATCAGCGCGAGACTGGTGCCGCAGACCGAGGCCATCGAGCTCGAACCGTTCGACTCGAGGATCTCGGAGACGACGCGGATGACGTACGGGAACGTGCTCATGTCCGGCATCACGGCGGCGACGCCGCGACGCGCGAGGTTGCCGTGGCCGATTTCGCGGCGCTTCGGCGAGCCCATCATGCCCGTCTCGCCGACCGAGAACGGCGGGAAGTTGTAATGGAGCATGAACGGCTCCTTGCGCTCGCCGGCCAGCGCGTCGATGAGCTGCGCGTCGCGACCGGTGCCGAGCGTCGTCGTGACGAGCGCCTGCGTCTCGCCACGCGTGAACAGCGCCGAGCCATGGGTGCGCGGCAGCACGCCCGTCTCCACCATGATGCGGCGGACGGTGTGCATGTCGCGACCGTCGATGCGCGGCTTGCCCTCGATGATGCGACGACGGACGATGTTGTATTCGAGGCGGCCGAACTCGTCGGTCACCGCGCGCGCGTCGAACTTCGACGTCTCGCCACCCGCGAGCGCCTCGACGACGGACTTGCGGATCTCCGCGACACGGTCGCGGCGCGGGTGCTTCTCGACGATCTGGTAGGCCTGCTCGAGCGGCGCGTCGGCCAGTTCGGCGACGGCCCGCGTCAGGGTGGCGTCGATCTCCGGCGCCTTCCAGTTCCAGGCCGGCTTGCCGGCCTTGGCAACGAGCTCGCGGATCGCCGCGATCGCGGCCTGCATCTGCTCGTGGCCGTAGACGACCGCGCCGAGCATGACCGCCTCGGGCAGGCGCTTCGCCTCGGACTCGACCATCAGTACCGCGTCCTGCGTGCCGGCCACGACGAGGTCGAGATCCGACGACCTCATTTCGCTGGTGGTCGGATTGAGCAGGTACTTGCCGTCCTTGTAGCCCACGCGCGCGGCGCCGATCGGGCCCTTGAACGGAATGCCCGACAATGCGAGCGCGGCCGACGCGCCGATCAGCGCGGGGATGTCGGAATCGATTTCGGGGTCGAGCGAGACGACCGTCGCAACGACCTGCACTTCGTTGAAGAAGTACTCCGGGAACAGCGGACGGATCGGGCGGTCGATCAGGCGGGAGACCAGCGTCTCCTTCTCCGACGGGCGCCCTTCGCGCTTGAAGAACCCACCCGGGATGCGGCCCGCGGCGTACGTCTTCTCGACGTAGTTGACGGTCAGCGGGAAGAAATCCTTGCCGGGCTGGGCTTCCTTGCGACCGACGGCCGTGACGACGACGGCAGTGTCGCCCATGGCGACGAGGACGGAACCGTCAGCCTGACGCGCGAGCCGGCCGGTTTCGAGGGTGACGGCGTGGGGGCCGTACTGGAAGGTGGTCTTGTGGACGTTCACGATGGGATGGGTCCGATGTTGTGCGATGGCCCGATGCGGGCCGAAAACGAATCCGGCCCGCTGGAGCGGGCCGGAGACTCGGGCTTCGGTCAGCGGCGCAGGCCGAGCTTCGCCACGATGTCCTGGTAGCGAGCCGGGTCGCTGCCCTTCAGGTAATCGAGAAGCTTGCGGCGCTGCGTGACGAGCTTGAGGAGCCCGCGACGCGAGGCGTGGTCGCGCTTGTGCGCGCTGAAATGCTCGCCCAGCTCGTTGATGCGGGCGGACAGCAGCGCAATCTGGACCTCGGGGGAGCCGGTGTCGTTGGCGCCGCGGCTGAAGCTGCCGACGATCTCAGACTTGCGCTCGGTGGACAGTGCCATCGGTGATAGACCTCGAAACCTGACGTTGTTTGCCTTGATGTGAGCCGCGTAGTTTAGCCGTGCAGGCCCTTGTCTCTCAAGTATTTGCGCGTCGTAGACTCAGCCTGCCCCCGGCACGAACAGGCGCTCGACGCGCAGTCTGCCGTCGGCGTCCGCCTCGACCAGGCCGAGAAACCGGCCGCCGTCGTCATACGCCCGCAGACGCGAGCCCGCCGGCGCGCCAGCGGGCGCTTCGAGCACCCGCCCCTGACGCAAATGCAACGCCTGTCGGGCATCCAGACGGACCGCGGCCAGCTGCGGAAACGCCGAATCGACCGGTCGCAGCCAGTCGATCGGGAGACCGCCGGCGGGCCCGGCCGCCGCACAGTCCGCCTCGATGCGTTCGAGGGTCACCATGGTCGCCGCCTCGAACGGTTCGACCCACAGCCGGCGCAGGCTCGTCAGGTGTCCGAGCGTGCCGAGCCCGGCTGCGATCTCCTCCCCGAGCACCCGGACGTAGGTGCCCTTGGAGCAGGTCACCTCGATGTCCAGCGTCCCGCCCGCCCGGGCGACGGCCTCGAGCGAAGCGATCATGACCGGCCGCCCGGCGCGCTCGACGGACTCGCCACGGCGCGCGAGCTCGTACAGCGGCCGGCCGCCACGCTTGAGCGCCGAGAACATCGGTGGGACCTGCAGGCGCTCACCGCGCAGTGCAGCCAGCGCCGCGGCCAGCCGGGCCGCGTCGAACGGCGGCACCGCACGTTCCGCCACGACCTGACCTTCCGCATCACCCGTGTCGGTGGACACGCCGAGCCGGATCGTCGCGCGATAGGCCTTGCGCTGGCCGAGCAGCGCTCCGCAGGCCTTGGTGGCCTGACCGAAGCACAGCGGCAACATGCCGGTCGCCATGGGGTCGAGCGTGCCCGCATGGCCAGCCTTGTCGGCCTGCAGCGCCCGGCGGACCCGCTGCAGTGCCTGCGTGGACGTGAGGCCCGGCGGCTTGTCGAGCAGCACGATGCCATCCACCGCCCGCCAGCGCCTGCGCGTCGCGGGGGCCGATGCCTGGGTCGCCAGGGTCACGACCTGCCCGGAGCGGTTTCGTCGTCGTCGTCGTCGCGGTGCCGGTTGCGGTCCTCGCGCACGGCCTGTGTGATCAGTTCGTCGAGTCGGTTGCCGCGCTCGAGTTCGTCGTCCGGCGCGAAGTGCAGTGCGGGGGCGAGACGCAGGCGCAGTGCGCGCGCGAGCGGCCCGCGCAGGTAGCCGGCCGCCTCGTCGAGGATCTCGCGCTGCAGCGGGTCGTGCGAGTCGCCGGCAAGCAGCGCGTACTTCACCCAGACGTGGGTGAGGTCGGGCGAGACCTTGACGTGCGTGACGGTGAGCGGAGCGAGACGCGGGTCACGCACCTCGCGCAGCAGGAGCTGCGACAGGGTGCGCTGCGCCTGCTCCGCGATCCGTCGCGCGCGCGGGACTTCGCGTGGCATCGCCGTCGCTACGCCGAGCGCGCCACTTCGACGCGCGCGAAGCACTCGATCTGGTCGCCGGCGCGGATGTCGTTGTACTTGACCACGCCGATGCCGCATTCGGTGCCGGCGCGAACCTCGCCGACGTCGTCCTTGAAGCGACGCAGCGAGTCGAGTTCGCCCTGGTGGATGACGACGTTGTCGCGCAGCACGCGCACGGGGTTGCCGCGCTTGATGACGCCTTCGACCACCAGGCAGCCCGCCACGGTGCCGAACTTGCTCGAACGGAACACCTCGCGCACTTCCGCGAGGCCGACGATCTGCTCCTTGATCTCCGGCTTGAGCATGCCCGAGACCAGGCTGCGCACGTCGTCGAGCGCCTCGTAGATGATCGAGTAGTAACTGACCTCGACGCCCGACTCCTTCATCGCATTGCGCGCCGCGCCGTCGGCGCGGACATTGAAGCCGATGACGCGCGCGCGCGAGGCCGCGGCGAGCGACACGTCGGATTCGGTGATGCCGCCCACGCCGCTGGCGATGACCTTGACCGAGACCTCGTCGCTGCCGATCTTCGACAGCGCGTCGCGCAGCGCCTCGGCGCTGCCCTGCACGTCCGCCTTGACGATGAGGTTGACGACCTGGCCCGCCTGCTCGCCCATCTGCGAGAAGACGTCCTCCACCTTCTTCGCCGCGCCGGCGAGCCGCACGTCGCGGAACTTGCCCTGGCGGTAGAGAGCCACTTCGCGCGCCTTCCGCTCGCTCTCGACGACGAGCATGTCGTCGCCGGCGTTCGGCGCATCGGACAGACCGAGCACCTGTACCGGGACGGCGGGACCCGCCTCCTGGACCTGCTTGCCCAGCGCGTCGAACAGCGCACGTACACGACCGAATTCCTGACCGGCAATGATCGGGTCGCCCGTTCGAAGCGTGCCGCGCTTGACCAGCACCGTGGCGACCGGGCCGCGGCCCTTTTCGATGCTCGACTCGAGCACGACGCCCACGGCGTGGCCGGCCGTGGGCGACTTGAGGTCGAGTACCTCGGCCTGCAGCAGCACGGATTCGAGCAACTGGTCGACGCCCTGGCCGGTGCGCGCCGAAACGTTGACGAACATCACGTCGCCGCCCCATTCCTCGGGAATGACGTTCTGCTTGCCGAGGTCGTTGCGGACACGGTCGGGGTCGGCGTCGTGCTTGTCGACCTTGTTGACCGCGACGACGATCGGCACCTCGGCCGCCCGTGCGTGCTGGATGGCCTCGACCGTCTGCGGCATGACACCGTCGTCGGCCGCCACCACGAGGATGACGATGTCGGTGACGTTGGCGCCGCGTGCGCGCATGGCCGTGAACGCCGCGTGCCCCGGGGTGTCGATGAAGGTGATCATGCCCTTCGGCGTCTCGACCTGATAGGCGCCGATGTGCTGGGTAATGCCGCCCGCCTCGCCGGCCGCGACCCTGGTGCGACGGATGTAGTCGAGCAGCGAGGTCTTGCCGTGGTCGACGTGACCCATGATCGTGACCACCGGCGGACGTGGCAGCGTCTCGAGCTCGCCCGACGTCGCGAGCAGCTGGTCCTCGATCTGGTCTTCCTTGAGAGCGATCGCCGTGTGGCCGAACTCCTCGACGACGAGCGTCGCCGTATCCTGGTCGATCGGCTGGTTGATCGTGGCCATCACGCCCATCTTCATCATCGTCTTGATGACTTCGTTGGCCTTGATCGCCATGCGGTTGGCCAGTTCGCCGACCGTGATCGTCTCGGGAATCTGTACCTCGCGCTTCACCGGCGCGGTCGGTTCGACGAAGCCGTGGCGCGACTCGACCTGGACCTGGCCCGAGCGCCGGAAGCGGCCCTGCGGCGGCTGCTTCTTGCGCAGCGTCGCGCGCGCGTCGGCAGAGACGTGCAGTTCGCGGCGGCCGTACTTGCCCGACCCGGTGCCCGGAGCGGCCGGGGTGGCCCGCGACGCAGCCGGTTCCGGACGCGGCGCCGCCTTCGGACGCGCCGTCTCGAGCGCCTTGCGCTCGGCCTCGGCGCGCTCCCGTTCCGTGCGTTCGCGCGACACCTGCTCCGCCGCCGCACGCGCGTCGGCCTCGGCGCGCTGACGCGCCTCTTCCTCGGCCTGGCGGAGATGCTCGGCCTCGACCCGCTCACGCTCGCGCTGCTCGGCAGCGAGCCGCCCGGCCTCCGCCTGATCATGATCGACACGCGCCGAATCCTCGGCGTTGCGCTGCTTGTCGACCTCTTCCTGTCGATGGCGCTGTTCTTCCGCGATGACCGTGCGGTTCAGGTAGGTCTTCTTCTTGCGCACCTCCACTGCGACGGTGCGTGCCCGCCCGAGCGGCGAGGCGAGCTTGATCTCCTGCTGCTGTTTGCGCTGCAGCGTGATCTTGCGGGGCGCGGCCGCATCCTGCTCGCGCCCGTGCACGCGGCGCAGGTGCGTCAGCAGCTCCATCTTGGCTTCGTCGCTGATGATGTCTTCGGCACCGCCGACCCTGATGCCGGCTTCGCCGAGCTGCACCAGCAGTCTCTCGACCGGAACCTTGAGGACCTCGGCGAACTGCGTGACCGTCACTTCTGCCATGTATTCAGACCTCCGCTCACGCCTGCTGGCCCTGTTCGAACCAGTGCTTGCGCGCGGCGAGGATCAGTTCGCCGGCACGCTTCTCGTCGATGTCGGGGATCTCGAGCAGGTCGTCGACGGCCTGGTCGGCGAGATCCTCCCGCGTGACGATGCCGTGGCGCGCCAGTTCGGCGGCCAGCGCATCGTCCATGCCCTCGACCTCGAGCAGGTCTGCCGCCGGGGCCGCCTTCTCGATCGTCTCCTCGCTCGCGATCGCCTGTGTGAGCAGCACGTCGCGCGCGCGGTTGCGCAGCTCCTGCACGATCTCCTCGTCGAACGCCTCGATCGCGGCGATTTCCGCCTGCGGCACGTAAGCGATCTCCTCGATGCTCGAGAAGCCTTCCTCGACGAGGATGCCCGCGACGTCCTCGTCGACGTCGAGCTGCTGCATGAACAGCTCGCGCAGCGTCTTCTGCTCGGACTCGCTCTTTTCCTCCGCCGCCTGCTCGCTCATGATGTTGAGCTTCCAGCCGGTCAGCTCCGAGGCGAGGCGGATGTTCTGGCCGCCGCGCCCGATCGCCTGCGAGAGCTTCTCCTCCGCGACGGCGATGTCCATGGAGTGGGACTCCTCGTCGACGACGATCGAGCTCACTTCCGCCGGCTGCATGGCGTTGATCACGAACTGGGCCGGGTTGTCGTCGTAGGGGATGATGTCGACGCGCTCGCCGGCGATCTCGTTCGACACCGCCTGCACGCGCGAGCCACGCATGCCGACACAGGCGCCGACGGGGTCGATACGCGGGTCATTCGAGCGCACGGCGATCTTGGCGCGCGCGCCGGGGTCGCGGGCCGCGCCGAGGATGTTGATCATGCCCTGGCCCACCTCGGGCACCTCGAGCTTGAACAACTCGATCAGGAAGTCGGGCGCCGTGCGGCTGAGGAAAAGCTGCGGACCACGCGGCTCGGATCGCACGTCCTTCAGGAAGGCCTTGATGCGGTCCTGTGCCCGCACCGGCTCGCGCGGGATCATCTGCTCGCGCGAGATGAACCCTTCGGCATTGCCGCCGAGGTCGACGAAGATGCCGCTGCGGTCGACCCGTTTGACCAGCCCCGACACCAGCGTGCCGATACGGCTCCTGTAGAGGTCGACGACCTGCGCGCGCTCGGCCTCGCGCACCTTCTGCACGATGACCTGCTTCGCGGTCTGCGCCGCGATGCGGCCGAAGGCCACCGATTCGAGCGGCACTTCCACGTAGCCGCCCGGCTCGGCGTCCGCCGACACGTCGACCGCGTCGTCGAGCCGCAGCTCCTTGTCGGGAAACTCGAGCTCCGTCGAATCGTCGGCGAACACTTTCCAGCGGCGGAACGTGTCGTAGTCGCCGGTCCTACGGTTGATCGCGACGCGGACGTCGATCTCCTCGCCATACTTCTTGCGCGTGGCGGACGCGAGCGCGGCCTCGAGCGCATCGAAGATGATCTCCTTCTCGACGCCCTTCTCGTTCGAGACGGCATCCACGACCATCAGGATCTCTTTGTTCATTCCTGTCGTCCTCTTCCCTTCCCAGCGCTCGTTCGTTCGGGCCCTGCGGCCCGTTGCGTCGTTGCTCGTGCCGTTCGCGGCCGGCGTCAGGCATCCGGCGCGAGGTGCGCCCGGCGGATGCCCGCGATCGGCAGCCGGTGCCGGCGGCCGTCCACCTCGACCTCGATGGTCGCGTCACCGGCCGCGACGAGCCGGCCCTTGAACCGGCGGCGTTCGTCGACGGCCTGGGCCATCTCCACCTCGACCTGCTCGCCGGCATAGGGCGCGAAGTGCCGTGGCGTGCGCAGCGGCCGCTCGATGCCCGGCGAGGACACCTCGAGCGTGTAGTTGCCCGGAATCGGATCCCGCGCATCCAGCACGTCACTCACGGCGCGGCTCACCCGCTCGCAGTCGTCGACCGTGATGCCCGAGCGGGCCTCCCTGTCGATGTAGATCCGCAGCAGCCCGCGGCCCCGGCCCGGCTGGTACTCGAGTTCCCAGAGCTCGTAGCCGAGACCTTCGACCACGGGCTGCAGCAGCGCCGTCAGCGTGTCCCTGAGCGTCATCGTCCGCCTTCGCCCTCCATCGGCAGCGGCAGCCCGCTGCACGACGAACGTCGTCCACAAAAAAAAATGGGCCCGCGGCCCATTCTTCGTGCGACCGGCGCACCGTCGCCGTCGCAAAAGAAAAATCCCCGCATGCGGGGACCTCTCTGGCGAATCTCCCGCCGTTCCCGCGGGCGCCGCGAGGAGCCTGCCGGACCGGCCAAGTGCCTGCCACGCCGCCAAGCCGGCGGCGGTCAGGCCTCGGACCGCGGATTCTAGCGGAGGGGCGCGGGTTTATGCAATTTGACGGCTCGGCTGCCCGGACTGCGTCAGGGCGGCGATCGCGTCGGCAACGTAGTCGACGTTGAGGCCGCTGATGCCGGCGACGTTGATCCGGCCGTCCGGCGGCACGTAGATGTGGTGCTGCTCGCGCAGGGCGAGCAACTGCGTCGCGTCCAGGCCGAGCAGCGAGAACATCCCGCGCTGCCGGCTTAGCCAGCCGAAGTCGCGCCCCGGCAGGCGCTCGGCGAGTCGGGATGCCAGCAGCGCGCGCAGCGCCTGCATCCGCGCGACCATGATCGCGACCTCCTCGACCCAGGCCTGACGCAGCCGCTCGTCGTCGAGCAGGTGCGCGACGACGGCCGCACCGTGGTCGGGCGGCATCGAATACATGCGTCGCGCGAGGCGGGCCTGGTGGGACGCGACCGCAGCCGCGGTCCCGGCGTCGCGGGAGATCACCGCGAGTGCGCCGGTGCGCTCCCGGTACAGGCCGAAGTTCTTGGAGCAGGACACCGCGAGCACGAGTTCGGGCACCCGTTCGGCGAGCGTGCGCAGGCCGGTCACGTCGGTCTCGAGGTCGTCGCCGAACCCCTGGTAGGCGAGATCGACGAACGGCACCAGACCACGGCGCTCGATGACGTCGGCGAGCGCGCGCCACTGCGACGGCGCAAGGTCGGCGCCGGTCGGGTTGTGGCAGCAGGCGTGCAGCAGCACGACGGCACCGGCCGGCAGCCGATCGAGGTGGGCGTACATCGCGTCGAACGCGACGCCGCGCGTCGCCGGATCATAGTACGGATAGCGCTCCAGACGCAGGCCGGAACTGCCGACCAGCGGCTCGTGGTTGGCCCACGTCGGATCGCTGACGTGGATGACCGTCTGCGCTTGCGTGACGCGGAGCAACTCCGCGCCGATCCGCAGGGCGCCACAGCCGCCGACCGTCTGGATCGTGCTGGTGCGCGACGCGAGCCCCGCCGCGAACGGGCCCAGCGCCAGCGCGACGATGCGCTCGTTGAACCCCGGGTTGCCCAGCGGCCCGACATAGGTCTTGGTGGCCTGCGTGGCGAGCATGGCCTGTTCGGCCTCGCGCACCGCGGCCGGCACCGGCGTGGTGCCGTGCTCGTCGCGGTAGACGCCGACGCCCAGGTCGACCTTCAGCGGATACGTGTCGCGACGGAAAGCGGCGGTGACGCCGAGGATGGGATCGGGCGGGAGCGTGTCGAGCGTTTCGAACATGGTGGGCGGGCCCCTGGCAGGAACCCGCACATGATGCCATCGCCGCCTGCGTCCCGGTCAGCCGTTGAGTCGTGCCTGGACGACCTTCTGATCGATGGCGCCGAAGACGCTGGCGCCGTCGCGGCCGAACATCTCGACACGCACGCGGTCGCCGAACATCAGGAAGCGGCTCCTGGGTGCGCCGAGCTGGACGGTCTCGAGCGCGCGCTTTTCGGCGAGGCAGGACGAGCCCTTCGATCGGTCGTAGTTCGACACCGTGCCCGACCCGACGATCGTGCCCGCCCCGAGCCGACGCGTCTTCGTCAGATGCTCGATGAGCTGCGAGAAGTCGAACGTCATGTCGACGCCGGCATCCGGCGCGCCGAACAGTTCGCCGTTGACGTGCGACACGAGCGGCAGGTGGACCTTGCTGCCGTCCCAGGCACCGGCCAGTTCTTCGGGCGTCACGGCGCAGGGCGAGAACGCCGTGGCCGGCTTGGACTGGTAGAAGCCGAAACCCTTGGCGAGTTCGTCCGGGATCAGGTTGCGCAACGACCAGTCGTTGACCAGCATCAGCAGCTTGACGTGGCCCCTCGCCTCCTCGGCGCTCGTGGCCATCGGCACGTCGTCGGTCACGACGGCGATCTCGGCCTCGAGATCGATGCCGTAGTCCTCGCTCACGACCGGCACGTCGTCCATCGGACCGAGCAGGTCGTCCGAGCCGCCCTGGTAGACGAGCGGATCGGTCCAGAAGCTCGGCGGCATCGTCGCGTTGCGCGCCTGCCGCACGAGTTCGACGTGGTTCACGTAGGCCGAGCCGTCGACCCATTGGTGCGCGCGCGGCAAGGGCGCCATGCACTGCGACGGATCGAACGCTCTTTCGCCCTCCGCCGTGCCGGCCTCGAGCCGTCGCGCGAGTGCACCGAGCGATGGCGCGACGCGGGACCAGTCGTCGAGCGCATCCTGCAGCGTCGCCGCGATGCCCTGCGCCGGAACCGCGCGCGACAGGTCGCGGCTGACGACGACCAGCCGACCGTCGCGAGTCCCGTCCCTGAGCGTCGCCAGCTTCACGCCCCGCCCTTCCAGCTGTCGACGTAGCCGACCCACTCGACCGCATGCCCGGCTGCCGTGACGTCGAGCGCGTCGCGTGTGTCGATCATGACGGCGTATTCGTCGGTCGCGGGCTTCGCCTGCTCGAACATGCGGGCGAGCGCCTTCGGATGTGGCCCATGCGTGAAACCGGCGGGATGAAACGTGACCATGCCGGGATGGATGGCGTCGCGGCTGAAGAAGTCGCCCGCGTGGTAGAAAATGACCTCGTCGTAGTCGTCGTTGTTGTGGAAGAACGGCACCTTGAGCGCCTTCGGGTCGGTCTCGAAGGGGCGCGGCACGAACGTGCAGACGACGAAACGCGCCGACAGGAACGTCGTGTGCGCCGAGGGCGGCAGGTGGTAGCGGTGGCTCATCAGCGGCCGGATGTCGCGCACGTTGAGCCGCACGGGCGCGAGCTCGCCGTGCCAGCCCACGGCGTCCAGCGGGTTGTATGGATAGGTGATGGTCGAGACCGCGCCGCGGCGCTTGACCTCGACCTGCCAGGCGCGCGTTTCCGCCTGCTGCGCGCGGAACGCCTCGTCGATGCGTGGCGTGTCGAGGACCGCCGGATCGAAGATCGCATGCGGTCCGACGAGCCCCTTGTCGGGCAGCCCGTAGCTCGCGTTGGTCGACTCGATGAGCAGCGCGTCGACCACCCCCTGCGTCTCGAGCCGCCACATCGTGCCACGTGGCAACATCAGGTAGTCGCCCGCCTCGATCGCGAGATGACCGAAGTCGCAATGCAGTTGCGCCACCCCGCGGTGCACGAACAGCAGGTCGTCGCCGTCCGCGTTGCGTGCGAGCCGGTCCATGCTCGCCGGGAGGCGCCAGAACCGCACGCGACAAGCTGCATTCGCCAGCACTTCCGTGGCCGACCACGGGCTCGTCTGCGACGGTGGCAACCGTGTGAGGTCGAACGCACGCGGCCTGAGCGGGCCCTCGAAGTCCGTCCATCCGGTCGGTGGATGGCGATGGTGGAAGAACGCGGCCGGGCCGAAAAAGCCTTCCTTGCTCATCTCGCGCTCGTAGGTGCCGGCCGGCAGGTCGCAGTGCGCCTGTCGCGAGGCGTCGCCCTCGACGCGCGATACCGGGATGTAGCGTTTCATGCGTGGCTCCGCGGGTGGCCGGCGCTCAGATCACGCCGCGCCGTTCCTGGTCGAGCTCGATCGACTCGAACAGCGCGCGGAAGTTGCCCTCGCCGAATCCCTCGTTGCCCTTGCGCTGGATGATCTCGAAGAAGATCGGCCCGATGACGTTGGTCGTGAAGATCTGCAGCAGGATGCCGTCGCGGTCACTGCCGTCGATCAGGATGCGGCGCTTGCGCAACTCGTCCAGGTTCTCCCGATGCCCGGTGACGCGCTCGTCGACCTTCTCGTAGTAGGTGTCGGGGGTGTCCTGGAACTCGATGCCGTTCGCGCGCAGCGCATCGACCGTGCCGCAGATGTCGTCGGTGGCGAGCGCGATGTGCTGGATGCCCTCGCCGTGATATTCGCGCAGGTACTCCTCGATCTGCGACTTGTCGTCCTGCGACTCGTTGATCGGGATGCGGATCCTGCCGCAGGGGCTGGTCATCGCGCGGCTGAAGAGCCCGGTCTTCCTGCCCTCGATGTCGAAGTAGCGGATTTCGCGGAAACTGAAGAGCTGCTCGTAATAGCCCGCCCAGCGGTTCATGTTGCCGCGATGGACGTTGTGCGTCAGGTGGTCGATGCACGCGAGACCCGTGGAGCGCAGCTTGCCGCCGTCCTGCACAGCCACGAAATCGACGTCGTAGATCGTGTGGTCACCATAGCGGTCGACGAGATACACGAGACTGCCGCCGATGCCCTCGATCGCGGGAATGTTGAGTTCCATCGGTCCCACCGGCGAGGCCACCGGCTTCGCACCCAGGTCGACGGCGCGCCGGAAGGCCGCCGCGGCGTCCTTGACGCGGAAGCCCATCGCGCAGGCCGACGGCCCGTGCTGCTGCGCGAAGCGCTGGCCGAAACCGCCTGGCTCCGCGTTGATGACGAAATTGACGTCGCCCTGCTTGTGCAGCGTGACGTTCTTGCTGCGGTGGCGCGCGGCCACCGGGAAGCCCATGCGCTCGAACAGCGTGCGCAGTCGTTCGGGGTCCGGCGCCGTGTACTCGACGAACTCGAAGCCGTCCGTGCCCATCGGGTTGTCGAACAGGTCGGCCATGGCGGGTCCTCCGCGTGGCAGATTAGTTGCAATTGAAACCGATGGTAACAGAATGCCCGGGTGGGCGGGATCGGCGGGACACGGTCACAGACCGGTCCTCAGGAGCCAGACGGCGCGGCACGAGCCGGGCTCATGGGGCGCCGCCGGGGATGCGACGAGGACGGAGGGGCGGAAGGTCAGCCTCCGCCGCAGCCACCCGTGCCGCAGAGCGTCTGGTTGCGACGGAACTGCTGGCGGTCCTCCTCGGCCTTCTGCGTCATCTGTTCCATTTCGGCCGGCGTCATACAGGTTTCTTCCTCGAACCTGGAGCCGATCTTGGCGACCTTCTTGCAGTAGACCGTCACACCATCCTTCTGTTTCATCTTGTAGCCCGGATAGCTCCTGACCGAACTGGCTGCCGTACCCGAGGCGGCGTCCGAATCAGGCCTGGCTGCAGCCGGGCCGGCAGCGGGCACCGCCGGAGCCACGGCAGCGGCGACGGGCGCCGCCGATGCATTGGCGGGCGTCGTGCCCGAGGGTTGCGCTGCGCATCCGGCGAGCAGGACGGCGGCGATCGATCCGATGAGCATGCGCATGACGGGTCTCCGCTGACGATTCGGGCGTGACGTGGATGTTACGTCATCGCGGCGTGGAGGAAAGAGCGCCGGTCAGCTCCAGGAATCCGGCTTCGGTCGCCAGTTGGAAGTGGTGGCCAGGGTCGGAATCGAACCATCGACACGCGGATTCTCAGTAGCTCGGAGAACCCGGTTCGGTGCGGGAAAGCCCAAGACCGCGAAGGCGCTTTTGACGTGCTGACCGAACCGCCCTCGCTGACCGAGCCCAGCCCGAACCTCGGGCGCGCGGGTGGGCCGAGCTGAGCCGCAAGCTCAGGAAACGCAAGGGCGGCGGCGCATCGCGACCGAGCGGGGACCGAACTCCCGATGGGCTTCGGCGTGTCCCTCCCTCACTGACCATCGCTCAATCTCATCGAGATCGACAACCTGCTGTGCTGCGACCAGGACCGCCTGATCAAGTCCCTGCCGAACGAAGTCGAGGTCACGCGACTCGTAGAGTCCGCTGGTTAAATCTGCACCGCCGCCCACCGGACAGGACCGCGGTGATTCCCGCCGACGTCAGCGCGTCGGAGACAATCGCAGCAACCTCCTCAACGGACGACGATGCACTCAGTTGCATCAGAGCGCCTTGCCGCTGCGACGCGGTCGAGTTCGCTTGCGGAAGAACCGTTGCTGCTCGGCGGCGGGCAAGCTGTCGAGCGCCACCTCGAGCAACGCACGAAACGGCGGCACGAGTGGATTGCGCGGGTTCCACTGATACAGCCTGGTGCGACCGACGAGCTGGCTCACCAGCAGGCCGCCGGTCTCCAGCTTCAGCAATTGCTTCTGAACCTGACTGTTCGAGATGTCGAAGGTTGCCGCGATCTCGCGTCCATACGCCTGCCCGTGGTTCTGCAGGTAGAGAAGGACCTTCTCGGCGGCCACGCTGCCAACGATGGCTTCCAGCATTACCGGCCTTTCTGGTAGGTCATTTGACCTATTTAGTAGGCCGTCTTTAGAGGCCGATCAACAGCGATGAGCTGCCGTCCGACCCGGACACAGTGTCAACCATGCGCCCGGAATGAGGTGTAAACCATGTGACCGGAATGGACCAGAAAATCATGGTGGGCCGTGATGGGATCGAACCATCGACCAACTGGTTAAAAGCCAGCTGCTCTACCGCTGAGCTAACGGCCCGTGCAAGCGCTTTTCCGGGCGCGAATCATACCCGATACCGCGTCGGGTCCGGCACGCCGGCTGCCTCGAAGCCGGCGCGTCGCAGCCGGCATGAATCGCAGCGCCCGCAGGCCGCGCCCGCGTCGTCCGCCTGATAACACGACACCGTCGATGCGTAATCGACCCCCAACTCCACGCCGCGCCGGATGATCCCGGCCTTGCTCAGCTGGATCAATGGGGTCCGCACGCGCAACCGCTCGCCCTCGACGCCAGCGCGTGTCGCGAGGTTGGCCATCCGCTCGAAGGCCGCGATGAACTCGGGACGGCAGTCCGGGTAGCCGGAATAATCCACCGCATTGACGCCGATGTAGATGTCGGCGGCACCGAGCACCTCGGCCCACGCGAGCGCGCACGCGAGGAACACCGTGTTGCGCGCCGGGACATACGTCACCGGGATGGCCTGGCCGGACGCGCCGCCCTCGGGCACGGCGATCGACGCATCGGTGAGCGCCGAACCGCCGAACGCGGCGAGGTCGATCTGCATGATGCGATGCTCGACGGCACCGAGGTCCCGCGCCACCCGTGCCGCCGCCGCGAGTTCCGCCACGTGCCGCTGTCCGTAGCGGAAACTCAAGGCGTGACAGCGGAAACCCTCGGCGCGCGCGATGGCGAGGCAGGTGGCCGAATCGAGCCCGCCCGACACGAGTACGACGGCGGGCCGCTGCGGTCGTCTCTCGTGTTCCCCTGCCACGTTCATCGTCCCGGCTCGTTGCCCCAGAGCACCTTGTGCAACTGCACCTGCAGCCGGACATCGAGACGGTCCGCGAGGATCCACTCGGCGAGCTGACGCGGCGCGAGTTCACCCCAGACGGGAGAGAACAGCACCTGGGCACGGACGGCGCCGGCGCGCCCGCGCAGCAGCTCGCGTGCCCACTCGTAATCGGCGCGGGAGCCGAGCACGAACTTGATCTGGTCGTGCGCGGTGAGCACGTCGAGATTCCCGAGCCGGCTGCGGCGCTGTTCGCCGGAGCCCGGCGTCTTGAGATCGACGACCCGGCTCACGCGCGCATCGACGGGCGCGACGTCGAACGCCCCGCTCGTCTCTAGCGACACGAGAAACCCCGCATCGCAGAGCGCCGTGAGCAGTTCGAGGCAGGCCTTCTGTGCGAGGGGTTCGCCGCCGGTGACACACACGTGACGCACGCCGCTGCCCCGAGCCGTCTCGAGCAACTGCGCAACCGTGCGCCACTCGCCACCATGGAACGCGTACTGCGTGTCGCAGTAGACGCAGCGCAGGGGGCAGCCCGTCAGCCGGATGAAGAGCGTCGGCCAGCCGACGGCATCGGCCTCGCCCTGGATCGAGACAAAGGTCTCGGTGACCTTGAGCCGACTCACCGGCCCTCGGCGTTGAGCTTCTCGATGCGCATGCGCGCCTGGGCCGCGGCCTCCGACTCGGGCCAGGTCGAGACGACCTTCGCGTAGGAGGTGCGTGCGTTGCGGAACGCCTTCAGCGCGGCCTGGCAGTCGCCGACCTTGAGCAGTGCGTCCGCGAGACGCCGCGAATCCGGAAACGCGCTGACTGCCTGGAACGACTTGAGCGCCGGCTCGTACTGCTGCTGCATGAACTGCGCCTCGCCGAGCCAGTACGTCGCGTTGTCGGCGCGCGGGCCACGCGGGTACTTGGCGAGGTAGGTCTGGAAGCCCGTGGCGGCCTCCGCATAGCGCCCGGCCTTCATCGCGGCGAACGCGTCGCCATAAGCCGAGGCCTCGTCGGCAAACACGACGTCCGGAGGATTGGCGAGGCCACCGGAGGACGGCGGCACGCTGCCGGCCGCCGCGCCGTTCTCGATGGCGAGCAGACGCCGATCGTGATCGGCGTAGAGATCCCGTTGCTGCTGCTGCAGCATCTCGACGTCGTGCCGCGCTTCCTCGATCTGCCCGCGCAGGGTGCGCAGTTCCTGCTGCGACGACTCGATCTGGCGCTGCAGGTCGAGCAACGCCTGGTTCAGGCGCTCCTCGAGCGCGCCGATGCGCGCGTCGGTCTTGTTCGCGCGGGTCTCGAGTTCCTTGTTGCTCGCGGTGCCGCTGAACTGCGCGTGCGCCGCCGCCCCGCACAGCAGCGAGACCACGGCGACCGACGAGGCAAGCGCCCGGCGAACCATGACGTTCACTGCACCTGGACGAGTTCGACGCGCCGGTTCTGCGCGTAGGCGGCTTCGTCGGCGTCTTCGACGGCCGGACGCTCCTCGCCGTAGCTCACGGTCGCGATGCGCCCTTCGGCGACGCCCTGCAGCATCAGGGCCCGGCGCACCGTCTGCGCGCGGCGCTCGCCGAGGCCGATGTTGTACTCGCGCGAACCGCGCTCGTCCGTGTGACCTTCGAGACGCACTCGTGCGTTCGGGTATTTCGACAGGTAGGCGGCATGTGCCGAGACGACGGCGTCGTACTCGGGCCGGATCTCGCTGCTGTCGTAATCGAAGTAGACCACGTTCTTCGCCTGCAGCGCGGCGAGCGCCTGGCGCTGCGCGTCGCTCATCGTGCCGGCGGCCGCCGCCGCCGAAGCGTCGGCGCCGATTCCGCTGGTCTGCGCGCCGGAAGTGTCCGTCGTCGGCGCCGGCGCCGTCGCTTCGGGCTGGACCTGCTTGGGCTTCTGACAGGCGGCGAGACCGAGCGCGAGCATCGCGACGGCGACGGCGTGGATCCACTTCGTGTTGGTCATCGAGTTCCTCGGAGTTCGGCAAAGACCGCGGCGTGCGCCGCAAATTAGGGGCGAATCATACCTTGGCGGCGCGGGTTGTTCACCGCGGCGACGAGGGGTACGGCGACCAGGCGGGCTCGCGCACGTCGCCCGCGTCGGAACTGAGCCGCTGCTGGAACCGTCCGTCCGACGACACCATCGCGAGCGTCCCGCGCGCGCCGCTGCGCGTCGCGTACATGATCGCCGCACCGTTGGGCGCGAAGCTCGGAGCCTCGTCCTGCCGGCCGTCGGTCAGCACGTGCAGGTTGCGCGTCTTCAGGTCGAAAGTCGCGATCCGGTAGCCCCCGCGGTCCAGCGTCACGAGAGCGATCGACTGCCCGTCCGGCGAGACCCGCGGACGCGCGTTGTAGGCGTTGGTGAACGTGAGCCGCTGTGGCTGCTGGCCCGCCGCGGCCGCCACACGATAGACCTGCGGCTGGCCGGCGCGGTCCGACGTGAAGTAGACGCTGGCGCCGTCACGCGACCATTCCGGCTCGGTGTCGATCGCGCCGTCGGTCGTGAGCCGCGTCAGGACCTGGGTCGCGAGGTCGAGCACGAACACGTCGAGGTTGCCGTCGCGCGACAGCGTCAGCGCGAGCTTGCGGCCGTCCGGCGACCACGCCGGCGCGCCGTTGATGCCGAGCCGGGCCGAGACGCGGCGACGCTCGCCGGTCGCGAGCCGCTGCACGTAGATCGCCGAGGCCTTGCCCTCGAACGAGACGTAGGCGAGGCTCTGGCCGTCGGGCGACCACGCCGGCGACATCAGGGGCTCCGACGATTCCGTGATCGTGCGCGGCGCGTAGCCGTCGGCGTCGGCGACCACGAGCCGGTATTTCTGGCGCGGCGGCCGACCTTCGACCGACACGTACGCGATACGTGTCGAAAACGCGCCGGGAATGCCCGTAAGCCGCTCGAACACGAGGTCGGCGATGCGGTGTGCCGTCGCGCGCAGGCCGCGCTCGCTGGTCGGCAGGCGCTGGCTCAGCAGCGGCTGCCCGCTCTGCACGTTGAACAGCTCGAACGTCACGGCGAGGCCGGCGGCCTCCGGCTCGACGCGGCCCACGACGATGAAGTCGGAGCGCAGCAGCCGCCAGTCCTCGAAGCGGATCGAGGCACCCGTCGTCGGCCGCGTCACCATGTCGCGACGCTCGAGCGGCTTGAAGCGGCCGCTGAGCTGCAGGTCGTTCGCGACGACGGCCGCGACGTCGTTCGGCCCGCCTTCGGCCTGTCCGCCGAACGGCACGACGGCGATCGGCACCGCGTCACGGACACCCTGCGTGATGTCGAGGCGCAACTGGGCCTGCGCGCCGGCGGACCACAGCAAGGTCAGGGCGAGGACCGCGCCGGCGACGCCGGAGCGCACAGCGTGCTGCGCGAACGCGCGAAGACAGGTCGTCAAGAGTCGCTACTCCGTGGGCTTGAACACCATCACCAGCCGCCGCTCGAAGGCCCGCGGATCGCGTGGCGCCGGCAGCGGGGACGAACGATACACGGCATTGGCAACGGATTCGCGCACAGCCTGGTCGCCGTTGCACTCGCCGATCTTCAGTTCGATGACCGTGCCGCCGGTGGCCTGCGTGACGTAGAGCGTGCACTCGAGGCCGGCACGCGCCGACGGCGGCCTGTTCCAGTTGCGCTCGATGGTCTGGATCAGCATCGCGCGATACTCGTCCACGACGCCCGAGCGCGCGATCGCCTCGCCCTCTTCCTCGCTCGCGAGCGCGCGCCGTAGCTCGGCTTCGCGATCGGCTCGTGCCCCGGCTTCGCGCGCCGTCTTTTCCTGCTCCGCCTGCTTCTGCTTCGCCGCCAGTGCCTCCTGCTCCCTCTGCTCCTTCTGCTCCGCGGCCTTGCGCTTTGCCTCGGCTTCGGCGGCCGCGGCGCGCTTGCGGTCTTCGGCCGCCTGCTGGCGATGCTGCGCCTCCACGGCCTGCTTGTCCCGCGCCGCCCGCTCCTCGGCCTGACGACGCTCGAGCGCGATGCGCTCCTGCTCGCGCTGTCGCGCCTCGGCCTGCTGTCGTGCCTGGTCGACGACGGGTTCGGGGGGCGGCGGCTCGGGCACCGCCTGGGGTGCTGGCTCCGGGGGGGGGGCGACAGGCCGCTCGATGGGTCGTTCGGCCGCCTGTGCGGTGGACTTCGGCACCGGCTCGCGCAGCGGCTTGCCTGCCCGCACGCGCGCCGGGAGGTCCTCGTAGCGGACGACGTCGCCTTCGATGGCGAGTTGCGGCAGCGGCTCGTCGCTGCGCCAACGCAGGGCCGCGGTCGCCAGCAGCGCGACCAGTACGACGTGCAGCGCGACGGATCCGAGCCAGGGGCCCGGGCGACGGACTTCGGGCCGCGCCATGCTCTAGCGCTGCCCGGTCCGGCGCGTCGTCGCGGCCGGTACGGTCACGAACCCGACTTTCTTCGCCCCCGCGCGTTGCAGCAGCACCATGCCCTCCACGACACGACCGTACGGCACGACCCTGTCCGCCTTGACCAATACGGGACGCTCGGGTTCCCTGCGCAGCGCCGCCGCCGCCAGTTCGAGCAGCCGGTCCGGCTCGAGCGCCTGCTTCGGGTCGCCGAGGTTCAGGTACATCGCGCCTGCCGCATCGACGCTCAGCAGCAGCGGCTCGAGATCGTCGGGCTCGATCGGCTCGGCCGCGGCCTGCGGCAGGTCAACCTTGATGCCCTGGCTCAGCATCGGCGCGGTCACCATGAAGATGATCAGCAGCACGAGCATCACGTCGATGTAGGGCACGACGTTGATCTCGCCCATCAGCTTGCGGCCGCGCCGGTTGCGAGCCATCGCCTGCGCTCCCGCCTAGCCCTGCGCGACGCCCGCGTGGCGCTGCAGGATCGTCGACAGCTCTTCCATGAACGTGTCGTAGCGCAGCTCGAGCCGCGAGACGTGGTCGGCGTAGCGGTTGTAGGCGATGACGGCGGGGATCGCCGCGAACAGGCCCATTGCCGTGGCGATCAGCGCTTCGGCGATGCCCGGCGCGACCGTGGCGAGCGTCGCCTGCTGTACGTGGCCGAGCCCCTGGAACGCGGTGAGGATGCCCCACACCGTGCCGAACAGGCCGACATACGGGCTGGTCGAGCCGACGGTCGCCAGTGTCGAGAGATTCTGCTCGAGACGGTCGGTTTCCTTGAGCTGCGCGACCTTCATCGCGCGGCGCGCGCCGTCGAGCAACTGCGCGCCGACGAGCCCCTGCGACTTGAGGCGCGAGAACTCGCGAAAGCCCGACACGAAGATGTCTGCCATGCCGGTTGGCGAGCTGCCGTCGAGCGACTTGTACAGTGTGGCCAGCTCGCCGCCGGCCCAGAACTGGTTCTCGAAGCGGTCGGCCGCGAGACGCGCTTCGCCGAGCAGGCGGCGCTTGCCGAGGATGATCGCCCAGGACGCCACCGACGCGCCGATCAGCAACAGCATCACCAGTTGCACGACCAGGCTCGCCTGCAGCAGCAGGTCGAGGATGGAATGCTCGCCGATCATGCGCGGATCACCTCGTCTCGAGTCTGCGGGCAGGTGGGACAGCAGGACATCTCAGCCTTCGAACAGGCCCAGCGTGCCGGGCCGCTGCTCGGGCGCGGGCGGCGGCAGGCCAAAGTGCAGATACGCGTTGCGCGCCGCGACGCGGCCGCGCGCCGTGCGCATGATGTATCCCTGCTGGATCAGGAACGGCTCGATCACGTCCTCGATGGTGCCGCGCTCCTCGCCGAGCGCCGCTGCGAGACTGTCGACGCCGACCGGGCCACCGTCGAACTTCTCGATGATCGTCAGCATGAGCCGGCGGTCCATCGGGTCGAAGCCCTGCGGATCGACATCGAGCAGGTCGAGCGCGGCCTGCGCCACCTCGCGCGTGATGCGCCCGCCCGCCTTGACCTCGGCGTAGTCGCGCACGCGGCGCAACAGCCGGTTGGCGATGCGAGGCGTGCCGCGCGAACGGGTGGCGATCTGCACGGCGCCTTCGGCGTCGGCCGCCACGCCGAGGATGCCCGCGGAGCGCTGCACGATGCGCTGCAGCTCGTCGTGGCCGTAGAACTCGAGGCGCTGCACGATGCCGAAGCGGTCGCGCAGCGGCGAGGTGAGCAGCCCCGCGCGCGTCGTGGCACCGACGAGCGTGAACGGCGGCAGGTCGATCTTGATCGAGCGCGCGCCCGGCCCCTCGCCGATCATGATGTCGAGCTGGAAGTCTTCGAGCGCCGGATAGAGGATCTCCTCGACGACCGGGCTCAGTCTGTGGATCTCGTCGACGAACAGGATCTCGTTGGCCTGCAGGTTCGTGAGCAGCGCGGCCAGATCGCCGGGACGTTCGAGCACCGGTCCCGAGGTCTGCTTGAAGCCCACGCCGAGCTCGTTCGCGATCACGTGCGCGAGCGTCGTCTTGCCGAGACCGGGCGGTCCGAAGATCAGCGTGTGGTCGAGCGACTCGCCGCGGTTGCGCGCCGCCGTGATGAAGATCTCCATCTGCGCCTTCATCACCGGCTGCCCGACATAGTCGGCGAGCGTCTTCGGGCGCACGGCGCGGTCATAGACCTCCTCGTCGCGTTGCGCGGCCGGCGACACGGCGCGGTCCGGCTCGATCGTCACGTGGCTCTCGTGTCTGGTCACGGGCGCCTCAGTTGCCCGCTGCGCGCAGCGCGTGGCGGATCAGTTCCTCGGTCGTGGTCACCGCCGGGTCGACCTTCTGCAGCAGCCGGGTCACCTCGGCGGGCTTGTAGCCGAGCGCCACGAGCGCGCCGTAGGCTTCCGCCTGCGGGCTCGGTGCGCCGCCGCCTGTCGCCGGGCCCTTCGCGGCGAACGGCTGCGCCGTCGCCAGCGCATTCAAGCGGTCACGCATCTCGACGATCAGACGCTCGGCCGTCTTGCGGCCGATGCCCGGGATGCGTGTGAGCGCCGCCGTGTCCTGCGCCTCGACGCAGCGGTGGAACTCGTCCACGCTGGCGCCGGAGAGGATGCCGAGCGCGATGCGCGGCCCCACGCCCGAGATCCGGATGAGTTCTCGGAACAGGCCACGTTCGCGCTCGGTGCCAAAACCGAACAGCACGTGGGCGTCCTCGCGCACGACGAGATGCGTGTGCAGGCTGACCTCGGCGCCCAGCGCCGGCAGGTTGTAGAAGGTCGACATCGGTGCCTCGACCTCGTAGCCGACGCCGTTGACGTCTACCAGAAGCACCGGCGGATGCCTGGCCGCGAGCCGCCCGCGCAACGAGCCGATCACGGCCGGCCCTCGACCAGCACCGTCGCGACGTCGACCACCTGCCGCACGCCCCGCGAATAGGCATGGCAGAGCGCGAGGCCGATCGCGTCGGCCGCGTCCGGTCCGAGTTCGCCCCGCAGACGCAGCAGATTGCGCACCATCAACTGCACCTGTTCCTTCTGCGCCCCGCCCTGTCCGACGACGGCGAGCTTCACTTCGCGCGGAGCATATTCATAGAGTGTCGCCGCGCCCGAGTACACCGCACAGATCGCCGCCCCGCGCGCCTGGCCGAGCTTGAGCGCGCTGTCGGCATTGCGATGCATGAACACCCGCTCGATGGCGACCTCCGCCGGACGGTATTCCCGGACGAGTTCGAGCACGCCGTCGAAGATCTGCCGCAGGCGCGGCGCGAAAGCCGCCCCGCGCGTGCGGATGGCACCGCTCGCGACGTAGCTGGCGTCACCGTCGCGCCAGTCGACGATGCCGAAGCCGGTCGCCTGCGAGCCCGGATCGATGCCGAGAATGCGCACCGTCTCACCGGCGGCGCCGGGAGTGCCAGACCTGGCCGTCCAGCGCCGTCCGCCACGGTTGATTCTCGGCAAATAACCTCCGGATCGGCAGCCGCGGGATATCGGGGCCGTATGATAGCGTCTTTGACGCGGACGCCGCACGACCGCGCGCGTCGCCGGAACCGAATGCCCGAGCCGTGAAACCCGCCGAAATCGACCTGCGCACGCTCCCGCCAAAGGTGCGCGCGGCGCTCGACCACGTGACCAGCCTGTCGGCCGACGTGCACACGCGACGTGCCACGGAGCTGGTGGCGGTCCTCGCGCTGCTGCAGGCCGACGACGACGTGCTGCTCGCGGGGCTGCTGGTCCCCCTGCTGGAGGGCGGGCGGGTCGACGCCGAGACGGCCCTGCCGACGTTCGGCGAGGCAGCCGTCAGACTCGCCACCGAACTGCGGACGGTCGGCGACAGCGGCATCCCGGCCGGCTGGAACCCCGGGCAGGCGCTCGAGCCCGAGCAGGCCGAGGGCCTGCGCAAACTGCTGCTGGCGCTGGCGTCCGACATCCGCCTGGTGCTGATCCGGCTCGCACTGCAGCTCGTGCGCATGCGCGGCATCAAGGACGCCACGGAACTCGCGCAACGCCGCGCCGCGCTCGAGACCCACGAGATCTACGCGCCGCTCGCGAACCGGCTCGGCATCTGGCAGCTCAAGTGGGAACTGGAAGACCTCGCGTTCCGATACAACCAGCCCGAGGAGTACCGGCGCATCGCGGGCTGGCTCAAGTCCAAGCGTGCCGAGCGCGAGCAGTACATCGAAGACGTCAAGCGCGACCTCGGCCGCGAGCTGGAGATGCTCGGAATCCACGGCGTCGTGACGGGCCGTCCGAAGCACATCTACAGCATCTGGCGCAAGATGCAGCGCAAGTCGCTGCGTTTCGAGCAGGTCATGGACGTGCTGGCGGCGCGCGTCATCGTGAACACCATCGCCGAGTGCTATGCCGTGCTCGGCGTCGTGCACGGGCTGTGGCGCTCCATCCCCGGCGAGTACGACGACTACATCGCCACGCCCAAGAGCAACGACTACCGCTCGCTGCACACGGCCGTCGTCGGCCCGGGACGGCTGCCGCTCGAAGTGCAGATCCGCACGCACGAGATGCACGACCACGCCGAGCTCGGCGTCGCCGCGCACTGGCAGTACAAGGAAGGCCGCAAGGCCGCGGCGGGCTTCCAGCAGAAGATCGTCTGGCTCCGGCAACTGCTCGAACCGTCGCGCGAGGGCGTCGAGCCCGACGTACTCGCGGGCCTGCAGGCCGAGGTTTTCGAGGACCGTGTCTACGCACTGAGCCCGAAGGGCGACGTCGTCGACCTGCCGCGCGGCGCGACGCCGCTCGATTTCGCCTACCAGGTGCACACGGATCTCGGTCATCGCTGCCGCGGTGCGCGCGTCAACGGCCGCCTGGTGACGCTGGACCGTGCGCTCGCCAACGGCGACACCGTGGAGATCATCGCGGCGAAGCAGCCGCACCCGAGCCGTGACTGGCTCGTGCCGCAGCTCGGCTTCCTGGCTTCGCCGCGCAACCGCGCCAAGGTGCGCGCCTGGTTCCGCAGGCAGGACGAGGCGCAGAACCGGGAGCAGGGCCGACAGATGCTGGAGCGCGAGTTCGAGCGGCTGGGGGTGCAAGCACCGTCGCTGCCCGAGATCCTCGCGGACCTGGGTCTGCCGGACGCGGACGCACTTTACGTCGGCCTCGGCGAGGGAGAGACCACGCTCGCCCAGGTGGCGGGCGCGATCCATCGCCGGCTGCACGAGCAGCGGGAAACCGCGCCAAGGGTGGCGAAGCGGCCGAAACACGCGACGCCCGGCGCATCGGCCGGCCTCGTCGTCGACGGCGTCGGCGACCTGCTCAGCACCCTCGCCCGGTGCTGTCGCCCGGTGCCGCCCGAGCAGATCCTGGGCTACGTCACCGTTGGCCGCGGCGTGAGCATTCACCGCGCCACCTGCGCCAACCTGCGCCGCCTGCGCGAACAGAACCCGCAGCGGGTGCTGACGGTCGACTGGGGCGCGCCGGCCGGTGAACGGACGTTTCCGGTCAGGATCCGCATCGAGGCGCTCGACCGGCGCGGGCTCGTGCGCGACATCTCGGGCGTGCTCGCCGACGAGCAGATCAGCATCGAGGCGATGAACACCCATACCAACCCTGTCGACAGCGTAGCGACGCTCGACGTGACGCTGAAGGTGCATGCGCTCGACGAGCTGAGCCGCGTGCTGGCGCGAATCGCGACACTGCCGAGCGTCGTGACGGCGCGCCGTCAGGCGTAGAGCGCCAACCGCAGTGCGAGGCGTTCGGCGCACCTGCCGAGGCCTCCTGCGCCGGGCGCCTCAACGGTTGAGGATGTCGATCGCCCGCTTGTCCGCGTTCAGCGCCGCCTCGTGCAGCGCCTCGCTCAGCGTCGGATGCGCGTGCATGGTGCGCTGGAGGTCCTCGGCACTCGCCGAGTAGTCCATGGCGAGCACTGCCTCGGCGATCAGTTCGCCGGCCATGGGCCCGATGATGTGGACGCCGAGGATCTCGTCGTCATCCTGCGCGGCAATGACCTTGCAGAAGCCCGCCGTCGCCTCCATCGCCCGCGCGCGCCCGCTCGCCGTGAACGGGAAGGTGCCCACCTTGTACTCGCGCCCGCCCTCCTTGACCTGCTGCTCCGTCTGCCCGACCCAGGCGATCTCCGGCGCCGTGTAGATCACCGACGGCACAGCCCCATAATTGACCTCGGAGTGCAGGCCCGCGATCAGGTCGGCAACCATGACGCCCTCTTCCTTGCCCTTGTGCGCGAGCATCGGGCCGCGCACGACGTCGCCGACCGCCCAGACGTTGCCGGCACCGGTGCGGCATTGGTCGTCGACCTCGATGAAGCCGCGCGCGTCCACCTTGACGCCCGTGCCCTCGCCGAGCAGCCCTGCAGTAAAAGGCCTGCGACCGATCGCGACCACGACCTTGTCCACTGTCACCGTCTGCTCGCCCCCGGCGTCCGTGTACCTGAGCGTGACGCCGTCCGGTCCGACATCGGCGCCACCGACCCTGGCTCCCAGGCGGACGTCGAGGCCCTGCTTCCTGAAGTGCCGCAGGGCTTCCTTCGCGACCGCCGCGTCGGCCATCCACAGGAACTGCTCCATGGCCTCGAGCACGACGACCCCGGCACCGAGCCGACGCCAGACACTGCCGAGTTCGAGGCCGATCACGCCCGCGCCGATGACGCCGAGACGCTTCGGCACGGCGTCGAACTCGAGCGCGCCCTGGGAATCGACGACGCGCTGGCCGTCGAAAGGCACGCTCGGCAACGGCATCGGCTGCGAGCCGGACGCCAGCACGACGTGTTTTGCGACGAGCTCACGCCGGCTGCCGTCCGCCGCCGTGTATTCGACCCGGTTGCCGGCGAGCAGCCGGCCGTGCCCCTGCAGCGCCGCGACGCCGGTGGCTTTGAGCATGCCCGCGATGCCCTGCGTCGAGCCCTTCACGATCGTCGCCTTGCGCTTCTGCATCCGGGCCAGGTCGAACGCGAGTCCCGTCGCCGCGATGCCGTGCGCCGCGAACTCCACCTGCGCGCGGTGATAGAGCTCCGACGACTCGAGCAGCGCCTTCGACGGTATGCACCCCGCGTTCAGACACGTGCCGCCGAAGGTCCAGGAGCCGTCGGGGTTCTGCCACTCGTCGATGCACGCGACGGTGAGCTTGTTCTGCGCCGCGCGCAGCGCGCACGGGTATCCCGCGGGACCCGCACCGATCACGATGACGTCGAAGGAAGTGGCAGTATCGGCCATGTTGGCTCCCGGGGTGATTCAGACGTGCAGCAGCAGGCGCGCGGGATCTTCGAGCAGTTCCTTCACCGCGACGAGGAACTGCACCGCCTCCCGGCCGTCGATCAGGCGGTGATCGTAGGACAGCGCGAGGTACATCATCGGCCGGACCACGACCTGACCGTCGACCACCACGGGACGGTCCTGGATCTTGTGCATGCCGAGGATCGCACTCTGCGGCATGTTGAGGATCGGCGTCGAGAGCAGCGAGCCGAACACACCGCCATTGGTGATGGTGAACGTGCCGCCGGTGAGTTCCTCGAGCGTGAGCTGGCCGTCGCGGGCGCGGGTGGCGTAGCCGACGATGGCCTGCTCGATTTCGCCGAAGGCGAGCGCGTCGGCATTGCGCAGCACCGGCACCACCAGGCCGCGGTCGGTCGAGACGGCAACGCCGATGTCGTAATACTCGTGATAGACGATGTCGTTGCCGTCGACTGACGCGTTGACGACCGGAAAGCGCTTCAGCGCCTCGATGCTGGCCTTGACGAAGAACGACATGAAGCCGAGGCGTGCGCCGTGTTCCTTTTCGAAGCGGTCCCTGTACCGCGCGCGCAGGGCGTTGATGGACGCGAGGTCGACCTCGTTGAACGTCGTCAGCATCGCCGCCGTCGACTGCGCCTGCACGAGACGTTCGGCGATGCGCGCGCGCAGACGCGTCATCGGCACGCGACGCTCGCCCCTTGCGTCACCGCCCCCCCCGGCCGGACGGGTCGCGGCCGTCACTGCCGCAACGGGTACACAGGACGTACCTGCCGCCGCCGGACCGTCCTTGTCCGCGAGATGACTCAGCACGTCACCCTTGGTGATGCGGCCGTCACGACCCGACCCGACGATGGCCGACGGCTCGAGCCGGTGCTCCTCGACGAGCCGGCGCACCGATGGCGCGAGCCTGTCGCCGGCCTTCGCGTCGCCCGTCTCCACGGGCGCGGCCGACTGCGGGGCGGCCTGCGGAGTCGCGGCTGGCGGACCGCCGGCTCCCGCGGCCTTCGCCGAGGTGCCCGCGGCGGCGCCTTCCTCGATGATCGCGAGCAGTTGCCCACCCGTGACGGTGTCGCCGTTGTGGACCTTGAGTTCCCTGAGCACACCGGCCGTCGGCGCCGGCACCTCGAGCATCACCTTGTCGGTCTCGAGGTCGACGAGGTTCTCGTCGCGCTGGACCACGTCGCCAGGCTGCTTGCGCCACTCGACGACCGTGGCGTCGGCGACGGACTCGGGCAGTTGCGGGACGCGAACCTCGATCGTGCTCATGACTTCTTCCTGGTGCTGCCGGCGGCTCGCCCGCGGCTGGGCGGGCGCACCGACGGTTCGTGGGGGCTGGCCGTCAGCGCGGCCGTGACGAGGCCGTGCTGCTCCGAGGCGTGCAGTTGCATGATGCCCGTCGCCGGGGCAGCCGCCGGCCGCCGGCCCGAATAGAGCAGATCCCGTCGACCCTCGAGCGGCTCCTGCAGGCGATGGCGGATCTGGTACCAGGCGCCCTGGTTCTGCGGCTCTTCCTGGCACCAGACGATCTCGCGCGCGTGCGGATACCGCGCCAGCGCCGCGGCGTAATCCTGGGCGGGAAAGGGATAGAGTTGCTCGATGCGCACGATCGCCACGTTGCGGATGTCCGTGGCGCGCCGCTGCTCCAGCAGATCGAAATACACCTTGCCGGAGCAGAACACCACGCGGTCGACGTCCTGCGCCGGCAGGTCGTCGACCTCGCCGATCACCTCGTGGAACGAGCCGCGAGTGAGTTCGTCGAACGCCGAGACGGAGAGCTTGTGCCGCAGCAGGCTCTTCGGCGTCATGACGATGAGCGGCTTGCGGAACGGGCGCAGCATCTGCCGTCGCAGCATGTGGAACATCTGCGCCGGCGTCGACGGTACGCACACCGACATGTTGTTCTCGGCGCACAGTTGCAGGAACCGCTCGAGACGCGCCGACGAATGCTCGGGGCCCTGGCCCTCGTAGCCGTGCGGCAGGAACAGCGTGAGCCCGCAGATGCGACCCCACTTGGTCTCGCCGGAGGAAATGAACTGGTCGATGATCACCTGCGCGCCGTTTGCGAAGTCGCCGAACTGCCCTTCCCAGATGACGAGGCAGTTCGGGTCGGTGATCGAATAGCCATACTCGAAGCCGAGCACCGCTTCCTCGGACAGCAGCGAGTCCGTGACGCGAAAGCGCGGCTGGCCGGGCCGCAGGTGCATCAGCGGCACGTACGTGGCGCCGGTGCCCTGGTCGTGGCCGACGGCGTGGCGGTGGAAGAAAGTGCCGCGGCCGCTGTCCTGGCCGGTCAGCCGGATCTCGTAGCCACCCTCCAGCAGGGATGCGTACGCGAGCGTCTCGGCGAAGCCCCAGTCGACCATCTGCTGACCCGCCGCCATCCGGCGCCGGTCGTCGACGATCTTCTGCACCTGGCGGTGCAGCCTGAACCCTTCGGGGAAGCTCGTGACCTTCGCCGCCAGGTCCCTGAGCGTCGCGGCGTGCACACCCGTGGTGATCTCCTCGGACCAGTCCACGTCGCGGAACCTGCTCCAGTCGACCGTGTACTTGTTGCCGATCATGCCGACGACGTTGCGGGTCTGCGGCTTGCCTTCGTCGAGACCACGGCGGTACTGCTCGACCAGCGCGTCGGCATCGCCTGGTGTGATGACGCCCGCCGCGACGAGTCTGTCCGCATGGAGCTGGCGCGTCGTGGGCTTGCGGCGGATCGTCGCATACATGACCGGCTGGGTGGCCGCCGGCTCGTCGGCCTCGTTGTGACCGAGGCGGCGATAGCAGACGAGGTCGATGACCACGTCCTTCCGGAATTTCGCACGGTAGTCGACCGCGAAGCGCGCCGCGAACACCACGGCCTCCGGATCATCGCCGTTCACGTGCAGGATCGGTGCCTCGATCATCTTCGCGACGTCGCTGCAGTACAGCGTCGAGCGCGTGTCGCGCGCGTCGTGGGTCGTGAAGCCGACCTGGTTGTTGATGATCACGTGGATCGTGCCGCCCGTGCGGAACGCGCGGGTCTGCGACATCTGCAGCGTTTCCTGGATGACGCCCTGCCCCGCGAAGGCCGCATCGCCGTGGATCAGTACCGGCATGACCTTTTCGCCACGCTCGTCGCCGCGTCGCTCCTGACGCGCGCGCACCGAGCCCTCGACGACGGCGTCGACGACCTCGAGGTGCGAGGGATTGAACGCGAGCGCGACGTGCACGTTGCCCGCGGGCGTGCGCACGTCGCACGAGAAGCCCTTGTGATACTTGACGTCGCTCGAGCCTTCGAGCGCCTTGAGGTCGTACTTGCCCTCGAATTCGGAGAACAGCGCCTCGGGGGACTTGCCGAGCACGTTGACCAGCACATTGAGGCGGCCGCGGTGCGCCATGCCGAGCACGACGTCCTCGACGCCGTGCCCGCCGCCGCACTGGATCACCTGCTCGAGCAGCGGAATCAGGCTGTCGCCGCCCTCGAGCGAAAAGCGCTTCTGCGCCGGGTAGCGCGTCGCGAGGTAGCGCTCGAGCCCCTCGGCCATGGTCAGGTGCCAGAGGATCTCCCGGCGTTGCCCGGAACCGAAGTGTTGCGTCAGCCGGCCGACCTGGAACCGGTCCTGCAGCCACAGACGCTCGGTCTCGTCGGAGACGTGCGCGAATTCCGCGCCGATCGTGCCGCAGTAGATGTGCCTGAGTTGCGCGAGGATGTCGCGCAGAGGCAGCCGCGGCTTGATCGCCTCGTTGCGGCTGCCGGTGAGGAACTCGGTGTCGAAGTCGGCTTCCGTCAGGCCGAGGTATTCGAGCGTGAGCACCTGCGGCATCGGCCGGACCATGAGGCCAAGCGGGTCGATGTCGGCGATCAGGTGGCCGCGGTTCGAGTAGATCTGGATCATGCGCGAGACCGCGCCCTGCCTGGCCGCCGCGCCACCCGCGGTCGGCGGTGAACCGGCCGGCGCGGGCACGCC
Source organism: Steroidobacteraceae bacterium (assembly GCA_041910015.1). GTDB lineage: Bacteria > Pseudomonadota > Gammaproteobacteria > Steroidobacterales > Steroidobacteraceae > RPQJ01. The sequence continues at coordinate 37,468 of JAYRRR010000026.1, forward strand.
CGA
>JAYRRR010000027.1:0-17625 GCA_041910015.1 Steroidobacteraceae bacterium
GACATTCTTCCCGGCTCCTAAAACCGACCTGTCGCCGGGAAGATTGTCCCGGACTCGAGCCCCTGCCTGTAGCCGCCCTCGTCGGGCAGGCATTTCAGCGCCGCCTGCTTCGGCCCTCGCTCCGGGGTGTCTTCGGCGGCGACATGTCGGCTTTCGGAGCCGCCGGAGACACCCGGAGCGAGGGCCGATCGCCGCGGCGACGAACGGTCGCGAATCCACCGCCGTGATGAACGGCACCCTTGCGGCGCCCCGGCCGCGACCCCAGTATCGGCTGCCCCATGGCCCGCATCCCGCAGCACTTCATCGACGAGCTCGTCGCCCGCACCGACATCGTCGAGGTGATCGGCGGCCGCGTGCAGCTCAAGAAGGCGGGCCGCGAATACAAGGCCTGCTGCCCCTTCCACGACGAGAAGACGCCGTCCTTCTGGGTCAGCCCCGACAAGCAGTTCTATCACTGCTTCGGCTGCGGCGCGCACGGCACGGTGCTCGGGTTCGTCATGGATTACGACCACCTGGGCTTCGTCGAGGCGGTCGAGGAACTCGCCGCGCGCGCAGGTCTCGAGGTGCCGCGTGAGGGCAGTGCCGCCGCGGGCCCTGCACACCCGCACGACGAGCTCTACGTCGCGATGGAACGGGCGGCGCTCTATTTCTGTCAGTGCCTGGCGGGCGACCAGCGCGCGCGCGACTACGTGAAGCGCCGCGGGCTCGACGCCGACACCGTGCAGAAATTCGGCATCGGCTATGCGGCGCCGCGCTGGGACGGCCTGCTCGAGCGCTATGGCACGACAGCCGAAGAGCGCCAGGTGCTGTTGCGTGCGGGGCTGGTCATCGAACGGCAACCCGAGTCCGGCGCGCCGGCGGCCCCGGGCTCAGCCACGCCGGTCTCCGCCACGTCGGGCCCAGGCACGCCGGGCGAGCGAGGCCCGCACCGCGAGCGCGGCTGTTACGACCGCTTTCGCGACCGGCTGATGTTTCCGATCCGCGACACGCGCGGCCGCAGCATCGGTTTCGGCGGCCGCGTGCTCGACCAGGGCGAGCCCAAGTACCTGAACTCGCCCGAAACCGAGCTGTTCCACAAGGGCCGCGAACTGTACGGCCTGTACGAGGCGCGGCAGGCGACGCGCAGCCTGCAGCGACTGCTCGTGGTCGAGGGCTACATGGACGTCGCGAGCCTGCACCAGGCCGGCGTCACCTACGCGGTCGCCACGCTCGGCACGTCGACGACGCCCGAACACCTGCAGCGGATCTTCCGTCTGGTCGGCGAAGTCGTGTTCTGTTTCGACGGCGACCGGGCCGGTCGCGCCGCGGCGTGGCGCGCGCTGGAAAACGCCGTCGGCGAGGTCAAGCAGGGCCGGCAGGTGCGCTTCCTGTTCCTGCCCGAAGGTCACGATCCGGACACGCTGGTCCGCGCGGAGGGGCGTGAAGCCTTCGAGGCCCGGCTGCTCGACGCGGAACCGCTGAGCGCCTACCTGATCCGCGAGTTGTCCACGCGCGTCGAGACCGGCAGCGTCGACGGCCGCGCGAAGCTCGTGGAACTGGCCCGTCCGCTCGTGCGCCGGATCCCGTCGGACGTCTACCGCGAGCTGCTCGTGAACCAGCTCGCCAGCGTCGTCGGCCTGTCCGCGCACCGCCTGGGCACCTTGCTCGGCGGCGGCGAGACGGGCGACAGCGATACCGACACGGCGGGCCGCGGCGACGCGGGCCCCCGGAGTGACCCATCCATGACCCAGGCGCGACATCCTCTGCGGCCGGGCGGGACGGGTCCGGGCGCCACAACCGCAGCGGGCCGTGGAAACCTCGTCCGTCAGGCCGTCACGCTGCTCGTCCATTACCCGTCGGCGGCCGGCGTGACCAGCGCCCAGCAGATCGACGCAGTCGCCGGGATCGATCGCCCGGGCATCCCGCTGCTGACCGAACTGCTGACCCAGCTCCGGGAGGACCCCCCGGCCACGACCGCGGCCCTGCTCGAGCGCTGGCGTGGCCGCCCGGAGTACGGGTCGCTCGCCAAGCTGTCGGTCGCCGTGTGTCTCGCCCCCGACGCCGCCGGGGCGGCGGCGGAACTGAAGTCCGCCCTCAACCGTCTGATTACCGAGGAATCCCCGGCCCGGCGGCTCGACGAACTGCTGGCCAAGGCCCGGGAAACCACCCTCGACGACGCGGAAAAGCAGGAATTGCAGGCCCTGCTGGCGGCCCGGGGGCCGGCGGCACGCCGGACGCCGACCGCCCATTGATCAGGGCGCGCCGGGTGGCCGGCGTGCTATCATTCCGCTCTTTTTTCAACCCCTCTTGAGGCGTCCCACCTTGAGCAAGACCACGGCACGCAAGCAGGTCAGGAAGCTCCCCGCCCGCAAGGCGGCCGCCCCGGTCGCGAAGCCCAGGCCGGCGCCGATCCGGAAGGCGGCCGCGGCGGCTGCCCGGCCGAAACACGGTGCGAAAGCCGCAGCGAAGACGCCCGCCAGGTCGGTCAAGCCGGTCAAGATCCTGCGCAAGGGAACGGCCGCAGCCCAGCCCGTCGCAAAACCCGCTCCCGCCGTGAAGGCGCGCCATGCCGCCCCCGCGCCGGCATCGAAGGCGGCGCATGGCCCGAAGCATGCGCCGGCCAGGCCACAGGCCGCGGAGCCGGCCAGGACGGCGAAGAACCATGCGCACGCGAAAGGCACGGGCGCCGCGCCCGCGCCGGCGATCGCCGACAAAGGCAGGGCCGACAAGGGCAAGGCCCGCGCGCAGGCCGAGAAGATCGAGATCAAGCTGCCGGCAAGCACGCCGGAAGACCGCCAGTCGCAGCTAAAGCTGCTGATCGCGCGCGGCAAGGAACAGAGCTTCCTCACCTACGCCGAAGTCAACGACCACCTCCCGTCGGAGATTGTCGATCCCGAGCAGATCGAAGACATCGTGCAGATGATCAACGACATGGGCATCCCGGTGTACGAAAAGGCACCGGACGCCGAGTCGCTGCTGATGCGCGAGCCGGTGGTCGCCGACGACGAGGCCGCCGAGGAAGCCGCGCAGGCGCTCGCCACGACGGTCGACGCCGAATTCGGCCGCACGACCGACCCGGTCCGCATGTACATGCGCGAAATGGGCACGGTGGAACTGCTCACGCGCGAGGGCGAAATCGCAATCGCCAAGCGCATCGAGGAAGGCCTCGATTCCGTGCGTCGTGCGCTGTCGTTCTACCCGCCGACCTTCGAGCTGATGCTCAAGGCCTATGAGCCGCTGAAGAACGGCCAGGGCCGCCTGATCGACATCATTGTCGGCTTCGTCGACCCGAACGCGCCCGACGTCATCGCCGAGCCGATCAATCCAAAGCTCGCCGCCAAGGAAGCGCCCGAGACGGAGAGCGAGGAGGAAGGCGAGGACGGCTCGGACGAGGAAGAAGCGCTCGAGACGGGCCCGGACCCGGAGGAAGCCGCACGCCGCTTCGCCTCGCTCGCGAAGTGCTACGCGCAGGTCTCGAAGGCACTCGAGGACAAGGGCTCGAAGGATCCGAAGACGATCAAGCTGCGCAAAAAGCTCGCCGGCGAGTTCATGGAGCTCAAGCTGTCGCCGAAGATGTTCGACCAGCTCATCGGGCAGATCCGCGAGCACCTGAACGAGATCCGCTCGCTCGAGAAGGCGGTCATGCAGCGCTGCGTCCGCGATGCCGGCATGCCGCGCTCCGACTTCATCGAGACTTTCCCGCGCAACGAGACCAACCTCAGCTGGCTCGACAAGCACATCCGCGCCAAACGCAAGCACTCGGCGGCGCTCGGCAGGTTCCGCGACGAGATCGAGGCCGAGCAGAAGAAGCTCGCCGAGATCGAGAAGCGCGGGCGGCTGTCGATCGCGGAGATCAAGGAAATCAACCGCGAGATTGCCGTGGGCGAGGCACAGGCGCGCCGCGCCAAGAAGGAGATGGTCGAGGCCAACCTGCGCCTCGTGATCTCGATCGCCAAGAAGTACACCAACCGCGGCCTGCAGTTCCTCGACCTGATCCAGGAAGGCAACATCGGCCTCATGAAGGCGGTCGACAAGTTCGAATACCGCCGCGGCTACAAGTTCTCGACCTATGCCACGTGGTGGATCCGCCAGGCGATCACGCGCTCGATCGCCGACCAGGCGCGCACCATCCGCATCCCCGTGCACATGATCGAGACCATCAACAAGCTGAACCGCATCTCGCGCCAGATGCTGCAGGAAATGGGCCGCGAGCCCACGCCCGAAGAACTCGCCGTGCGCATGGAAATGCCCGAGGACAAGGTGCGCAAGGTCCTCAAGATCGCCAAGGAACCCATCTCGATGGAGACTCCGATCGGCGACGACGAGGACTCGCATCTGGGCGACTTCATCGAGGACACCTCCGTCGAATCGCCGATCGAGTCGGCCACGACGGAGTCGTTGCGCGAGACCACGCACGCGGTGCTCGCCGGGCTCACGCCGCGCGAAGCCAAGGTGCTGCGCATGCGCTTCGGCATCGACATGACGACGGATCACACGCTCGAGGAGGTCGGCAAGCAGTTTGACGTCACGCGCGAGCGCATCCGCCAGATCGAGGCCAAGGCGCTCAGGAAGCTGCGGCACCCGAGCCGCAGCGAGCAGCTGCGCAGCTTCCTCGAGGACTGAGGCGCTCCCGTCGCCCCTCCCGCGCAAGCGGGAGAGGCTGGGCGCGCCCGTGCCGGGCGAGCCATTTCATTCCCGTCGCGGGTTCTGCCGCACCAGCCGGGTCATTCCGGCGGCAAGCCGAAACCTGCCTGTTCGTCGTGGATGCGGCTGCGCTCGAGCGCGTCGCCGAGCGTCAGCGCGGCGACAAAACCCACGACCATCAGCCCGGCGACGAGCCAGAAGTACGCCGACTCGTGGCCGATCTTCTTGAGATACAGCGCGGTCGTCTCCGCATTGCCGCCAAAAATCGCCTGCGCCACCGCATAGGGCACCGCCACACCGAGCGCGCGCACGTGCGCCGGGTAGAGTTCGGCCTTGACGATGGCGCTCATGCCGCAGTACCCCGACAGGAACACGAGCGGCACCAGCGCGAGCAACAACGCCGCAAGCGGGTCGTTCGCGGCCGCGAGCGCACTGAGCACCGGGACGCTGACGAGCGCCAGCCCGGCATAGGAACCGAGCAGCATGCGTCGATGCCCGACGCGGTCCGCCACCCAGCCGGCCAGCGGCGGCAGCACGATGAAGGTCGCGAGCAGCGCCGTCATGAGGCCGGATACGACCTGCTTGTCGAAGCCCGCGCTGTTGACCAGCAGCTTCTGCATGTAGGTCGTGTAGGTGTAGAACCCCACGCCACCCGCAGCCGTCAACGCCAGGATCGTCAGCGTCTCGCGCGGGTACTGCGCGAACAGCGCCCACGCCCGGCCGCGTTCGTGTGCCGGCCCCTTCGCCTCGGTGAAGGACCGCGTCTCGTGGATGCCGCGCCTGATCCACCAGACGACGACCGCGAGCAGCGCGCCAACGGCGAACGGAATGCGCCAGCCCCATGCGTAGAGTTGATCCTCGGTAAGCACGCGTTGCAGGGCGATCTGGAGCAGCAGTGCGGCGAGCTGGCCGCCGATCAACGTGACGTAGAGAAACCCCGACCAGAAGCCGCGCCGGTGCCGCTGCGCCATTTCGCTGATGTAGGTCGCGGACGCGCCATACTCGCCGCCGACCGACAGCCCCTGCAGCACGCGCGCCGCGAGCAGCAACGCCGGCGACCACACGCCGAGGCCGGTCGGCAACAGCGCGATCAGCAGCGATCCGCCGCACATCAGCGCCACGGAAAGCGTCAGCGCCGCCCGCCGGCCTGCGCGGTCGGCGCAGGCGCCGAAGAGCCATGCGCCCACCGGCCGCGCGATGAAGCCCACGGCGAAGATCGCGGCGGCATTCAGCAATTGTGCCGTCTGGTCGCCTTCCGGGAAGAACGTGCGCGAAAAGTAAATCGCGAACGCCGAATAGGCGAACCAGTCGAACCACTCGACGAAATTGCCAGCCGAGCCGCCGAGGATATTCTTGAGACGCTGGCCGGGAGTCATTGGGCGTGCAGTCTAGCAATGCGTCCGCGCGTCGCGGCCATCCGCACGTTGACCGCAGGATTCGCGGCACGTAGGGTGCGCCCCGGGGGCTTGACCGAACAGAGGGACACCATGGGCACGAAAGCGAAGAAGACCGCGAAGCGCACGACGCACCGCAGCTCGACCGGCACCAAGCTCTACGCGGTGCGCAAGGCCGACGGCACGTTCAAGGACATCCAGACCTACAAGCGGGCGCACGCGGCGGACCTGCGCACCAAGTCGAAGGCCGAGGCCGCGAAAGCTGTGCCGGCGAAGAAGAAGGCTGCAAAGAAAAAAGCCGCGAAAAAGAAGTAGCGACCAAAGCGGCCGCTGGTGCCATCAGCGGCCGTGTTCGGTACCGATCGTGCCGACACCCGCCACGCGTGAAAAATCGGCCTCCGCCGTCGCGAGGTCGCCCGCGCAGAACCCGAGGTCGCGCAGCAGCCCGTCGTTGAGGCGGTACACCCACGCGTGCACGGTCAGCTCGCGGCCTTCACGCCAGGCCTGCTGCACGATCGTCGTACGGCAGACCCGACGGGCCTGGAACAGCACGTTGATCTCGACGAGCCGGTCGATGCGCTGCTCGTCGCTGCCCAGTTGCTGCAGTGGCTCGCGATAGTAATGCGCGATGTCGCTGATGGGCTGCAGCCAGTTGTCGACGAGCCCGAGCCTGCGGCCCTCCCATGCGGCGGTCACACCGCCACAGCCGTAATGGCCCACGACCATCACGTGCTCCACCTTGAGCACGTCGATCGCGTACTGCAGCACCGACAGGCAGCTGAAGTCGTTGTGCAGGACGAGGTTCGCCACGTTGCGATGGACGAACAGCTCGCCCGGCGCGAGCCCGACGATCTCGTTCGCCGGCACGCGGCTGTCGGAGCAGCCGATCCAGAGGAACTTTGGCGCCTGCTGCGCGGCGAGCTCGGAGAAAAAACCGGGATGCCGGGCTTCGGTGCGCCCGGCCCAGCGACGATTCATCTCGAACAGTTCAGGCAACTTGTTCACGGCGGGGGCTCGTCACGGCGGAGATCGACCCTGCCAGTGTAGCAGCGGGTCTCGGCGCGGATCGTCGAGCCCGGGCACAAGCGCCGCATGCCTGACCTGGGTTTCTATGGTGGGCCCGCTGGGATTCGAACCCAGGACCAAGGGATTCACGTTGCCCCGGGATTTCTCCCGGGCGTGGACTATCTCTTCACCCTCGACCGCGCGGGGCCGGTGGGGTGCGGGACGCTCAAGCCTGTCATCAAGGGCACTGCAGCCCTCAGGTAGTCTCTGCACCTTCCGGCGGTGTACCGCCGGCTCGGCTCAGGGTTGCCATCGGCCGCAGCCGGAAGGTTTCCCTGAATTCGTCCCGTCCACTTCGCGGGTTACTCCGCGAAGGCACCATGTCGATGAGTCCCCTGCACTAACCGCTGTGCTACAGGCCCAACCGCAGCGAATTGTACCGGAGAACCCCGGGATTCAAAGTGCGCTCATGGCATCCGCCGGAGCACCCGCGAGCATTCGCTCACGCAGGCGCTGCAGCATTTCTGCGTCGAGGCCGAGTGCATCACGCGCATAGGCTTCCATCGAGCCGTGGCGTCGCTCGACTTCGGTGAAAGCCGCGTCGATGAACGAAGCGCGCACGGTCAGCACGGCCTCGAGATACCCCGGGTCCATCCTGGCACCCGACTTGCCGACGGCTGCGAGTATCGCCCGGTTCTTGTCGGCCAGATAATCGTTGCTGGCCAGGTAATCCTGCATCACCGTTTCGCGCGGTACGCCGAGCAGGGACAACAGCACCGCACTGGCCCAGCCCGTGCGGTCCTTGCCCGCAGTGCAGTGATAGAGCAGCGGCCGGTCCTGCGTTGCGATCCGCTCCAGCAGGCCGGTGTAGGCCGAGCGCGCAGACGGCTGCACCACGAAATCCCGATTCGCGTTGGTCAGCATTTCGACACCCCGGCCCGCGGCGATCATCGACATCGCCCGACGCATGTCGCCACCGATGCTGCCCGCGGCATCAGCCGCGACGTCGAGCACGACATGGTCGGCGCCCGGGGGCATCCGGTCGGGTTCGCGATCTCGTTCGGTCTGGGTACGGAGATCCGCGACCGTGCCGAGGTCGAGCGCGGCAAGCCGTGCAAGATCGCGGTCGTCGAGGCGATCGAGCTGATCGGAGCGATAGACGACGCCCATGCGTACCCAGCGTCCGTCGGCGGTGCGGTAGCCGCCGACGTCACGCAGGTTGGGCACTGTAGCAAGCCGCAGGCCGCGCTCCGTCACCACGAGTTCGGCGCCGCGATCGGGAACGAGCGCGAAGAACCAGTGGCGACCGGGATCGAGGCCGCCCACCGTGATGACGACCCCGGTCTCGCCGCTCGCCGTGGCGCGGCGGCGATCGATGCTGTCTGGATTCGCGCCCGCGAACACCTTCACCCGTCGCACGCCGGGCGCCTGCCACTCGATGCGATAGTCGCCGCTCGTCGCGTCGTACGTCACCGTGGCATCCTGAAATGGAATGACGGCCGTTTCGGCCGCCACCCCCGGGCGTGCGGGCGCCGTCGCGGGCACGCAGCCCTGCAGCACCGGCGCGAGAGCCAGGAACAGGACCAGCAGCGTCGATTTCATGCGCAACGTTTCCCCCACGGACCGCGGCGACAGGCACACCTGTCGCGCGCGACGATAGCCGCCGGCACAACATCTGTCACGGCGCGGTCTGGTCTCTGGCTCCCACCGGCGGCCCGGACTTCGGAAACAGGCCGTCGAGTTTCAGATTGGTGACGCGGGGACCGTGACGGTCCATCGCCACCCACACGATGTGGTCCGCCACGTTCGGGTCCGCGGCGCGTCCCCCGGGGATGCCACCCGTGGTACCGAGCTGGATGTAGTCGAACCCGCCGCGCCGCTCGTAGGCATACTTGTGGAAATGGCCGGCCAGCACGGTGTGCGGTCGCCCCGCCAGCAACTTCTCGATTTCGCGAAAGGCCGGCGAATCGACCTTCCATGCAGGCCGGTGCATCAGCACGAAGGTCCAGCGCACGCGCCGGTGCCGCCGCAGCGCGTCGCGCACCATGTCCACCTGCTCGGCGCTGAACGCGACGTTCTCCGATGCGCGCAGTTTCGCGGCGAGTTCCGCGAGGCGAGGGTCGCTGCGGAACAGCGCCTCGGCGACGACCGGGTCGCCCTGCAGCGCCTGGAGCACCGTCCCCATCGCCTCGCCGCCGTACTGCTGGAACAGTTGCTGCCGCGCGATCGCGGGCTGGGGCGGGTCTTCGGTGTTGAGCACCAGGAACAGCACGTCCTTGTAGACGAAGCTGTAGTAATCGGCGCCCAGGCGGCGGCGCCACTCGGCACGCTGCACCTCGTTGGTCAGGTCGTGGTTGCCCGACACGTAGAAAAAGGGAACGCTGAGCTGGTCGAGCGCCGCCTCGACTTCAGTCCATTCACGGTCGAGTTCGGCGCGGTCTTCCGTGTTCCCTTCGATCAGGTCGCCGATGGTGATGACGAAATCGGGACGCAACTGTTCGATCTGCCCGATCGCCCCCTCGAACACGCCCGGCCGATGCCCGCCGGTGCGATCGCCGACGACGACGAAGCTGAACTCGTCGGGGCGCCCGCCGAATTCCTTCGGCGTGCGCGGGACGTCAGGTGTATCGGCCCGATAGTCCGCCGTCGTCTGCCGCGCGGCCGCGGGCAGTGACGAGCACAGCACGGCCGCACCGAGCACGGCGACCGCGCCGAACAGCAGATCGCGACACCTGAAGCCGGGGCGCTTCAGAACTCCACCATGAGATCGACGCCATAGCTGCGCGGCTCGCCGAACATCGCCCCGGGTCGTCCGATGTTGAACTGGTTGATGTAGTACTCCTCGTCGGCCAGGTTGCGGCCCCAGAGGCTTACCCGCAACCAGTCCAGGCCCGGGATGTCGGCCAGCGACAGACGCGCGTTGAACAGGCCATAGTCGCCGATGATGTACTTGCCGCCGGTGATGCTGGCGGCGCTGAACTTCTTGCTCTGCATCGTGTAGTTGAGGTTGGCCGAGAACCGGCCGATCGCCGTGGGGAGATCGTAGGTGGCGTCGAAAGCCGCCGTGTTCCTCGGCGAGTGGACGAAGCGATACTGATCGGAAATGTCGGCGCCGGTCGCCGAGATGATCTCGTCGTACTGCGCATCCAGATAGCCGTAGTTGATCGCCAGGCGCAGGTTGCGCGTCGGCGCCAGCGTCACGTCGGCCTCGACGCCCTGCACCGTCGCCTTGCCGGCGTTGAGCACGTCGGTGATGCGGACGTTGTTCGGGTCCGACTGGACGTTGATCTGGATGTCCTCGTATTTCGACACGAAGCCCGCCACGTTCAGCCGCAGCATGTCGTCGAACCACTCGCTCTTCATGCCCAGCTCATAGGACCACAGCGTTTCCGAATCGAAGCCCTCGTTGAACCGCTCGATCGAGCTGGCGCGGATGTTGTAGCCGCCCGACTTGTAGCCCTTCACGGCCTTGGCATAGAGATTGACGTCGTCCGTCAGGTCGTAGGCGGCGACGAAGCTCGGGCTGAAGTCGTCGAACTCGCGATGCCCGTCGCCGACGCCAGGCACCGGTGTGATCGGGCCGCCGGCGATCTGGATTTCGCGCGCCAGCGTGGCGGCGCGCTCGTCCCAGCTCTGCCGCATGCCGAGCGTCAGGTGCAGGCGGCGGTCGAGCGCCTCCGGGGTGTAGGTCGCCTGCCCGAACACGGCCCAACTTTCGTTGTCGATCGTCGCCGTGGTGAAGCTGCGGGTCCGCGACGAGCTGGTGTAGCTGTTGGAGAAATTGCTGCCCTCCTCGGTGAAGTAATACAGGCCGACGACGTACTGGAGCCGGTCATCGAGCATGTCACCGATGAGCTGGAATTCCTGGGTCCACTGGTCCTGCAGGGCGTGGCTCCAGTTCTTCTGCAACGGCGCCGGGCCGAGCGCTCCGGTCAGGTAATCCTGGTTCTGGAAATTGTCGAGTTCCCGGTAGGCGGTGATCGACTTGAAGGTCAAGGCCTCCGAAACCTGCCATTCGGCGATCAGGCTGTGGCCCTGTGAGGTGACGTCGTTGGCGAGCAGGTTCTGGACCAGCGGGCTGCCGGCCGTGGGGCGGTCCACCGTCGCCGGATAGAGCGGCGACACCACGACATAGATCGGCGTGTCCGCGATGTCCGACCGGTCGTAGCTGTAGCGCAGACTGACGCTGTCGGCCGGCCGCCAGAGCAGGTCGGCGCGCATCGCCTGGCGATCCTTGTCGCCCCAGCGCTCCACGACCGTGCCGGGGTTGCGGACGAAACCATTTTGCTGGATGTCGGCGTAGGACAGGCGCGCCGCCACCTTGTCGCCCATCGGCACGTTCACGGATGCCTTGAAGCGCTGATGGTCGTAGTTACCGAGCGTGAGCTGGCCCTTGACACCAAAATCGCCGAGCACCGGCGGTTTGGTGATGAAGTTGATGGCGCCGCCGGTGGCATTGCGGCCGTAGAGCGTGCCCTGCGGGCCCCGCAACACCTCGACGCGCTCGAGCTCGGCGACTTCCAGCGCCTGGCCCTGGCTGCGCGCGACATAGACGCCGTCCATGTAGACCGCGACGCCGCCGTCCTGGGTGATCTGGTCGTCGGTGAGACCGACACCGCGCAGGAACACGAGCGTCGTCGAGGCGCTGTTCGGATGCGGCGACAGTTGCAGGTTGGGCACGTTGGCGCGCAGGTCGACCAGGCCGCTGATGCCGCGGTTCTCGAGATCCGCTGCCGTGAAAGCGGCGATGGAAATCGGCGTGTCCTGCAGCGACTCCGACCGCCTCTGCGCCGTGACGATGACTTCCTCGAGGCCTCCGTCACCCGACCGGGTGCTCTCCTGCGCGTCGGCGGCGGCCGCCGCGAGCAGAACCGTGCTTCCCAACAGCGCCCGCGACAGGCACGACGCGGCGAGGCGTATATCCGACATGTCTGTTTCCCCCGTGAATGTCGATGGCGGTTACCTTCCCGCTGTTAGATAATCTACCTACAGGTAGGTAGAATGCAAGTTCATGGCTTGTATGCCAGTGTTTGCACTGCATCAAGAACGGGGAAATCGGCGCAGGCAACCACAGGAGCGGGTTCACGAGAGCGCGGTCAGCGCGCGGACGCCGGCTGCTCGACGGGCGCACCGACGGCCACGAGCCCGGCTGGCCGGCCGTTAAACTGTGCCGCCACCGAAGGACAGCGAACGATGCAACCGAGACCGATCAGGCACTTGCGCGGTGAAGCCACGCGCCGCGCCATTCTCCAGGCGGCCGAAGCGGTCTTTGCCGACGTCGGTTTCGACGCGGCACGCCTCGAGGACGTCGCCGCCGCGGTCGGCATCCGCCGGCCGTCGATCATCTATTACTTCGCGAACAAGCAGGAGCTGTACGACGCCGTCGAATCCGACATTTTCGAAGCCATGCACGAGGCTGCCGTCGCCTCGATGGCGGAGGTGAAAGGCCCGATGGGGCGTCTGCTCGCCCTGCTCGACGGATGGCTCGATTTTCAGGTCACGCGTCCCACGGCGGCGCGGATCATCCTGCGCCTGGTTGCCGACGCCGCGCCACGTCACGGCAATCCGACGGAGTTCTCCTTCAGTGCGTTGCAGGACATGGCGCAAGTCGTCGCCGAAGGCATCGCGAATGGCGAGTTCCGCGAGATCTCGCCGATCCTGCTGATCAACTCCGTCGCGAGCGGCGCCCTGTTCCATGTCTGCAACGGCGATCAGCTCGGCCGTCAGCATCGCTACGATCCGGCCGACCCCGCGCTGCTGGCCGAATTCCGCTCCATCCTGCACCTGACGGCCCGGGCCGCGGTGGCGCGCACGAGCTGATCGAGCGCACGACGCGCGCCGCACACCATCACGTGCCGGTGCCACACGCGAGGGCGCGGGTGCGACGGCTGCGTGCACACGCTCACTTCGCCGGCACCACGCGCAGCACCCGTCCCTTGCTTTCGTCGGTCAGCAGGTACAGCGCCCCGTCGGGACCGTTCACGATCGTGCGAATGCGCTCGTCAAGTGCCTTGCCGAACAGCCGTTCCTCGTGCACGACCTGGCCGTCGACGAGTTCCAGCCGGACGAGTTCCTTCGCGGCGAGGCCGCCCACGAACACGTTGCCCATCCAGGCAGGGATCGTCCCGCCGGTGTAGAAAGCGAGCCCGCTCGTGCCGATCGAGGGCACCCAGTGGTGCACGGGCGACTCATACCCCGGCGCCTCGGCACGATCGCTGATCTTCGCGCCCGAATACTCGACGCCGTAGGTCACGAGCGGCCAGCCGTAGTTGCGGCCCGCGAGCGTCCGGTTGAGTTCGTCGCCCCCCTTGGGGCCGTGCTCGCAAGTCCACAATTCGCCGGTCGCCGGGTCGAGCGCGGCCCCCTGCACGTTGCGATGCCCGATCGACCACAGCTCCGGCCTGGCGCCGGACTCGTTGCGGTACGGATTGTCGTCCGGCGCCTTGCCGTCGCGGTCGATGCGCACGATCTTGCCGATGTCGTTGTCGAGCCGCTGCACGTATTCACGGCCGATGTTGCGGTCGCCCAGCGTGACGAACAACGTGCCGTCGCGGCGGAATACGAGCCGCGAGCCGAAGTGATGCCCGCCCGTCAGCGCGGGTTCCTGCCGGAAGATCACGACGACATCGTGCAGCGAACCGTCGTCGACGAGACGCGCCCGCGCGACGCTGGTGCCGTTGTGCTCCTCGCCGCGAGCCTCGGCAAACGAGAAGAAAATCGTCGAGTTGCGGGCGAAGTCCGGATCGATCGCAATGTCGAGCAGACCGCCCTGCCCCGTCGTGTCGACTGCGGGCACGCCCGCGATCGGCGCGGAAAGCCTGCCGTCCCTGCCGACGATGCGCAGTCGGCCGGCCCTTTCGGTGACCAGCGCGCGGCCGTCGGGCAGGAACGCGAGACCCCAGGGCCGCTCGAAGCCGACGGCGACCGTTTCGAGGCGCACCTGGGCCCGCTCGGTCGCGATCACGCCATCGTCGGCCGCGCAGGCCACGCCCGCGGCGACCGTGACGCAGAGCAGTGCGAGCGTGCGCAGAACGATTTGCAGGCGGCGGAAACGGGTGGCGACGCAGGTGTTCATGCGCGGTTCCAACGGGTTCGCGGGAGCCGGCATTTTCGCAGGACCGCTGCCCTCGCGGTCTATCGGCGTCCCGGCTACACCGCCGCAGGAGGCTGAATGCCCTTTTCGTGCCGGCCCTCGATCAGGTGGTAGAGCAGATACGCCAGGCCGATGCCGCCCGGAATCAGACCCAGCCAGCGCACGTCTTCGTCCGCCACCGCGCCGAGGAAGACGAACAGGCCGATGCCGATGAACAGCCAGATCATCCCCGTCAGCAGGTAGCGCGGGTTGCGGTTGCGCCGGAAGGGGTCGAGGAGTTCCGCGGGCAACGGCTTGGGCTCGATGCCCCGCTCGATCGACGCCATGCGTTCCCGGTGCAGGGCCTCGACGAGATCCCGCCGGCGGCGATAGTCGATGATCTGGAACACGATCGGGATCGAGAGCGACATCACGATGGCGACGATCGGGATGAAGACAGCAACGGCTTCTTCGTTCACGGCGGATGCTCCTTGGCAGATGACCGTTATATGCGCGGCGGGCCGGCAAGGTTGCAGCCGGGCCGGTGCAACCTTTCCGGTCGACCGCGCGTATAAGGCCACATGGGCACGCCAATCGAAGGTCACCTGGCCGCCGGCAGGCATGCCCGCGCCTTCGACCTGATCGTGCCCGAGTACAAGGATCGGGTCTTCCGGCTGGCGTACACCATCCTGAAGCACCGGGCCGCGGCAGAGGATGCGACACAGGAGACGCTCGTGCGGGTCTGGAAGGCCCTGCCGGGGTTCGACGGCCGGGCACAACTCGGCACGTGGATCTACGCGATTACGCGCAACACCTGCCTGATGGAATTGCGCAGACGGCGGCCGACCGTCTCGCTGGACGATCCGGACTCCCGCGAAGGTCAGGCTGTCGCGGCGAGCATCGCCACGGGGCCGGCCGAGGACCCCGAGCGCGACAACCTGCTGCGCCTGGTCGACACGCTGCCCGCCAACCAGCAGGAAGCGGTGCGGCTGTTCTATCTCGAGGACCACTCGTACGAGACGGTCGCCGAGGTGCTGGGCATGCCGCTCGGCACGGTCAAGAACCTGTTGTTCCGCGCGCGTCGCCGGCTGGCGGAGCTGGCGCGTCCGGCGCATGTGGAGGCTGCATGAACGAGGACCTGGCCTGCGCGAACCTCGGACCCTGTGAGGAGCACGAGTTCGAACTGGTCGAGTGGCTGGATGGCGACCTGGCACCCGACCGCGCCGTCGCCGTGCGACGGCACGTCGCGGAGTGCGCGCGCTGCCGCGCGTTCGCCCGCGAAATGCAGGCGATCGACGCGGCGCTGGCGAGCGCGCTGCCGCGGGTTCAGCTCGCCGCAGACTTCGAGTCGCGTCTGCACGCACGCATCGGCGGGCTGCGGCGGACCGTGCCGAAGGACGTGGCGCTGGCGGCAGCCGCGAAGGAATACGAATCCGTCCTGCGCACGCTGCGCCGCGGACTCACGTGGCGCACGGCCCTCAATGCGGGGGCGGCCGCGGCAGTGGGCGGCGGCGTGGCACTGGGGTTCGGCCCGCTGGCCCCGGGCTGGTTCGAGTCGCTGCGGGCATTCGCGCCGCTGCTGGGCGTGGCAGGGCCCTACGTCACGGCGATTGCCGTGGCCGGCGGGCTCGCGGCGCCGTTCCTGCTGCGCCGCCTGTCCGGTTCGCCGCTGCTGGGCTGAACGATTGCCTCAGAACGATCGCCTCAGACCCGGCGCGTCCAGCCCTGTTTGTCGGGCGCTGCGCCGTTCTGGATGTCGACGAGCGCGGACCGCAACTGCTTCGTGACCGGCCCCACGTCGCCGCTGCCCACCTTGACTTCGGTGCCGTCGTGCAGCACCAGCGTGCCGACGCCGGCCAGCACGGCCGCAGTACCCGAAAGTGCCGCCTCGCCGTCCCGCGCCCACTCGAGCATCTCCTGTACGTCGAACACCCGCTCCTCGACCTGGAAGCCCATGCCCCGCGCCATCGTGAGCAGCGAGTCACGCGTGACGCCGTGCAGGAACGTGGAATCGAGACTGCGCGTCAGGATCTTTCCCGGACACAGCAGCAGAAAATTCGCGGCGCCGGTTTCCTGCACCGAGCCGTTGGGGCAGAACAGCACCTGGTCGATGCCGTACTTCTGCTTCGCCGCGAGCGTCGGGCCCATCGCCGCCGCGTAGTTGCCGCCCGTCTTCACGACGCCGAGGTGCTCGGCCGTGCGATGACGCTGGTCCTCGACGTAGATGCGCAGCGGCTTCATGCCGCCCGAGAAGTAATCCCACACCGGACTCGCCAGCACGACCAGCGTGGCCTCGTTCGACGGCTGTGAAGCCGCGCCGATGTTCGGCATGGTGCCGAACAGCACCGGCCGCAGGTACAGCGCGCCCGGCGGTTCGGGCACCTCGGCGCGATTGCGGTCGATGGTCTCGAGGATCATCCGCTCGAGCTGCGCCGCGTCGGGCACCGGCAGGCTCAGCAGCCGCGCGCTCTGGCGCATGCGCTCGATGTGCCGGTCCATGCGGAAGACGTGGATGCTGCCGTCGGCCCAGCGGTAGGCCTTGAAGCCTTCGAAACAGGTGCTCGCGTAGTGCAGCACGTGGGCGGCCGGGTGCAGGGGCAGCGGCGCGACGGGCACCAGCCGATTCGCGCTCCAGGCGCCGTCGGCGTAGGTGGTGATGCTCATCTGCCCGGCGAGCACGGTGCCGAAGGCAGGGCGCGCGGTCGTTGTCGTCGTCATGGTCTGCGTCTCGGGAGTGCGCGGTGCGGTTGCTGCGTTCATGGGGAAGGCCCGACAGTTTAACCGGGGATGAAGATCATCGCCGGGTGCTCGAGCAGGTCCTTGAGCGCGAGGATCATCGCGGCGGCGTCGTAGCCGTCGACGAAGCGATGATCCCAGGACGACGACAGGTTCATGATGCGGCGGATGGCGACCGCGCCGTCGAGCACGACGGGCCGGTCGATGGCCTTGTTGACGCCGATGATGCCCATCTCCGGCGCATTGATGATCGGCGTCGAGACGATGCCGCCCATCCGGCCCAGACTCGTCACTGTGATCGTCGAGCCGGAAAGCTCCTCTCGCGTGGCCTTGCCGGCGCGCGCCGCTTCGGACACGCGACGGATTTCGTCGGCAAGGTCCCAGACGGTGCGCGCCTCGGCGTGACGCACGACGGGCACCTTGAGGCCGTCGGGCGTCTGCGTCGCGATGCCGAGGTGCACGGCCTGGTGGCGCAGCAGCGCGCCGCGCTCGGCGTCGTAGTGCGCGTTGCACTGCGGAAACTCCTCGAGCACGCGGACGATCGCCGCGGCGAGGAAGGGCAGGTAGGTGAGCGATGCACCGCCCTTCGGCAGCTTCGCGTTCAGGTGCTGGCGCAGCGACTCGAGCTCGGTGACGTCCACTTCCTCGACGTAGGAGAAGTGCGGGATCATGCGCGCCGCGTCGGTCATGCGCTGGGCGATGAGCCGGCGCACGCCGATCACCTTGACCTCGGTGACGCCCGACCGCGGCTGCAGGAGCGGAGCCGCCTGGGCGGCGCCGGATTTCGACGTCGCA
>JAYRRR010000028.1:0-26034 GCA_041910015.1 Steroidobacteraceae bacterium
AGCCCCGTTTCCGAAGCCGCAACACCGGCACCTCGGTACAATCACCGGATGAACGCGGCAAAGAACGCCATCGGAGCCTGGGCGCCGGCAGCGATGCTGGTGGTGGTCGTATGCACGGGTTGCGCAGGTCCGACCGAGGTGACGCGACCGGAGCAGCGCGATCACGTCGCGACGTCGCGGCAGGCCGCCGACCGGCTGCCGGGCTATCTCGCGCCGGAGGAACGTCCCGACAGTGCGGCCCTGTTGCCCCCGCCGCCCGGCGAGACATCGTCTCTCTTTGCGGCCGACGTCGAGGTCTACCGTGCCACGCGCGCGTTGCGGAACTCGCCACGCTGGCAACTCGCGGCGCAGGACGCCGATCTGAAGTTCCCGGGCGCCGCGAACGTGTTCGCCTGCGCGCTCGGCGTGCCCGTCACGGCGGCCGCCATGCCCAACCTCTACGAGCTGCTGCAGCGGACGCTCGTCGACGCGGGCCAGTCGACCAGTGCGGCCAAGGACAAGTATCAGCGAGTGCGGCCCTATGTCCGCTACGACGAACCGATCTGCGTGCCGCAGGACGCGCAGGCGCTGCGCAAGATCCCGTCGTATCCCTCCGGCCACGCATCGGCCGGCTGGGCCTGGGCACTCATTCTGGCCGAGCTCGCACCAGACCGCACCGACGCGATCCTGCGACGGGGCCTGGAGTTCGGCACGAGCCGCGTCGTCTGTGGCGTGCACTGGCAGAGCGACGTCGATGCGGCGCGCACCGTGGCGTCGGCCGTCGTCGCGCGACTGCACGCCGATCCCGCCTTCGACGCGCAACGGACGCTTGCGGCCCGTGAACTGGCCCAGGCGCGTGCCGCGGCGCCGGGGCCGGTCGACTGCGTCGCCGAGGCGCGTGCGCTCGGAGACATGGCGGTCCGGTAGGCGGGGGCCGGTGTCTGCCGGGGGAGGGGGCGGCCGCGCGGGGGAATGCGTACATATGCAGCGATTCCGACAGGCGCGTCAGGCGTTCATACGTACAGCGGGAAGACGCCGGGTGGGATTACTTTCGACTGCAACGGCACCAGGAATTCGTCGACCCGGAGGTCGCATCATGAACGTGAGCCTGCAGGGCGCTCGCAGCCAGTCCCGTCTCGACTGGGACACGATCGAGCAGAGCAACCAGCGCGCACAGCAATTGCCGCGCCGGCTCTTCTTCGTCGCCTTGCTGGCGTTCGCCGCGTACATCGCCTGGGGCTATTTCTCCGGTTGATTCCGGCGGCGGCTGCGCCCATGCTCGCGCCGGCGAGGTGAGGGCATGACGCATCGCAGCCGGCTGGCGGGCTTCATCATCGACTGCAGCACCCGCGACCTCGCGGGTGCCGCCGACTTCTGGGGCCAGGCCCTGCGCATGGACCCGCGCCGCCTGCCGGACGAGGAGGGCGGCAGGTACATGCGCCTCGTCGATCCGGACGGGCGCCTGCACATCGAGGTCCAGACGGTCGATCACCCCAGTCGCGTGCATCTCGACATCGAGAGCGATGACGTCGAGGCCGAGGTGATGCGGCTCGAGGCGCTCGGCGCGAGACGCGTCGCGCAGGTGCACACGTGGTGGGTGATGGAGGCGCCGACCGGTCAGCGCTTCTGTGTCGTGCGCGCGAGGCCACAGCGCCCCGCGCTGGATCGCTGGCACCGCATCGTCGCGACGCGCGACGTGACCGATCTCGACGGGTTGCTGGCCGACGACGTCGTCTTCGAATCGCCGGCTTTGCACGCGCCGCAGCGGGGCAAGACACTCACGCGCAAGTACCTCGAGGCGGCCTGCGACGTGCTGCTCAACGACACCTTCCGCTACGTGGGCGAGTGGTGTGCCACGGACTCGGTCGTGCTGGAATTCGAGACGATGCTCGGCGACGTCCGTGTGAACGGCGTCGATCTGATCCACTGGAGCGCGGCGCAGCAGATCGACCGGTTCAAGGTCATGGTGCGGCCGCTCAAGGCGCTGCAGACGGTCATTCCCCTGATGGCGGAGCGCCTGCAGCGTTGAGGCGGGGCGCTGCCCGGTGCCGTGCGCACCGTCCCTTCAACAGCAGCGCGGTCCCGCTCCGCCGTGCCGCCGCTGTACCGCCAGCGCTTCCACTTCCCCTTCGGTCAACGGCGTCTCGGCGGCGCTCGGCCGTGGGTCGCGCCAGGCGCGCAGACAGCTGCGCAACGCGAAGACGCACATCGCGAGCACGAGCAGCGTGAACACTGCGGCCACGCCGGCATCCAGGTAGTTGTTGAACGCCACCCGCCGCATCTCCGCGAGCGACCTGGCCGGCGCGAGGATCTCGCCAGCCGCGGCAGCCGCGCCGAAGTGATCGGCCTGCGCGAGAAAGCCGATCTTCGGGTCGGTGTGAAAGACCTTCTGCACTCCGGCCGTGAGCGTCGTGACGAGCAGCCACGCCGTCGGCACGAGCGTCACCCACGCGTATCGCTGGCGCTTCATCTTGACCAGCACGGTCGTGCAGAGCAGCAGTGCGATGCCCGCGAGCATCTGGTTGCCGACGCCGAAGAGCTGCCAGAGCGTGTTGATGCCGCCCAGCGGGTCGACCACGCCCTGGTACAGGAAATAGCCCCATGCGGACACACACAGCACGGTCGCGAGCAGGTTGGCGGGCACGGAGCGTGTTTCGCCGAGCGGCCGCCAGGCGTGGCCGAGCATGTCCTGGATCATGAACCGGCAGGCGCGCGTGCCCGCGTCGACCGCGGTGAGGATGAACAGCGCCTCGAACAGGATCGCAAAGTGGTACCAGAACGCGGTGAGTGCCTGGCTGCCGAGCGCGCTCGCCATGATCTGCGCCATGCCGACGGCGAGCGTCGGTGCGCCGCCGGTGCGCGAGAGGATCGTGGTCTCGCCGATCTCGGTGGCGGTGCGCGCAATCGTCTCGGGCGAGATCGTGAAGCCCCAGCCCGAGATCGTGCCGGCCGCTTCGGCCGCAGTCTCGCCGATGGCGGCGGCCGGGGAGTTCATCGCGAAATAGATGCCGGGATCGAGCACGCAGGCCGCGGTCAGCGCCATGATCGCGACGAACGACTCGGTCAGCATGCCGCCGAAGCCGATCAGGGGCATGTGCGATTCGCGCTCCAGCATCTTGGGGGTCGTGCCGGAGGCGATCAGCGAGTGGAAGCCCGACACCGCGCCGCAGGCGATCGTGATGAACAGGAACGGGAACAACTGCCCCGAGAACACGGGCCCCGAGCCGTCGATGAAGGCTGTCGTCGCCGGCATCTCGAGCGGCGGGCCGACGACGAAGATGCCGAGCGCGAGCGCGACGATCGTGCCGAGCTTGAGGAACGTGCTCAGGTAGTCGCGCGGCGCCAGCATGAGCCACACGGGCAGGCTCGCCGCGATCGCGCCATAGACGACGAGCCCCCAGGCGAGCGCGGGGCCCGACCAGGTGAACAGCGGCCCGAGCGCGGAGCTTGCCGCGACGTCGCGACCGAAGACGATCGACAGCAGCAGCAGGACGACACCGAGCACGGAAGCCTCGAGCACCTTGCCCGGCCGCAGCAGGCGCATGTAGACGCCCATCAGCAGGGCGATCGGAATCGTGGCAGCGATGGTGAACAGGCCCCAGGGGCTCGCGGTCAGCGCCTTGACGACGACGAGCGACAGCACCGCGAGGATGATGATCATGATGGCGAGCGTGCCTGCCTGCGCGAGCGTGCCCGCCACGGGCCCGAGTTCCATGCGCACCATCTGGCCCAGCGATCTTCCGTCGCGGCGCACCGACGCGAACAGCACGATGAGATCCTGCACGGCGCCCGCGACGACCACGCCGACGAGGATCCACAGCGTTCCCGGCAGGTAGCCCATCTGGGCGGCGAGCACCGGGCCCACGAGCGGCCCTGCGCCGGCAATGGCGGCGAAGTGGTGGCCATACAGCACCCACTTGCTGGTCGGCACGTAGTCGAGCCCGTCCTCGTGGCGCACCGCAGGCGTCGGCCGCGCATCGTCGAGCCGCAGCACCCGGTGGGCGATGAACCGGCCGTAGAACCGGTAGGCGATGAAGTAGGCGCACAGTGCTGCGGTGACGAGCCAGGCGGCGTTGACCGATTCGCCCTGATTCAGCGCAAGGGCCGCGAAGGCGAACGCACCGAGGACGGCCACGGCGAACCAGGGGAGCGTCGATCCGATCTTGGCCACGGGCTGCCCGGCAGCGACGGTCCGACACCGGACCGGGGTCGATGTTCTGCGGGACTTCGCTCCGGCACAAGTACAATCCGCCCATGACAGTCCAAGACCGCGCGCGCCGCCCGCAGCCCCTGCGCGGCGTGAATCTCGGCGGCTGGCTCGTCCTCGAAAAGTGGATGACGCCGAGCCTGTTCGAAGGCCTCGCCGCGACCGACGAGACGACCTGGTGCGCCGAACTCGGCGCCGCCGCGCCGCCGCGGTTGCGGGCGCACTGGGACCGCTTCATCAGGCGCGACGATTTCGCGTGGCTCGCGGGCGTCGGCATCGACGCTGTGCGCATCCCGGTGGGTCACTGGATCTTCGGGCCGCCGTATCCCCATCACTGCAAGTACGGCGCGGACCCGCATCCCTTCGTCACAGGCGGCATCGACGTGCTCGACCGCGCGCTCGACTGGGCCGCGCAACTGGGCTTGCGCGTCGTACTCGACCTGCACGCCGCACCCGGCTGCCAGAACGGCTTCGACAACGGCGGCATCAAGGACGTCTGCGAGTGGCATACGCGCGAGGAGTACCTCGCGCATTCGGTCGACGTGCTCGCCCGGCTCGCGGATCGCTACCGGTCCGCGGCGGCGCTGCATGCGATCGAGGTGCTGAACGAGCCGCGTTGGGACGTGCCGACGGACGTCATCCTGAGTTACTACCGCCGCGCCTACGACGCGATCCGCCTGCGTTGCCGGGCCGACATCGTCGCGGTCGTGTTCCACGACGGCTTCCGCTCGCACGACGAGTACGTCGAGTTCTTCCGCGACGGGGCATTCGAGAACGTGCTGTTCGACGTGCACCGCTACCAGTGCTTCGACCGCGCCGACCTCGACATGGACATCCAGGGCCACGTGCACAAGGCCGGCGTGCTCTGGGCCGAGGAGGCGGACCGCATTCAGCGCGAGCTCGGTGTCCCGGCCATCGCCGGCGAGTGGAGTCTCGGGCTCGATCTGAAGGTCGTCTCGCTCTGGGCGTCCGGGCCGTACAACCATGCGCTGGAGCGCCTGGACGGGTTCCAGGAGGACGTCGCGCTGCGCGCGTATGCGGCGGCGCAGCTGCTGGCGTTCGAGCGCTACCGCGGCTGGTTCTTCTGGAGCTATCGCACCGAGACGACGCCCGCGTGGTCGCTGCGCGAATCGGTCGAGCGAGGCTGGCTGCCGCCGCGGTTTCAGTGAGCGGCGACGCCGTTCCTGCGCCGGCTCTCGAACAGGAATCGCGTCTCGCGCAACGCGCCCAGGTGCAGCGTCCGGTCGTGCAGCGGCTCGAGCCCCGGGTGGAAGCTGACCGTCAGCAGCGTCGACCGCGGCAGCTCGCGACGCAGCATCTCGAGCAGTTGCCCTTCGGCCTGCGGGTCGAAGGCATCGGTCGCCTGCTCCATGAACAGCCACGCCGGCCGGTGCAGCACGGCGCGCGCGACGCCAAGGCGCTGTTGCGCGCGCAGCGGCAGCGACTGCTCCCATTGATCGGATTCGTCGAGCCGAGGCGCGAGCCAGGCGACGCCGGCACAGTCGAGCGCGTGCAGCACCGCGTCCGGCGTGAAGTCGCGCGGCGCGAGCGGATAGCACAGCACCTCGCGCAGCGTGCCGTCGGGCAGGAACGGGCGTTGCGGCAGCATCATTGGCGCGCCGTCGTCCGGCAGCACGATGCGACCCGTGCCCCACGGCCACAGCCCGCCGAGCGCCTTGAACAGGCTGTCGGTCGCGGCCGAGTCGCCGGTCACCAGCACCCGCTCGCCACGACGGATGGTTGCGTCGAGGTGTTCCAGCACCACGCGGCCCGACGGATGAGCGATCGTGAGGTCCTCGATGCGCAGCACGTCGTCGGTCGATCGCTCGACCCTGATGCGGGGCTCGCCGCGTCGGCGGCCTTCGACCTGCAGCTTCAGCAGGTCCTCGTGCAGCGACAGCACGCGCTCGGCCGAGGCGCGGCAGCGGGCGATTTCGCCGACGTTGTCGACGGGCCACGATAGCGCGGAGGTCAGGCGCTGGAAGGCCTGCGCGGCCTGCATGAGCACCCCGAGCGACATCGCGCCGGCGATGTACTGCGGCGCCGCGACGAGGATCGGGAACACCGGCAGCAGCGAGCCGTAGCCGGTTGAGAACGACACCAGGCCCAGGTACGCGAGCGACTGCCGGTCCCAGTCGTGCGCGACCTGACGGAAGCGCACGGCCGAAGTGCTGCGCTCGAGCGGCTCGGCGTGCATGAGCGCAATCGACTCCGTGCGCTCCCGCGCGCGTGACAGCCCGAACCGGAACGTGGCTTCGGCGGTCTGCAGCGCGTTGGTGCTGCGCACGAGCGGACGGCCAAAGGTCCAGCCGAGCACGCTGCCCAGCGCCGCGTAGAGGAAGGCCAGCGGCACCATGTAGCCCGGGACCTGCACGTCGGTGCCTGGCACGACGATCGAGCCCGACACGGTCCAGAGGATGTCGATGAAGGTCGCGAGGATCAGCAGCGAGAAGACGAGCGTGTGCGCGAGCGCGATCGCCACTTCGGTCGCGATGCGGATGTCCTCGGCGATACGCTGGTCGGGGTTGTCGTGCTCGCCCTCGGCGAACTGCAACCGGTAATGCGCACCCGCTTCGAGCCAGTGTCCGACGAGTTGCTCGGTGAGCCAGGCGCGCCAGTCGAGCTGCAGCCAGCGCTTGACCATCAGGTGCGCCGCGGTGACCGCGATCGAGGCCGCGAAGATCAGCGCGAAGACCCCGACCTGCAGCAGCACGCCGTGCGCCGTGCGCTGCTCCAGCGCGTCGAACAGCGCGCGGTTCCAGTAATTGCCCCAGATCGTCAGGCCGACCTGGGCAAGCGTGAGCAGGACGAGCAGCAGTGTCGCGCCGCGCACCTTCGTGCGGCGTTCGCAGTTCCAGTACGGGCCTGCAAGCCGCGCCAGGTCGCGCAGCAGGTGCTTGCGTGGTCCGCCGCGCCGGTCTGTGCGGGGCTGCGTGGTCATGTGAGGACATTCTAGCGGGGCCATACGCGCAAGAGGATCAGGACGGCACGTTGAGCAGGCCGGTCACGTCGGCCGCGAGCGCATGCGCGCGCGGGCAGCGGGGTAACATAAGGTCGACGCCGGCTGCCCGACGGTCGTCGACGCCGGCGAGGAGGAAACCGGGATGCCCAGCCGATCTGCCCGATGCACCGCCGTTGCCGCAATGCTCGTCCTCATTCCCGCGGCGGCGCCCGCCGCGCGTGCGCCGGCCGATCTCGTGCTGGTCGGCGGCCGCGTCGCGACCATGGAGGCGGCGCGCCCGTCGGCAACCGCGATTGCCGTGCAGGGCGACCGCATCGTCGCGGTGGGCAGCGACGCCGAGATCGAGGCCTTCGTCGGGCCCGTGACGACGAGGATCGACGCCGGCGGCAAGCGCGTCTTGCCGGGCTTCATCGAGGGACACGGTCACTTCATGGCGCTCGGCGAGTCGCTGGCCGTGCTGGACCTGCGCGGTGCACGTGACTGGGACGCCATCGTCGCGCAGGTTCGCGCCGCCGCGGTGCGGGCGAAGTCGGGCGAGTGGATCGTGGGACGCGGCTGGCATCAGGAGAAATGGACGCGTGTGCCCGTCGACGCGATCGAAGGCGTGCCGCGGAACCTGACGCTCAGCGAGGCCTCGCCGTGCAATCCCGTCTATCTGGAGCACGCCAGCGGTCATGGCGTCGTGGCGAATGCGCTCGCGCTGGCGGCGGCGGGAATCGTCGACGGAACGCCCGATCCTGCGGGCGGTCACATCGTTCGGGACGCAGGCGGACACGCGACCGGCTGGTTGATCGACACGGCTGCCGAGCCGGTCGTCGCCGCAAGGGACGCGGCATTCCGGGCGTTGTCCGCGGAGGCACAGCAGCATGAACTCGTCGAGCGCGTGCGTCGCGCCGGACGCGAGGCGCTGTCGAAGGGCGTCACGACGTTCCACGACGCCGGCGCGCCGTTTGCGACCATCGAGCTCTACCGCGCGCTCGCGGCGGCCGGCGAACTGCCGCTGCGGCTCTATGTCATGGTGGGAGGCGAGAGCAACGGGAGCCTCGAGCGCCAACTGGCCCGCTACCGCAGCGTAGGCTACGGCGGCGGATTCCTGACGGTGCGCGCGATCAAGCGCATGGCCGACGGTGCGCTCGGTTCGCGCAGCGCCTGGCTGCTCGAACCCTATGCGGACGATCCGTCGAGCACCGGCATCCAGGTCGACGCCCTCGCGACGATCGCGCGCACGGCCGAACTCGCCGCGGCGACGGGGTACCAGCTCAATACGCACGCCATCGGCGACCGCGCCAATCGCGAGATCCTCGACCTGTACGAGCAGGTCCAGCGCAGGCATCCGGAGGTGCGCGAGCTGCGCTGGCGGATCGAGCACGCGCAGCACCTGCACCGGGACGACGTCCCGCGTTTCGCCAGACTCGGCGTGATCGCCTCGATGCAGGGCGTGCACGCCACCTCGGACGGGCCGTGGGTGCCGCGTCGGCTCGGCGAGCCGCGGGCCGGCGAGCGCACGTACGTCTGGCGGTCGTTGTGGGACGCCGGCGCGGTCGTCACCAACGGCAGCGACGTGCCGGTCGAGGACGTCGATCCGCTGGCGAGCTTCCGGGCCATGGTCACCCGGCAGATGGCGGACGGTCGGCGGTTCCACCCGGAACAGCGCCTGACCCGGCAGGAAGCACTGGCCGCCTATACTGTCAACAACGCGTATGCGGCGTTCGAGGAGGACACGAAGGGCAGTTTGTCGCCTGGAAGACTCGCGGATTTCGTCGTGCTCGACCGCGACATCCTCGAAGTCCCCGACGACGAACTCGCCGCGGCGCGCGTGACCTGCACGGTGCTCGGCGGGCGGATGGTGCATGGCTGCTGAATCGAAGCCGTTGTTCGCCTACGGCTTCCGGACGTTCTTCCTGGCGGTGGGCGCGAGCGCGGTCGTGCTCGTGCCACTGTGGGCGGCGCGCTTTTCGTTCGGGTGGCCGCTCGGCACGGATTGGCCGCCCACGTTGTGGCATGCGCACGAGATGCTGTTCGGGTTCGCCGGCGCGGCGATCGCGGGTTTCCTGCTGACCGCGGTGCCGAGCTGGACCGGGCAGAAGGGATTTGCGGGTGCGCCGCTGATGCTGATGTCGGGCGTCTGGCTGCTGGGGCGACTGGCCGTCGGCACCTCCGCGGCGTGGCCATTCGCCGTCGTGGCGGGGGTCGATCTCGCGTTCGTGCCGCTGTTGGGGGCTTTTCTCGCGCGGCCTTTGATTCGCGAGCGCAACCGCAACACGCCCCTGCTGCTGGTGCTGCTGATCCTGTTCCTGTGCAACGTCGGCTTCCACGTCGGCCTGTCCCGCGACGACGTCGATCTTGCGCGGCAGGCCTTGCTGACGGCGGTCGACTTCATGCTGATCCTCATCACCGTGATCGGCGGGCGCATCACGCCCTCGTTCACGGCCACGGCGTTGCGGCAGCACGGAATCGACGCCGTCGTGCAATCCCGGTCGCGTCTCACGACGGTCACGGTCACGCTCATGGTGGCAGTTGCCGCGGTCGACGTGGTGGCGCCCGCCAGCGCTGCCGCGGGGTGGGTCGCAGTCGCCGCCGCCGTCGCCCAGGGCGCCCGCCTCGCGCAGTGGCAGGGGTGGCGAATGCTGCGGCAACCCATCGTCTGGATTCTCCATCTCGCCTACGCGTGGTTGCCGGCGGGTCTCTTGCTCAAGGCATTGGCGCTGCTCGCCGGCGTGCCGGCGGCGGCGTTCTGGCTGCATGCGCTGACCAGCGGCGTGATCGCGACGATGGTTCTCGGCGTCATGACGCGCGTGGCGCTCGGCCACACCGGCCGCCCGGTGCGCGCTCACCGGTCGACGGTCGGCGGCTATCTGCTGTTGTCGGCGGCGGTGCTGGTGCGCGTGTTCGGCGCATCGCTGTCGGGGATCGCCTATCCGACGCTCATCGCGACGAGCGCGGGCCTGTGGACGGCGGCGTTCGGGCTGTTCCTGCGGGTCTATGGTCCGATCCTGCTCGCGCCCCGGGTGGACGGGAAGCGGGGTTGAGTGGCGTATTCCGCGTGGATGCCGATCTGGCGCTCGACCGACACCGGGTACACGTCGTCCAGTGGTGGCACAGGCTGCGGCTCGACGGCAGGAACAGGCATACTGGGCCGAGCCCAAAGGGGAGCGAGCCGTGACAACGAGAGAAAACCATCCCGACGGCGGGGAACTGCTGGCGAGAACGCTGAAGGCAGCCGGCGTGCAGGAGATCTTCGCGCTGCACGGCGGTCACCTGGAGTGCTTCTGGCAAGGCTGTGTGCGGCACGGCCTGCACCTGACGGACTTTCGTCACGAGGCATCGGCGGGGCACGCGGCCGATGCGTATGCGCGGACGACGGGCCGTCTCGGCGTCTGTGTCGTGACCTCCGGCCCGGGGTTCACGAACGTGCTGACGGCCATCACCAATGCGCATCTCGACGGCGTGCCGGTGCTGTTCATCGTGGGCTCACCGCCCTTGCGCGACGTCGAGACGAATCCGCTGCAGGGTGGCGTGGACCAGGTGGCCGTGGCCACGCCCACCACCAAGTGGGCCCATCGTGTCACGCACACCGAGCGCATTCCCGAACTCGTCGCGCAGGCGATCCGCACCTGTCGCAACGGGCGGCCGGGTCCCGTGCTGCTGGAACTGCCCATCGACGTACTGCACATCCCGGTGCCGGATTCGCGCGTGCGTCCCGCGACGGGCCTCGACGTGCGCACCGCGCCCGCGCCGTCGCCGGATGAAGTGACCGCGATCATCGACCTGCTGAAGCGTGCGCGGCGGCCGGCCCTGTTCGTCGGCAATGGCATCCGATTCGCCGGTGCCGAGGCCGAATTGCGGCGCTTCGCCGAGATTGCGGGTATCCCCGTGTTCTGCGGCGGCCATGGCTACGGAGCAATGCCGTTCGACCATCCCCTGTGGGGCAAGGACCTCGCACTGCTCGCGGTGCTCGCCGCGATGCGTCAGCCGGGCATCGACGCGCTCGTCGTCATCGGCGCGCGGCTCGGGCTGTTCTCGGGCGGCCGCAGCGAGACCATCGTCCCGTCGGGCACGGCCATCGCGCAGGTCGACCTGCATGCACCCGAACTCGGGCGTCTGCGCGAGGTGAAGGTGCCTGTCGTCGCCGACGCGCGGGAAGCGCTGCGCGCGCTGGCCCATGCTGCAGGCGACGTGCAATGGCCGGACTGGTCGGCGTGGGCTGCGACGGCTTGCGGCCTCAAGTCCATGAGCGGTGCCATGTTCGGCCCGGTGCCGGCCGAGCAGACGCCGATTCATCCTTACCACGCCATGGAGATCGTCGCGGCCTCGAGCCCCAGGGACGCGATCTACGTGCTCGACGGCGGCGAGACTTCCGCGTGGAGCCACATGGTGCTGAAGGTGGACCGCTGCCTGCAGCAGATCGGCGCCGGCTACCACGGTTGTCTCGGCGTCGGGCCGGGGATGGCCATCGGCGCGCAGGTCGCGCATCCGGACCGGCGCGTGATCCAGGTGACGGGCGACGGGGCGATGGGTTTCCACATCCAGGAATTCGACACGCAGGTGCGGCATCGTCTGCCGGTCGTCACCATTGTCTTCAACAACCAGCAGTGGGGCATGTCGGCGCACGGCCAGGACCTGATCTACGGCCGCGACCGGCGCGTGATGGTCGACCTGCAGGGTACACGCTACGCCGACGTCGCGCGTGCGTTTGGATGTCATGCGGAACGCGTCGAGCGTCTGTCGGACCTCGCGGCGGCGTTGACTCGCGCGCTGGCGGCCGGCAGGCCCGCCTGCGTCGAGGTGATGACCGACCCGGAAGTGATGCATCCGGCCATGCCCGCCATGGTGGGGGCCGACGATCCCGCGCCCGGCGAGATCATGATTCCGTACTACGACAACCTCGCCGTGAACTGAGCCCATGCAGCAGGTTCAGGTTTTTCAGCGCGACGATGTGCGTCTCGTCGACGTCGACGAGCCCGGGTGTGGAGCCCGCGACGTCGTCATCGACGTGGCGGCCTGTGGCATCTGTGGCAGCGACCTCGGCTACATCCACGCCGGCGGCGTCGCCGGCCCGACGGGGCAGCCCATGCCGCTTGGCCACGAGTTTGCGGGTCATATCGTGCAGGCCGGCGCGGCGGTGAGTGCCTGGCGGGTTGGGCAGACGGTGGCAGTGAATCCGCTTTCTGTCGCGAACCTGATCGGCAACGGTGGGCCCGACGGCGCGTTCGCGCCGCGCGTGCGGGTTCGGGAGGCGGAGACACCCGGAACGCTGTTCGTCTTGCCCGATGCTCTGTCCGTGGAACGCGGTGCCTTGGCGGAGCCCCTGGCCGTCGCTTTCCACGCCGTGAGCATCGGCAAGGCGGGCGCCGGCACGCGGGCCGTCGTGCTGGGTGCCGGCCCCATCGGCCTGGCGTGCGTCATCGGACTGAAGCGCGCCGGCGCGAGCGACATCGTCGTTCTCGAGCGGTCGGCGCGGCGACGCGCGATCGCAACGCAACTGGGTGCCGACGCGACATGTGAGGCCATGGACGACGACTTCTGGCGGTGCCTCGCGGAAAGGCACGGCACGGTGCCGTTCTACGGCATGCCGATGGCGGGCACCGATCTGTACATCGACTGCTCGGGCGTTGCGTCCTTGCCGGAAGCTGTCGTGCAGCGCGCCGCGCCCGCGTCGCGGCTCGTGCTGGTCGCCGTCTACAAGCAGGCCGCCGCACTCGATTTGACCCTCGTCATGGCCAAGGAACTGCAGATCCGCGGCGCCTTCTCCTACGGCGACAGCTTTCCCGACGCGATCGATTGCCTCGTCACGCAAGGCGACGCCATCGCGCCGTACGTGAGTCATCGCGTGCCGCTGTCGAAGTTCCACGAAGCGCTGGTTCTGGCGCAGGACGCCGAGCGGGCCGCCAAGGTGCTCGTGGTGCCGGATCGGTAATCAGCTGCATGGTTGGCCGCCTCTTCCGGTTGGTGTTCGGACGCCTGAGCTGGCAGCCACCGCCTTGGTTCGAGGCCGTAGCCACCCGCATTTCGCGCCGTTCGGCGCCCATGGTCCGCGCGGCGCGCGCGCGGCCGCGCGTGGCCTGGAACGTGACGACGGGTGTCGCGCTGCTGGCGGTCGCCGTGGTGCTCGGCTGGCGCTGGTACCAGAACCAGCCCAGGCCGCTCACGATCGCCTACGAAGTCGAGGCGCCAGCCGCCACGTGCTACGACTGCGACCCGCCGCAGAAGCCTCGTCCGTTGCGCATCGCATTCGCGGCTTCGGTAGCGCCGCTCGAACGTGCCGGCAAGGACCTCGACGCGCGCGACCCGGGGGTCACGATGTCGCCGGTGCTGGCGGGCACATGGCACTGGAATGACGACCGCACGCTGCTGTTCCAGCCCGCGGGCGACTGGCCGGTCGGCCAGTCGTATCGCGTCGAGTTCGATCGGAAGAAGATCTTTCCGCCCGAGGTACGGCTCGCCCGCGACGAGTTCGAGTTCGCGAGCGCGCCGTTCACGGCCCAGGTCGCGAACGTCGAGTTTCACCAGGATCCGCAGGTGCCGACCGACAAGAAGGCCGTCATCGCGCTGCGGTTCTCGCACCCGGTCGACCCGGCCGCGCTCGAACGCAACCTTTCGCTGACGATGTACGAGCGCGTCAACGACTCGACCGGGCGCAAGCTCGGCGCGCGCCGCTACAGTGTCGTCTACGACAAGACGAAGCTCGACGCCTACGTGCACTCGGAGAACCTGCCGGTGCCGGACAAGCCGGGACGCCTCGAGATGAAACTCGGGCGCGACGTGCGTTCGTCGCGCGGCGGCCCGGGCCTCGCCGAGCCGCTGCGGGCCGATGTCGCCGTGCCCGCGCTCGACAGCCTCGCGGTGCAGGACCTGCGCCTCGACATCGCGCGCGACGAACGCAACGAGCCGCGGCAGGTGCTCTTTGTCGAGACCTCGGCTTCGGTGCTCGAGTCCGCGCTGCCGGGCCATGTTCATGCCTGGCTGCTGCCGCTGAAGCATCCCGATCCGAAGCTGCAGGCAGAGCACGAGCGCCGGCGGCCGGGTCGTCCCTTCCCGTGGGACGCGACCAACGTCACCAACGACGTGCGTGCGGCCGCGGAAGCGCTGCCACTCGAGCACGAATCCGGCGAGACGGATCACTACACCTTGCACGGTTTCCGCTATCGCGCCGACCCGGGCCGTCATCTCTGGGTTGAGGTCGATCGTGGCCTGCGGTCGTTCGGCGGCTACCGTCTCGGTGCGGGCGTCGAGCGGCTGCTCGAGGTGCCGGAGTTCCCGCGCGAGCTCGCGATCCTGCACCAGGGGTCGCTGCTGCCCATGTCGGGCTCGCGGACGCTCACGGTGTTCTCGCGCAACGTGCCCGCGTTCCGCGTCGAAGTGGGCCGCGTATTGCCGCGCTCGATCCAGACGCTCGTGACGCAGGCGTCGGGCGACTTCTCGTTTCCGCAATTCTCGAACTGGGCCTTCAGCAACCTCGACGTCACTGAGCGCTTCACACGGCTTGTGCGTGTGCCCGTGACCGGGCCGGCAGCCACGCATTACGAGGCCGTCGACCTCGGCGCGTACCTCGCCGACGACGCGCAGGACCGGCGCGGACTCTTTCTCGTGCGCGTGCAGGCATGGGACGAGACCAACGATCGTCCGCTCGCGGGCTACGACCCGCCCTGGAACGACACGCGTTCGGGCACGCAGGCGGATGCGCGCCTGGTGATCCTCACCGACCTCGGCCTGATCTCGAAACGCGCGCGCGACGGTTCCTTCGACGTCTTCGTGCAGTCGATTGCCGACGGCACGCCCGTCGCGGGTGCGACAGTCGAGGTCATCGGTCGCAACGGCCTGCCGGTCGCGAACCGCTCCACGGGCGAGGATGGTCGCGTCCACTTCGACGACCTGACCCAGCTGCGCGATGAGCGCCAGCCGGTGCTGTTCCTGGCGCGTCTCGGCGGCGACAGCGTCTTTCTGCCGGTCGAGGAACGCGACCGCGCGCTCGACTTCAGCCGCTTCGACGTGGGCGGCGCGGAGGCGAGCAGCGACGGCGCCGCCCTCACGGCCTACCTGTTTTCGGATCGCGGCATCTACCGCCCCGGCGAACGGATCCAGGTCGCGGCGCTGGTGCGCAGCGAAGACTGGCAGCGGCGGCTCGAGGGCGTGCCATTGCAACTCGACGTGGTCGATCCGCGCGGGACGACCATCAGGCGCGAGACCTTCGTGCCCGGCCGCGCCGGCTTCAGCGACGTCGTGCAGGACACCAGGCTCGCTTCGCCGACGGGCCTGTACACGTTCGCGATTTCCATGGTGCGCAAGGGCCGCAGCCCGAGCCTGATCGGCTCGACGACCGTGCGGGTGCGCGACTTCCAGCCGGACCGCCTGCGCATGCATGCATCGTTCTCGGCCGCTTCGCCGGAAGGCTGGGTTTCACCGGAGGGGCTCGAGGCCAAGGTGCAGCTCGACAACCTCTTCGGCACGCCCGCGGCGAATCGCCGCGTGCAGACGCAGATGACGCTGACGCCGTCGATCCCGTCGTTCCGCGCGTTCCCTGACTACCAGTTTCACGACCCGCAGTATGCGAAGGAGGGCATGAGCGAGGCATTGCCGGAGACGACCACCGACGCCAGCGGGCGGACCACGCTTTCGCTGAACCTGCAGCGCTTCGCACGCGCGACCTACCGCGTGCAACTCGTCGTGCAGGGCTTCGAAGCCGACGGCGGCCGCGGCGTCACGGCCGAGGCGGCGCAGCTCGTCTCGAGCATGCCGTATCTGGTGGGCTACAAGCCCGACGGTGCGCTCGGCTACCTCTCGCGCGGCGCCGCGCGCAGCGTGCACCTGCTCGCGATCGATCCGCAGGTGCGCCCGCGTGCCGTCGAGGGTCTCACGCTGTCGCGCGTCGAGATCCGTTACGTCTCGGTGCTGATGCGACAGCCCTCGGGCGTCTACAAGTACGAGTCACGGCGCAAGGAGATCGCGCTCGACCGGCGCGCGCTCGCCATTCCCGCGAATGGGGCGCAGCTTGCGCTCGCGACCGACGTGCCCGGCACCTTCGCCTGGTACGTGCGCGACGCGGCGGGCACGCAGCTCGCGCGCATCGAGTATCAGGTGGCGGGCGATGCCAACGTCACGCGGCAGCTCGAGAAGAACGCCGAGCTGGAGCTCAATCTCTCGCGCCCGGACTACGCACCGGGCGCCGAGATCGAGGTCTCGATCCGCGCGCCCTATGCCGGCGCCGGTCTCCTCACCATCGAGCGTGAAAAGGTCTATGCCGCGCAATGGTTCCGTACCGACACGACGAGTTCGGTGCAGCGCATCCGGCTGCCCGAAGGGCTCGAAGGCAACGCCTACGTCACGGTGACCTTCGTCCGCGATCCGGGCTCGGACGAGATCTACAGCAGTCCGCTGTCGTATGGCGTGCGGCCGTTCTCGATCGCGACCGACGCGCGGCGCACGGCCGTCACGCTGCAGGCGCCTGCGCTCGTCAAACCGGGCCAGGTCCTGAAGCTGCGTTACCGTACGGAGCATCCGACGCGGCTCGTGGTGTTCGCCGTCGACGAGGGCATCCTGCAGGTCGCACGCTATCAGTCGCCCGACCCGCTCGGCCACTTCTTCCGCAAGCGCGCACTCGGCGTGCGCACCTCGCAGATCCTCGACCTCGTGCTGCCGGAATTCCGCCAGCTCGCGCAGGCGGCGGCGCCGGGCGGCGATGCCGAAGGCCTGATCGGCCGCAACCTGAACCCCTTCCGCCGCAAGGGCGAACCGCCCGTTGCGTTCTGGTCGGGCATCGTCGAGGCCGACTCCACGACCCGCGAAATTCGGTACCCGGTACCGGATTATTTCAACGGCAGTCTGCGCGTGTTCGCCATCGCCGCGAGCGACGAGCGCATCGGTGTCGCCGAGGGCAAGGTCACGGTGCGCGGCGATTTCGTCATGACGCCGGTGGCGCCGCTCACCGTGACGCCCGGCGACGAGTTCGACGTGAGCACCGGCATCGCCAACAACCTGGCGGGCTCGGGCGCCGGCGCGCGCGTGCGCGTGGCGCTTGCGGTCGGCGCGGGGCTGCACGTTGTGGGCGCCGCCACGCAGGAGGTCGCCGTCGCCGAAGGACGCGAAGGCAGCGCGCGGTTCCGCGTCAAGGTGCTCGACCGCCTCGGCGCCGCCACGCTCGGCTTCACGAGCTCGCTCGGCGCCGCGCGCGCGACGCGGACGATCGACCTGAGCATCCGCCCTGCGACGCCGTACATGACTTCGCTCGCGGCGGGCGCGCTGCGCAAGGGCAGCGTCGACGTGCCGCTCGGGCGCACGCTGTACCCACAGTATCGCGAGCAGAAGGCCGGCCAATCGACGCTGCCATTGCAGTTCGCGCACGGCTTCGCGGCCTATCTCGCGCGTTATCCCTACGTCTGTACCGAGCAGCTCGTGAGCCAGGCCATGCCCGCGACGCTGCTCGCGCACCGCCCGGAGTTCGGCTACGTCGAGAAACGGCCCGGTGCCGACCTCGCCGGTCTCGTCGATGAACTGCGCCAGCGCCAGAACGATGCGGGCGCGTATCGGCTCTGGCCGGGCGCGGAGGAGGTCGACGAGTTCGTGTCGGTGTATGCGCAGCACTGGCTCGTCGAGGCGCGCGAACGCGGGCAGTCCGTGCCCGACGACCTGCTGCGCGCGGGCAACGCCCGGTTGCGCGAACTCGCCGCGCGCGACGGCAACAGCCTCGCCGACGAGCGCAACGGCGCCTATGCGATCTACCTGCTGACGCGCCAGGGCCGGCCAATGACGGCCGAGATCGCGGCGATGCGGCGGCGCCTGACGGAGCGCTACGCCAGGCAGTGGCCGCGGGATCTCACGGCGGCGTGGCTCGCCGCATCGCTCGCCATGATGAAGCAGGAGCGCGAGGCGCTCGCGCTGATGAAGGGCGTGGGCTTCGGCACGCCCAGCGGTGCCGGGGTCCACGACGACCCGATGACCCGCGACGGGCTGCTGCTGTTCCTGCTCGCGCGTCATTTCCCGTCGCGGCTCGATGCGCTGCCCGTCGACATCTGGCCGAAGCTCGCCGAGCGCATCACGCGCCGCGAGTATCACTCACTCTCCGCCGGTACGACGCTGCTCGCGCTCGATGCCTGGGCCACGGCCACGACCGGGGCACGCGGCTCGCTGTCGATCAGCCTGCTGCCGAAGACCGGCGCGCCGCAGCCTCTGCCGCTGCCCGCGGGCCCGATGTCGTTCGTCGACGTGGGCGACGCCGCGCGCGCCCTGCGCTTCACGAACGACAGCGACCTCACCTCGTTCTACGTCGTCGAGCAGTCGGGCTACGACCGCGCGGCGCCGACGCAGGCGATCCGTGAGTGCCTCGAAGTGCTGCGCGAATACACGGATGCGCAGGGCCGTCCGCTCACGAAGATCACCATGGGGCAGGAAGTGACCGTGCGGCTCAAGTTCCGTCGTCTCGCCAACCGCGAAGCCGGTCCCATGGCGCTCGTCGACCTATTGCCCGGCGGCTTCGAACTCGTCGTGCCGCCGCAGGCAGCGAACGATGCACCGGTCGACGATTCGGGCGCCGATGAAGGCGCAGACGAGGGCGCGTACGTCGAGGAAGGCCGCGAGGAATCCGCGGGTCCGGCAGTATCCGCCTGGCGCTGCCTGTTCTGTGCGCCGGACACCACGGCCGAGCTGCACTACGGCGAAATGCGTGAAGACCGCGTTGTGTTCTACGGCGTCGCGTCGACGGACCTGCGCGAAGTGGTCTACCGAATCAAGGCCACCAACGCGGGCACCTTCAGCGTGCCGCCGGCATTCGGCGAAGCGATGTACGACCGCGGCGTGCTGGGCCGCTCGACGGGCACGCGGCTCACGATCGAGCGGCCGTGAGCGTCGGGACGAGGCGCACGCGCGCAGGCGGGCCGCGGTTCGCGGCAGCGCGGCTGGTGGTGGCGCTGCTCGTGGTGTTCGCGGCGATTGCGGTCGTGCGGTTCTGGCCGCGGCCGCCGCTGGCAGTCGGGATCCCGACCTCGACCGCCGTATTCGACCGCGACGGCCGGCTGCTGCGCCTGACGCTCGCGGCCGATGGGCAGTACCGGCTGTGGACGCCGCTCGCCGACGTGCCGCCGGAATTCGTCGACCTGCTGCTGCTGCACGAGGACCGTCACTTTTACCGTCACCCGGGTGTCGACCCGCTCGCGCTGCTGCGTGCGGCGGGCGCGATGCTGCGTGGAGGTGCGCCGCAGGGGGCGTCCACGCTCACCATGCAGTTTGCGCGGCTGCACTACGGACTGCGCACGCGCTCGCTGCTCGGCAAACTCGCGCAGATCCTGCGCGCCCTCTGGCTCGAGATGCGCTATTCCAAGCGCGAGATCCTCGAGGCGCACCTGAACCGTATGCCCTACGGTGGCAACGTGCAGGGCGTGGGCACGGCCAGTCGCGTGTACTTCGGCAAGCCCGCGGCGCGTCTCGCACTGCCCGAGAGCATGGCGCTGGTGCTGATCCCGCAGGCGCCGCAGCGTCGCTCGCCGGAGGCAGACGAACCTGCCGCGCTGCGTACGGCACGCGCGCGGCTGCAGCGACGCTGGCAGTTGGTGCAACCGGCGGCGGACGTCGCTGAGGCGAACCTGCTGCCGCTCGCCTTCGACGGGCGGCGTGACCTGCCGTTCTTCGCGCCGCACTTCACCGACTTCGTTCTCGCGGCGCGCCCCGGCGCGCGCGAATTGCGCACGACTCTGGACCTGCCGCTGCAGCGGCTCGCCGAACGCATCGTGGGCGAGTACGTGCGGGCTCACTCGAGTTCGGGTATCCACAACGCCGCCGTCCTGCTCGTCGACACGCGCGACCTCGGCGTGCGGGCGATGGTGGGCTCGGCCGATTTCGATGATGCGACGATCGAAGGACAGGTCAATGGCACGCTCGCGAAGCGCTCGCCGGGGTCGGCGCTGAAGCCCTTCATTTACGGCCTCGCCATCGATCAGGGTCTGATCCACCCGCTCACCGTGCTGCGCGACGTGCCAACCGCATTCGGGCCCTTCAGCCCGGAGAATTTCGATGGGCGCTTCGTGGGGCCCGTCAGCGCGACCGAGGCGCTGGTGCGCTCCCGCAATGTCCCGGCAGTATCGCTGGCTTCGCAACTTGCCGATCCGGATTTCCACGCCTTCCTGCGCAGCGCC
The DNA here is from genome assembly GCA_041910015.1 of Steroidobacteraceae bacterium. Taxonomy (GTDB): domain Bacteria; phylum Pseudomonadota; class Gammaproteobacteria; order Steroidobacterales; family Steroidobacteraceae; genus RPQJ01. Next base: position 20,270 of record JAYRRR010000028.1, read on the forward strand.
GGCATCGCCCGCCTGAGGTCGCGCCAGCACTACGGCCTCGCCTTGGCGCTCGGCGGCGGCGAAGTCACGATGGAGGAAATGGCTGCGCTCTACGCCATGCTCGCGCGCGCGGGGCGACAGGCGCCGCTGCGGCACCTCGCCGACGAAGCCGTGACGAGTGGCACGCCGCTGCTTTCGCCCGAAGCGAGCTACGTCGTGCTCGACATGCTGCGTACGTCCCCGCGGCCCGATGAGGTGCCCGCAGCAGGCAAGGTCAGGCTGCACCCGGCATGGAAGACCGGCACATCGTGGGGCTTTCGCGATGCCTGGACCGCAGGTGTCGTCGGCCCTTACGTGCTGGTCGCCTGGGTCGGCAACTTCGACGGCCGCGGCAACCCCGCGTTCGTGGGCATCCAGACCGCGGCGCCGCTGTTCTTCCGGCTCGTCGACGCTCTGGAGGCGCGGGACCACCAGCTCGTCGATGCAGAGCGCCTTCCGCCCCCGCGTCTCGCGCGCGTCGAGGTCTGCACCGCTTCGGGTGAGCTGCCGAACGCCGACTGTCCGCAGACCAGCTCGACCTGGTACCTGCCCGGCGTCTCGCCCATCCGCGTCAGCAACGTTCATCGGCGCGTGTGGATCGACGACCGCACCGGCCGTGCGGCCTGCCCACCGTACGATCCTCGCCACGTGCATGCGGAGGTCTTCGAGTACTGGCCGAGCGAGCTCGCGCAGATCTTCGCGCAGGCCGGCATGCCGCGGCGCGCGCCGCCCGAGGCTGCCTGCCAGGACGCGGCCGCCGCGGGCACGCCGCCCCGCATCACCTCGCCCGTGACCGGCGTGGCCTACGCCCTGCGCCGCAAGGGTGATCGCGTGGATACCGTGCCGCTCGCCGCGGACGCCGACAGCGCGAGCCGACGTGTCTACTGGTTCGCCGACAACGCGTACCTCGGCGCGAGCTCGCCGGGCAGCGGCCTCGCCTGGCGGCCGCCGCACGGCGGCCGCTATGTAGTGCGCGCTGTCGACGACCGCGGGCGCGCCGATGCGCGCGGCGTGGCGGTGGAGATCCTGCCATGACGATTCGACTGGAGTCTGCCTCGAGACTGTTCGAGCGCGGTGCGCAGGGCTCCACCCGGGCGCGAACGCCCGCTCTCGTCTAAGCTGCCGTCACCGATCCTTGACGAAGCGCAGCCGCGCGAGGGAGTCGTCCTTGTATCAGCACAATGCACGCCGCGGCCTGGTCGTGGCTTCGATGGTCGTGTCTGCCCTCGTGGGCTGCGCCTCGGGTGAGAGCGCCAAGGTGACCGGGGCCTGGGCCGCGGACGCACAGAAGCCCGTGCAGCCGTTCGCCAAGGTGCTGGTCGTCGGCGTGTCGCCGAACGTGAAGTCGCGCTGCATTTTCGAGCGCTTCATGGTCGCGAGCCTGGGCAGCGGTGCGACCCAGGCAGTCGCGAGCTGCGACGTCATGGACAGGCAGGCGCCGCTGAGTCGCGAACTCGTCGCGCAGGCCGTCGCCTCGCAGCAGGCCGACGCGGTACTGTCGACCCTGCTGGTCTCGCAGGACTGGGCGCCCAGGAGCGGCAGCGGTCGCGACACGCGCGGCTCGGCTGGTTACAAGGCCACGGACGCCGGCCTGGAGACGAGTTACTATGGTACATACAGCGTGCCGGTCATCTACGGCGAATTCCAGGCGAATGCGGCCTCGGTCGTGATCGAGGGCGAGGCACACGTGTCCTCCAGGCTGTGGGAGACGCGCAACGCGAGCGTCGTCTATACCGTCGATACCGTCGTCGAGGGTATCGAGTCGCAGGATGCGGGCCTGTCGTTGATCGCAGGGTCGATCGCGGGCGAGCTGTCGCAGCGCGGGCTCGTGCGCTGACGACACCGGCGATCCGGCGGGTGGCGGCAACGTGCTGCCTGCGCGGCGCCACCTCCTACGAAGTGAAGTGGCCGCTGACGGCAACGCAGCCCTGTGCAACACGTCTGTTTGCCAGCACTGTCACCGCCAGGGGATTACTGAAATTTCGTAACAAGCTGATTTACAGGCACCTTCTTGGATTTGGTCGGGATGAGAGGATTTGAACCTCCGACTCCTACGTCCCGAACGTAGTGCTCTACCAGGCTGAGCTACATCCCGAATCCGGTCGCCAAAGGCCGCAGTCTGATGCCGGATCGGGGTGCCGGCGGCGGGCCTCGACGGCGGGGATGGCCCCCGCAGCGAGAGCCGAATAGTCTACTGAACGACCCCCCCGGTTTCAATTGCCGGCGCGTGCCCCCGTCGCCATAGGCAATGGCAACGGCGGCATCGATCCGGCTCGATCAGCTCGTCCGCGCGACGGCGAACTCCGCGAGCGCGGCGAGCGCGTCCCGGTAGCGGGAGGCGGGCACGTCCGCGAGCGCCGCCACGGCGGCATCGGTTTCCTTGCGCGCCATGGCGGCGGTGTATTCCAGGCCGCCCGAGGTCTCGATGAGTCGCGTAATGCGCTCGAGGTCGTCGAGGCCGCCGTGCTCGATCGCGTGACGCAGCACGGCGGCATCGTCGGCCGACAGGTGGGCCAGCGTGTAGATCACCGGCAAGGTCGGCTTGCCCTCGGCCAGGTCGTCGCCCAGGTTCTTGCCGAGTTCTTCGGCGCTGGCCGTGTAGTCGAGCGCATCGTCGACGAGCTGGAATGCGGTGCCCAGTCGGCGGCCGTATTCCACCATGGCCTGCTCGACCGGCGCCGGCGCGCCAGCGACGATCGCGGCCACCTGCGCGCCGGCCTCGAACAGTTTCGCGGTCTTGCGGTAGATGACCTCGAAGTAGCGCTCCTCGGTCGTCGCCGCGTCGTGCGCATTCATGAGCTGCAGCACCTCGCCCTCGGCGATGGTGTTGGTCGCGTCGGCCATCACTTCCTGGATGCGCATGTCGCCGAGCTCGACCATCATCTGGAACGAGCGCGAATAGAGGTAGTCGCCGACCAGCACGCTGGCCTGGTTGCCGAACACGTGGTTGGCGGTGTCGCGGCCGCGACGCATGTTCGAGCCGTCGACGACGTCGTCGTGCAGCAGCGTCGAAGTGTGGATGAACTCGATGATGGCCGCGGCGGCCGTGTGCCGGGTGCCGTCCGGACAGCCGCAGGCGCGGGCCGCCAGCACCACGCTCAGCGGACGCAGCCGCTTGCCGCCGCCGCTGATGATGTACTGCGACACCTGGTTGACGAGGACGACGTCGCTGGACAGCCTGTCCACGATCGTCCGATCGACGCCTTGCAGGTCCTCCTTGACGAGCGTCCGTATCTGTTCGAGTTGCATCAGCGCGACAAGCCGCCCCGGAGCCTGGTCCAGCAAGTCGCGCATGGTACCCGGCCGCCCCGGACGTGGGAATTGCCTAACCGCTTGATTCGAGCGGCCCCGTCCCCTAAAATCCCGCGTCTTTTCGGCCGCTCATCCCGGCCTCCACGATCAGGTTGGAGTAAAGCTCATGTACGCGGTCATTGCGACGGGCGGCAAGCAGTATCGCGTTGCCGAAGGCGACGTGGTTCGCATCGAGAAGCTGGCGGCCGAGCCGGGCGCCACCGTCGAATTCGACAAGGTTCTGCTCGTCGGCAACGGCGGCGACGTGAAGATCGGCGCTCCGCTCGTCGCGGGCAGCAAGGTCTCCGGCGTCGTGGCGAAGCACGGCAAGGGCGACAAGAAGGTCATCGTCAAGTTCCGCCGGCGCAAGCACTACAAGCGCGCAGGAACGCATCGCCAGTTCTTCACGGAAGTGAAGATCACGGGCATCCAGGCCTGAACCGGCGAATCCAGAGGAGCATCGAGCCATGGCACATAAAAAGGCAGGCGGTTCCACCAAGAACGGCCGCGAGTCCGAGAGCAAGCGCCTCGGCCTGAAGAAGTTCGGCGGCGAGAGCGTGCTGGCCGGCAACATCCTGGTGCGCCAGCGCGGTACGCAGTATCGCGCGGGCGACAACGTCGGTGTCGGCACGGACCACACGCTGTTCGCGCTGATCGACGGCAAGGTGCAGTTCCGCCGCAAGGGCGTGGACCAGCGCGTGCACGTCAGCATCGAGCCCACCAAGGGCTGATGCATTCCTGGTCTCGCCCGGCAGGGCGGAGGCCAGTGGCGCGGCCGGGGTGCGAACGCACGGCCCATGGCGGACGAATCGCACAGGCCCCGGCAATCCCGGGGCCTCGTCGTTTCTGCCGGGTGCGTTCGTCGGTTGACCAGGCGGCCGGGAGTGATTTCCAATCATGAAATTCGTCGACGAAGCCACGATCAGGATCCAGGCCGGCAACGGCGGCCGCGGCATGATCAGCTTCCGCCGCGAGAAGTTCATCCCGTTCGGCGGCCCGGACGGCGGTGACGGTGGCGGTGGCGGCAGCGTCTGGCTGGTCGCGAAGGAAGGGCTCAATACGCTCGCGGACTTCCGCTATCAGCGCAGCTTCAAGGCACCGAACGGCGAGCCGGGCGGCAGCGCCGACTGCAGCGGTCGCGGCGGCGCGGACCTGGAGGTGCCCGTACCCGTCGGAACGGTCGTCTACGACGTCGACACGGAGGAGACGCTGGGCGATCTCGCAACCGAAGGCGCGCGCCTGCTGGTGGCCAAGGGCGGCAAGGGCGGGCTCGGCAACCAGCACTTCAAGAGCAGCACGAACCGCACGCCACGCAAGGCGACGCCCGGCCACCCGGGCGAAAAGCGGGAACTGCGGCTCGAGCTCAAGCTGCTCGCCGACGTCGGCCTGCTGGGTCTGCCGAACGCCGGCAAGGCGACGCGGATCAGCGTCGTTTCGGCGGCGCGGCCGCGCATCGCCGACTACCCGTTCACGACGCTGCATCCGAACCTGGGCGTGGTCTACGTGGGCGAGCACCAGAGCTTCGTCATGGCCGACATCCCCGGCGTCATCGGAGGCGCGGCGGAAGGGGCCGGGCTCGGCATCCGCTTTCTCAAGCACCTGCAGCGCACCCGGCTGCTGTTGCACCTGGTCGACATCGCGCCGCCCGATCCGGAGGCCGACCCGGTCGCAGACGCCCGCACGATCGTCGCGGAACTGAAGAAGTTCAGCCCGGAGCTGGCGCGACGGGACCGCTGGCTGGTCCTGAACAAGATCGACCTGTTGCCGCCGGCCGAGGCCGAAAAGCGCTGCAAGGAGATCGTCCGCCGGCTGCGCTGGAAGGGCCCTGTCTACCGGATTTCCGGTGCGACGCGCCAGGGCACGCAGGCGCTCTGCCGGGACCTCATGCGGCGTCTCGAGGAACTCGCCGCCCCCGAGGCCGCAGGCGTAGGCTGATCCGCGAAGACATCAGCCACCTCAACGGGGGTGAAGCCGCTGCAGGGGGGGGGGGCGTCTGTTGGATATACTTCTGATGTGATGTATATCCAACGGTGAAACCCATGCAGGTGTCGAAGTGGGGCAATAGCCTGGCTGTCCGCCTGCCGGCGGCGGTGGTCGACGCGCTCGATCTCAAGGAAGGCGAGGAAATCGAGATCCAGGTCGCCGGCGCGCGTGTGCTGGAAGTGGCGCGCAAGCCGTCCAATCGTGAACTGCTGTCCCGTCTGAGACGGTACCGTGGCCGCCTGCCCGCGGACTTCCGCTTCGACCGGCTCGACGCGAACGAGCGTGGCTGAGCCGTTCTTCGACACCAATGTGCTGCTGTACCTCGTGTCCGCCGACACGGGGAAAGCCGACGTCGCCGAAGCGACGATCGCCGCCGGCGGGCATGTCTCCGTGCAGGTGCTCACCGCCATCGGCACGGGCAACAAGGACGAAGCCACGGCTGCTTTCAAAGCTGCCCAGCCCGTGATCGACAC
>JAYRRR010000029.1:0-13214 GCA_041910015.1 Steroidobacteraceae bacterium
ACCGACGGGATGATGCAGCGCGTGAACCATGTCATGACTCCTGCCATCGAGGCTGGACAGGGGGCCGCAAGGACGGTGACATACTAGCCCTCGTCAGGGGTCGTGTCAGCGCTGCCAGAGGAGTCCCTTTGAACCGCACGCCCGCGGACGTGGCCCAGGCGGGATCCGCCGCCGGAGCCGACGCGACCGACTACCGCTTTTTCGCCGATCGCGACGCGCTGGTGCTGTCCGGCGGCGGTGCCCGCGCCGCCTATCAGGTCGGCGTACTCAAGGCGATCGCGCAGTGGTTGCCTGCCGAAACGCGCTGTCCGTTCGAAGTGCTGATCGGCACCTCGGCGGGCGGCCTCAACGCGGCAGCGCTCGCCGCCCGCGCGCTCTCGTTCCACGACGCCGTGCGTTCGCTCGAAGTGGTCTGGTCGGGCTTTCATGTCGATCAGGTCGTGCGCGTGGGCGCCTGGCAGATGCTGCGCTCTGGGCTGCACTGGCTCGCCTCGCTCATGACCGGTGGCTGGCTGGTCGCGCCACCGCGCTCACTGTTCGACACCTCGCCGCTGCGCGAGCTGCTCGGGAGCGTCGTGCCGCTGGAACGGATCCCGGCCGCGGTCGAGGCCGGCGCGCTGCACGCGGTGGCGGTGGCGACGACGAGCTACGCGTCCGGCCAGGCCATGACGTTCTTCGACGGCGCGCGTGACATCGATTCCTGGCATCGCGTGCGTCGCGCCGGGCGCCGCCGCGCGCTCGACCTCGACGTGTTGATGGCGAGTTCCGCGATTCCGTTCATCTTTCCGGCCGCGAGCGTCGATGGCGAGTATTACGGCGACGGCGCGATGCGCCAGCTCGCGCCGCTGAGCCCGGCGATCCACCTCGGCGCGAACCGCATCCTGGTCGTGGGCACGCGCGGCGCGCCGGCGGCGACACCGCAGGCGGTGCAGGGCGAGCAGCCGCCGCCCAGTCCCGGGCATCTGCTCGGATTCGTGCTCGACTCGTTGTTCACCGACGGGCTTTCGATCGACCTCGAGCGGTTGCGCCAGATCAACAGGATGCTCGAGCAGCCCGGCGACACCGCGCACCGCTCGATCAGCGCGACGGTGATCCAGCCGAGCGAGGACCCCACACGGATCGCGATGCGACACGAACGCGCGCTGCCCCGCAGCCTGCGCTCGCTGCTGCGCACGATCGGCGCGTTCGAGGCTCGTGGCGGCCTGCTCGTCAGCTACCTGCTGTTCGAGCGGGCCTACACCTGTGAACTGATGGAACTCGGCTACGCCGACGCGCAGGTGCAGCGCGCGGAGATCGAGCCCTATCTCGCGCGTGAGCTCGCGAACCCCGGCTGAGGCTCGCGTCGATCATATCGCGTGCCATTCTCACTCGTGCCGGCGGCTCGCGAGGTCGCGGTGGCGCACCAGCGCCTGGCCCCGCGTGCCGCGGAAATGCGCGGCGAGACGCTCGGCGAGGTAGACCGACCGGTGCTGACCGCCCGTGCAGCCGACGGCGAAGGTGAGGTAGCTGCGGTTCGAGCGCACGAGCGACGGCAGCCAGCGCTCGATGAATCCGCGGATGTCGTCGAAAAGGCGCGTCACTTCGGCCTCGCCGTCGAGAAACTGCGACACCGCCTCGTCGCGGCCGGTGAGGTCGCGGAGCGCGGGATCCCAATACGGGTTGGGCAGCGCGCGTGCGTCGAACACGAAGTCGGCGTCGTCCGGGACGCCGTGACGGTAAGCGAACGACTGGAACAGCAGCGACGGGCCGCCCGGGCGCCGCTCGACGACGCGCTCGAGGATCAGCTCGCGCAGCTCGTGCACGGACAGGCGCGAGGTGTCCACGGTGAGGTCGGCGGCGTTCGCGAGCGGTGCGAGCAGCCTTTCCTCCTGCTCGAGCGCCTCGAGCAGCCCCATGCCGGTGCGGCTCAGCGGATGGCGGCGCCGCGTTTCGCTGAAACGCTTGAGCAGCGCCTCCTTCTCCGCGCGCAGGAACAGCATTTCGCAGCCGATGCCGCTCTTGCGCAGCGAGGTGATCAGCTGCGGGACCTCGACGAGGTCCTCGGGCCGGTTGCGCGCATCCAGCCCCACGGCCGTCTGGCGGTAGGCCGTCTCGCTGGTGCGCACCGTGTAGGCGATGAAGCCGGGCAGCAGCCCGGCGGGGATGTTGTCGACGCAATAGAAATCGAGGTCTTCCAGCATGTTGAGCGCGACGCTCTTGCCGGAACCTGAGAGACCGCTGACGACGACGAGACGCATCGGGCTGCTGGTTGATCGTGGTGGACGTGAAACAGGGCGGCCGCCGCCCGAAGCATAGGCCGCGACCGCCCCGGGGTCACGCGATCGCCGGCTACGGTGTCCGCATGGCCGACTGACGCCGCTCGCTGGAGGAGCCGAGCCCCAGCGCCTCGCGGTACTTGGCGACGGTGCGTCGCGCCACCTTGACGCCTTCACCGGCCAGCAGCGCGGCGAGTTGTGCGTCGCTCAGGGGCTTGTCGGGCGCTTCTTCGCCGATGAGCTTGCGGATCCGGGCCCGGATGGCGACCGAGGAGACGTCCTCGCCGCTCATGCCGGAGACGTGGCTCGAGAAGAAGTACCGGAACTCGAAAATCCCGCGCGGGGTGTGCATGTACTTGCCAGTGGTCACGCGCGAGATCGTCGACTCGTGCATGCCGACCGCCTCCGCCACGTCACGCAGGATCATCGGCTGCATCGCCTCCTCGCCGCGCTCGAGGAACGCCGCCTGGCGCTGCACGATCGAGCGTGCCACCTTGAGCAGCGTCTCGTTGCGTATCTCGAGGCTGCGGATCAGCCAGCGGGCCTCCTGCAACTGCGCGCGCAGCGAGGCGTAGTCGGCGGAGCGCGCAACGAGCCCCGCGTAACCCTGGTTGACCTTGAGACGCGGGACCGAGCCGGCATTGAGCTCCACGGCCCAGCCGTGGTCCGTGCGGCGCACGAAGACGTCAGGGACGACATACTCCGGCTGTGCACCTTCGAACGCTGCCCCGGGGCGGGGATGACAGCTGCGGACGAGGGCGAGCGCGACCTGCAGGGCCTCCTCGTCGACGCCGAGCTGGCGGCGCAGCGCGTGCAGGTCCCGGTCCGCCACCGCCTGCAGGTGCTCGTGTGCGATGGCGAGCGCGAGATCGCGGCCCTGCGTGCCGGGCTCGAGCTGCGCGAGCTGCAGCGCCAGGCATTCGCTCAGCGAGCGGGCGCCGATGCCCGCCGGGTCGAGCGTCTGCACGAACGCGAGCACCTCCTCGACGTCCGCCTCGCTGACCGGCAGGTCGGTGCTCAGGCTGCGCGCGATGTCCGCGCACGACTCCGTGAGGTAGCCATCCTCGTTCAGTGCGTCGACGAGTGCCTCGCCGATCCAGAGCCGGCGCGGGTCGAGCCGGCTGGTCTCGAGCTGCCAGACCAGATGCTGGCGCAGGTCGTTGCCGCGGCCAGCGGGGAACTCGAGCGGACGGTCCTCGTCGTCGGCGCGGGAGCCGTCGCCCGAAGGCGTGGACGCGTCGGTCCACGGATCCTCCATCTCGACCACCACCTCGTCGGTGGACGGCTCGTCGGCCTCGGCGGTCGTCTCGTCGTCGCGGGCGTGGTCGGGCGCTTCGTCCGCAGCATCGTAATCGACGGCTTCGGCTTCGCGCTCGCCAACGGGAGCCATCTGGTCGAGCGAGGCGAGGTCGATGCCCTCGTCCTCCTCCTGCTCGAGCATGACGTTGGTCTCGAGCGCTTCCTGCACCTGCGCCTGCAGCTCGAGCACGGGCAACTGCAGCAGCTTGATGGCCTGCTGGAGCTGCGGGGTCATCGTGAGCTGCTGACCGAGCTTGAGTTGCAGGGCCGGCTTGAGCATGTACGGGCGGGTGCTGAGCGGGCCGCGGGCCCGCCGGATCAGAGTCGGAAATCCTGTCCCAAGTAGACCTCACGCACCTGAGGATTGGCAAGGATCTCTTCGGCCGAACCGGAGGCGATCACGCTGCCCGCGCTGACGATGTAGGCGCGCCCGCAGATGCCGAGCGTCTCGCGCACGTTGTGGTCGGTGATCAGCACGCCGATGTTGCGCGAACTCAGGTGACGGATGATGCGCTGGATGTCGAGGACCGAGATCGGGTCGACGCCCGCGAACGGCTCGTCGAGCAGGATGAAGCGCGGCTCCGCCGCGAGCGCGCGGGCGATCTCGACGCGCCGGCGTTCGCCGCCCGACAGGCTCATGCCGATGCTGCCGCGGATGTGGCCGATGTGCAATTCCTCGAGCAGCGACTCGAGCGCGGCGTCACGCGCGGCGGCGTCCTCGAGATCGTCACGCGTCTCGAGGATCGCCAGGATGTTGTCCTCGACCGACAGCTTGCGGAACACCGAGGCTTCCTGCGGCAGGTAACCGAGGCCGAGCTGCGCGCGCCGGTACATCGGCAGCCGGGTGAGTTCCCGGTCGTCGAGGTGGATACGACCCTCGTCGCACGGCACCAGACCGACGATCATGTAGAAGGCCGTGGTCTTGCCCGCGCCGTTCGGCCCGAGCAGCCCGACGACTTCGCCCGAGGCGACCTCCAGCGACAGGTCGGCGACGACGCGACGGGAGCGATAGCTCTTGCCGAGCGCCTCGGCGCGCAGGCGGCTCATGTGCCCGGGCCCCGTGCCGGCGCCGGCTCGCCGCTCTTCTTCGGCGGGTTGATCGTGATGCGCACGCCGCCCGGGTCCTTCTCGTCCGGGTTCGCCTGCACGCGTTCGCGCGCGACGTCGTAGACGAGCGTGTTGCCGCGGATCTCGTTCTGGCCGTCGGAGAGCCAGGCGTCGCCCGTGAGCCGCACGGTACTCTGCTGCACGTCGTAGTCGATCGAGCCGGCGCGCCCGCGCGCGACCTGCGCCGTGTCCCGGAGCCGCTGCTCGAACGCGGCCGGCTCGCCGCGGATCGAGGCGTGCACGATGGCGTTGTTGCGGAACTGTACGCGCGCCTCGCTCGACTGCAGACGGCCGCCAGGCACGGTGATGATCACGTCGCCCTGCAGCCGCCATTCGGAGTTCTCGAACTCGAGCCCCGACGCGCTGGCCTGCTGCGCCGTCACCTCGAGCCCGCCCTGCGTGATCCGCACGCGACGGAACAGCAGCGAATTCATCTTGTAGTCGAAGTCGGAGGAGGCCGCCTCGAGATTGATCGGCATTTGCGAATTGCCGGGCGGCAGGCCCGCAGGTGCGGTGGCTCCTGCGGCGGGCGGCGAGCCCTGCGCCTGCGCAGTCGCCACGACGCATGCGCCGGCGAACGTCGCGAAGACGAGGAGCCGCCGGCCGCGTTCAGGGAGTGAAGGTGCCATTGACATTGGATTCCAGGCGCAGCGTGCCGTCGTTCAATGCGACCCGCAGCCCGCGCGCCACGAGTTGATGAGTGCCGAACTGCACCGCCACGGGCGAGGCGGTCTGGATCAGCTCCGCCACGGTATCGTAGGACAGTTCGTCGGTCGTGATGATCGCCCGTGCAGCGCCGCGCTCGGGCGCGCCCGCGACCCGTACGTTGCCGGCGAGCTGCAGCGAAGTGTGCTCGCGCGGCATGCGTCCGCGCTCGGCCGTCACGTGCCAGGTTCCCGCGCGCTGGGTCGTGTAGTCGAGCTCGAGGTCGTGCAGTTCGACGCTTTCGTCGCCGAGCTGCTGCTCGATCGAGCGCGCGCGCACGACGACGCGTGGCTCGCCGTCGGGCCCGAGCTCCGTGAGCCTGGCGTCCGTCAGGTAGTAGCCGCGCTGGTCCTGCGGCGGCACCGACTCGAGGCCTTCGTCGCGGCCGGTGAGCAGCGCAAACAGCACGGCGCCCCCCGCGAGCATCGCGAGCACCGTGCCGGTGCGCTGCGTCAGCAGGCGCGCGCGGCCAGCAGCAGATCGCATGCTTCCCTCACGGCGCCGTGCCCGCCCGGCGATGGCGTCACCCAGTGCGCGGCGGCGCGCGCCGTCGGGTGCGCGTCCGCGACGGCCACGGCCAGCATCGCCCGCTCGAGCATCGGCACGTCGGGCGTGTCGTCGCCGATGCAGGCCAGCGCTGCGTCGGTCACGCCCGTCTCGCGCAGCAGTCGTTCGAGGGCCGCGCCCTTGTCCTGGACGCCCTGCTGCACGTGCGCGATGCCGAGCTCCGCCGCGCGATGGGTGACGGCCGCGGAGTCGCGCCCCGAGATGATCGCCACGATCACGCCGGCGCGCCGCAGCGCGACGATGCCCGAACCGTCGCGGACGTGGAACACCTTCACGTCCTCGCCGCGCGCGGTGATGTGCAGCCGGCCGTCGGTCAGCACGCCGTCGACGTCGAGCACGAGCAGGCGGATGCGTCGCGCGCGTTCGAGCACCTCTGCGCCGGGCCCGCTCACATGACCCCCGCGCGCAGCAGGTCGTGCACGTTCAGCGCGCCGACCAGGCGGCGCTCGCCGTCGTCCGAGACGACCGGCAGCGAGGTGATGCGGTACGTCTCCATCAGGTGCACGGCTTCGGCTGCGAGCATGCGCGGCTGCGCCACCTTGCCGCCGGCGGTCATCACCTCGCGCATGCGCGTCCGGTGCACGTCGACCTCGCGGTCCAGCGCGCGGCGCAGGTCGCCGTCGGTGAACACCCCGAGCACGTGGTCGTCGGCGTCGATGATCGTGGTCATGCCGAGTCCCTTGCGGCTCATCTCGAGCAGCCCCTCGCTCAACCGGGTGTCCGGGCCGACACGCGGCAGATCGGCACCCTTGCGCATGACGTCCTCGACGTGCAGCAGCAGCCGGCGGCCGAGGCTGCCGCCCGGGTGCGAGCGCGCGAAATCCTCCTCGGTGAAGCCGCGCGCCTCGAGCACCGCGATGGCGAGCGCGTCGCCCATCGCCAGTGCGGCGGTCGTGCTCGCCGTCGGCGCGAGATTCAGCGGGCAGGCCTCCTCGGGCACGCTCACGTCGAGCGTCACCGTGGCGTAGCGCGACAGCGTCGAGTCGCCGTTGCCGGTGAGCGCGACGAGCGGCACGTCGAGACGCTTGATGACCGGCAGGATGGTCAGCAACTCGGTGGTTTCGCCGGAGTTCGACAGGGCGAGCACGGCGTCCCGGGCGGTGATCATGCCGAGATCGCCGTGAATCGCCTCGGCCGGGTGCAGGAAGAACGCCGGACTGCCCGTGCTCGCGAGCGTCGCGGCGATCTTGCAGCCGACGTGGCCCGACTTGCCCATGCCGGTGACGACGATGCGGCCTTCGCAGGCGAGCAGCAGCGCGCAGGCCCGGGCGAACGCCTCGTCCAGGCGGCCCTCGAGGGCGGCCACGGCGGCGGCCTCGGTGGCGAGGACGCGGCGGCCGCGGGCGATCATCTGGCTCGGGTCGGTCATGGCTGCCCTGGCAACGCTCCGGCAAGACCCGCAGTTTACAGCCTGCAGCCGGAGCGCCTTCTCCTTTAGACTCGACGACCCATTCTGCGCGGGCGTTCCACCATGACGGCAAGCGAAGTGACGAACCTGATCCAGGCGGGCCTGCCCGGCGCCCAGGTGCGGGTCATGACCGACGACGACACGCATTTCGAGGCCGTGATCGTCGCGCCGCAGTTCGAGGGCAAGCGGTCCATCCAGCGTCATCAGATGGTCTATGCGGGGCTCGGCGCGCGCATGGGGCGCGAAATCCACGCGCTGTCCATCGTCGCCTACACGCCGGCCGAATGGCAGGCCGAGCGCGGCAGCCCCCCCGCGACGCCCTGACGGAGCGCACGCTTGGACAAGCTGCAGATCCGGGGCGGCGTGCCGCTCGACGGCGAGGTGCGGATCTCGGGCGCGAAAAACGCCGCGCTGCCGATCCTGGCCGGGGCCCTGCTGGCCGACGGGCCGGTGACCATCGGCAACGTTCCGCACCTGCAGGACGTCACGACGATGATCGAACTGCTCGGCCGGATGGGGGCGAGCGTGACCGTCGATGAACGCATGCGCGTCGAGGTCGATCCGACGACGACCCGGGAGACCTTCGCCCCCTACGAGCTCGTCAAGACCATGCGCGCGGCGATCCTGGTGCTTGGCCCGCTCGTGGCCCGGCACGGCCGGGCCGACGTCTCGCTGCCCGGCGGCTGCGCCATCGGCGCGCGCCCGGTCAACATCCACGTCGCGGGTCTGCAGGCCATGGGCGCGGACGTGCACATCGAAAATGGCTACATCCGCGCCCGCGCGGGCCGGCTGCAGGGCGCCCGCATCGTCATGGACACGGTCACGGTGACCGGCACCGAGAACCTGATGATGGCGGCGACGCTGGCGGAGGGGCAGACCATTCTGGAAAATGCCGCGCGCGAGCCGGAGGTCGTCGACCTGGCGCAGTTCCTCATCGCGATGGGCGCGCGGATCCGCGGCCACGGCACGGACACCATCGTCGTCGACGGCGTCGACACGCTGCACGGCGCCCACTACGAGGTGCTGCCTGACCGCATCGAGGCCGGCACCTACCTCGTCGCCGGCGCGATCACGAGCGGGCGCGTGCGTGCGCGCGGCGCCCGTGCCGAGCACCTCGACGCCGTGCTCGGCAAGCTCGCCGAGGCGGGAGCCACCGTGACGCGGGGCGAGGGCTTCATCGAGGTGGACATGCGCGGTCGCCGGCCGCGCTCCGTCGACATCCGCACCGCCCCGCACCCGGGCTTTCCGACCGACATGCAGGCGCAATTCGCCGCGCTCAACACGGTGGCCGAGGGGGTCGGCACGATCGTCGAGACGATTTTCGAAAACCGCTTCATGCACATGCTGGAAATGCGCCGCATGGGAGCCGAGATCCGCCTGGAGGGCAACACGGCCATCATCAAGGGCGTGCCCCGGCTCACGGCGGCGCCGGTGATGGCGACGGACCTGCGGGCCTCGGCGAGCCTGGTGCTGGCGGGGCTGGTGGCCGAGGGCACGACCGACGTCGAGCGCATCTACCACATCGACCGTGGCTACGAGTGCATCGAGGAGAAGCTGCACGGCCTCGGGGCGCAGATCCGGCGGGTCAACGACCGCGGCTGAGCGCCCCCGGGGCCGCGGCCTGGAATCACGGCGACCACACGGTGCCTATCGCCCGTCCGGCCCCCGCCCTTATAATGCGTTGTTGCCCGCCCGGTTCGTGGGGAAGCCAGGCGGCAACTGCCACCGATGGGCACCGATTCCGAGTTCCGATAGACCCGACGGCGGGTCCGTGGCCGCCCAGAACTGGGCTCGCGCCCCGGCCGTTTGCCGAGGAGAGTGCTGGATGACCGAAGCAGTCGATACCGGCCGACGTCACTTCCTGACCGTCGCCACCGTCGCGACCGGTGCCGTGGGCGCCGCGTTCGTCGCCGTGCCGTTCCTGGCGTCCTGGAAGCCGAGTGCCCGTGCCAAGGCCATGGGTGCCCCGGTCGAGGTGGACGTGAGCCGGCTCGAGCCGGGCGCCATGATGAAGGTCGAGTGGCGCGGCAAGGCAATCTTCATCGTTCACCGCACGCCGCAGATGCTCGCCCAGCTCGAAGGCGTGACCGGCGAGCTGCGCGACCCGGATTCCGCCGAGTCGGACCAGCCCGACTACGCCGTGAACCTCGCGCGCGCGATCAAGCCCGAGTATCTCGTGCTGGTCGGCGTCTGCACGCATCTCGGCTGCGCGCCGCTCGAGAAATTCACTCCGGGCGACGTGACGGTCTCCGCCGACTGGCCGGGTGGCTTCTTCTGCCCGTGCCACGGCTCCAAGTTCGACATGTCGGGCCGCGTCTTCAAGGACGTGCCTGCCCCGACCAACCTGCCGGTGCCGCCGTACCAGTTCGTCAGCGACACCCGCATCGTGATCGGCGCCGACAAGGGGAACGCATGATGGCCACCGCTACCGACAAGGTCGCCGTGAAGGGCGGCAATGGCCGCCTCGCGGCCCTGACCGCGTGGATCGACGAGCGCTTCCCGCTCACGACGCTGTGGAAGTCGCAGGTGTCGGAGTACTACGCGCCGAAGAACATGAACTTCTGGTACTACTTCGGCTCGCTCGCGATGCTCGTGCTCGTCATCCAGATCCTTTCGGGGATCTTCCTGACGATGAACTACAAGCCCTCGGCAGCGGAGGCCTTCAATTCCGTCGAATACATCATGCGCGACGTGGACTGGGGCTGGTTGATCCGCTACGTCCACTCGACGGGCGCCTCGGCGTTCTTCATCGTGATCTATCTGCACATGTTCCGCGCGCTGCTGTACGGGTCGTACCAGAAGCCGCGCGAGCTGCTGTGGATCTTCGGCATGCTGCTGTACTTCTGCCTCATGGGCGAGGCGTTCTTCGGCTACCTGCTGCCGTGGGGCAACATGTCGTACTGGGGCGCACAGGTGATCGTTTCGCTGTTCGGCGCGATCCCGTACGTCGGCGACGCGCTGATGGAGTTCATCCGCGGCGACTACTACATCTCCGACGTCACCTTGAACCGGTTCTTCGCGCTGCACGTGGTCGCGCTGCCGTTCGCGCTCGTGTTCCTCACGATTGCGCACCTGATCGCGCTGCACGAGGTCGGCTCGAACAACCCTGACGGCGTCGAGATCAAGAAGGTCAAGGGCCCGGACGGCATTCCGCTCGACGGCATCCCGTTCCACCCGTACTACACGGTCAAGGACATGGTCGGCGTCGGCGTGTTCCTGATCCTGTTCTGCCTCGTGATGTTCTTCGCGCCGACGCTGGGTGGCTACTTCCTCGAGCACGCCAACTTCGACCCGGCGAACGCGCTGCAGACGCCGCCGCACATCGCGCCGGTGTGGTACTTCACGCCGTTCTACGCCATCCTGCGCGCGGTCCCGAACAAGGGGCTCGGCGCGGCCCTGATGGGCCTCGCGGTGCTGCTGTTCGTGTTCCTGCCGTGGCTCGATCGCGGCAAGGTCCGCTCGATCCGTCAGCGCGGGCCGCTGTTCAGGTTCTTCCTGTGTGCGTTCGCGATCAGCTTCCTCGCGCTCGGCTGGCTGGGTCTCAATCCGCCGACGCCGACCTACACGATGCTGTCGCGCGTGTTCGGGGCCGTCTACTTCGCGTTCTTCCTGCTGATGCCGTGGTACTCGAGCGTCGACAGGACCAAGCCCGTGCCGACGAGGGTCACCTACCATGCGCACTGATCGTCCGAAGCAGAAGATCCTCGGCCTGGTCGCGGCGGCGCTCGCCTTCCCGGCGGTCGCGTTCGCGGCGGGCGGCGAAACGACGCTGCTCAAGGCCGGCAACGACATCCGCAACCAGGCCTCGCTGCAGCGCGGCGCGCGCAACTTCGTGAACTACTGCCTCGGCTGCCACACGGCCAAGTACGTGCGGTACAACCGCATGGCGGCCGATCTCGGCCTCACCGAGCAGCAGCTGATCGACAACCTGATGTTCACGGGCGAGTCGCCGCATCAGACGATGACCAACGGCATGAACCCGGACGACGCCAGGAAGTGGTTCGGCGTCGTGCCGCCCGACCTGTCGCTGATCGCGCGCAGCCGCACGCCGGACTACCTCTACACGTTCCTCAAGTCGTTCTACGTCGACCCGGGCAAGACGACCGGCACGAACAACCTGGCGCTGCCGGGCACGGCGATGCCGCATGTGCTGTGGGAATTGCAGGGCATGCAGGAAGCCGTGTGGGAAGGCCACTCGGACGCGCAGGGCAACGTGCAGAAGCACTTCAAGGAGTTCAAGCTCGCCAGCCCCGGCCGGCTCGACCCCGAACAGTACGACTCGTTCGTCCGCGACACGGTCAACTTCCTCGACTACATCGGCGAGCCGGTCCAGGCGAAGCGCCAGGCGCTCGGTTACGCGGTGATCGCGTTCCTGGTGTTCTTCACGCTGCTCTGCTACGCGCTGAAGAAGGAATACTGGAAGGACGTCAAGTAGACCGTCCGCCCGCCGGGGCGCGACGGCCCGTCGTCGCTGCCGCACCCGCGGCAGGGGCCGGTCGTCCGGCGCGTGCCGCCGGGCGATCGCGTGCTGCCGGGCGAGGAGCGTCTCCAGCATGATGACGCTGTATTCGCGAGCGGTCGACGCGCGCTGTCACCGCGTGCGGATCGTGCTCGCGGAAAAGGCGCTCGACGCGCGTATCGTCGAGACCGACCCGGCACGTCCGCCCGAAGACCTCATCGACCTGAACCCCTACCAGACGGTGCCGACGCTCGTCGACCGCGAACTCGTGGTCTACGAGCCGGGCATCATCTGCGAATACCTCGACGAGCGCTTTCCACACCCGTCGCTCGCCTCGACCGACCCGGCGGCACGAGCCCAGGCGCGCGTTGTACTGCGTCGCATCGAGCAGGACTGGTATGCGGTTGCCGACGCGCTCGAGCCCGGTGCCGGCACGGACCGGCGTGAACGCGAGCGCGCGCGCAAGATGCTCGCCGAGAGCATCCTGGCGTCGGAGCCGCTGTTCCGCCTGCGGCCATGGTTCCTTTCCGAGCAGTTCTCGCAGCTCGACGCGGCCGTCGCGCCTGTCTTGTGGCGGCTGCCGCGCTGGGACATCGACGTCGCTTCGCTCGCCGCCGGCGCGCCTGCGATCGAGCGCTATGCGGCCAAGGCTTTCGCCCGGCCGTCGTTCCTGCGCAGCCTGAGTGAGGCGGAGCGGGGCATGCGGGCCCGCTGAGCCCGGCAGCAGCGATGCACAACCTCGCTAGCCACCGGCGGTCGCTTCCTCCCATACTGCCCGCATGACCAGCCCCACCAGCGCCGTGCCGCCGCCCATGCGTGCCCGGCGCCCGTACCTGCTGCGTGCCATCCACGAGTGGATCACCGACAGCCTCTGCACGCCGCACCTCGTCGTCGACGCGGGCGTGCCCGGAGTCGAAGTACCCCGGCAGTACGTCAAGGACGGCAAGATCGTGCTCAACGTGAGCTGGAACGCCACCGCGAACCTGCGGCTGGGCAACGACGAGGTGAGTTTCAGCGGCCGCTTCGGCGGCGTCAGCATGTCGGTGCGCGTGCCGCTCGTCGCCGTGCTTGCGATCTACGCGCGCGAGACGGGGCAGGGCATGATCTTCGCGGACGATGACGTCGAGCCACGGACCGGCACGCAGGAACAGACACCGCCACCCGCCGGGTCGCCACCGCACGAGCCGGAGCCGCCACGGCCGGCGCCGGGCGGTGGCCGCGCGCGGCTCAAGGTCGTCAAGTGACGATCACCACAGTTCGAAGGCGCCGCGCAGCCAGGTGAGCCGCGGCCCGGCCGTGCCGGGCGCCGGCGGATCGATCGCGACGACGTCGAATCGCGCGGGCAGCCGCCGCAGCTCCTGCCGCGCCAGCAGCAGGTGGCGTGCGGCGAGCGACAGGCGCCGGCGCTTGCCGG
>JAYRRR010000030.1:0-6237 GCA_041910015.1 Steroidobacteraceae bacterium
ACGCCGTGGCCGACGCAACGCGCCGCCAGGTCCTGGAGGAGCAGGTCACCCATCTCGCGACGGAGAATCGGCGGCTCAATGCCCGGGTGGCCGAGCTGGAGATGGCGCGCCGTCTCGACCGCGACGCGTACGGGGAAATCGAACGCACGCTCGGCGACCTGCAGTCCCGCCTCGCGCGGCAGAGCGACGATCTCGCGTTCTACCGCAGCATCGTCTCCCCGGCGGACGGCGTGCAGGGCTTGCGCATCCAGCGCTTCGAGGTCGCGCCCGGCACTGGCTCGCGCGAATTCCGCCTGAAGCTCACGCTCGTGCAGGCCATGCGACACGAGAGCGTCGTCTCCGGGCTGGCCCAGATCACCATCGCCGGCAGCCAGGGCGGCGCGCCGCGCAAGTACACGGTCGGCGAACTGCTCGACCAGCCCCGCGCGCAGTTGCCGTTCTCCCTGCGCTATTTCCAGACGCTCGAACAGCTCGTTACGCTTCCGGAAGGCTTCGAGCCCCACGAAACGGGCGTCAGGCTCCAGTCGAGCAAGCTGCGCGGCGGGCCCATCGAACAGTCGTTTTCCTGGAAAGTCGCGGCTTCGGGCACGTCCTGAGCGCCCCGGCGGGCCGTCCGCTTTGAGTCGCGGCCCTTGAAGGCTAGAATTTCCGGCCCAACGTCGGTTGCACGAACCCGCTGCCGGAGCGATCCATGACCGAAGCCACGACCCCGCACGACATCGCCGAAGACGTGCTGCTGGTCTTCACCGACTCGGCGGCCCGCAAGGTCGGCGAGCTGATCAAGGAAGAGGGCAACCCGAACCTGCGCCTGCGCGTGTTCGTCTCGGGTGGCGGCTGCTCGGGCTTCCAGTACGGCTTCACGTTCGACGAGAACGAGGAGGAAGGCGACACCTGCATCGTCAACCAGGGCGTGCGCCTCGTCGTCGACCCGATGAGCTTCCAGTATCTGAGCGGCGCCGAGATCGACTATCGCGAGGATCTCGAAGGCGCGCAGTTCGTGATCCGCAACCCGAACGCCTCCACGACCTGCGGCTGCGGCTCGTCGTTCTCTGCCGACGAGCCGGGCTGACGTGCCTTGACACACCGGGTTCCCGACGTCCTCGCGGCCGTCGACCTGGGTTCGAACAGCTTTCACATGGTGGTCGCCCGGTACGCGCACGGGCAGCTCGTCATCGTCGATCGCCTGCGCGAGATGGTCCGGCTCGCCGCGGGTCTGGACGATCGCGGCCGGCTGAGCCCGGTGTCGATGCAGCGCGCGCTCGCGTGCCTGCAGCGCTTCGGCCAGCGGCTCAGCGACATGCGCGCGGAGAGCGTGCGCGTCGTGGGCACCAACACGCTGCGCCAGGCGCGCCGGCGCGGCGCCTTCATGGACCGCGCGCGCGACGCGCTCGGCCATCCGATCGAGATCATCTCAGGCGTCGAGGAAGCACGCCTGATCCATCTCGGCGTTGCGCACACGACGCCGCAGGCGAGCGGCCGGAGGCTGGTCGTCGACATCGGCGGTGGCAGCACGGAGCTCATCATCGGTGAGGGGCTCGCGGCGAAGCGGCTCGCGAGCCTCTACATGGGTTGCGTGAGCTCGAGTGTGCGGTATTTCCCGGGTGGCGAGATCACCGAAAAGCGCATGAAAAAGGCGCGCACGGCCGCGCAGCTCGAACTCGAGCCGGTCGCCGCGCGGTTCGCACGGCCGGAATGGGACGTGGCGTACGGGTCGTCCGGCACGCTGCGATCGATCGCCGACGTGCTGCAGGCGCACGATCCGGCCAGGGCGTACGTGGACCGGCCGGGCCTCGAATGGCTGCTGCAGCAATGCCTCGCGGCCGGCGACGTGACGCGCCTGCGGTTGCCGGGGCTCGCGCCCGAGCGCCAGGAAGTGCTGCCCGGCGGACTGGCGATCATCCTCGAGGTCTTCGATCGACTCGGCATCGAGACGCTGCGGGTGGCGGAGGGCGCGCTGCGTGAAGGCCTGCTCTACGACCTGCTCGGGCGACTGACGGACGAGGACGCGCGCGTGCGCAGCGTGCGCGCCATGGAGGCCCGCTTCCACGTCGATGCGGCGCAGGCGGACCGCGTGGAAGCCACGGCGCTCGGTTTCCTGCGCCAGGTGCGTGGCGACTTGCCGCTCGACGACCCGTTCGCCGAACTCGTCCTCGGCTGGGCCGCGCGGCTGCACGAGGTTGGCCTCGACATCGCGCATTCGCATTACCACCGGCACGGCGGCTACCTGCTGCAGCATTCGGACCTGCCGGGCTTCCCGCACCACGAGCAGCAGATCCTCGCGGCGGTAGTGTCCAACCACCGGCGCAAGCTGCAACTCGCCTCGCTCGACGAGCTGATGCCGCCGTGGCACCTCGATGCGCTGTGGCTGATCGTGCTGCTGCGTCTCGCGGTGCTGCTGCATCGCGGTCGCGGGCCGCGGCCGTTGCCGGACATCCGCCTGGCGGCCAGGGGCAGGAACGCGGACCTGCAATTCCCCCGCGGCTGGCTCGGCGAACACCCGCTGACGGCCATCGACCTCGAGCAGGAAGCGGCCTGGCTCGCCGCGGCGGGGTTCAAGCTGAAAGTGACGGGCTAGAGCCCGCGGGATCAGCGCCCCGTAGCCAGCGCCAGCCGCGTCGGAGCGCGGCCGCTCGTGAGGTCGAGCTTCGCGAACGTGGTCTCGCTGTCGCGCCGGAACTCGGCCATGTACTTCGCAGGGATCTCGACGCGCGGCATCGTCACCGTGGCCGGGTTCTTGTGCACGCCCTTGATGCGATATTCGTAGTGCAGGTGCGGGCCCGTCGATGCACCCGTCGAACCGACGTAGCCGATCAGCTCACCCTGGCGCACCTTGCGCCCGCCGTGCGCGGCCTTGCCGAAGCGCGACATGTGGCCGTACAGCGTGGTGACGCCGTGACCATGGTCGATCACGACGGCGTTGCCGTAGCCGCCCCGGCGGCCCGCGAACTGGACGCGCCCGTCGCCCGCGGCCCAGATCGGCGTGCCCGTCGGCGCCGCGTAGTCGATGCCCTTGTGCGCCCGGATGCGGCCGCTGATCGGGTGGCGGCGATTCGGGTTGAAGACCGAGCTGATGCGCGTGAAGTCGAGCGGCGCGCGCAGGAAGGCCTTGCGCATGCCCTTGCCGTCGGGCGTGAAATAGCCTTCCACCGCGCCGTCGGCCGAGCGGAACCACACCGCCCGGTGCAACTTGCCCTGGTTGATGAATTCCGCCGCGAGCACGCGGCCGTCGTTGACGTACTCGCCATCCTGGAACTTCTGCTCGTACAGCACGCTGAATTCGTCGCCTGCGCGAATGTCGAGCGCGAAGTCGATGTCCCAGCCGAACATCTGGTTCGCGAGCGTGAGGATCGTCTCCGGCGACATGCCGGCGTCTTCGCCCGCCGCAAACAGCGACGAGGTGATCGTCGCGCGCCGGCCCACGATCTCCGATTCGAGCGGGTTTTCGATGTAGTTGACCGCGAACCCGTCGTCGGACCGGGCGACCTGCAGCGTCAGCGTGTTGCTGATCTGGCGGTTGAGCGACTGCAGCGCGCCGTCGACGTGGGTGAGTGTGATGATGTCGCCCGGACGCACGATGTCGAGCGCGCGACGCACTTCGGGACGCTGGCGCAACTCGGCCAGCGCGGCCATGTCGATGCCGACCGTGCGGAAGATCCGGTCGAGCGTGTCGTTGCGCTGCACCGTGTACTCGACGCTGTCCGGCGCATCGATCGCCGCCGGGGCGGCGACGGCGCGTGGCTGCGCGGCGAGCAGCGGCGTCAGGTCGACGGAGCGGGGCGCGTCCTGACGAGGCCAGCCCGCGACCAGCAGCCATGCGGAGACGGCGGCCACCAGCGGCAGGCTCGTGCCGGCCAGCCAGGCGCGGCGGCCCGCAACGGCGGCGGGGGCTCGGCTCACGACCGGCGCGGCCGCGGAAAGATCGGCTGAATGCAAGGCACACCCCCGCACGAAGATGGCGCGTAAAGTAGTTGCAGAAAGGCCACCGGTCAACTTTGGAAATCGACGGATTTCGTTGGTTGTTCAGAGTGTTGCAGGCGGGATGAAAGTTCCGTGACTGGCTTCACGCGGCGCGTGGCGTTGCCTGCCCCGGCGCCAGCGCCTAAATTGCGGCGCTTTGCACCGCACCCGAGCCCGGAGCGCCCACCGATGCTGTCCGCCGAAGAACAACTGGCCGAACTGCGCCGCGGCGCGTCCGAGGTGCTGCTCGAGGCCGACCTGCTGCGCAAGCTGCAGCGCGGCCAGCCGTTGCGCGTCAAGGCGGGTTTCGACCCGACGGCGCCGGACCTGCACCTCGGGCACACCGTGCTGATCAACCGCATGGCCATGTTCCAGCGGCTCGGCCACGACGTCATCTTCCTGATCGGCGACTTCACCGGCCTCATCGGCGACCCGACCGGGCGCAACGCGACGCGACCGCCGCTCACGCCCGAGGAAATCCAGGCGAACGCGCGCACCTACGAGGCGCAGATCTTCAAGATCCTCGACCCGGCGCGGACCCGCGTGGAGTTCAACTCGACCTGGATGGGCCCGATGACCGCGGCCGGGCTGATCCAGCTCGCGGCCCGGCACACCGTCGCCCGCATGCTGGAGCGCGACGATTTCGCCAAGCGCTACAAGGGCGGCCAGCCGATCGCGGTCCACGAGTTCCTCTATCCGCTCGTGCAGGGCTACGACTCGGTGGCGCTGCGGGCGGACGTCGAACTCGGCGGCACCGACCAGAAGTTCAACCTGCTGGTCGGGCGGCAACTGCAGGAGTCGTACGGGCAGGAGCCGCAGGTGGTCATCACGATGCCGCTGCTCGAGGGGCTCGACGGCATCAACAAGATGTCGAAATCGCTCGGCAACTACATCGGCATCACCGATCCGGCCGAGCAGATGTTCGGCAAGCTGATGTCCGTCTCGGACGAGCTGATGTGGCGGTATTTCGAGCTGCTTTCGTTCCGCTCCAATGCCGACATCGCCAGGCTGCGGCAGGACTGCGCCGGCGGCCGCAATCCGCGTGACGTCAAGTTCGAGCTGGGCGTGGAGCTCGTCGACCGCTTTCACGGGACCGGGGCGGGCGCGAAGGCCCGCGATGCGTTCATCGCGCGTTTCCAGCAGGGCGCGCTGCCCGACGAAATCGCGGAAATCACGCTGCAGGCCGGAGCCGGCGGTCTCGGTCTCGCGCAGGTCCTGAAGGGCGCGCAGCTCGTTCCGAGCACGAGCGATGCGATGCGCCAGGTGCGTCAGGGCGCGGTACGCATCGACGGCGAAAAGGTGGAGGACGCCTCGCGCGTCATCGCGGCGGGCACGACGCACGTGTTCCAGGTCGGCAAGCGGCGGCTCGCGCGCGTCACGCTGCAGGGCTGAAGGCGCTCATGGGGCAGCCCGCTGCGCGGCGCCCGCGTCGGCGTCGGCGTGCGTCGGGTGCCGTGGGCGGCCGTCGCGCAGTCCGGGATCGTGCAAGCGCGTGAGGCACCGCGACGAGCGGCGGAAAAAATGCCCGGCGCGAGTGTTGACGACCTCCGGTTCGGAGCTATACTGCGCGCCCTTCCGCAGTCACCCCGCCCCTGGCGCTGGTGGCTCGCTGAGAAACCCCGACGAAAAGCAAGTTTCGAAGGAGTTGACAGCAACGGAAATCGCCGCATAATAGGCGGCTCACCTCGGCTGGTTCCGGGGGCGCTCTTTAAAAATCGGAACAGGTAATTTGTGTGGGGACTCGCGTCGATCGTTGTCGAGTGCAACATCAACGGCGAGTACCAATTAGCCAGTAAATACTGAGACTAGTTGGGATCTCTCCGAAGCTGAGAGTCGCAAGACTTCAAGTGAAGAGTTTGATCCTGGCTCAGATTGAACGCTGGCGGCGTGCTTAACACATGCAAGTCGATCGGTAACGCGGGGGCAACCCTGGCGACGAGAGGCGGACGGGTGAGGAACGCTTGGGAATCTGCCCATCAGCGGGGGACAACCCGGGGAAACTCGGGCTAATACCGCATACGCTCCACGGAGGAAAGCCGGGGACCGCAAGGCCTGGCACTGATGGATGAGCCCAAGCCGGATTAGCTTGTTGGCGGGGTAACGGCCCACCAAGGCGACGATCCGTAGCTGGTCTGAGAGGACGATCAGCCACACCGGAACTGAGACACGGTCCGGACTCCTACGGGAGGCAGCAGTGAGGAATTTTCCGCAATGGGCGAAAGCCTGACGGAGCGACGCCGCGTGAGGGATGACGGCCTTCGGGTTGTAAACCTCTTTTCC
>JAYRRR010000031.1:0-95984 GCA_041910015.1 Steroidobacteraceae bacterium
CCGAGACGCTCGAGCGCCGCCATGAACTGCCAGGTCTCGTCGCGTCGCCCCCAGCCGCGCGCCGGATCGGCGAGACCCGCGAGCGTGTACAGCAGCGTGTCGAGGTCGGGAGAGATGGCGAGGCCGAGGTGTTCGAAGTCGTCGCCGGTGTTGCCGACGACGACGAGTTCGCCTTCCGCGAGCACGTGCGCCAGACCGAGCACCAGTTTCGCGCCGCCGACCCCGCCGGCCAGCGCGAGCACCGTGCCGCTCACCGGAACAGATCCTCGTCCACGGGACGCCGCAGTGCCTGCGCCGGCCGCTCGGGCGCCGAGTGTCGCAAGCCGCGCACGACGACGACCGGCCGCGCCTCGGCCGCCTGTCCCATGAGCAGCGACGCGGCGGCGGCGATTTCGTCCGCATGACCGAGCACGGTCGTCTGCAGCGTCCGGCCGAACAGGTCCAGGTCGCCGCGCAGGTCGAGCACCGCCGGCAGGCCGGCGCAGCCGATGGCCACTCCGACGGTGCCGACGCGCCACGGCCGGCCGAAGCTGTCGTTGACGATGACGCCCACGTCGCAGCCGAGCCGTCGCCGGAATTCCTCGCGCAGCCGCGACGCGCTCGCGTCGGGGTCGACCGGCAGCATCAGCGCCAGCGTCGCGCCGCCCGGCTCGGCGACGTTCGACTGGTCCACGCCGGCGTTCGCCATGACCAGACCGAGACGGTGCTCGACGATGAGCACGTCCTTCACTGCGCGCACGACACGTCGGGACTCGGACAGGATGACCTCGACCAGACGCGGGTCCTTGTTCACCACGCGTGCCAGCTCGGCGGCGCGCGCCGAGGGCATGACGGTTGCGAGATCGACGCTGCGGCCTTCCGACTTCGAGACGATCTTCTGCGCGACGACCACGACATCGTGGTCCCGCAGCGCTTCGCCGGCCGCCGCCAGCCCGTCGATGATCAGGCCGGACAGGTCGTCGCCGGCGCGCACGCGCGGCAGGCCGGGAACGGCGAGCAGTTGCAGTTGCGGCGTCATGCGGGCGTTTCGTCCCGGCGACGGCTCGATGAGGTCTTCCCGGCCGGCGGGGTTCGGCGTGAATCGTGCATGCTGCGTTTTAACATGCGCGCGCGCAGGCGGAAACGCCGCGGCCCGTGCGCCGACCGTCGGTCAGTTGCGGTCGAAGATCGAGACGTCGCCGAGCGTCGCGTGGTTCAGCTTGGTCCGGTGGCTCAGCCGCCACCCGCCGTCCACGCGCCGCCATCGGTCGTGGTAGTCGCCGAGCGTCGAGAACGTGAGCCGCGCGCGGTCGCCGCGGCCGAGATGCATGTCGCTCACGTAGCTGCGGCTCGAGGCCGTGTCGCCGGAAACGTCGATCAGCACGTTCCCCAGCAGGTGCTGCGTCGGGCCGCAGGCATCGAGGAAGCCGCGGATGAAATCCACGATCGCCTCGCGGCCGCTGATCATCCCGCTGCCGAGGTCGGCGGTCGCCTCCGCCAGCAGCAGGTGGCGCAACGCGTCCCAGTTGCGCTCGTCCATCGCGCGGGCAATCGCGACGAGGCTGCGCTGGATTTCGCGCTCGGCGAGCAGCGTGCCGACCTGCAGCTCGTTCATGCCTGCACCGGCACCCCGTGCGACCCACGGCGGCGCCCGTCAGCAGGTGTCATGGCGTCAGTTCCGCGACGGCGTCCGCGGCACCGCGCAGCGCGCCTTCCAGGTAGCCAACGCCGGTGCAGTCGCCGAACGCGCGCACGTCCATGCCGGCGGCACGCAGTTCGTCCGTCACGGCGGGATTGGCGGTCGCGCCCTGCGCCACGATGACGTGATCCGCGTGCGCGACGATCTCCTGGCCGCTGGTGCCCATGCATCGCACGAGAGCGTCCTCGATGCGCACGTCGCGAACGCCCGCGTGGAGGGCGACGCCGTGCTCGGTGAGCTCGGCGAGCAGACGCATGCGTCGGACGAGCTGCAGGCCGTCGCCCATGCGCGAGGCTTCCTCGAGCACCGTCACCGCGCGACCGCGCTCCGTCAGGAACTCGGCCAGCTCCAGGCCGACGAGTTCGCCGCCGATGATCACGATCCGGTTGCCGAGCGGCATCCAGTGCCGGGTCACGCTGCGCACGAACGCCGGCCTGGCCGTGAGGCCGAGCGCAGCGCCCATGCGTGTTGCGACGCGCGACAGGAGCGGCAGCTTCTTCCCGGCCTGGCCCGGGTCTGACTGGCCCGTCATCATGCGGCGCATGTCGTCGCCGCTGTACACGTTGCGCCGGTCCGCGCCCGGGATCGGTGGCATCTGACGTTTCGCGCCGGTTGCGACCAGCACGCTGTCCGGCCCGAGCGCCGCTACCACCTGCGCCGTCGCCGGGGTATTCAGCCGGACATCGACGTTCGAAGCCGCGATCTGCCGGCGCAGCCAGTCGAGCAGGTGCTCGTTGGGCTCGTACGGCAGCGCCGCGATCTGCAGCGTGCCGCCGAGGCGCTCCGTGCGCTCGAGCAGCGTCACGCGGTGACCCTGCGCGTCGAGCCGGAGCGCGGCCTCCATGCCACCCGGCCCGCCGCCGACGACGACGTAGCGACGGGGAGTGACCGCGCGCGTCGTGCGTCGCAGGTACTCGAATCCTGTGTCTGGATTGGCTGCGCACCGCATGCTGTCGCCGAGGTAGATGCAGCTCACGCAGGTGTAGCAGTAGATGCAGGGCCGGACGGTCTCGGGCCGGCCTTCCGTCAGCTTGCGCGGCAGATGCGGATCGGCCAGCAGCTTGCGCCCCATGCCGAGGAAGTCGAACGCCCCCGCCGCGATCTTCGCATCGGCCACGTCGGGTTCCACGCGGCCCGAGGTGATCACGGGAATCGAAATGGCCCGCTTGATGGTCTGCGCCGCCGGCAGGTTCCAGCCTGGGATGTGCGGGATGTTCGATTCCGAGTGCAGCTTGCGCCGGCCGGTGTGGTGATAGGAGGAGACCGCGATCGCATCGGCGCCGGCCGCTTCGACCAGCCGCGCAGTTTCCACGGCGAACGGCAATTGGATGCCGTCCGGCGCACCGAATTGCTCCGAGTCGAGCTTCACCCACACGGCGAAGTCGCGGCCGACCGCCGCCCGGGTGGCACGTACGACCTCGAGCAGCAGGCGCGCGCGGTTCTCCAGTGGCCCGCCGTACTCGTCGGTGCGGCGGTTGTACCTCGGCGACAGGAAGCTCGACAGCAGGTAGCCGTGGCCGGCGTGGATCTCGACACCGTCGGCTCCGGCGCGCCGGGCGCGGTCGGCGGCGGCGGCGTACTGCTCGATCACGAGCCGGATGTCGTCGTGGGTCAGTTCCCTGAACGTATAGCGGACGTTCGGCGCGGCGGCCTGCAGTTCCCGCTCGACGTAGGCATCGGTGATCGGCTCGTCGGTCGGGTCGAACTCCGGGCGCGACGGGCACCAGAGCGCATGCCCCTGGTACAGGGAGTAGCCCGCGACCAGCCCGCCCTGGTGCAGCTGCACGGCAAACTTCGCACCGTGCGCGTGCACGACGTCGACCAGCCGGCGCAGACCGGGAATGAAGCGGTCGTCGGAGATCGCGAGCTGGTTCCTCTGTACCGCCGCGACCGGCCAGGCCACGCCACACGCGCCGCTGATGATCAACGCGGCGCCGCCCCGGGCCTGTTCCTCGTGATACGCCAGTGCGCGCTCGCCGACCGAGCCGTCGTCCTCGGCGTAGCTGACGCCCATCGCCATGACGACGATCCGGTTGCGCAACCGCAGCTTGCCGATGCTGCCCGGCGACAGCAGGTGCGAGTACTTGCCTGGGATCATCGAAGGCCTTGGCTGGGCTGGCGCGAGACGTTCATTCGTACCACCAGGCACGGGACCGGGTCATCGTCCCGTTGGACGAGAACTGGAGTGGTGCGGCGCAGGGGCCGGGCCCGGCCGTCGCCCTCGACTCCCCGGTGACGTACACTGGCCTGCCTGCCGCGGGGTAAGAGATGACCAGCCGAGACGACCGCCTGTTGACCCCTGAACAACTCGACGCCTGGCGCAAAGCGGCCGCGAAATCGGCGCCCGGCGGCGACGTCGACGCACTCGGCTGGCACACGCCCGAAGGCCTGGTCGTCAAGCCCCTGTATACGGCGGCCGACACGGCCGAGCTGCCGCACGTCGACACGCTGCCCGATTTCGCGCCGTTCCTGCGCGGCCCGCAGGCGACGATGTACGCGGTGCGCCCCTGGACCATCCGCCAGTATGCAGGTTTTTCCACGGCCGAGGAGAGCAACGCTTTTTACCGGCGCGCGCTGGCCGCGGGCGGACAGGGTGTCAGCGTGGCGTTCGACCTCGCCACCCATCGCGGCTACGACAGCGACCACCCGCGGGTCACGGGCGACGTCGGCAAGGCGGGGGTGGCGATCGACAGCGTCGAGGACATGAAGATCCTCTTCGACGGCATTCCGCTCGGCCAGGTGAGCGTGTCGATGACCATGAACGGCGCGGTGCTGCCCGTGCTGGCAGGCTACATCGTGGCGGCCGAAGAGCAGGGCGTGGCCCCGGCGGAGCTGTCGGGGACCATCCAGAACGACATCCTCAAGGAGTTCATGGTCCGCAACACCTACATCTACCCGCCGGAACCGAGCATGCGCATCGTGGGCGACATCATCGCCTACACCTCGCGTCACAT
Organism: Steroidobacteraceae bacterium; assembly: GCA_041910015.1. GTDB lineage: Bacteria > Pseudomonadota > Gammaproteobacteria > Steroidobacterales > Steroidobacteraceae > RPQJ01. The sequence goes on from JAYRRR010000031.1 coordinate 4,633, forward strand.
GCCGAAGTTCAACTCGATCAGCATCTCCGGCTACCACATGCAGGAGGCGGGGGCGAACCAGGCGCTCGAGCTGGCGTTCACGCTGGCCGACGGCAAGGAGTACGTGAAGGCGGCGATCGCGCGCGGGCTCGACGTCGACGAGTTCGCGGGCAGGCTGTCGTTCTTCTGGGCGATCGGGATGAACTTCTATCTCGAGATTGCCAAGATGCGCGCCGCACGGCTGCTGTGGCACCGGATCATGAAGGGCTTCGGCGCGCGCAGGGACAAGAGCCTGATGCTGCGCACGCATTGCCAGACCTCGGGCTGGAGCCTTACCGAGCAGGACCCCTACAACAACGTCGTGCGTACCACGATCGAGGCGATGGCCGCGGTGTTCGGCGGCACGCAGAGCCTGCACACGAACGCGCTCGACGAGGCGATCGCGCTGCCCACGGACTTCAGCGCCCGCATCGCGCGCAATACCCAGCTCATCATCCAGGAAGAGACGCACGTCACGAGCGTCATCGACCCCTGGGCGGGCAGCTACATGATGGAGAGCCTCACCCAGCAGATGGCCGACAAGGCGTGGGCGATCATCGCGGAAATCGACGCGATGGGCGGCATGACGCGTGCCGTGGAGTCCGGCTGGGCCAAGCTGCAGATCGAAGCCAGCGCCGCGGAGAAGCAGGCGCGCGTCGACTCGGGCGCCGACGTCATCGTCGGCGTCAACAAATACCCGCCGCCCAGGGCCGAGCCGATCGACATCCTCGAGGTCGACAATCACGCGGTTCGCGAAAACCAGGTGCGGCGCCTCGCGTCGATCAGGGCGGCACGCGACGCCGGGGCCGTGCAGGCCGCGCTCGGGGCGCTCACGGAGGCCGCCGCCGCGGGCACGGGCAACCTGCTCGAACTCACGGTGGGCGCCGTGCGGCTGCGCGCCACGGTCGGCGAGGTCAGCGACGCACTCGAGAAGGCATTCGGCCGGCATCGGGCCGACACGCAGAAGGTGACCGGAGTGTACGCAGCCGCATACGACAGCGCCGAGGGCTGGGACCGTCTCAAGCGGGAAATCGATGCGTTCGCGGCCGAACACGGCCGCAGGCCACGCGTGATGATCGCCAAGCTGGGCCAGGACGGCCACGATCGCGGCGCCAAGGTCGTGGCCACGGCCTTCGCGGACCTCGGCTTCGACGTCGACATCGGCCCGCTGTTCCAGACGGCCGAGGAATGTGCACGTCAGGCGATCGAGAACGACGTTCACGCGGTCGGCGTATCGACGCTCGCCGCCGGGCACAAGACGCTCGTGCCGGCCATCATCCGCAGCCTCGCGGCGCAGGGTGGCGAGGACATCATCGTCTTCGTCGGCGGGGTGATCCCGCAGCAGGATTACCCGTTCCTGTACGAAGCCGGCGTGAAGGGAATCTACGGGCCGGGGACCGCGGTCCCGGCGAGCGCAAAGGACGTGCTCGAGCAGATCAAGGCCAGCCTCCAGCGCCGCCCGTGAGCCTGAGCGCCGCAGACGAAGACCTGGCCGCGAGCGTGCGGCACGGCGAGCGGCGGGCGCTCGCGAAGGCGATCACGCTGCTCGAATCGACGCGCCGGGACGATCGCATGCGCGCCGACGCGCTGCTCAACACCCTGCTGCCGGCAACCGGCAAGGCGCTGCGGCTCGGCATCTCGGGCGTCCCCGGCGCCGGCAAGTCGACCTTCATCGAGACGCTCGGCCTGCACCTGATCGAACGCGGACGTCGCGTGGCGGTGCTCGCCGTCGACCCGTCGTCGAGCGTGTCGGGCGGGTCGATTCTCGGCGACAAGACCCGCATGGAACGCCTGTCGGTGCAGGAGGCCGCGTACATCCGCCCAAGCCCCTCGGGCGGCACGCTCGGCGGCGTGGCGGAAAAGACACGCGAAGCCATGCTCGTGTGCGAAGCGGCCGGATTCGACACCGTGATCGTCGAGACCGTCGGTGTCGGCCAGAGCGAGACGGCGGTCGCCGGCATGACCGACATCTTCGTGCTGCTGCAACTGCCGAACGCGGGCGACGACCTGCAGGCCATCAAGCGCGGCGTCATGGAAATCGCCGACGTGATCGTGGTCAACAAGGCCGACCTCGACGCCGACGCGGCGACGCGTGCGCGCATGACGCTCACGAGCGCGCTGCGCACGTTTGCGATGCACGGCCGGGGTGACAGCCAGCCGCCCGTGCTGCAGGCGAGCGCGCTGCAGGGCATGGGCATCGCCGAGTTCTGGGCCGCGGTGGAACGCATCATCGGCGAGCGCCGCGCGAGCGGCGCGTTCGACGCGCGCCGACGTGGCCAGGCGCTCGACTGGCTCTGGGACAACGTGCGTGCCCGCCTGCTGGCGGATTTCCACGCGCACCCCGGGGTCCGGGCGGCGCTGGCGGGGACGCTGCAGGACGTGAGCGAGGCCCGCGTGGCTCCTTCCGCAGCGGCTCGCGCGCTGCTCGACCTGTTCGAACACTGAGACCAGCAACAGATGCACGACATCATCGCGAAACTCGATGCGAAGCGCGCCAGGGCGCGTCTCGGCGGCGGCGAGAAGCGCATCGCCGCGCAGCATGCCAAGGGCAAGCTGACCGCCCGCGAACGCCTGGAACTGCTGCTCGACGAGGGCACGTTCGAGGAATGGGACATGTTCGTCGAGCACCGCTGCGCCGACTTCGGCATGGCCGACAACACGATCCCGGGCGACGGCGTCGTGACGGGCTACGGCATGATCAACGGCCGGCTGGTGTTCGTCTTCAGCCAGGACTTCACGGTGTTCGGCGGCGCACTCAGCGAGGCGCACGCCGAGAAGATCTGCAAGGTCATGGACCAGGCCATGAAGGTCGGCGCCCCGGTCATCGGCCTGAACGACTCCGGCGGCGCGCGCATCCAGGAGGGCGTGGCCTCGCTCGGCGGCTATGCCGAGGTGTTCCAGCGCAACGTCGTGGCCTCCGGGGTGGTGCCGCAGATCAGCCTGATCATGGGCCCGTGCGCGGGCGGCGCCGTGTACAGCCCGGCGATGACCGACTTCATCTTCATGGTCAAGGACACGAGCTACATGTTCGTGACCGGCCCCGACGTCGTGAAGACGGTCACGCACGAAGAGGTGAGCGCCGAGGAACTCGGCGGCGCCACGACCCACACGGTGCGCAGCGGCGTCGCGGACCTCGCCTTCGACAACGACGTCGACGCGCTGCTGATGCTGCGGCGGTTCTTCAACTACCTGCCGCTCAACAACCGCGAAAAGCCGCCGGTGCGGCCCAGTGGCGACGCGCCGGACCGCGTCGACCTGTCGCTCGACACGCTGGTTCCCGACAACCCGAACAAGCCCTACGACATCGTGGAGCTGATCCTGAAGGTCGTCGATGACGGCGACTTCTTCGAGCTGCAGCCCGATTACGCGCGCAACATCGTGATCGGCTTCGGCCGCATGGAAGGGGCGACCGTCGGCATCGTCGCCAACAACCCGATGGTCCTGGCGGGGTGTCTCGACATCCGGAGCAGCATCAAGGCGGCGCGCTTCGTGCGCTTCTGCGACGCCTTCAACATTCCCGTCATCACGTTCGTCGACGTGCCGGGGTTCATGCCGGGCACCTCGCAGGAGTATGGCGGCATCATCCGGCACGGCGCCAAGCTGCTCTACGCGTACGCCGAGTGCACCGTGCCGAAGGTCACCGTGATCACCCGCAAGGCCTACGGTGGCGCCTACGACGTCATGTCGTCGAAGCACCTGCGCGGCGACGTGAACTTCGCCTGGCCGAACGCCGAAATCGCGGTGATGGGCGCGAAGGGCGCGGTGGAGATCATCTTCCGTGAGGACAAGGGCGATCCGGCCAAGCTCGCTGCGCGCGAGGCCGAATACAAGGCGCGCTTCGCCAACCCGTTCATCGCCGGCGCGCGCGGCTACATCGACGACGTGATCCAGCCGCACGAGACGCGCAGGCGCATCTGCCGCAGCCTCGTGATGCTGCGCGACAAGCAGCTCGAGAATCCGTGGCGCAAGCACGGCAACATCCCGCTCTGAGCCACAGGACCGCACGATGTTCAGCAAGATCCTGATCGCGAACCGGGGCGAGATCGCCTGCCGCGTCATCGCCACGGCACGCCGCATGGGCATCGCGACCGTGGCGGTGTACTCCGAGGCCGACCGCGACGCGCGGCACGTCGAGCTCGCCGACGAGGCCGTGTGCATCGGTCCCCCGCCGAGCCGCGAGAGCTATCTCGTGATGGACCGCATCCTCGCGGCCTGCCGGCAGACGGGCGCGCAGGCCGTGCACCCGGGCTATGGCTTCCTGTCGGAGAACGAGGAATTCGCGCGGCGCTGCGAGGAGGAGGGCATCGTCTTCATCGGCCCGAAGCACCGGTCGATCGCGGCGATGGGCGACAAGATCGCCTCGAAAAAACTCGCTGCGCAGGCGCGCGTGAGCACGATCCCGGGCTGGAACGAGGCAATCGATTCGCCCGAGCACGCCGTCGAGATCGCGCGGGGCATCGGCTTCCCGGTCATGATCAAGGCGAGCGCCGGTGGCGGCGGCAAGGGCCTGCGTGTCGCCTGGAACGACAAGGAGGCCTTCGAGGGCTTCGGCTCGTGCAGGAACGAGGCGCGCAACAGCTTCGGCGACGACCGCGTCTTCATCGAGAAGTTCATCGAGGAGCCGCGTCACATCGAGATCCAGGTGCTCGGCGACGCGCACGGCAACTGCGTCTATCTCTGGGAACGCGAGTGCTCGATCCAGCGGCGCCACCAGAAGGTCATCGAGGAGGCGCCGTCGCCGTTCATCAGCGAGGCGACGCGGCGCGCGATGGGCGAACAGGCGGTCGCGCTCGCGAAGGCGGTGCAGTACCAGAGCGCCGGCACGGTCGAGTTCGTGGTCGGCCGCGACGAGGGCTTCTATTTCCTCGAGATGAACACGCGCCTGCAGGTCGAGCACCCGGTCACCGAGTGCATCACCGGGCTCGACCTCGTCGAGCAGATGATCCGGGTCGCCGCCGGCGAGCGTCTCGCCTTCGCGCAGTCCGACGTGCGCCGCGACGGCTGGGCGATCGAGTGCCGCATCAACGCGGAGGACCCGTTCCGCAACTTCCTGCCGTCGACGGGCCGGCTCGTCAAATACCGGCCGCCCGCGCCGACGATGGAAGCCTCGATGCCCGTGCCGCAGGGCGGCGGCGTCCGCGTCGACACCGGCGTGTACGAGGGCGGCGAAATCCCGATGTTCTACGACTCGATGATCGCCAAGCTCATCGTGCACGGCAGCGATCGCGACGACGCGATCCGCCGCATGCGCGACGCGCTCAACGCCTTCGTGATCCGCGGCGTGTCGAGCAACATTCCGTTCCAGTCGGCGTTGCTCGCGCACCCGCAGTTCGTTTCCGGCCGGTTCAACACGGGGTTCATCGCCGAGCACTACCCGAAGGGGTTCGCCGCGGCCCAGGTGCCGCACGACGACCCGGAGTTCCTGCTGGCGCTGGCCGGTGCGGCCCACCGCTGGATGCGCGAGCGGGCCGCGCGCATCACGGGTCAGCTGCCGGGTCACGAGATGCGGATCGGCGAAGACTTCGTCGCCGTGCTGGCCGACGGGGAGGGCGGGCGTACGCAGACCGACATCAAGGTCGCGCCGGGCAACGGCAGCTATCCGGTGACGATCGGCGGGCGCACACGCCGCGTGAGTTTCGCGGGACCGCTGCGCGACATCGCGGTCGCCGGCGACGTCGACGGCGTGCCGTTCGTCGCGCAGATCGAGCGCCTCGGCCTGCACTACCGGATCGTGCACGGCGGGGCGCAGATCGACGCGCGCGTGCTCTCGAAGCGCGCCGCGGAACTCGAGGCCTTGATGCCGTTCAAGGCACCGCCCGACCTGTCGAAGTTCCTGCTGTCACCGATGCCCGGGCTGCTGGTCGAGGTGGCCGTCCTGCCGGGGCAGGCGGTGCGGGCCGGCGAGCGGCTCGCGGTCATCGAGGCGATGAAGATGGAGAACGTGCTCGTCGCACAGCGCGATGGCGTCGTGGCCAGGGTGGCGGCCAGCAAGGGCGAGAGTCTGACCGTCGACCAGGTCATCCTGGAGTTCGCATGAGCGCGACCACGCAGCGACCGTTCCGCGTCCTGGGCATTCAGCAGATCGCGATCGGCGGCCCGAGCAAGGCGCGGCTGCGTGCGCTTTGGGTGGACCTGTTCGGTCTCGAGGTGACGGGCACGTTCCGTTCCGCGCGCGAGAACGTCGACGAGGACATCTGCAGCCTGGGGCGTGGCCCGACCAGGGTCGAGGTCGACCTGATGGAGCCGATCGATCCGGACGGCAAGCCCGCCGTGCACACGACGCCGCTGAACCACATCGGCCTCTGGGTCGACGACCTGCCCCGGGCCGTCGAGTGGCTCACGGCGCAGGGCCTGCGCTTCGCGCCGGGCGGCATCCGGCGCGGCGCGGCCGGTCACGACATCTGTTTCGTGCACCCGAAGGGCAACGACCAGTTCCCGGTCAGCGGGGAAGGCGTGCTGATCGAACTGGTGCAGGCGCCGCCCGAGGTCGTCGCGGCGCTCGGGGAATAGAAAAAAGGGGCGCCGACTCGCGTCGACGCCCCTCCCTGCAGAGCAGGGATCAGCCGGACTTCACCACTTGTAGGTGGCGGTCAGCAGCCAGGTCCGCGGGTCGATCCAGTTGGTCGTGCGGAACATGCTGAAGTCGATGCCCTGCATCCGCTCGTCGGCGTCGGTCAGGTTCTTCACGAACAGCGACAGGTCGAGCGTGCCCGGCCCGGCGGGAATGTCCGCGAACAGCAGGCGCATGTTCAACAGGTCGGTCGCCGGGAGCTGGTCGGCTGCCGCCGAGTAGGCTCCACCCGCATCCGGGGCCGTCAGATCCTTGTTCACTGCATACAGGTAATAGCTGTCCATGTACGTGTAATCGAGGATCAGCCGCAGGTTGCCGTACTCCGTCGCGAGCAAGCGGCCGTCCAGGTTCACACCGATCGTGTTTTCGGGCGAGTAGGCAGGCAGGCGGTTGTCCGCCGTATCGATGACCGGCCGGCCGGGAATGTTCAGCGCGTTGTCCATGTACTTGTCGAATTCCCCGTCCAGGTACCCGTAGTTGAACCCGACCGTCCAGCCGTCGGTCAGCAGCAGCCGGGTCTCGAGTTCGAAGCCCTGCCGTGTCGCCTCGCCGGCGTTCTGCAGGATCGACTGCGTCGTGCCGGGGATGAGCACCGTCGTCTGCATGTCGGTGAGGTCGGTGTAGAACAGCGTGGCGTTGACGATGGCCCGGCCGTCCCACAGCGTCGACTTGGCGCCGATCTCGTAGGACATGGAGAATTCGGGCGCGTACGGAGTCGTGACCAACGGGTTGATCAGCTCGGAGCTGAAGCCGCCGCTCTTGAAGCCGCGCGCCACCCGCGCGAAGAAGTTCAGGTTCTCGGTGGGCTTGTACGAGATTGCCGCCATCGGCGTCGTACCGGTGAAATCCTCGCTGTAGCTCGTCTTCGGCAGACACGAAACCCGGGCCGCGGCGCAGGCCGCCGGGTTGTCCGTCACGAACGCACCCTTGTAGCCGCTGGTGAGCCACTGGTGCGTGTAGCCGTCGCGCGTTTCCTCGGTGTAGCGGAGGCCTGCGGTCAGCGTCCAGCGATCGACGAACTCCCAGTCGACCTGTCCGTAGATTGCCTTGGCCTCGGTGTTGGCCGTGTACTCCACTTCGAGCGGCCCCTGGCCGAACATGCTGAAATTCTGCGGGTCCGTCGTCTTGCCGTCATCCGTGAAGTAGTACAGCCCCGCGACGTAGTTCACCCGGTCGTGGCTGCCGAGCCATTGCAGCTCGTGCGACTGCTGCTCGTAGTCGGTCATGCGGTCGTAGACGGAGGACATGCCCCAGGGGAACGCGAAGGGCGTGCCCGGCAGCACCGTGATGACGCTGAGCGGCGTGCCGTTGATCGATTGCTGGTCGTCGTAGGTCACCTGGCGGTCCGAGAAGATGTACTTCAGGTTCTCCGTGTCGTTCACCTGCCAGTTGAGCACGGCCGTGTGGGCCTTCGAATCGCTGCGCTCCCAGACGTGGAAGCCGGCCGGCGTGCTCACCTTGTCGGGCCTCGAGGTTTCCACGTAGGGCGTCATCGCGCCCTGGATCGCCGTGCCCAGCACGGGACCAAACATGCTCGGGAACGTCCCTGCCCAGCCGTTCATCGAGTAGAGGCTGGTCACGATCGGCGTGTTGTCTGACTTGGAATAGTCGTATGAGTACAGGAAACTGAAGTTGTCCGTGAAGTCGAACTTCAGCGCGACACGGTACGCTTCCTTGTCGAGCTCGCCCATGTCCTCGGGGCCCGTCGTGTTCTCGGCCCAGCCGTCCATCGTTTCCTTGCGCGCGGCAAGGCTCGCGCTCAGGGGGCCCCACTTCGGCAGGTCCATGTTCAGCCTGCCGATCCAGTGGTTGTAGTCACCGCCCGAGATTTCCGCACGGCCACCAAACTCGCCCGACGGCTGGCGGGAAATGAAATTGACCGCGCCGCCTTCGGTATTGCGCCCGAACAGCGTGCCCTGCGGACCGCGCAGGATCTCGATGCGTTCGATGTCCACGACGTCCATGACGCCGCCCTGCGACTTGCCCAGATAGACGCCGTCGAGGTACAGGCCGACCGGTGAGTCGACCCAGATCGCCGGCTGCCCCGTGATCGCTCCGCGGATGCCGACCGTGGCGATGCCGGCGGAGCCCGGATTGGGGCGCGAGAAGAGGTTCGGGGCCGAGGCGCTGAGGTCGAGTGTGCTCTGGATGCCACGCGTCTCGAGTTCATTCGCCGTGATGGCGGTGATCGCGAGGGGCACCTCCTGCAGCTTTTCCTCGCGTCGCTGGGCCGTGACGACGACCTCTTCCAGTGTGCCGGAAGACGAGGCGCCGTCCTGCTGTGCGACCGCGGGCCCGGCTTGCGCGCCGAGAGCGATGGCCGAGGCCCCGAGACACCACTTGATCGTGGCGTGCAATGAACGCATAGGTGTTGTCCCCCTGGTGTGAAACTGTGGATCCGCAGCGTTGTCGCGCGCGCGCTGCATCTTGGCCAGCCGGCTCTGCCAGCTGCTCGCGTTGCGCCCGCGTCATTCCGCCGCGGCTGAATTTAGTGGTTGGTACCTTGCGGAAGATACCCTCAATCGGACTATGTTGCGTGCGCGCAAATGTCATGTTGCACTGCAAGGGATAGCTGGGGTTTGAATCCGCGGGCGCCGGGTCGCTAGCATGTCCGTCCACCGCGGGTCGCGCGCAGTTGGCAGGAGTGCATGGTGCAACACAGCCCCTATTCCGTCGCCGGGAGGACCGCCCTCGTGACCGGCGCCTCCCGTGGCATTGGGCTCGCCGTCGCCGAACTGCTCGTCGAGCAGGGCGCCGAGGTGATCCTGAGCGCGCGCCGGCAAGAGACGCTCGACATGGCTGCCGCCGAGCTGCGCGCGAAGGGGGGCAAGGTCCATGCCATCGCAGCGCATGTCGGACGCATGGAAGAAGTGCGTCAGCTCGTCGCGACGCTGGACGAGCGCGGGCTCGCCGTCGACATCCTGGTCAACAACGCCGGCATCAGCCCGCCGCATGCCGAGTCGCTCGCCGACACGACCGAGGCCCTGTGGGACAAGGTCATGGACGTCAACCTCAAGGGGCCGTTCTTCCTGAGCGGCGCGCTCGGCAAGCGCATGGCTGCGCGCGGACGCGGCAGCATCATCAACATCAGCACCACGTCCGCGCTCATGGCGCAGCCGGGCCTCGGCGTGTACTGCGTATCCAAGGCTGGCCTGAACATGGTGACGCGCAGTTTCGCGCGCGAGTTCGGTCCGCAGGGTGTGCGTGTCAATGCGATTTCCTGCGGCGTGATCCGCACGGCGATGGGGGATCACACGCTCAACGATCCCGGGCGCCTCGCCGACATGATGAAGATCAACCCGCTGAAGCGGGCGGGTCTTCCGGAAGAGGTGGCGCGCGCCGTACTCTTCTTCGCGAGCGACGCCTCGAGTTACTCGACCGGCACCATCTTCCAGGTCGACGGCGGCGTGCTGAGCTGAGGGGCGGGCGCATGAATGAAACGCGACACGCAGAGCCGCGCGCGGTCGGCGACGCGGCTTCAGCCGACGACACCGGGACCGGGCACGGCCTGATGCACCGGCGTGCATTCCTGCGCGCGAGCGGCAGCCTGCTCGCGGGTCTTGCGATCGGCCGGCCCGCGGGCGCGAAACTGGCGTCGCTGTCGCACGACGAGTATGCGCGGCACGATGCCGTGGCGCTGGCGGAACTGATCCGCAGGCGCGAGGTCAGCGCGGCCGAAGTGCTCGAAGCCGCCATTGCGCGCACCGAGGCCGTCAATCCGGTCATCAATGCCATCGTCCTGAAGCACTACGAACTGGCGCGCAGTGCGACCATGAATACCGCGTCGTCGGGCGCGCTGGGCGGTGTGCCGTTCCTGCTCAAGGACCTCGGCATCTACATGAAGGGCACGGTCACGACCGGCGGCAGTGCCTTTTTCCGCGATGCCGTCGCGGGCTTCGACAGCACCCTGCTGCAGCGTTACCGGCGCGGGGGGCTCGTGGTCTTCGGCAAGACCGCGAGTCCCGAATTCGGGCAGACCGCCACGACGGAGTCGCGACTGTGGGGCCTGACGCGCAATCCCTGGAACCTCAGGCACTCGACCGGTGGATCCTCGGGCGGTGCGGCGGCGGCGGTGGCAGCGGGCATCGTGCCCGCGGCTCACGCGAACGACGGTGGCGGCTCGATCCGCATCCCGGCGTCGAACTGCGGGTTGTTCGGCCTCAAGCCGAGCCGGGGTCGCAATCCGGCCGGGCCGGACGCGATCGAAGGCTGGATGGGTCTCGCGGTCGACCACGTGATCACGCGGTCGGTGCGCGATTCCGCGTTGCTGCTCGACGTCGAGCAGGGGCCCGAACCGGGCAGCCGCGTCTCGCCGCCGGTCGGTGCGGCGAGCTACGCGGCCGGTCACCGGCAGTCTCCGGGAAGACTGCGCATCGCGCTCTGGGACACGCACATCTACGGCGGCGTCGTGCATCCGGATTGCAGGGAGGCCCTGGCGCAGGCCGCACGGCTCTGCGAGTCGCTCGGGCACGTCGTCGAGCCGGCCGCGCCACCCTTGCCGGTGCGCGAGATGGGCATCGCCATGGGCACGGTGACCGCCACGGCCCTGCTGGCGACGGTGCGCGACCGTGAAAGTGCGCTCGGCCGTCGCGTGACCGAGGCCGACCTCGAACGGCTCAACTGGCGCACTCTGCAGGAGGCGACCGGCAAGACGGGCGAGGACGTGTACCGGGCTCGCGCCGCGTTCGATCAGGTCGGCGTCGTGCTCGACCAGTTCCTCGCGCGCTACGACCTCATCCTGTCGCCCACCACGGCGGTGCCACCGCCGAAGCTCGGCGAGATGTCGCTCGACCAGCCGTACGAGTCGTTCGTGCGCGCCGTGATCGACGCGAGTCCGTTCACGACGGCGTTCAACATGGGCGGCCACCCCGCGATGACGGTGCCGCTGCACTGGAACCGCGAGGGCCTGCCGATCGGCACGCAGTTCGCCGGCCGCTTCGGCGACGAGCTGACGCTGCTCCGGCTCGCAGCCCAGCTCGAGCAAGCCGCGCCCTGGTCGGCACGGCGCCCCCCGCTGTAGGCCGGCACGGCAGGGGGGCGTCAACGCTCCTGTGGACGCTGGTAGTTCGACGGCACCGGCAGCGGGACGGCCAGGTGCTCGCTCAGGTTGCCGAACATCTCGGTGCCGATGCGGCGCTCCGTGAACCGCCACCGGCCGTCGACCTTCGCGAAGCGGTCCAGGTAGTCGCCGGCGATGACGGGCTGCAGCGGCAGCGTCCGCGTCTGCTGCATCACGCACACGTAGCTCTCCGCGCGGGCGGTCCCGTCGTCTTCCGGCTCGATGATCAGGTTGGTCACGAAGTGGCGGGTTCGTGGCGTCCCGTTCTCGTAGGCGATCGTGTGCTTGCGCCACGTCGTCGCGACCCGTTGCGGGTCCGAGCGCGCGACCAGTTTGCCCTGCGAGTACAGGTCGGCGTGCGCGAACAGGCGTCCGACGCCGTCGAAATCGCCACGGTCCAGGAGCCGGGCGTAACCGAACACGAGGTTCTGGATCGAGAAGTAGTCTTCGGCCTGCATGCGCATTCCTCGCTGACGGCCAGGGGTCCGGACGCGGCCAGAGGACAGCCGCGACATGGGTCATCAGACCCGACGATCGCGACGATCGCAAGGCGCGCCCCGGGTCCATCGACGCGACATCCGGAGCGTGGCCGGGCCGTCCGCGCCGACCGTCGGGTTCGGGCGGGCCCGAGGCTGAGTTGCGATGCGCACGCGTTGACCATAGTCCGCATTGACGATGCCGCCGGTGCTGCCTCGTCCAGACTGATGCCTGTGTCCGTCGCAACGCCGCAGGGGATGAGCGTTGCAGTGCCGGTCGTGCGACGGAACCGACTTCTGCAAATCGAAGCAAGGGGATCCCACATGTTCAGAGCCAGACCCGGCGCCGCCGCCGTGGCCGCTGCAGCCGTTGCGCTGTTTGCGGCGGACACCGCTTCCGCGAAGGTATCGCAGGCCGAGGCCGACAGGCTCGGCAAGGACCTCACCTGTGTCGGGGCCGAGAAGGCCGGCAACCAGGCAGGCACGATCCCCGAGTTCTCGGGCAAGTGGCTCGGCACGCCGCCGGGGGTCCAGTACACGCCGAACGTCGGCCAGCACCCGGTCGATCCGTATCCGAACGACAAGCCGCTGTTCGTCATCACGGCGCAGAACCTGTCGCAGTACGCGGCCTACCTGACCGACGGCCAGAAGGCGATGTTCGCCAAGTATCCGCAGTCGTTCCGCATGCCCGTCTACCCGGGCCGCCGCGATTTCCGCTACCCGGATTTCGTCTGCGCGGCGGCGAAGAAGAACGCGGTCTCGGCCGAGAGCACGGACGGCGGCATGGGTCTGAAGGGGGCGGTCATTGGTTCCTCGCCGTTCCCGATTCCCCAGAACGGCGCCGAGCTGCTCTGGAACCAGTCGCTGCCGTGGCGCGCCGCCACCGAGAAAACCGTCCGCGACTTCGCCAACGTGTTGCCCGATGGCACGGTGAGCTGGGGACGTATGCGCAATGACAACCTGAGCACGGTGACCGACCCGAAGGACGTCGGCAAGCCCATCGAGCTGCACGACGGGATCATGGCGCTGTCGATCAACCTGACGCTGTTGCCGGAGCGCGACAAGGGCAACCTGAGCATCTCCCAGGAGCCGGTCAGCTTCGTCAAGGACAAGCGCCTCGCCTGGCAGTACAACCCGGGCACGCGCCGGGTGCGTCAGCTTCCCGAGTTCGGCTTCGATCAGCCGATGGGCGGGTCCGGCAACAAGATGACCATCGACTCCGACCGGCTCTTCAACGGCTCGCCCGAGCGCTACGACTGGAAGATGGTCGGCAAGCGCGAGATCTACGTGCCGGCCAACAACTACCGCGTTCATGCGAAGGGTGTGAAGTACGCCGACCTGCTGAAGAAGAACCACGCCAATCCCGACTACGAACGCTATGAGCTGCGACGCGTGTGGGTGCTCGAAGCCACGCTGAAGAAGGGCTACCGTCACCTTTACGGCCGGCGCGTACTGTTCATCGACGAGGACACATGGCATTCGCTCATGAGTGACTTCTACGACGCGCGCGGGCAACTCTGGCAGTGGGCGTTCATCAATTACTACTACGCCTTCGACATGCAGGCCTGGCATGCGGGCACGAGCTTCTATCACGACCTGAACTCCGGCGGCTATGTCGGCTACAACATGTTCCAGGAGCGGGACAAGGGGCCGATCATCAACGACTTCAAACTCAAGCGCGAGATGTTCACGCCGGAAGCGGCGCGCTCCATCGGCACCTGACACGCCCTCCCGGAGACGACGATGAATGCACATGTGAAACTGACGCCGGTGGCCATGGCCGTTGCGCTGGCCTGCGGCACCCTCCCGGCCCATGCGTTCGACACGCTGGAGTTCGACAATGGCGTGCGGCTCGAGACACGCATCAACGCCACGTACACGCTTTCGACGCGCATGGAAAAGAGGGACAACCTGCTGGCGGCCGCGTCGGGCAGCAATGACGGCAACAACAACTTCGACGACGGCGATCTCACGGGCAATCGCCTGGCCCTGCTGTTCGACTTCAAGCTGAACCGGCCGCGTGACGACGGCCAGGACCTGGGCCTCGTGTTCTCGGCCAGCAGTTTCTATGACGACGTCTACAACGACCGCAATGCCAATGACCCGGGCAGCGGCACGCCGGTGGGCTACAACCCCAATCGCGTCAACAAGCCGCCGCGTTTCGACGAGTTCACCGACGGGGCCGAACGTTACCACGGCGGCTACTCGCGCATCCTCGACGCCTACGCGTACGGCCTGTTCGACGTTGGCGGCCGGCGCCTGAGCGCCCGGCTCGGGCGGCAGGTCGTCTCCTGGGGCGAGGCTTTGTTCTTCCCGGGCATATCGTTGGCCCAGGGGCCGGCCGACGGCACCAAGACGGGCATCCCGGGCACGGAGACCAAGGACCAGTTGCTGCCCGAAGACCAGGTGTCGCTGTCGTTCGAGGCCACGCCGGACTGGACGCTGCTCGCGCACTGGCAGTTCGGGTTCCACGAGACGCTGGCTCCGGCGCCGGGCTCGTACCTGAACAGTTCGGACGCCGTCGGGCCGGGTGGCAAGTGCCTCGGGCCGTGGGTCAATCTGCCACCGGTCGTCATTCCGGCGGCCGGCATCAATTTCGCCGGTTACACGGGTTGCTCGTTCGGCATCCGCGGCGAGGACATCACGCCGAGCGACACGGGTCAGTGGGGCGTCGGTACCCGGTACCGGATCACCGACGCCACGGAACTCGGGCTGTACTACCTGAACTACAGCGACCGCACGCCGGTACCGGAGATCAACGCATTCACGCCCGGCGTGGCGATCCCGCCGGCACTGCAGCCGTCGTTCGGCATCCGGCAGATCGGCAACGGCTCCTACAACGTGCGCTATTTCGAGGACGTCGAACTGATCGGCGCCACGGCGAGCACGAGCCTCGGGCTGGTGAGCGTGGCCGCCGAAGTGTCGTACAAGGACGGTGCGCCAGTGCTGGTCGACACCGTGGTCGATCCCGCCACGGGTGCGGTGATCCCGAACCCGACGGAGGGCACGGTCATCCAGGCCAACGTGAATGCATTCGCGAACTTCGGCCGCACGCGGCTTTCGCCGCTGACGATCCTCATTGCCGAGGTCTCGTACGTCGACATCGGCGATCTCGACGCGCGCAAGGCGCCGGGCGTCGAGACGCTGCCGCCGGCCATGCAGGCGTTCTTTCCCGCCAGTCAGGAGCCCAGCTTCGACACGAACAGTGCCTGGGCATTCAGCACTTCGCTCGCGCTCGGCTACCCCAACCTGTTCGAGGGCTGGGACCTGAACGTCGCGCTCGCCTACTCGAACCAGATCAGCGGACGCACGCTGGTCGGTGGCGTGGGCGGCGAGGGCGACCAGCGCTTCAGCGTCGGCTTCAACTTCGTGAGACTGAGCAACCTGTCGATGGGACTGACCTGGCTTGGGTTCCTCGGTGACGCGAGCACGGACATCAAGGAGTTCCGTCCGCTGGTGGACCGCGATCAGTTGTCGCTGGTGGCCAAGTACTCGTTCTGACCGCGAGGCGGGCGGGCCTGGCAACCCAGGGCGCCCGCGAGCGGCGACCGACGCCCGGTGACCGCGAGGTCGCCGGGCGTGTTTTTTCTTGCGCCCGGGAGGGCGCACCTTCTTGGAGGTGGAAGTCCTCCGCGGACCCGACACGGGGAACCGTGAGCTGCACGGCAAGGGCGGCCGGGGCGCCGTTGGCTACGAGTGTCGAGAGATGCTCGGCTGCTTCGCCAGAAGTCGGCCGAGGTCGCAGTAGGCGTCTGGCGACGGAGTGATCGCGATCATCATCACGATCATGGTGCTCGAGATGAAGGTCCCGCACGGTGGCGCCCTGGAAACGCTCACGCCTCTCGTTCCGGTGTTCATGAGCTACGTGCCGAGCTTCGTCACGTCGGCATCTACTGGAACAAACATCACGACAGGCCCCACATGTCCGCCCGGGTGACCGGGAGCATTCTTTGGGCAGACCTGCATCTGCCCTTTCTTGGCTGTCGCTCTTCCCGTTTGTTACCGGCTGGATGGGGGAGAATCACTTTTCGGCCGGACCTTCCGCGCTCTACGGAGGTGTCCTGCTGGCGGCGGCCATCGCATACTGGATTTCTCAGCAGACCATCATTGACCCTCAAGGCCCGGGGTCGCCATCAGAGGCCGCCATTGGCTGCGATTGGAAGGGGAACCTCTCGCCTGTCCTGTTTGCGCCCGCTATCGTTTCGACGTTCTCCTGACCCCGGCCTGCGCCCCTGAACCCGTGCGATGGGTGTCCCGATCGGTGTGGTGGCGATCATGAGTACGGCACCAAGGCTCTCTGCGATCCGGCAGATCGCCGTTACAGTTGGCAACGTCGATGCCGCGCTGGCCTTCTACCGCGACATTCTGGGGCTCACCTTCCTGTTCAGTGCTGGCCCGGACCTTGCTTTCCTGGACGCGGATGGCGTCCGAATCATGCTCACCACTCCTCAAGGTCACGGCGCTGTCGGGGCAAACTCCATTCTCTACTTTCGGGTCACCGACATTGCCACCACACATTCGGCTCTGGTGGCGGGCGGTGCCAGGAACGAGCGGGCACCACAGCTCGCCGCAAGAATGCCCGACCATGAGCTATGGATTGGGTTCCTGCGCGACCCAGATGACAACCTGGTAGGGCTGCTCGAGGAGCGAAGATGAGACAGCCA
Organism: Steroidobacteraceae bacterium; assembly: GCA_041910015.1. Taxonomy (GTDB): domain Bacteria; phylum Pseudomonadota; class Gammaproteobacteria; order Steroidobacterales; family Steroidobacteraceae; genus RPQJ01. The sequence continues at coordinate 21,421 of JAYRRR010000031.1, forward strand.
CAGGTGAGGCCTGACATGTCAATCCAGTGGGCGCGCCATGCGCGCCGCTGATTTCGGGCGTTGCAAATAGGTCGAGCCGACGTCCGGGGCGCACGCGGCTCGACAATTGCGCTGGGCATTCCTTCCTTTCCGGGGTTGCGCAGTGACCGAAGCTCGTGTGGCAGTGTGTAGCTGCAGCACGCAAGGCCAGTCGCGACGAAGCAGTGCAAATCCGTGCGCAGCCAGTACGTTTTTCCTGCGGGCAAGCGTGGTGCAGTGATTGGCTCGCGCAGGGATGGCCCGTTCAGCGCTTCGGGTGCGCAGTGAAGCGGCCCATGTTCTCGCTGCCTGCGGCGGCCGTGAGGTCTACGTCGGTCACCGTGGCGTCTCCGAGCGTCACCGCATGTGCGTATGCCCGGAACTGGGTCTTGGTCAGATGCAGTGCTGCCCCTGGCTTCGTGGCGAGCCGCTGCGCCCAGTTCTGCACCATGGCATCGAGTGCGTCGGGCGCGACCACGCGGTTCAGCAGGCCGAGACGCTCTGCCGTGGCGGCATCGAAGGTCTCGCACAGCAGGATCAGTTCCTTCGCCCGGCAGGTGCCGACTTCGGCTGCCAGGCGTGGCAGCGCGCCCCAGCCGAGCGGCACGCCCAGGTCCACTTCCGGAATATGGAACATCGCGTCTGCGGCGGCGATCCGCAGGTCGCAGGCCAACGCCAGCGCCAGCCCGCCACCCACGGCATGCCCGTGCAGCCGTGCGATCGTGATCGCATCCAGTTCCGCGATGGCGCGCATTGCGCGCGGCCCCAGTTGCGAGACGTGGCGCTTCTCCCGCATGCCCACATCCGGCGTCTGGGCGAGATGACCGCCCGGCGGATCCTTGCGATCTGCTCCGGCACAGAAGGACGGTCCACGGCCGGCCAGTACCACGATCGGCGCATCGTAGGAACGCTGCAACTCGTTGAATGCCGTTGCGATGTCTTCCAGCAACTGCGCGTTCAGCGCATTGCGTCGTTCGGGGCGGTTCAGCCAGACCCAGGCGACCGGCCCCTGGCGTTCGACAGTCAGCGTTGCGTAATCCATCGTGTTCCTCCTGACGTTGCGTGTGTCTGTGTTCCGGCGAGAAGCAATCGGGGTGAAACCTCGCAGCCATTCATGCCTGGATGACAGGCGTGCCGGAAACAATTGTGTCGTTGTTTCCAATCCCGCCGGCATTGGCGGAGGCGGCCAACATCCGATCCACGAACCCAGCAAAAGTGGCGCCAGCAGATCTGAACTCCGGCGGACTTGCGCATGCGACGTGCAAAGCGCCCGTGTGGCCACGGGTCTTCCGGCTGCCATTGTGCGCCGCGGAGTCCCGCGTGCTAGGCTTCGCGGCGTTTTGAGCCCAGCCTCGCCCCGGGCTGCACGCGCGCGGGCAGGTTCCAGTCGGCCGAAAGCCGCGTCAGGTCAGGAGACGTCAGAGATGAGATGTGAGCGTCGCACGGGGTTCTCGATCGGTCTTGCCGTGGTGGGCGGGATCCTGTCACCACTGAGTCAAGCCCAGCAGCCCGCCGGGGCGGCGCCGACGGGAGGCCTCGAGGAGATCATCGTCACGGCGCAGAAGCGCACCGAGAATCTGCAGGAGGTGCCGATCTCCATCCAGTCGCTCGGCGCGGAGACGCTGGAGCAGCATGGAATCGTGAGCCTCGGGGACATCAACAACGGGCTGGTGCCGGGCGTGAACCTGGCTCCGTATCCCGGGAGCAGCGATTTCTTTTTCCCGACCTTCCGCGGCATCACGACGAACACGGCCTTCATCAGCGCCCCGAACCCGCTCGCGGTGCACGTCGATGGCGTGTTCTGGTCGCAGCTCGTCGGCCTCAACAACCCGGCGGCCGACCTGGAGCGCATCGAGATCCTGAAGGGGCCGCAGGGCGTGCTGGCCGGGCGCAATGCCACCGGCGGCGTGATCAACATGCACACGGCCAGGCCGCGTCTTGGCGAGATCGGCTTCAAGCAGGAGCTGACGGCGGCGAATCTGGGCCAGTACCTGTCGCGCACCATCGTGAATCTGCCGGTCGGCGAGACGTTTGCAGCCAAGCTTGCCTACCTCTGGCAGTCGCGGGATGACCAGGGCATCAAGAACACGGCGCCGCAGGGTCCGGAGTTCGGCGAGCGCGAAGTGAACGCCTGGCGCGTCGACCTGCGTTGGCAGCCGGCCGGCAGCGACGTGACGGTGGACTATGCCTACGATCGCTCCAAGGCCACCGGCTACGACACGCCCTCCCAGTGCCGCTATCCGTCGCCGAGTGTCACGGCGGTGCAGCCGATCGTGGGCGATCCGCGCATCGACGCGTTCGTCGCCGGTTGCTCGCCCAGGAAGCTCGACAAGCTCTACTACCCGTTCGCGATCCCGGAGAACGAGAACGTGGTCGACGGCCACACGCTCAACATCGACTGGGTCGTGAGTTCCGCGCTCACCATCCGCTCGATCACCGGCTACCGGGAGTGGGATACCAGCAACTTCTACAACTACGGCGCCTACGCCGGAGCCGCCGACGTGCGTTCCGACAGCGGGCCGCTCCTGGTGCCCGGCACGCCGTTCAACGGCCAGTCGCATCCGGTGACACTGGAGAACGAAGCGTTCTCCCAGGAGTTCCAGTTCCTCGGCGACGTCAGTCCCACGTTCGAGTACACGGCCGGCGTCTACTATTCGTCCGAGGATGGCGAGCAGCACTCCGGGCCGAACGTCGGCATGTACCTGCCGTCCGGCACCGGCACCCTCGGTGTCGATTTCGCCTTCGTCGACGACAAGGGCCTGCACTCCTCGAAGGTCGACTCGTTTGCCGTGTTCGGTCAGGTGAGCTGGCGCCCGGACTTCCTCGACCAGAAGCTGGAGGTTGTGCCCGGCGTCCGCTACACGAAGGATGATCGCGAGGCGGTGGGCTACAACCTGGGCTGGACGACGGGCTACGTCATCGTGCCGACGGGTCCGGGTGCCGGCATGCTGATCACGGCCGTGCCGCTCGATCCCACGGGCCAGGTCGGATTCGCGAGCGCCAGGGGTGATCGGAGCTTTTCGCAGACCACCCCCTCGCTGTCGTTCAACTATCACATCAACGACTCGATGATGGCGTATGCAAAGTACGTCGAGGGCTACACCAGCGGTGGCTTCGACCCGGTGTCGGGTCCAGGCACGGCAGCCGCGTTCTCCGCGGGCTTTGATCCGGAGACGGTCGACTCCTTCGAACTCGGGTTCAAGGGCGAGTTCTTCGACAGCCGCCTGCGTACCAACATCGCCCTGTTCCGCAGCGAATTCACGGACGAGCAGAGGACGGTGGCGCTGCCGTCGGGCGGCTGGAAGACCGAGAACGTGGCCGAGTCCACCTATGAAGGCGTCGAACTGGACGCAACCGCGGCCATCACCGAGAACCTGAGGCTGTCGGTCAGCTACCTCTACATGTCGCACGACTACGACAAGTGGATCGATCCGACGACCGGTCAGGACGTGACGGCCCTGCGCGACTACGTCGTGCCGGAAGGCGACTACAACGTCGATCTCGACTACCGGTTTCCGGACTTCGGCCTGCCGGGAAAGCTGTTCCTGAACGTCAACTACGCACATCGCGCCGACACGTCCGCGCCGCTCAACCTCAGCACCCCGAACGTGAGGCTGTACTCGACCACGCCTGAATTCGAGGTGCTCAATGCGCGGCTGACGCTCTCGGAGATCGAGCTGGGTGGCGGCTCGCACCATCGCCTGACCGTCGCCGCGTGGGGCAAGAACCTCACCGACGAGGACTATCTCAGCCTGGCCTACCAGGGCTGGGTGAGCGCCGGGTCCGGCAGCTGGGGCGATCCGCGCACCTACGGCCTGGACGTGCGGTACGAGTACTGACCCGCCCGCGGCAGTGCCGCACGGACGCACGTGCAGCACTGCCGCGGCGCCTCGACCGGCGGGCGAATTCATCACCCGCGCGTGCACCCGACACCCATGACACACCAGGAACCTCGCCTCGAGGACATCCCCGCCAGCACGCTGCGCTATCTGGGCAGGAACGTGCGGCGCATCGACGACGTGGCGCTGGTCACCGGCAGCGTGGAATTCATCGACAACGTGTCGGTGGCCGGGATGCTCCATTGCGCCATCAGGTACAGCACCGCCGCGCACGCGCGCGTGCGGAGTGTCGACACCAGCCGTGCCGAGCGATTGCCCGGCGTCGTTGCCGTGCTCACCGGCGAGGACGTGCGCAGGATGACGCAGCGCTCCGGCAGCGTACCCGAGGGCACGGGTTCCTACTGCATGGCGACCGACAAGGTGCACTTCGTCGGCGAGGCCGTTGCGGCGGTCGCCGCGACCAGTCGTCATGTCGCCGAAGACGCTGTCGAGCTGGTCGACGTCGAGCTCGAGCCATTGGCACCGGTGATCGACGTACGGGAGGCCATGCAGTCCGACGCGCCCCTCGTCATCGAGGACCTGGGCAGCAACGTGGCCTTGCGGAAGTCCTTCGTCTGGGGGCCAGTGGCAGACAACTTCGCCGGGGCGGATCGGATCTTCGAAGAGCGCTTTCGCTGGCACCGCATGGGCGCCAACCCCATGGAGACGTTCGGCTGCATCAGCCAGTGGGATACGGTGACCGGCAAGCTGGCCGTGCGCGGCAGCGTCCAGGCACCGTTGATGTACGCGGTGGGTGCTGCGGGCACGCTCGGCATCCCGACCAACCGGATCGACCTGTCCAGTACGCAACGGGGCGGAAGCTTCGGCGGCAAGGGCAACGCGCGTGGCATCGCGATTACGAGCCTGCTGTCGCGCAAGGCCGGCGGCCGGCCCGTCAAGTGGGTCGAGGATCGCATGGAGTACCTGACCAGCGGCTGCAGCCAGGCCTGGGATCGCCATTACGAGGCACGTCTCGCGGTCCGGAAGGATGGAACCGTCACCGGATTTCACGTTGCGCTGATCGAAGACATCGGGGCGAGCGGCGAGAACTACGGTGCGCTGGGTGCGGGCAAGCCGCTCAGTGCCTTCACGGGCTGCTATGCGATTCCCGCAGCCTCCTACGATCTCACGCTCGTGCTCAGCAACAAGGTGCCGACGGCCGCCTATCGCGGCATGGGACCGCCGCCGCATTTCTTCGTGCTCGAGCAGATGATGGACATCGCAGCCCGCGGCCTGGGGCTCGACCCGGCGGAGATCCGGCGCCGGAACTACATCCGCCCCGAACAGTTTCCCTACACCATCCCGAGCGGCAACGAGTACGACAGCGGTGAATACGAGGTGGCGCTCGACAAGGCCCTCGAGCTGTCGGCCTACCGCGAACTGCGGCGACAGCAGGCGCGTGCCCGGGACGAGGGGCGCCTCGTCGGCATCGGAATTGCCAACACGGTCGAGCCCGGCGTGTTCGACTGGAATGCCTATGCCATCGTCGGCACGCAGGCCATCGGGATCCCGGAGGGAATCACGGTCTCGATCGATGCGTTCGGTCGCATCACGGCCCGCGTGGGCTTCACGAGCGAGGGCCAGGGGCAATACACGGTCATCGCGCAATTGCTCGCGGACTACTTCGGCACCGGCATGGACGACATCGCCGTCGTGCCGCTCAATACGCTCGGTGCACCGCCGTCCTTCGGGCCGGGAGGCAGCCGGCTCGGCGTTGCCATCGCCGGTGCCACGATGCGGGCGGCCGGCAAGTTGCGCCAGAAGATCGTCTCGATCGCGGCCGCGCTGCTGCAGACACCGGCGGAGGGGCTCGAGTTCGTCGACGGCCGGGTCCAGGTCGTCGGCAATCCGGCCACCGGGCTCGGACTCACGGACATCGCCGGCGTCGCGCACGCCCGCAGCGACCTGCTGCCGCCCGGGATGGAGATGGGGCTCGAGGCAACGGGCGTGTGGACGGCGCAGGGCCGCCAGCCGGTCGACGACCAGGGGCGCGCCAGGAGCTACCTGACGGCCGCGAACGCGTGTCACGCGGTCATGGTCGAAGTCGATCGCGAGACCGGGCAGGTCCGGATCCTGAAGTACGTCGTCGTCGACGACTGTGGCACTCGCCTGAATCCGGCGACGGTCGAAGGCATGACTCAGGGTGGCGTGGCGCAGGGGGTCGGCGCGGCCCTGCTCGAGGAGTATCCCTATTCGTCCGAGGGCCAGCCGCAGGCCACGACCTTCGTCGACTACCTCGTGCCAACGATCGGCGAAGTCCCCATCACCGGGAAGGCTGCACTGGTGACGCCGTCGCCGGTGGCACCGCTCGGGGCCAAGGGGTGCGGGGAGGGGGCGCTGCACACGGCGCCCGCGGCGATCATGTGTGCGATCAACGATGCGTTGGCGCCGCTCGGGGTCCTGGCACGTGAGGTCCCGGCCACGCCGCAGCGTCTGTGGAAACTGTTGCACGACCGCGCGGAATAGGAGCGAGAACCATGGCGAAGGATTACTTCATCATCGACACCGAGACGCACCCGATCGCGTCCGTGATGTGGCACCAGCTTGCTCCCTACCAGGGCATGCAACGCTTCATGCATTCGCTGCAGGGCTGCATTCGGCCCGTGATGGCGGAGTTCCCGTCAATGGAGGACGACGGCGCCGGGCCGTTCGAGAAGATGATCCGGAACATGGATGCCTCGGGCACGGACCTCGCCTGCGTCATCCCCGAGAGCTTCCTGTTCTGCACCGGCGGTACCACGCCGTTGTCGACCAACGCCTGGATGCTGACCGGGGTCCAGCAGTATCCGGACCGCTTCATCATGTGCCCGAACTTCGGCCCGATCATCCAGCGTGGGGTCAAGGAGGCCATCCATGAAATGGAGTTCATGGCGAGGGAGTACGGCGTCAAGGTGTTCAAGTTCTATTGCCCCGAGGACACCTACATCAACGACAAGCGGCTCTGGCCCTTCTTCGAGAAGGCGCAGGAGCTGAACCTCGTCATGCAGGTGCATACCGGAACGGGCTACGTCTACGGGGGGCGGAACAAGTTCTGTCACCCGGCGCTGCTCGAGGATGTCCTCTACGATTTCTACGACCTGCGCATCGTCGCCTTCCATTTCGGCTGGCCGCACCATCGCGAACTGAACCACCTGGCGGCGACCTTCCCCAACCTCTACATCAGCGTGAGCTTCCTGAACCACACGGCGACCTGGCGGCCGAAGCTGTTCCAGGAGCTGATCGGCGAGGCGATGCTGTACGCGACGGCGGACCGGATCGTATGGGGCAGCGACACGAACGGCGCCGGCATGAAGGAATGCGTCGAGCCGTTCCACACCTTCCAGATCGACGAGGAAGGGCACAAGGGCTGGGGCTATCGCTACATCACGGAGGAAGACCGGGCGAAGATCTTCGGCCTGAACATGGCGAAGCTGCTCGGCATCGAACCGAAGAAGCGGGCGCGCCGGCCGTCCTGAGCGGCGGCAACGGCCGTGGGCCGGGTCCGCCCGGCCCACGGCCGGTCGTCACCCTGAATCGTCAAGAATCTTTACTATATGCACCGGACGACGTACAGTCCGGCGCATGCCGACACGTTCCAGACTGAGACTCGATTACCAGCGCTTCCAGGAAGGGAACATCGGCCCGTCCCTCACCGAGATCGCCAGGGACTTCCATCGGCGTACGCTGGCCAGGTTCGCGTCGTCAGGCCACGCCGGCCTGCAGGCGGCGCACACGGCGGTCATTTCCCATCTCGGGCTCGAAGGCGTGCGCCTCACGGAGCTCGCCCGTCGGGCTGGCATGACCAAGCAGGGAATGGGGCAGCTCGTCGACGAGCTGGAGCGCCTGGGTTATGTCGAGCGCGTGCTGGATCCCACGGACAGCCGCGCGAAGCTCGTCCGCTTCTCGGAGCGGGGGCATCGGTTGATACCCCAGGGCATGAGGATTGCCGGGCAGGTCCAGCAGGAGTATGCGCGCCTGATCGGCGAGCAGCGGATGCGGGCATTGCAGGATTCGCTCCAGGCTCTGCAGCAGGCATTGCGGAGTTCCGCGGTCACCGGCGCCGCGCCCGGGATGCGCAAGCGCCGTCCGGGGCGTCGGCAATGACCGACGGCATTCGTTGAGCGTGGGTCCGGTGTCGCGAAACGGGAGACAGACCTCATGACCGCCAATATCGTGATCGAGCGGGACGTCATGGTGACGATGCGCGACGGCGTGCGGGTCGCTACCGACATCTACCGGCCCGACGACGGGGCGCGACACCCGGTGCTCGTGAACGGGCACATCTACAACAACGATCAGTTCCTGGTCGTGCACGAACTGATCTTCAGCCCGCTGGTCGCCGTGCAGCGAGGCTACGCGGTGGTGGTGCAGGAAGTGCGGGGCCGTGCGGGCTCCGAGGGAACGTGGCGCCCCTACACGAAGATCCGCGAGGATGCCTGGGACACCGTCGAGTGGGCTGCCGCGCAACCCTGGTCGAATGGCGACGTGGGGCTCTACGGTGCCTGCGCCCTCGGCACGATGGCCGTGCAGGGCGCAGTCGCGTCGCCACCGCACCTGAAGGCGGTGTTCGCCTACATGACCGCCACGGATTACCTCTCCGGCTGGACCTACTCGAACGGAGCGCTGGAACTCGGGTTCCAGATGTCGTGGATCTGGACGGCGCTGGCCACCGACACCATTCCACGACTGGGCCTGGCGCCCGACGAGGAGCGCGAGGCACTGCGGAGGCTCGCCGAAGCCTCACGCGACATGAACGGCTCGGCGTCATTCCTGCCGCTCATCGACTTCCCGCCGTTCCAGAACGGGGCGGCGCCGTACTGGCGCGAGTGGCTGTCGCATCCGTCCCGCGACGAGTTCTGGCGCGAGGCGGATGCCGTGACGCGTGCCGACCAGGTGAATGTGCCGGTGCTGCACATGACCTCGTGGTACGACACCTGCCTGCGCGGCCACCTCGATTTCGCGAAGGCGCTCGCCGAGCGCAGCGACGCGGCCGTGCGCGACAAGCACCGGCTCATCCTCGGGCCGTGGGACCACAGCGCCTACTACAACAAGCGCCCCACGTGCGCGGGCCAGCGCGATTTTGGCCCGGATGTGTGCACGGGCCCGGAGCTGCTCGGCCACCTGGCGCTCGGCTGGTTCGATCACTGGTTGCGCGGCAAGCCGCTCGAGGTGCTTCCCGACCAGGGCGTGCGTTACTACCAGATGGGCGAGAACGTCTGGAAGGAAGCCGCACGCTGGCCGCCCGAACACACTCCCGTGCGTTACTACCTGCACAGCGCAGGGAGCGCGAACAGCCGGATGGGCGACGGCACGCTCGATGCGGTGCCGCCCGGAGCCGAGCCTCGCGACAGCTTCGTCTACGATCCTCTCGACCCGGTGCCGACCTGCGGGGGTCGCAGCATGATCGGCGTCCCGACGGGCGTCGAAGACCAGGCGGCCGTCGAGCAGCGCCAGGACGTTCTGGTCTACACGACGCCACGACTCGCGGAGCCGCTTGCGATCGCCGGTCCGGTGACCGTCACGCTGCATGCAGCCAGCAGCGCCGTCGACACCGATTTCACGGCCAAGCTGGTCGACGTCGAGCCGAGCGGATACTGCGCCAACATCGCCGAGGGCATCGTGCGGGCACGGTATCGCAACAGTCGCGAGCGCGAGGAGTTCCTCGAGCCGGGCAAGGTCGTCGAGTTCACGATCGACCTGTGGGACGTGGCGCACACGTTCCAGGCGAACCACGGCATCCGCCTTGAGATCTCGAGCAGCAACTTCCCGCGTTTTGACCGCAACCTGAACTCGCGTGTGACGCCTGCGCTCGGCCGTGCGGCCGATGCGCAGAAGGCGGTCCAGCAGGTCTTTCACGATGCGCAACGCCCGTCATGCCTGACGCTCCCGGTCGTCGGTCCGGGCCGGGGAGCCTGACCGTGGACTTTCGACTCGGACCGGACGAGCAGCAGTTCCGGATGGAGGTGCGCCGCTTCATTGCCGAGCACTGCCCGTCCGAACTCAAGGGCTTTCACGAGATCCACGCCGAGCACGTGCATCTTGAAATGGCGGTGCTCAGGAAGATGGCGGCGAAAGGCTGGCTGGGCGCGGCCTTCCCGCGGGAGTACGGTGGGCTCGGCGGCGAGCGGGCGCCGATGGTCGAGTACATCCTCATCGATGAACTGCATCACGCGGACTTCGAGGGGATCGCGCTCACGATCACCTACATCATCGGCATCATCGGCAACACGCTGCTGCAGGTGGGCTCCGCGGAGCTGAAGCGGGAGTTCCTGCCGCGCATGCTGCAGGCCGAACTGCGCTTCGCCATCGCGTACAGCGAGCCGGATTCGGGCAACGACGTAGCGAGCATCCGCACGCAGGCGGTGGATGACGGCGACGATTTCCTGATCAGCGGCCAGAAGCGCTTCATCACCTGCGCGGACTCCTCCGACTACATGTGGACGCTGGTGCGCTCGGAGCGGGGCTCGGTGCGTCACAAGGGCCTGAGCATCGTGCTGATGAAGTCGAAGCTTCCCGGCATCACGATCCAGGTTTTCGAGATGATGAATGGGATCCAGACCTGCGAGGTGTACCTCGACGCCGTGCGGGTGCCGAAGCGCTACCTCGTGGGCGAGCGCGGCCACGGGTGGCGACACCTGATGGAGGCGCTGTCGCGCGAGCGCATGACGATGATCAACTTCAAGGCGGTGAGCGAGCCGTTCGAGCGGCTGGTGCAGTGGGCGCGGAGCGCTGCGATCGATGGCCGGCGGGTGGCGGACGACCCGGTCGTGCGGCAGTCGCTCGCGAACATGCACGTGAAGATCGCGGGCGGCAAGATGATGCAGCTCGTCGCGGGCGCCCGCGCCGCGAGGAAGGACTACGTCCCGACGCTCGAGGCCTCGGCCTGCAAGATGTACCGGGCGATGCTGAGCTGGGAGAAGGCAAACCTGGCGCTCGACATCATGCGCTCCCATGGGCTGCTCACCGAGGGCACCGAGGGCGCGCCCCTCGAGGGCTGGTGGGCAGCGGAGTACGGCTGGGCCGGCCACGAGCTCTCCGGCGGCGGCGGCATGGACCTCAATCGCAAGATCATCGCGCAGCAGGGTCTCGGCCTGCCGCGCTGGTCGAACAGCTGAACTCGAGCGGACATGGACATCAATCTGAGCGACGAACAGCAGATGCTGGTGGACAGCGCGCGTGACTTCCTGCGCGACAACTGTCCGCTCACAGCGGTGCGCCAGTGGGAAGCGCTGCCCCACCGCTATCCTCCGGATCTCTGGAAGCAGCTGGCGGGCATGGGCTGGGCCGGAGTCGTCTATCCGGAGGCCTATGGCGGCATGGGCCTGCGGAACCTCGACATGTCCCTGCTGCTGCGGGAGATGGGACGGGTGGCGCTGCCGAGCCCGATCCTCTCCACGGTGCTGCTTGCCGGTCGCTGTGTACTCGAGGCCGGATCCGACGAGCAGAAGCAGCGGCTGCTGCCGCGGATCGTCGCCGGCGAGCTGCTGATGTCCTTTGCCTTCATCGAAGCGAGTGCCCACCCGGAGGCGGCGACCGTCCGGACCACGGCCACGTTCGAAGAGGGTGTATACGTCCTGAATGGCACGAAGGAATTCGTCGAGTACGCCGGGCAGGCGGAGCTCATGCTGGTCGTGGCGCGTACCCGCGACTGCACCGACCCCGGGCAGGGGCTGACCATGTTCCTGGTCGATGCGAACGCACCGGGTGTCCGCCACGTGCCCCTGCGGACACTCGCGCTGCAGCCACAGGCCCGGGTCGTGCTCGAGAACGTGCGGATCGGGCAGGCCGATGTCGTCGGCCGCGTGGATGAGGCCTGGCCGGTGCTCGATCGCGTGATCCAGGCGGCCACGGCCATGCTCTGCGGCTACCTCAGCGGCATCGCCGAAGGCGCGCACGAGCTTGGCGTCAGCTATTCGAAGGAGCGCGTGCAGTACGGCCAGCCCATCGGTGCCTTCCAGGCGATCCAGAACTACCTGGCGACGGCCTGGGCGAAGAACGTGATGGGCGAGTACCTGGGCTACTACGCCGCCTGGCTCATCGACCAGGGGCTCCCGAGCCGGGAGGCGGTGTCGACGGCCAAGGCGTTCGTCGGCTGCTCGGCGGTCGAAGCGACGCAACTCGCGACGCAGCTGCACGGCGGACTCGGCGCGACGGTCGATGCGCGCACGACGCCGTTCCTGCGCTGGGCAAAGCAGTTGCAGCAGACGCTCGGCAACTGCCAGTACCACGAACGAGTCGTCGCGGCGGAGATCCTCGACAAGGACCCGCTGCGACTCGACGAACAGCATTCAATCGCCCTCACGTAGGAGCCTGACATGGCGCTGCCGCCCGTCGTGGACACCCGGTATGAAGATGTGCGCGTTGGGGATGCGATCCCCGCGATCAGCATCGGTCCACTGAGTCATACCATGTTCCTGTTCATCGCCTCATCGCATCACGACTGGTACCCGGGCCACCACGACGTGGAGTACGCCCGCGCCCAGGGCCTGCCCGACATCTTCATGAATGCGACGTGGCAACACGGGCTGTTCCAGCGCCTGCTCTGCGCCTGGGCCGGCCCCGATTCGATCCCGCGACGCATCAAGTACCGCATGGGACGACCGATCGTGCGCCACGACACCGTGCAGGCGGGCGGGATCGTGACCGGCAAGCGGATCGAGAACGAGGAGCGTCTCGTCGATCTCGACATCTGGCTCGAGCGGCAGGATGGGAGCCGGGCCGCGACGGGCAGCGCCACCGTGGTCCTCTGTGCGCCAGGAGACGCGAAGTGACCGACTCAGTGTTCGAGACCGACCCCGCCGGCTACGTGTACCGCATCGGCACCGAGGAAGAGGGCATGCAGTGGATCGGACGCGAATCCGAGTCCGTCGAACAGCCCTGGCCGATCGACATCGAGCACATCGAGCACTTCGTCGAGGGGATCCAGGACCCCAATCCCCTTTACTGGAGCGAGGAGTACGGGAGGCAGACCCGCTGGGGCGGTCGCATCGCACCCTGGGGCGTCGTCGTGCTCACCGCCGAACACAGGGTCTGGCGGCCCGAGTGGATGGGACCGCCCGGAGAATCTTCGACCTTCTTCATGAGCGTGCCGCTGCCGGGCAATCGGCTGCTCGCGACCGACTACGAAATCGAGTGCTTTGCGCCGTTGCGCCCGGGAGATCGCGTATTCAAGAGCGAGCGCGTGATGGCCGTCGTGCCGAAGACGTTTCGCGTCGGCGTCGGCCACCAGGTGACGGTCAAGGCCTCGTACCGCAACCAGAAGGGCGACCTCTGCATCACTGACAGCCGCACGGTGTTTCGCTACCGGTTCGGTACCGGGGCGGGCTACCAGCCTGCCGCCTGACCGGGCGGTACCCATGAGCCGTTCACTGAGATGCAAGACCGCCATCGTCGGCATCGGCGCCACCGAGTTCTCCGCAAACTCGGGCCGCAGCGAACGGCGGCTCGCGGTGGAAGCCGTGCTCGCGGCGCTCGAGGACGCGGGTCTCGGCCCCGACGACATCGATGGCATCGTCAATTCGGACTTCGACGACACGAACCAGATCGACGTCATCAACGCCCTCGGCCTGCGCAACATCCGTTCCTATGCCACGATCCCGCACGGTGGAGGCTCGCCGTGCGGAACCGTTGCGCACGCGGCCATGATGGTGGCGAGCGGCGTGTGCGGCTGCGTCGTCGCGTATCGGTCGCTCAACGAGCGCTCGGGGCACCGTTATGGCAGTGCGGAGGCCGTGCCGGTGTTTCCCTGGGTGTATGGCCTGCACGCTCCGTATGGACTCGTGGTGCCCGGGGAGTGGACGGCCATGCACGCCCGCCGGCGGATGATCGAATTCGGCGAGACGCGTGAGCAGTGGGCCGACGTGCCGGTGACCTTTCGTGCGCACGCGAACCGCAACCCGCGCGCGATGCTCCACCAGAAGACGCTGACGCGTGAGGACTACCTCCAGGCGCCCGTCCTGGCCGAACCGCTGTGTCGCTATGACTACTGCCTCGAAACGGACGGAGCCGTCGCCTACCTCGTCACGTCGGCCGAACGCGCGCGGACGCTGGCCGCGACACCGGCATTCATCCACACGGCCGTGCAGGCGACCGGGTGTCCGGTCTGGTACCAGACCAACTGGTATCGTGGCTCGCTCACGACCGGCGACGAAGTCGTGGCCACCGCGGAGCGTCTCTGGCGTGAGAGCGGTCTCGCGCCCCGGGACATCGACGTCGCGCAGATCTACGATCATTTCGCGCCACTCGTGCTCACCTCGCTCGAGGACTACGGCTTCTGCGGGAAGGGCGAGGGAGCGCGCTTCGTCGGCGACGGGCGCATCGCCCACGACGGCGAACTGCCGCTCAATACCGCCGGCGGCCTGCTGTCGGAGGGCTACATCCACGGCTGGAACCTCATCCTCGAGGGTGTGCGCCAGGTCCGTGGTACATCGACTGCGCAGGTGAAGGACGTGGAGTTCTCGCTGGTCACGAGCTGCTGGGGCGCACCCACGAGCGCGTTGATCCTCTCGAAGTGAGTCGAAGATGACGTCGCACAGGCAAGCACTTCCACGCCCGATGCCGCAGATCGACCGGGACCATGCCGAGTGGTGGGCGGCGTTGCAGCGCCACGAGCTGCTCGTGCAGGAATGCCCGCGCTGCCGGACCGTGGTTTTCCCGCCGGAGCCCGCGTGTCCCGCCTGTCGCCACCTCGAGCGTGGTTGGAAGCGGTCTGGCGGCAGCGGTAGAGTCTTCAGCTGGGTAGTCGTGCGCAGGACCTCGCATCCGTACTTCGCGGACCGGGTGCCTTACGCAGTCGTGCTGGTCGAGATGGACGAGGGGTTTCGCGTCGTCGGCAGCATCGACTGCCCGCTCGAGGAGTTGCGCGACGGGCTGCCGGTGGAAGCGGGATTCGAGGACCTGAGCGAGCAGGTGACCCTGATCCGTTTCCGGGTCGTTGGCTGACCCATCGCGGGGGGAAGGAATGGCGGCGCTGCACGGGCTCAGGGTTCTGGACCTAGGCGACGGCATCGCGGCGCCATTCTGCGCGCGCCTGCTCGCCGACGGTGGCGCCGAGGTCGTCAGGATCGCGAACCCGGCAGGCGAGAGCCGCGCGCAAGCCGATGCCTCCGATGCATTCCTGCATCAGAACAAGCGGTGTTGCCGGCTCGATCTCGCCACGGACGACGGACGCGACGCATTCAGGCGCCTGAGCGCCGCGTCGGACGTCGTCATCGAGTCGTCGCGCCCAGGGACGATGGAAGTGCTCGGGCTCGGCTACGATGCCCTGGCCGCGGGCAACCCTGGACTCGTCCTCGTCTCAATCACGGATTTCGGCCAGACCGGACCCTATCGGCATTTCGCTGGCGACCATCTCGCCATTTCGTCGCTCGGCGGCTGGGCCTGCACCTTCGGCGACACCGGTCGGGAACCGCTCCAGGTCGGGTTCCCCGTGATGTACTACATGGCCGGCATCTATGGCGCCATCGGTGCGCTCGCGGCACTGCGCGGTCGCCGCGTGGACGGCCGGGGCCAGCATGTCGACGTCTCCGCCCTCGAAGCCTGCCTGAACATGCTCTCGTACCCGCAGGTGCTGGAGCAGTATGGCTGCCCACCCCTGCGGCGGAATTTCTCCGCCTCGCTGCAGACCTTCTACCTCGAGGCCCGCGACGGCTGGATCGCGCTGAATCACCTCTCGCCGAGCCAGTGGGAAAGCACCTGCATCATGCTCGGGTTGCCCCATCTGGCGCTGGATCCGACGCTGCTCTCGAACATGGAGAAGAAGCGCTCGATCGTGCCGGAGTTCATGGCTGCCGCAAACGAGTGGGTGAAGGACAAGACGCGGATGGAGGCTTTCTACGCCGCCCAGCAGTTGCAGATTCCCGCCGGAATCCCGTTTTCTGCAAAGGACCTGCTCGACTGCGACCAGCTCCTCGCTCGGGATTTCATGATCCGGACCGTGCAGCCGGGGCTGGGCGAATTCATGCAGCCGGGCGCACCGTTTCGGTCCGGTTCGCTGCGGACCGACCGAAAACCGGCGCCGACTCGAGACGAGCGCGATTCCGTGATGCCGAAGCCGGCTGGCCGGCCGGCGTCGCCGTGCACGGCGCCGCACGACCGTGCGGCCGCCAAGGCCCTGCTCGCCGGCATACGCGTGGCCGATCTGACGCACTATCGTTCGGGGCCGACGGGCACGTCGCTGATGGGTGGCCTCGGGGCGGACGTGATCAAGATCGAAGCGGCGCAGCGGCCGGACGGCTTCCGCTTCTTCAATACCTCGAAACCGGGCGACCCACGCTTCTACGAGATGGGCTCGTACTTCAACGCGAGCAACACCAACAAGCGGGGCATCACCCTCGATCTGAATTCGCCGCGCGGCAAGGAACTCTTCACGCAGCTCGTCGCGACGAGCGACCTGGTGATGGACAATTTCTCGCCCCGGGTCATGGGCAATCTCGGCTTCGACTACGCCCGGCTGAAGGAGATCAATCCCCGGGTCATCATGATCTCGATGTCCTGCTTCGGACATTCGGGTCCCTGGCGCGATTTCGTCGGCTTCGGCTATGTATTCGACCAGATTGCCGGCGCGGCGGCCGTCTCCGGCTATGCCGACGGCCCGCCGACCCACATGATGGCGGCGTCCGACGTCACCTCCGGCATCATGGCCGTGTACGCAGCGCTCCTCGCGCTCGAGGAGCGCGAGCGGACCGGAGTGGGACAGTTCATCGACCTGTCGCAGGTGGAGTCGCTCGCGTTCCTGCTCGGGCCGGAGATCATCGAATACCAGATTACGGGTGCGCAGCGGCAGCGGATGGGCAACCACGATCCCGTCCATTCACCGCACAACGTCTATCCGTGCCGCGGTGAGGACGAGTGGGTGAGCATCTCGGTCGAGTCCGGCGCGCAGTGGGCGGCCCTCGTGCGGGTCATGGGGCGGCCCGAGTGGCTGCGGGACGCGCGTTATGCCAGCCCGGAGTCCCGCAAGGCGCACGAGGCGACGCTTGACCGCGAGATCGGCGAGTGGACCCGGGGCCAGGACAAGCGGGCAGTGATGGAGCGGCTGCAGGCGTGCGGCGTCACGTCGGCCGCCGTGCTCAAGCCCCTGGAACTCCTCGACGATCCCCACTTCGAAGCACGGGGCATGCACGGGAAGCTCGCGCGAGCGTACGTAGGCGAGCACCGCTACCCGGGTTTTCCGCTGCGCTTCTCGAATGCCATTTGCGGCCAGCGTACATCTGCACCGACCCTCGGGCAGCACAATGAAGAAGTCCTGACCGGCCTGCCTGGCGTGACCCGGGCGGAACTCGAGGCGCTCCGGAAGGCAGGCGTCATCGGCGAGCAGCTGGTGCGGCGATGAGACGGCGTGGGCACGAAGGTCGTGCGCCGTCGTCGATGTGCAGGATCGTACGGGTCATGGAGGGGGCATGACGGCCCCGACCGGGAGGAGCGGCACGCGATGAAGCTCTACGTACACCCGTTCTCGTCCTACTGCCAGAAGGCGCTGATCGCCCTCTACGAAAACGCCACGCCGTTCGAGTACTGCAACATCGAAGAACCCGCTGCCGGCGCGGAACTGGCTGCACTTTCGCCGCTGGGCAGATTTCCGGTGCTCGTCGACGGCAACCGCACCGTCCTCGAGAGCAGCACGATCATCGAATACCTGCAGTGGCGTCACCCAGGCCCCGTGCGGCTCATTCCCGACGGCGAAGCCGGCGTGCAGGCACGCATGCTCGATCGCCTGTTCGACAACTACGTCATGACGCCGATGCAGAAGATCGTGGGGGACCGGTTGCGTCCGGAAGAGGCCCGTGACGCCTACGGTGTGGCAGAGGCGCGGGCCATGCTCGGCCGCATTTACGCGTGGCTCGACGAACGCTGCGCTGACCGTACCTGGGCGGTCGACGCGGGCTTTACCCTCGCCGACTGTGCCGCGGCCCCTTCGCTCTTCTATGCGGACTGGGTGAACGAGATACCGGTCGGGCACGTCAACCTGCGGGCGTACCGTGCGCGGCTGCTCGCGCGGTCTTCGGTCGCGCGGGCGGTGGACGAGGCGCGGCCGTACCGACACCTGTTTCCGCTCGGGGCGCCGGAGCGCGACTGACGCGATCCGCCGGGCACGCCCGATCAGGTCAGCGCCACGGCGCGCGCGACGATCGCCAGCCAGCCTGGCAATGCAAACAGGAGTCCGTAGAGCAGCCCCGCAACGACCGGACGAGCCGAAGCCAGAGGAGGCCACGATGCGAGAGACCGGAACCGCCCGCCTGCACCGGGCCCTTCGTGCGCACGCCGACCACGTCTGTCGCACGTTCCTCGATCCCGACGCGCTGGCGAAGCTTCTGCCGCCGCGGGGGCTCACCGGCCATGTCCACGGACTCGATGCGCGCGTGGGTGGCCGGTACCGCATGTCGTTCACGCACTTCGGCAGCGATCATGCGCATTCGTCCGGCGGCGAATACCTCGAACTCGTGCCGGACGAGCGCATCGTCCACACCGACCGCGGCAGCCGCCACATCGGGAGGAATGCGCCGGGCACCTGCCATCAGGGCACGTCGTCGAGCCGGGCAGCGACGATTTCGATCCAGTGCAGGACAGGCTGCACACTCGCCCGGCGCAGGTGCTCCAGACAGCCGATGTTCGCGGTGGCGATCACGTCCGGCCGGTCGCCGCTCAGTGCGGCGAGCTTGCGCGACCGCAACTCGTGCGACAGCGCCGGTTGCAGGACCGAGTACGTGCCGGCCGAACCGCAGCAGAGCGTCGGCTCCGTCGTCGCGACGAGTTCGCATCCGGCGACCCGCAGGATGGCCTCGACCTTGCCCCGCGTCGCGGCGCGCTGGCCATGCTGCAGCGTGCAGGGCGACTGCCACGCGACTCGCAGCGTACGCGTCGGAGAACCGAGCGCGGCGGCCAGCGCCACAGGGTTGACGACCTCGCTCAGGTCCCGCGTCGCCGCCGCGACGCGCGCCCCGGTCAACCGCGTGGCAACCGGTTCATGCCGCAGGGCATGGGCGTAGTCCTTGACGAACACGCCACAGCCGCTCGCGGTGCTGACGATGGCCTCGACGCCGCCGTCGAGCAGGCGCGCGCCCACATCGACGTTGGCGCGCACCTTGCGCAGAGCGACGTCCGTCCGGCCGAGATGATGGTCCATGGCGCCGCAGCAGTCGATGTCACGGGCCTGCACGAGCGAGAAGCCGAGGCGGTCGAGCACGCGCGCGGCGGCGGCATTGATCTCCGGCGCGAGGGCAGGCTGCACGCAGCCTTCGAGCACGGCCATGCGCCGGGTGTGACGCGGCGCAGGCCAGAGCGGTGACGAGGCCGGGCGGTATCGTTGTGGTGCGGCCTCGATCTTGCGCCGGTCGGGCACGTGCGCCCGCAGCCACGCCGGCAGCAATGGCCGCACGACGCGTCCCGCCCGCACGAGCAGACGGAACAGCACGCGACGCGTCGCCACCGCGAGCAGCGTCGAACGCAACCAGCGTTCGCGGCGTGAGCGGGGCAGGGGCGGCGGCTGGCGGGCGACGAGTTCCCGCCCCAGATGGACCAGCCGGCCGTATTGCACGCCGGAAGGACATGCGGTCTCGCAGGCGCGGCAGGTGAGGCAACGGTCGAGGTGCGTCCGCGTCGTCGCGGTCGCCGACCCCTGTTCCAGCAATTGCCTGACCAGGTAGATCCGGCCACGCGGGCTGTCGAGTTCGCTGCCCGTGACGCGGTAGGTCGGACAGGCGGGCAGGCAGAAGCCACAGTGGACACAACGACGGATGAGCTCGGCGGCCTCGGTCGCGGCAGCGGAAGCGACCAGCGAATCTGCAGGGCGTGCGTGCATGGCTCGTCGCCGACGTCAAAGGGCGGCGTACATGCGGCCGCGATTCAGGATGCCCTGCGGATCAAACACGCGTTTGACGCTGACGTGCAGCGCGAGCAACGGCGCGTCCAGCGGAGCGAACACCTCGTCGTCCGGTCCGGCGCCGCGGAACAGCGTCGCGTGACCGCCGACGCGGTGCGCGAGCGCATGGGCTGTCCCGGCGTCGACCCCGATGAGCCAGCGCTGGGCACCGTGCCATTCGAAGGCCCAGCGGCCGACCCGATCGCACGGAGCCGGGTCCGAGTTGGCGGGGACGTGCAGACGCCAGAGAGGTGCCGCGGTGCCCGCGAAGAACGCCAGTCGATGTTCGCGCACGTCGCGCCAGAACGTGGTGGCCTCCTCAACGGGAAGCACCTCGCCGCCGGACGTGACCGAGAGCGCGTCGAGCGAGGCGGTGGCGCCTTCGAGCCGCGCGTGAAGTTCGTCTGCGTGCCAGAAGCTGGCACTGACGGTGTGGCCACGGCGCGTCGCGTCGTGGAGCCATGCGAGCGCGCGGTCGGCATCGCAGGCGACACGCAGGGTCTGTGTGGCGGGCGGCAGGGGCAGCACCTTGAGCGAGACGTCGAGCAGGACGCCGAGCACACCGAGCGAGCCTGCGAGCAGGCGCGAGACGTCGTAGCCTGCGACGTTCTTCATGACCTCGCCGCCGAATTTCAGCACGCGCCCGTCCCCGGACAGCAGGGTTGCGCCGAGCACGTGATCGCGCACGGGTCCCCGGGCGACGCGCGCGGGCCCCGCGAGACCTGTGGCGATGGTGCCGCCTAGCGTCGCCGCCGAGCCGAACGCCGGCGGCTCGAACGGCAGATGCTGACCGCGCCCGTGCAGTGTGGCTTCGACGTCGGCGAGCCGCGTACCGGCTCGTGCCGTCAGGACGAGCTCCGCCGGGTCGTAGGTCAGGATGCCGGCATGCCCGGCGACATCGAGCGGCGTGCCGGCGACCTGCCGGCCGTAGAACCGCTTGGTGTCGCCGCCGACGATGCGCAGGGACTCCCGTCGCGCACAGGCTGCGCGCACCTGGTCGGTCAGCGCCCCGGTGAGGTCCTGTTCGACGACGGTCATGGCGCGATCAGAACCGTGGCAGTTGCGGGTAGGGCAGCTTGCCACCGTGAACGCGCATCGCGCCATACTCGGCGCAGCGGTGCAGCGTCGGCACGGCCTTGCCGGGATTCAGCAGGCCGGCCGGGTCGAAGGCGCGCTTCAGTGCGTGAAACGTCTCCAGTTCGGCGGTCCCGAACTGCGAGCACATCGGCCCGAGCTTCTCGACGCCGACGCCGTGCTCGCCGGTCACGGTGCCGCCCGCGGCGACGCAGGCTTCCAGGATTTCGGCGCCGAACCGCTCCGCGCGATCCAGTTCGTCATCGCGACCGGCGTCGAACAGGATCAGCGGATGCAGGTTGCCATCGCCGGCATGGAACACGTTGGCGACTGCGAGACCGAACTCCCGGGACAGTTCGCCGATGTGCGCGAGCACCGCGGCGAGGTGGCGTCGTGGAATGGTGCCGTCCATGCAGTAGTAGTCCGGTGCGAGTCGGCCGACCGCGGGAAACGCCGATTTGCGCCCTGACCACAGACGATGCCGCTCCTGCGCGTCGACGGCGAGACGCACGCTCGTCGCGCCGGCGTCCCGGATCGCGTCCCGCGCCCGCCGGACTTCGTCCGCGACGTCGGCATCGAGCCCGTCGACCTCGCAGAGCAGCAGCGCCTGTGCGTCCAGCGGGTACCCGCAGGTCGCGAACGCCTCCGCAGCCCGGATCGCCGGCGCATCCATCATCTCGAGACCCGCGGGAAGCACGCCCGATGCGATCAGCCGTCCGACCGCATCGGCGCATCGGCCGACGTCGTCGAACGCCGCGAGCAGCAGCTCCACGCGCCGCGGGACCGGCAGCAGACACACGGTCGCCTCGACGACGACGCCGAGCATGCCCTCGGATCCGATCACGGCGGCGAGCAGGTTCAGGCCCGGGGCATCGCCGGCGCGCGAGCCGATCGTGAGCAGTCCGCCGTCCATGGTGACGAGCTGTACCTCGAGCACGTTGTGCACGGTGAGTCCGTACTTGAGGCAGTGCACGCCGCCGGAGTTCTCGGCGACGTTGCCGCCGATCGAGCACGCGATCTGCGACGAGGGATCGGGCGCGTAGTAGAGGCCATGAGGCGCTGCGGCTTCGGACACCGCGAGGTTGGTGACGCCGGGCTGCACGCGGGCGAGTGCGCGAGCCGGATCGATCTCGAGGATCCGGTCGAGGCGGGACAGCACGAGCAGCAGCCCGCCCGGCACCGGCAACGCGCCGCCGGAGAGTCCGGTGCCCGCGCCGCGCGCGACGACGGGCGTGCCGTGCGCGTGACAGATCCGCAGGACGGCGCGGACCTGCTCGATGCTCGTGGGCAGCGCGACGAGGTCCGGCACCTGCCGGTGGGCGGTGAGCGCGTCGCACTCGAAGGCGGTGCAGGCTTCGGGAGCAGTGAGCAGCCCGTCGCCGAGGACGGCCGTCAGCTCGACGAGCAGCCGTGCGTCAGCGGTCACGCGGCTCCAGCGTCCGCACACCGGCGTCCGTGCCGACGATGAGCACGTCGGCGCCGCGCCGGGCGAACAGCCCGACGGTCACCACGCCCGCGAGCTGGTTGATCTCGCGCTCCAGCGAGACCGGGTCGACGATGTCGAGCCCGCGGACGTCGAGGATGTGGCCGCCGTTGTCGGTGACGGTGCCTTCGCGCCAGACCGGTTCGCCACCGAGTCGCCGCAGCTCGCGCGCGACGTGGTTGCGCGCCATCGGGATCACCTCGACGGGCAGCGGGAACCGGCCGAGCCGCTCGACGAGCTTGGCCTCGTCGACGATGCAGACGAAGCGGCGGGCCACGGCCGCCACGATCTTCTCGCGGGTGAGCGCCGCGCCGCCGCCCTTGATCAGGTGCAGGTCGCGCGTCGCCTCGTCGGCGCCGTCGACGTAGAGGTCGAGGCCTTCAACGGAGTTGAGGTCGAGCACCGGGATGCCGCAGGCCTCGAGCCGGCGGGTGCTCGCGACGGAACTCGAGACCGCGCCGGCGATGCCCCGCGGCATGGCTGCGAGCGCGTCGATGAAGAAATTGACCGTGGAACCCGTGCCGACACCGACGACGGTGCCCGGTGTGACGTGCCCGATCGCTGCGGTGGCGGCGCGGCGTTTCTGCTCGTCCTGGCTCATCGATGCTTTCCCTGGCCCTGAAACAACTGTGCCCGCTTGCGCGGGCACAGTCGTCGTTTCGGAATCGGCGGCGACCTTCGTCTTGCGAGGATCGCCGCCTCTTCGTCAGCGACCTTACTTCTTCTTCGCCGCCTTCTTCTTGGTGGCCTTCTTCTTGGTCGCCTTCTTTGCCTTAGCTGCCATGATCAAATCTCCATGTCGGGTTAGTCCCGGGCGCAGTATTTACAGAATTCAATTTTGAATTGCAATACCAGCGTCACGTTTTTTTTGACGAGGCGTCTCGGTGCGACACTCCGTTCACGACGCCGACGACCTCGCGCGCGCGTCGATCACGGTCGCAAGGAGAGGATGAAGCGCCACTCGGCGGACGTGACCGGCGTCACCGAAAGACGATTGCCGCGCTCGAGCACGATCATGTCGCGCAACGTGCTGCTCGCGTGCTTGCGCAGCTCAGGCAGCGTAATTACAGGCACTATTCGTCGCACGAGCCGAACGTCGACGCAGTACCAGCGCGGTGTCGCTCGCGTGCTGCCCGTGTCGTGATACTCGCTCGCCGGATCGAACTGCGTCGGATCGGGATACGCGGCGCGCACGACCTCGACGATGCCCGCGATGCCCGGGACGTCACAACTCGAGTGGTAGAAGAACGCGAGGTCGCCGCGACCGAAATCGTCCCTGAGGAGGTTGCGCGCCCGGTAGTTGCGCACGCCTTCCCACGCCGTCGTGCGCCTGGGCGCGCGCGCGAGGTCGTCGATGCCGAAGACGTCGGGTTCGGATTTCATCAGCCAGTGGCGCATCGGTCGGTGCCTCGGGTCGAGCGGGGTGGGCGGCGCAGCAGACCGTGTTCGGTGACCACCAGGTCGAGCGCGACGTCCCACGGTGCCGGTTCGAGGCGATCGACCTGCTGGATCGCGTAGGCGACGCCGATTACCCGCGGGCGACGGAATGGCTGCCCGTGCTCGCGTCGCCGCCGCAGCGCGCGGTCGTAGAACCCCGCTCCCATGCCGAGGCGATGACACTGCGCGTCGAAGCCGACGAGGGGCACGAGAATCGTGTCGAGCTGCAGCGTGCTCACGCGCAGGGCGATCGGGACGGCGGGCTCGGCGATGCCGAACGCGTTCGGCTCGAGCCGTGCGTCACGGTCGCAGGGAACGAACGCCATCTCGCCCCGGCGCACGCTCAGGATGCGCGGGACGTAGAGCCGCACGCCGAGGCGCCATGCCGCGTCGAAGCAGGGGCGCAGGTCGACTTCGTCCGGCATGCCGAGGAATGCCGCGACGCGGCGCCCGGGACGCCAGACCTGCAGGCGCCAGAGTTCGCGGCGGATCGCGAGGTCGAAAGAGCGGCGCGGTTCGTCAGGAATGCCGCGACGCAGCGCCCGCAGGCGCCGGCGTGTTTCGACCGCCGTTGTGAAGTGAAGAGGGAAGGCGCCACCCGCCTGTGCCGTCACGCACCATTGCTCTCGACACAGAGCAATATTCGGGGAAGGCCGCGGCACTTAAGGCTTTCCGCTCGAGGCGGACTTGCACAATGCTGCCGGCTGGCCCGGCTCCCCAGGGTATTTAACATACGGTCGAGAGGTAACCCGATCCGTGTCGAACACCGCAGGTGGCGCCAATTCGTCGTCGAGGGTTCGGACTGCGGCGAACCCTCAGAGTTCAAGTTGCTGGCCCTTCGCGAGCGCGGTCTCCATGCGCTCGCGAAGCGAGCGCAGCCGGGCGCCGACGTCGCCCTCGACGACCGTGCCCTGCTTGCGCTGCTTGATCAGCTCGTTCGCTATGTTCAGCGCGGCGATCACGGCGATGCGGTCCAGCCCGACCACCTTGCCGGTGTCCCGGATCTCGCGCATCTTGCCGTCGAGGTACTCGGCCGAGTCCAGCAGGTCGGAGCGCTCCTCGGCGGGGCACGCCACCTGGTACTCGCGGTCCAGCAGCCGCACGCTCACGCGCGAGATGCGTTCCTCGCTCATCAGCCCTGCTCCATCGCCTTCAGCCGCCCGATCATCGCTTCCACGCGTGCGCGCACCTGCTCGTTTTTCTGGAGGAGGTTGGCGCGCTCACTGATCAGGCTGTCCTGACGCTGACGCAGGGCGCGGTTCTCTTCCTTGAGCTGGGTGACGGTGGTCACCAGTTCCGCGAGTCGCCGTTCGATGCGACGCAGTTCGACGTCGACGGCGGATCGGGCTGCGGGCTCATTCATAATGCGAGGCACTATAGAGCCCGACCCTCGGGTAATCAATTTGAACGAATCCCGATCCGGGGCCGGGGCGGGGGTGCGGTGGTACGATAGCCGCGATGTCCGTCACGATCGGTTACGACGAGGTCGCGCAGGCGCTGACGGCGGGCGGGTCCACCGTGTCGGCGGCGGAGGCGCACGGCTGCCTCGTCGGGGCGTTGTGCGCGCGGCGCGTCTATCTGCCGGCCGAATGGCTTGAGGAGCTGGTGCCAGAGGCACCGGAGGGTGCGGCCCGCTCGAGCGCCGGCCATGGCCCGCTGCGCGAGCTGTTCGAGCAGAGCCGCGCCGTGCTCGACGGCCGCGACATGGAATTCCAGCCGCTGTTGCCGCGGGACGACGCGGGTCTTGCCGAGCGCGTCGAGGCGCTCGGCGCCTGGGCCCAGGGGTTCCTGTATGGATTCGGCGCGGCCGGTCCGTATGCGCGCGGCGCGCTGCCGGTCGACGTGGCCGAGGTGCTCGCGGATCTCGCGGAGATCTCCAGGGCCGGCAACGTCGGTGCGGAGAGTGCGGAAGTCGAGGAATCGGCGCTCGCGGAACTGGTCGAATACGCGCGCGTCGGCGTCCAGCTCATCTACGACGAACTGGCCGAGCTGCGCGCCGCGCAGACGACGTCGACCGCCCGCCACTGAGTTTCCCTGCCGACCGACCCCTGCTGACGGAGCAGACTGATCCACATGACCCTGCGCAAAGACGAGTACGCGCGCCGCCGCCGCCAGCTCATGAAGATCATGGGCAAGGGCGCCATCGCCATCCTGCCGGGCGCACCCGAGCGCCAGCGCAACGGCGACGTCCACTACCATTACCGGCCCGACAGCGACTTCCACTACCTGACGGGGTTCAACGAACCGGAATCCGTCGCCGTGCTGATCCCCGGCCGCGAGCAGGCCGAATACATCCTGTTCGTCCGCGACCGTGATCCGGCGCGCGAGACCTGGGACGGCCGGCGTGCCGGGCCCGACGGCGCCGTGCGCGACTACGGGGCCGACGACGCCTTTCCGATCGGCGATATCGACGACATCCTGCCCGGCCTGCTCGAGCGCTGCGACCGCGTCTACTACTCGATGGGCTCGCAGCCGGAATTCGACCAGCGGGTGATCGGCTGGGTGAACGGTCTCAAGGGCCAGGCGAAGAACGGCATCCACAGCCCGCAGGAGTTCGTTGCGCTCGACCATCAGTTGCACGACATGCGCCTGTACAAGAGCCGCGCCGAGGCCGCGGTCATGCGTCGCTCGGCGCAGATCGCGGTGGCCGCGCACCTGCGGGCCATGCGGGCGACACGCCCCGGCGTGACGGAGTACGAGGTCATGGCGGAACTGCTGCACGAGTTCCACCGCAACCAGGCCGACATCTCCTACCATCCGATCGTGGGCGGCGGCGCCAACGGCTGCATCCTGCACTATCACGAGAATGCCGACGTCCTGAAGGATGGCGACCTGCTGCTGATCGACGCCGGTTGCGAGTACGGCATGTACGCGTCGGACATCACGCGGACCTTTCCCGTGAGCGGGCAGTTCACGCGCGAGCAGAAAGCGATCTACGAGATCGTGCTCGATGCGCAGGAGGCAGCGTTCGCGGCGATCCGGCCGGGCAACCACTGGAACGAGCCGCACGATGCGGCCGTGCGTGCCATCACGCAGGGGCTCGTCAAGGTCGGCCTGCTGCGCGGTCGCGTTGCGACGCTGATCAGGCAGGAGGCCTACCGCAAGTTCTACATGCATCGGACCGGCCACTGGCTCGGCATGGACGTGCACGACGTCGGTGAGTACAAGGTCGGCACCGAGTGGCGCGTGCTGGAACCCGGCATGGTCATGACGGTCGAGCCCGGCATCTACATTCCTGCCGGAACCAAGGGTGTGCCGAAGCGCTGGTGGAACATCGGCGTGCGCATCGAGGACGACGTGCTCGTGACGCCGGCCGGCCACGAGCTGCTGACGGCCGGATTGCCGCGCACACCGGCGGAGATCGAGCGCACCATGACGTCCCGTACGCTCGTCGCCTGAAGGAGGCGATTCCGTGACCACGTCCCAATACGACATGGCCATCGTCGGCGGCGGGCTTGTCGGCGCGTCGCTCGCCCTGGCGCTGGCGCCGCTCGGATTGCGCATCGCCTTGGTCGAAGCCGTGCCACCCGCCGCGGGCGAGCAGCATCCGAGCTTCGACGAGCGGACCACCGCGCTCGCCAACGGCACCGTGCGTGCGTTCCGCACACTGCGCGTCTGGGAAGCGATGGAGCGCGAGGCTGCCCCGATCCGCCGGATCCACGTGTCGGATCAGGGGCGGTTCGGCAGTGCCCGCGTCGATGCCGCGGATCAGGGCCTCGAGGCGCTCGGCTACGTGGCCCCAAACCGCGCCATCGGTGCAGCGCTCTGGCAGGGGCTGGCGCAGGCACCCGACGTCGAGACCATCGCGCCGGCGCGCGTCACCGGCAGCGAGCTCGCGGGCGACGTCCGCGTCGTGCGGTTCGACGCCGGCGACGAGTCGCGCGAGCTCGCGGCAAAGCTGGTCGTCGCCGCGGACGGCATGCGGTCGCTCGTGCGGGAGCAGTCCGGCATCGGCGTCGAGCGCATCGAGTACGGGCAGACGGCGATCACGGCCGTGCTGGTCGCACAGCGGTTCCACGACTACGTGGCGTACGAGCGCTTCACCGACGCCGGGCCGATCGCGATCCTGCCGCTCACCGACGCGCGCTGCGGAATGGTCTGGACCGTGCCCCCGGTCGAGGTCGAGCGACTGCTCGCACTCTCTGACGAGGACTTCCTGCACGAGTTCCAGCGGGCGTTCGGGTTCCGACTCGGTCGCTTCCTGCGCATCGGCCGGCGCGCCACGTACCCGCTCGTGCTGTCGCAGGCCGAACGACACAGCGCGGCACGGCTCGCGGTCGTCGGCAACGCCGCGCAGGGGCTGCATCCAATCGCGGGCCAGGGCTTCAATCTCGGGCTGCGCGACGCGATGAGCCTCGCCGAGGTCATCGCCGACCGCCGGCTCGAGGGCGTCACAGATCCCGGCACGTCGGGACTGCTCGAGGATTACGCGCAATGGCGCGCGACCGACCGGCGACGCATCGTGCAGTTCACCGACGGGCTGGTCCGCGTGTTCACGACGCCGCTCGGCGCGGTCCGCAGCCTGCGCAGCCTCGGCCTGCTGGCCTTCGACGTGCTGCCGCCGGCCAAGTCGGCGCTCGCGCGGCTGAGCGTCGGGGCCGCCGCGCGCGTGCCGCGTCTCGCACGCGGCGTGCCACTGGCGGGGGTCGGCTGATGGCGACACCGCGCAGGACGGATTTCGACGTCGTCATCGTCGGCAGCGGCATGGTGGGCACCTGTCTCGCGGCACTGATCGCGCGGGAGGAGGCGTTGTCGCACTGGCGCGTCGCGCTGGTGGATCCGGCGGCGCCGCGCCGGCCCGACGATCAGGATCTCGACCTGCGCGTCTCGGCATTGTCGCGCGCGTCGCAGCACATTCTCGCCGCGGCCGGCGCCTGGGCGGCCATCGAGCCGCATGCCTCGCCCTACTCGCAGATGGTCGTCTGGGATGCGGGCAGCTCGCCCGGGCGTCCCGATGCGTTGCGGTTCGCCGCCGACGAGACGGCCGAGCCGAACCTCGGTCACATCGTCGAGAACCTGCGCGTGCAGTGGTCACTGCACGAGTCGCCGTTGCTGCGCGGCGTGACGGAAGTGCGCGGCGGGCTCGCCGGTCTCGAGTTCGACGACGACGTGGCACGGCTCGCGCTCGACGATGGCCGTCGTCTCTCCTGTCAGCTGGTGATCGGCGCGGACGGCAGCCAGTCGGTGGCGAGACAGCTCGCCGGCATCGGCCGCTCGGGCTGGACCTACGGCCAGACGGCAGTCGTTGCGCATCTGCACACCGAAAAGCTGCATCGTGCGACGGCGTGGCAGCGATTCCTGCCGGGCGGGCCGCTCGCCTTGCTGCCGTTGCGGGACGGACGCGTGTCGCTGGTCTGGAGCACGAGCCCCGAGGAAGCCCGGGAGCTGATCGCCATCGAGACCACCGTGTTCGGTGAGCGCGTGACCGCCGCGAGTGACGGCGTACTCGGTCGTCTCACGCTCGTGGGCGGACGCGCGGGGTTTCCGCTGGCACTCTGGCACGCGCGCGAGTACGTGCGGCCGCGACTCGCGCTGGTCGGGGATGCCGCGCACACGATCCACCCGCTCGCCGGCCAGGGTGTCAATCTCGGTCTGCTCGACTGTGCGAGCCTCGTGCAGGTGCTGGTCACCGCTGCCGGCAAGGGCGAGGAACTGCACGGCCTGCGGGTGTTGCGCCGGTATGAGCGCTGGCGGCGCAGCGAGAACGCCGTGGTGCTTGCGGTCTGCGACACGATCAACCGTGTGTTCGGCGAGCGCAGCACCGCCGTCGCGGCCGCGCGTCGCGTCGGCCTGTCGATCGTGTCGCAACAGCCGTTCATCCGACGACAGTTGATCGCGCGCGCGCTGGGTCTCGGCGGCGACGTGCCCGCGCTGGCCCGGCGCGCCACCGAGAGCAGGGGAGCGCGCGCATGACCCCACCGGACCCGGACTCGACGGTAGCCGGTAACAACTCGGACTGGCAGGACATGCTGTTCACGCAGGCGCCGCCGACGCTCGGCAACCAGTTCGACGACGACCCGCTGCTCGGCTCCTGGCTCTCGCGACATCTGCCCGGCTACGTGGCCACGCCGTTGCGCGAGGAACTGCGCGAGCTGGGCGGGTTCGCCGGCGGCGAACTCTATCGATTGCAGCTCGCGGACCGTCTCAACGAACCCGTGCTGACGCACTGGAACGCCTGGGGCGAGCGCATCGACGAAATCGTCGTCACGCGGCTCTGGCTGGAGGCCGAGAAGCTGGCCGTGAAGCACGGCCTCGTCGCGACCGGCTACGACCGGTCGCTGGGGCGCTATGCGAGGCTCGCGCAGTTCCTCAAGGTTTATCTGTTCCACCCGTCCTCGGACTGGTACGCCTGTCCGCTCGGCATGACCGACGGCGCGGCGCGATCCCTGCTCATCTCGGGCAGCGCCGAGCAGCAGGCGCGCGCCGTGCCGCGGCTCACGTCGCGCGACGTGGCGACGTTCTGGACCAGTGGCCAGTGGATGACGGAGACCACGGGCGGCTCCGACGTGGGTCGTTGCGAGACGCGAGCGGTCCGCGACGGTGCCGGCTGGCGTCTCTATGGCCGCAAGTGGTTCACGTCGGCCGTGACCTCGCAGATGGCGCTCGCGCTGGCACGTCCCGAGGGCAATCCGCGGGGTGGCGACGGTCTCGCGATGTTCTATGTCGAGGTCCGGGACGCGGGTGGCAAGCTCAATCGCCTGCGCGTGGACCGGCTCAAGGACAAGCTCGGCACGCGCAAGGTGCCGACTGCGGAAATGGTGCTCGACGGAGCGCGCGCCGAACTGGTCGGCGCGCCGCTGAATGGCGTCCGCGCCATGGAGCCGATGCTGGCCGTGACGCGCATGTGGAACAGCGTCTGCGCCGTCGCCTTCATGCGTCGCGGGCTGGCGCTGGCGCGCTCCTACGCCCGGCGGCGGCAGGCGTTCGGGCAACCGCTCGAGCGGCTCCCGCTGCACGCCGACACGCTCGCCGGGCTCGAGGCGGAGACCTGGGGCGCGTTCCTGGTGGCGTTCCTGCTGGTCGAGCTGAACGGCCGGCATGCCGCCGGCGAAAGTGATGCCCAGCAGCGCGCGCTGCTGCGCCTGCTGACGCCGCTGGTCACGCTCGTCACGGCCAAACAGGCCGTGTCGGTTGTCGCCGAGGTGATCGAGAGCTTCGGCGGTGCGGGCTACGTCGAGGACACCGGTCTGCCGCAACTCCTGCGTGACACGCACGTGCTGACGATCTGGGAAGGCACGACCAACGTCCTGGCGCTCGATGCGCTGCTGCGCACCGACCTGCACGCGGGGCTCGCCGCGCTGCTCGGCCGGGCATCGGCCTGTCGGCGCAACGCCAAGGCGCCGCGTCTGGTGGCAGCCGCGCAGCAGGCGGTCGGCGCCATCGAACGTGCCGTGCTGACGCTGGAAAGCATGCACGATGACACGGTGCTGCAGGCGGGTGCGCGCCGGATCGCACTCACACTGGCGCGGGCGCTGCAGCTCACGCTGCTCTGCGAGCACGCGCAATGGATGCTCGACAATGGCGGCGACCGGCGCGGCTATGCTGCGGCGCTGCGTTTCGCGCGCCAGCCCGTCGACCTCATGACCGAGGTCGATCCCGAGGCCGACAGGCTCCTGCTCGGATGACGTCCGTACCCGAGCCCGTCGACGCGAGCGCGCTGCCGTTCGTCGCGCCCTGCCGCCCGCTCGACACCTTCGCGGCCCTGCGCTGGCTGCGGCTCGCGTGGGCCGATTTCCGCGCGGCGCCGCGGCAGAGCCTGAGCTACGGTCTCGTCGTCGTGCTGCTGAGCTGGACGCTGGCCTGGATCACGATCCGCTTCGGTGGCTACTGGGAATTGCTGGCGCTGGTGTCCGGCTTCATCCTCGTCGCGCCCGTCGTGGCCGTCGGGCCGTATTCGATCAGCGAGCAGCTCGAGCGCGGCGCCCGGCCGTCGCTGCGCCGCTGCTTCGTCGAGGAACGCCGCGCCTTCGGCAACCTCATGGTCTTCGCGCTGATGCTGATGATCGTCTTCCTCGTGTGGTGGCGCGCGGCGTCGGCCATCCATATCTTCTTTCCGGTCGACATGACGACGCCGGACTGGCGGGACTACCTGCAGTTCTTCGGCATCGGCACCGCGGTTGGCTCGATTTTCGCGCTGATCGTGTTTGCGGCCGCCACGTTCTCGCTGCCGATGCTCGTCGACCGCGACGTCGACCCGATCACCGCCGTCGTCACCAGCGTCAATGCCGTGCTGCGCAACAAGCACGCCATGGTCGTATGGGCCGCGGTCATCGTCGTCGCGGTCGCGCCCGGGTTCGCGCTGCTGCTGCTGGGCCGCGGGCGGCTCGCGCCCCTCGCGCTCGTCATGGTGGCGCTCGGCTTCACGCTGCCGCTGGTCGGTCACGCGACGTGGCACGGCTATCGCGCGACGATCGACGCCTCCGCCTGGCCGCGGAAGGAGCACGTCGCCGACGGAGACGCCGGTCGCGGTCGCGGCAGGATGTCCATGCTCCGCTGAGGCTCAGCGCGGCTCGACGAGTCCGAAATCGCGCTCGGGCAGGGGTGTGGCGGCGCGTCTTTGGTGATGGAGATGAGCCGGGCGGCGTGACCGGGGTGCAGCGCGATAATCCTTGCCGCAGTACCAGCACGCCTCGGCATCCGCGCGCAGCGGCCGGGTCTGGCAATGCGGGCAGCGCTTGACCATGGTCCATCCTCCTGGGGGAGGCGAAGCATGCGACCGGACGCGGCCCGCGGCAATCGGCGCCCGACTACCGCGCGTAGGAACATGCCGACACGCCGCACGAGGGCTCCCGACGCATCGCAGCAGGTTCGTGGCGTCGGGGTATGTGCTGATTCCGCCCGCCGCGGGTCAGGCGCAGCCTTGGCCCGCGAGCCGGGGGACTGGCTGCGAACGGAACGGGCGCGATGAAGCCGTTGAAAGTGATCGTCTATCGGGTGCTGGAAGTCGCCGTGTACGTCGTGACGTACGTGGTCCTCGGCGTGCTGGTCTTCAAGCTTGTCGCGTCACTGTTCTAGGGCGGCTCCTGCGGAGCTTCTCCATCCGTTACAGCGCGTCGATCTTCGCCGCACAGACAAAGTCGTTCTCGGACAGGCCGCCGACCGTGTGGGTCGAGAACGTCACACGGCAGTGGTCGTAGCCTGCCTCGAGGTCGGGGTGGTGATCCTCGGCGTGCGCGATCCACGCCACGGCGTTCACGAACGCCATGGTGCGGTGGAAGTCTTCGAAGCCGAACGCGCGACGCAACGACTTGCCGTCCTCTGCGATGCACCAGCCGGCATGCAACTGGCCGAGCAGTGCCACGGCCGCTTCGGGCGGCAACGCTGGCGTGCCCTGCGGCAGCGACTGGCAGCGTTTGTCACGCAACGGCGTCGTCATGGGCAGACCTCCTTGCGGCGGCGCCTGTGCGGGCGGGCTCGCCGTACCTGCGCTCGACGTATTCCTCGACGAGCTGCTGGAATTCCTCGGCGATGCACTCGCCCTTGAGCGTGGGACCCTTTTCGCCATCGACGTACACGGGCGCGACCGGACGTTCGCCCGTGCCGGGCAGGCTGATGCCGATGCTGGCGTGCTTGCTTTCGCCCGGACCATTCACCACGCAGCCCATCACCGCGACGGTCATCTGCTCGACCCCCGCGTAACGCGCGCGCCATTCGGGCATGCGCTGACGCAGGTGAGCCTGGATCTTCTGCGCGAGTTCCTGGAAGTACGTCGATGTCGTGCGTCCGCAGCCCGGGCAGGCCACGACCATCGGCGTGAACGAACGCAGGCCCATCGTCTGCAGGATCTCCTGCGCGACGACCACTTCGTTGGTGCGGTCGCCGCCCGGTTCGGGCGTCAACGAGACGCGGATGGTGTCGCCAATGCCCTCCTGCAGCAGCACGGCGATGCCGGCCGTCGACGCCACGATGCCCTTCGAGCCCATGCCGGCCTCGGTGAGGCCGAGATGCAGCGCGTAGTCGCAACGGCCCGCGATGCGGCGGTAGACCGCGACGAGGTCCTGCACGCCGCTCACCTTGCAGGAGATCACAATGCGGTCATGCGACAGGCCGAGTTCCTCGGCGCGCTGCGCGCTCTCCAGCGCGGAGACGACGATGGCTTCGCGCATGACGTCGCGGGCGTCGAGCGGCTGCGCCCGGCGTGAGTTCTCGTCCATCAGACGCGTGAGCAGATCCTGGTCGAGGCTGCCCCAGTTCACGCCGATGCGCACGGGCTTGCCGTACCGGCACGCGGTATCGACCATGGCCGCGAATTGCGGATCGCGCTTGCTACCGCGTCCGACATTGCCCGGGTTGATCCGGTATTTCGCCAGTGCTGCCGCGCAGGCGGGGTGATCGCGCAGCAGCTTGTGGCCGTTGAAATGGAAGTCGCCCACGATCGGCACGCCGACGCCCATCCGGGCAAGCTGCTCCACGATGTGCGGCACGGCCGCGGCTGCCTCGTCGCTGTTGACCGTGACGCGGACGAGTTCGGAGCCGGCGAGTGCAAGCGCGCGGACTTGCAGCGAGGTCGCCTCGACGTCGGCCGTGTCGGTGTTGGTCATCGACTGCACGACGACCGGTGCACCGCCGCCGACCGTGACCGGGCCGATGCGGACGGCAGTGCTGGGGCGTCGGGCGATGGGACTGCTCATGGGGTATGTCGGCAAAAAGGCGATTTTACCGGCCGGCGGCCGCCGGTGCCGCCTTCGTCGCGGCGATCCAGCGGCGGACGTTGCCCTCGAGCACGTCGAGCGGCAGGGCGCCGCTGCCAAGGACGACGTCGTGGAACGCGCGCAGGTCGAAGCGGTCGCCGAGCGCGCCCGCCGCCTCGCCGCGCAGTTGCCGGATTTTCAGCTCGCCGATCTTGTAGGCGAGCGCCTGGCCCGGGTTGCCGATGTAGCGGTCGATCTCGTTGACGATGTCGAGCTCCGTCTTCGCGGCATTGGCCTTGAAGTAGTCGATGGCCTGTTGGCGGGTCCAGTGCCCATGGTGCAGGCCCGTGTCGACGACGAGACGCACGGCGCGCCACATCTCGTAGGTGAGCTGGCCGAACTTGTCGTACGGGTCGTCGTAGAGCCCCATCTCCTGGCCGAGACTCTCGCTGTAGAGACCCCAGCCTTCGACATAGGCGGTCGCCTCGAAGTCGCGGCGGAACTTCGGCAACTCGCCGAGTTCCTGCGCCAGCGCGATCTGCAGGTGGTGGCCGGGCACCGCCTCGTGGATCGTCAACACGGGAATCTCGTGCTTCGGCCGCTCCTCAGGCCGGTACAGGTTCACGTAATAGTAGCCGGCGCGGCTGCCATCGAGGGCCGGCGCCTGGTAATAGGCCGTCGTCGTGTCGGGTGCGACCTGGTCGGGGATCGGCCGCACGCCGTAGGGCATGCGCGGCAGCTTGCCGAAATACTGCGGCAGCAGCGGGTCGACGCGCTTGGCCATCGCCTGGTACGCCACGAGCAGCTCGTGCGGGTCCGTGTAGCGGAACTTCGGGTCGGTGCGCAGGTAGGTCAGGAACTCGTCGAAGCTGCCGGTGAATCCCGTGCGGGCGATGACCTGCAGCATCCCGGCACGGATGCGGGCGACTTCGCGCAGTCCGATTTCGTGGATCTGGTCGGGCGTCAGGTCGGTGGTCGTGTACCAGCGCGCGAGTTCGGCATAACGGGTGTCGCCTTGCGGCGTGTCCCAGAGCCCGACGCTGTCGCGGCACCGGGGCAGGTAGTCCTGCTCGACGTAGCGACCGAGACGCGCATACGCCGGCACGATCGTCGTCGTGATCGCCTGCCGGGCCGCCGCCTGCAGGCGCTCGCGCTCTGCAGCCGGGATCGAGTCGGGGAACGTCCGGAACGCGTCGTAGAACGGGCTCTGCGTGGGATCGGCGACGACCTGACGTGCGATCTGCTTCGGCAGCCGCTGGATCAGCACCTTCGGCGGCACCCTGCCGAGCTTCACGCCCTCCTGCATGGACGCGATGAGCTGGTCCAGCGGCACGTCGATGGTCCGCAGGCGGGCGAGCCAGCGCTCGTAATCCGCGACGGTGCGGAAAACGGCGATGTCGGCGAGGCTGTACGCGCTCACGAGGCCGCCACGGTGCGACAGCGGCACGAGGTAGTCGCCGTATTCGTAGGAGTCGATGCTGGCCTGGGTCTGGCGGCGGAACAGGTCGCGGTTCAGCCGGTCGGCCTCGCTCAACGACGCCGGGTCGATCGCCTCGAGCTGTGCCAGCGCCGCCTGATCGGCGGCGTGGGACGCGCGCCGCGCGGCGAGCGAGAGGTCCGGCCAGCGATCGTCGTAGCGGGAGTCGCCGACGTAAGTTGCCGCGATCGGATTTTCCCGAAGGCCGCGTTCCCACTCCGCATCGAACAGCGCGTGCAGTCGTGCCGTCGCGCCGACGTCCGCGGCCCGGGCGACGGAGCAGGCGAGGAGCAGCAAGGCCAGCAACGGCGTTCGGCGCATGTAACGTAGCCTCGGTCGTCAGGAAGGCGGGGCCTCGCACGGCCGCCAGCGGCGCGCGCGGCGAGGAACCGGGATGTTCCGGCGCGGACTGCGCCTTGGCAAGTCGGCGGAAGCGTGCGCGGCACCAGCGCGGTGGTCGCGGCCCCGGGACGTGGGTTAACATGCGCGCACCCATCGCCAGGCCCGTCCGGAGAGAGGCTCGCAGGAGCCCGCCGAAGGCGCAACCCGCCCGGAAACGCTCAGGCAAACGTACGGCAGCGGCCTGATGGGCTCTGGAGAGCGGCCCGCGCGAGCGGGCCCACCGAAGGGGTGCGGCACCGGCGGCTGTGGCCGGCGCCCGATCTCTCAGGTCAAAGGACAGAGGGGCGGCGGGTCGTCACGGCGGCCTGCCGCCCTTTGCGTTTCTGGCCATGACCGTTGACGAGGACGGGCTCGAATGGGACAGCGCACTCCGCTCTACGATGCACATCTCGCGGCCGGTGCCCGCACCGTCGACTTCGGTGGCTGGGACATGCCAGTCAACTATGGCTCCCAGATCGAGGAACATCACGCCGTGCGTCGCGACTGCGGCATGTTCGACGTGTCGCACATGTGCGTCGTCGACCTGCGCGGCGAGCGCGTCCACGACTGGCTGCGACGGCTGCTCGCGAACGACGTGGCGAAACTCGCACAGCGCGGCAAGGCGCTGTATTCGTGCATGCTGCGCGAGCACGGCGGCGTCATCGACGACCTCATCGTCTATTACATGGATGACCGCTGGTACCGCATGGTGGTCAACGCCGGCACGCGCGACAAGGACCTGCAGTGGCTGCTCGATCAGGCGGGCCCGTACGGCGTCACGGTCGAGCCGCGCACCGACCTGGCGATGATCGCCGTGCAGGGGCCGAACGCGCGGCAGAAGGCGGCGGCCGTCATGGATCGCGAGCTGGCCGAGCGCGCGCTGCAGCTCGGCCCGTTCTTCGGGCTCGACGCCGGCGAGCGCCTCGTTGCCCGCACCGGCTACACCGGCGAGGACGGCTTCGAGATCATGCTGCCCGCCGGCGAGGCCGTCGCGACGTGGGAGCGGCTGCGCGAGGCGGGCGTCCGCCCGTGTGGTCTCGGCGCGCGCGACACGTTGCGGCTCGAGGCCGGCATGAGCCTCTACGGCAACGACATGGACGAGACCACCTCGCCGCTCGAGTCCGGCCTCGGCTGGACCGTCGCCTGGGAGCCACAGGACCGCGACTTCGTCGGTCGCGCGGCGCTGGCGGCGCAGAAGCAGGCCGGCGTGACGCGCAAGCTCGTCGGCTTGCTGCTCGAGGATCGCGCCGTGCTTCGTTCCCACCAGAAGGTCATCGTCGCCAACGTGGGTGAGGGCGAGGTCACGAGCGGCACGTTCTCACCGACCCTGCAGCGTTCGATCGGCCTGGCGCGCGTGCCGGCGCCGACCGGCGACCGCTGCGAGGTCGAGATCCGCGGGCGGCTGTTCGCCGCGCGCGTCGTGCGGCCGCCCTTCGTGCGCAACGGCCAGGTCGCCATTGCGCTCTGACCGCCTCGCGTCTCCGGCAACGACAAACTCCAGAGAGGACACCATGAGCAACGTTCCCGCCGACCTCCGCTATCTGAAGTCCCACGAGTGGGCCCGCCTGGAGAGCGACGGCACGGTCACCATCGGCATCTCGGACCACGCGCAGCAGGCGCTCGGCGACCTCGTCTTCGTCGAGACGCCGGAGCCGGGTCGCCGCGTCGAGGCCGGCGAGGCCTGCGCGGTCGTCGAATCGGTCAAGGCCGCCTCCGACATCTACAGCCCGGTCACGGGCGAGATCATCGCGAGCAACGCGGACCTCGGCGGCCAGCCCGAGCTGATCAACGGCGATCCGTATGGCGCCGGCTGGATCATGCGCGTGCGCCTCGACGACAAGGCGCAGTTCGCGGCGATGCTCGACGCAAAGGCGTACGAAGCCGCGCTCGCGGCGGAAACGCATTGAGCTGAATCGCGGCCTGAACCCCGGCAACCGCTGGACACTCCACCATGCCCTTCATTCCCCATACCGAGTCCGACATCCGTGCGATGCTCGCCACCATCGGCGCACCGGACATCGACGCGCTGTTCGAGGAAATCCCCGCGGAGCTTCGCGCCCCCGGCCTGCCGGGCGTCCCGCCCGCCTTGTCGGAGATGGAAGTCGGCCGGCTGATGTCCGGGCTGGCGGCGCGCGACGGCCGGCCGCTCAATTTCATCGGGGCCGGTGCGTACGAGCACCACGTTCCCTCGGCGGTCTGGGCGATCGTGACGCGTGGCGAGTTCTACAGCGCGTACACGCCCTATCAGGCCGAGGCGAGCCAGGGCACGCTGCAGTTGCTCTACGAGTACCAGACGATGATGGCCAGCCTGACGGGCATGGACATCTCGAATGCGTCGCTCTACGACGGGGCTTCGGGTCTCGCCGAGGCGTGTCTGATGGCGGTGCGTGCCAACCGCAGGTCGAAGTCGCAGCGCATCCTCGTGCCCGCGGCCGTGAATCCCACGTACCGCGACGTCGCGCGGGTCATCGCGGGCAACCAGAACCTGGCGTTCGAACCGGTGCCCTTCGACCCGAAGGGCGGTCAGACGGTCGTCGCGGCGCTCGAGCCGTTCGCGGGGCAGGACATCACGGCCGTCGTCGTGCAGCAACCGAACTTCTTCGGCACGCTCGAGGACGTCGACGCGATCACGGACTGGGCGCACGCGAACGGTGCGCTCGTGGTCGCTGTGGTCAACCCGACGTCGCTGGCGCTGCTGAAGCCGCCGGGCGAATGGGGTGCGCGCGGCGCCGACGTCGCGTGCGGCGACGGACAGCCGCTCGGCGTGCCGCTGTCGTCGGGCGGACCGTATTTCGGCTTCATGGCGACGAAGTCCGAGCACGTGCGGCAGATGCCGGGCCGCATCATCGGACGGACCGTCGACATCGACGGCAAGCCGGGGTTCGCGCTGACGCTGCAGGCGCGCGAGCAGCACATCCGTCGCAGCAAGGCGACCTCGAACATCTGCACCAACCAGGGCCTGCTCGTGACGGCGGCGACGATCTACCTGTCGCTGCTCGGACCGGACGGGCTTGCCCAGGTCGCGGCGACCTGCATGCAGCGGACGCAGCAACTGATCGATGCGCTCACACGCGTGCCGGGCGTGCGGCTCGCTTTCGACAAGCCGCGTTTCCACGAGGCCGTACTGTTGCTCGACCGGCCGGTCGCGGGCGTGCTCGCGGCGCTGGCGGCGCGCGGCATTGTTGGCGGCCACGACATCTCGGCGCGGTATCCGTCGCTCGGCCACGCGCTGCTCGTCTGCGCGACCGAGACCCGTACCACGGGCGACATCGAGCAGTACGCAGGGGCGCTCGCCGAGGTGATGCGCGGCCCGGCCGTCGCAGCCTGATCCCGCAGGATGAAAGCCATGCACGAAAAGCTGATCTTCGAACACTCCGCCCGCGGCCGCCGCGCCGCCGCGCAATACCCGCCGCTCGCGGTCGAGGCGCCCGTGCCGGTGGCCATGCGTCGGTCGCGCCCGCCGCTGTTGCCCGAGGTTTCCGAGCTGCAGGCGGTGCGCCACTTCACGCGGCTCTCGCAGCTCAATTTCTCCATCGACACGCACTTCTACCCGCTCGGGTCGTGCACGATGAAATACAACCCGAAGGCGTGCAACGAGTACGCGATGCTGCCGGAACTGCTCGCGCGGCATCCGCTCGCCCCCGACGCGACGGGCCAGGGCGTGCTGCAGGTGCTGCACGAGCTGCAGGAAATGCTCGAGGAAGTGACCGGCATGCGCGGTGTGTCGCTGACGCCCATGGCGGGGGCCCAGGGCGAGTTCGCCGGCGTCGCGATGATCCGCGCCTACCACCACGCACGCGGCGATCACCTGCGCAACGAGATCATCGTGCCGGACGCGGCGCACGGCACGAATCCTGCGACCGCGACGATGTGCGGCTGCACGGTCAGGGAAATCCCGACGCTCGCCAACGGCGACATCGACGTCGAGGCGCTCCGCTCGGTCGTCGGGCCGCGGACCGCGGGCATCATGCTCACGAACCCGTCGACGATCGGCGTCTTCGAGCGGAACATCCTCGAGGTGGGGCGCATCGTGCACGAGGCGGGCGGCCTGCTGTACTACGACGGCGCGAACCTGAACGCGATCCTCGGCAAGGTACGGCCGGGCGACATGGGGTTCGACGTCATCCACATGAACCTGCACAAGACGTTCTCCACGCCGCACGGCGGCGGCGGCCCCGGTTCGGGCGCCGTGGGCGTGGGCGAGCGGCTGCTGCCGTTCATGCCCGTGCCCGTGGTCGGGCGTGACGGCGAACGCTACCGCTGGCTCGACGAGCACGACCTGCCGCAGACCATCGGGCGCCTGTCGAACTTCATGGGCAACACCGGCGTGCTGCTGCGCGCCTACGTCTACATGCGCATGCTCGGCCGCGAAGGCATGCAGCGCGTGTCCGAGTTCGCCACGCTGAACGCGAACTACCTGATGGCGCGGCTGCGCGAGGCGGGATTCGAGCTCGCCTACCCTGAGCGCCGCGCAAGCCACGAGTTCATCGTGACGCTGCGCAAGGAGGCGCGCGAATGGGACGTGAACGCGATGGACTTCGCCAAGCGCCTGCTCGACTACGGCTTCCACGCGCCGACCACCTACTTTCCGCTGCTCGTGCCGGAGTGCCTGCTGATCGAGCCGACGGAGACGGAGTCGAAGGAGGAACTCGACGCCTTCGTCGACGCCATGGTCGCGATCCGCAAGGAAGCAGAGACCGAGCCGGCGAAGCTGCAGGGCGCGCCGTGGACGCTGCCCGTGCGCCGGCTCGACGACGTGCGCGCGGCGAAGCAGCTCGATCTGACGTGGAAGCCGGCGGCTTCACGATGACGTCGCTCATCTGCGGTTCGATCGCCTTCGACACGGTCATGGTCTTCCAGGGCCGCTTCCGCGAGCAGATCCTCGCGGACCGGATCCACATGCTGAACGTGTCCTTTCTCGTGCCGAACATGAGGCGCAACTTCGGCGGCTGCGCCGGCAACATCGCGTACAACCTCGGGCTGCTGGGCGAGCGCGGTGTGCCGATGGCCACGGTCGGGCACGATTTCGGCCCATACCGGCGCTGGCTCGAGGGCAGTGGCGTGAGCCTCGACTACGTACGCGAGCTCGACGACGAATTCACGGCGCAGGCCTTCATCACGACCGACCTCGACGACAACCAGCTCACGGCGTTCCATCCGGGCGCCATGTCGAAGTCGCACCTGAACGCGGTGCCTCTCGAGGCTGGAATCCGGCTCGGCGTCGTGGCGCCGGACGGCCGCGCGGGCATGGTGCAGCACGCGGCGCAGTTCACGGCTGCCGGCATCCCCTGGCTGTTCGACCCGGGACAGGGTCTGCCGATGTTCGACGGCGCGGAACTGACTTCGTTCGTCGAACGGGCGACGTGGGTGGCCGTGAACGACTACGAAGCGCAGATGCTGCAGGAGCGCACCGGGCTGACGGCCGGGGAGATCGCGGCCAAGGTGCGCGCCTACGTGGTCACCCGGGGCGCCGGAGGCAGCGTGATCCACGCCGACGGGCAGGAGTACGCGATCCCGACGGCGCCGGTGGATGCCGTGCGCGACCCGACGGGTTGTGGCGACGCCTACCGCGCGGGGCTGATCTACGGGCTGCTCAATGAACTCGACTGGCCCACGACCGGTCGGATAGCTTCGATGATGGGTTCGATCAAGATCGCGCACCCGGGCACCCAGAATCACCGGTTCGACATGAACGAATTCAAGGACCGCTACCGCGCGGCGTTCGGCCGCCCGCTGTGAGCCGCACGGCGCCGACTGGGCTGTCCGCGCGCCCCGGTCGCTGGGCCGCGCTGCTGCTGCTGACGGGCAATCTGCTGCACGCACAGCCCGAGCCGCCGCCGACCGTGCAGCCGGTGCCCGCGACCGGCATCGCGCGACCGGTCGAGGAGAACCCTGCGTGGGACCGCACGCTGGAGCGCATCGCGTCCTCGGTCGTGTCGATCGAGATCGACCAGACGCGCGCATTCGACACCGAGTGGAACCAGTCGAGTCAGGCGACGGGCTTCGTGGTCGATGCGCAGCGCGGCCTGATCCTGACCAACCGGCACGTCGTCACGCCGGGGCCGGTGGTGGCGACGGCGATCTTCCAGAACCGCGAGGAAGTGGAACTGCGGGCTGTCTACCGCGACCCGGTGCACGATTTCGGGCTGTACCGCTACGACCCGGCGAAGCTGCGTTACGTGCAGCCGGTCGCGTTGCCGCTGTATCCGGAGGGGGCGCGCGTCGGCACGGAGATCCGCGTCGTCGGCAACGACGCGGGCGAGCAGCTCTCGATCCTCGCCGGCACGCTCGCGCGGCTCGACCGCGAGGCGCCGGAGTACGGCGTCGGAAAATACAATGACTTCAACACGTTCTATCTGCAGGCAGCCTCTGGCACGTCGGGGGGCTCGTCGGGCTCGCCCGTGATCGACATCCACGGCCGCGTCGTTGCGCTCAATGCCGGCGGCAGCAACGGCGCGCAGTCGAGCTTCTACCTGCCGCTCGGACGCGTGCAGCGGGCGCTGCAGCTCATCCAGAAGAGGCAGCCCGTACCGCGCGGGACGCTGCAGACGGTGTTCGCGTACACGCCCTACGACGAGCTCGTGCGCCTGGGGCTGCAGTCGACGACGGAGGAGGCCGCGCGGCGCGCCCATCCGGAGCTGACGGGCATGCTGGTCGTCGACGAGGTGCTGCCCGGATCGACGACCGAGGGCAAGCTGCAGCCCGGCGACATCCTCACGCACGTCAGCGGGCAACTGGTGACGACGTTCCAGCCGCTCGAGGAGATCGTCGACGCTTCGGTCGGGCGCACGATCGAGATCGACGTCGAGCGCGGCGGCGAGCGCATCCGGCAGGTGCTGCCCGTCGGCGACCTGCACGCGATCACACCGTCGGCGTTCGTGGAATTCGGCGACGCCGTCGTGCACACGCTCTCCTACCAGATGGCACGGCATTTCAACGCGCCGGTGCGCGGCGTGTTCGTCGCCAACCCCGGCTACGTGCTCAATGCCGCGGGCGTCCCGCGCGGCTCCCTGATCACCAGCGTCGGTGGCCGGCCCGTCACGGGCCTCGCGGACTTCACCGCGATCGTCGGCGGTCTGGCCCAGGGCGAACGCGCGGCGTTGCGGTACTCGACGCTCGACGACCCCAAGGGGTCGGAGACGCGCGTCATGCGCATGGACCGCTCCTGGTTCCCGGCGCGCCAGTGCCACAGGGATGACGCCACGGGCCTGTGGCCCTGCGAGGACCTGGCGCCGACGACGGCGACGGCGCGGCAGGAGCCCGCGCGCACGACGTTCCCCACGAGCGGCGACAAGGTCGCGAACGGGCTCGCGAACTCGCTGGCGCTGGTCAGCTTCGACATGCCCTTCTCGGTGGCCGGCATCACGGAGCGCAACTACCATGGCACGGGTGTGGTGGTCGACGCCGAGCGGGGGCTGGTCGTGGTCGACCGCAACACCGTCCCCGTGGCGCCCGGTGACGTGCGGCTGACCTTCGGCGGTTCGATCGAGGTGCCGGGACGCGTCGAATACGTCCATCCGCTGCACAACCTGTCGGTCGTCTCGTTCGACCCGGCGCTGCTCGCCGGCTCCGGTGTCCGCGCGGCGCGGTTCGACCCGCGGGAGATCGAGCCCGGCGAACCCGTCACGGTCGTCGGGCTGAGCGCCGACTCGCGTCTGCGCTCGCTCGCCACGCACGTGGCGACCGTCGACGGCGTGACGTTCCCGTTGTCGCGCACGCTGCAGTTCCGCGACGCCAATCTCGAGGTCGCGACGCTCGTCAACGCCCCGACAGATTTCGACGGCGTGATCGTCGGGCGCGATGGCAAGGTGCGCGCGCTCTGG
This sequence comes from Steroidobacteraceae bacterium, assembly GCA_041910015.1. Taxonomy (GTDB): domain Bacteria; phylum Pseudomonadota; class Gammaproteobacteria; order Steroidobacterales; family Steroidobacteraceae; genus RPQJ01. The sequence goes on from JAYRRR010000031.1 coordinate 65,461, forward strand.
TCGACATTTGCGACCGAGGGTGCGCGCGACACGGTGCAGGTGAGCCGCGGCATGCCGGCCGCGGTCGTACTGGAGGCGGTAGAAGCGGCGCGTTCGGGTCGCCCGCTCTATTCGCTGGAGACGGAGTTCGAGGCCATCCCGATCGCTGCTGCACGCCGGCTCGGCCTGCCACCGCAATGGGTGACGAGATTCGAGGCGCGCGATCAGGAGCACCGGCAGGTTCTGGCGGTGGCCCGTGTCGCCGCGGGCTCGGGCGCGGCGCAGTTCCTGCGCGAGGGCGACCTGCTGCTCGCCGTCGACGGTGTCACGCTGAACCGGTTCCGGGAGGTCGAGGAGGCGACGCAGTCACCGCAGGTGGCCGTCACGGTGCTGCGCGATGGCGTGGAGCAGACGTTCGAAGTCGCGACGGCGGCGCTGCGTGGCGAGGACATCGACCGGCTTCTGCTCTGGTCCGGTGCCGTGCTGCACGCGCCCCACCGCGCGATGACCATGCAGCGCGCGATCCCACCGCAGGGCGTGTTCGTCGCCTACTTCTCCTACGGCTCGCCGGCGACGCGGTACGGCCTGTACGCGGGCCGGCGCATCGTCGAAGTGGACGGCAAGCCGACCCCGGACCTCGACGCGTTCATCGGGGCGGTCCAGGGGCGACCGGACCGCTCGTCCGTGCGGCTCAAGACCGTCACGTGGAACGGCTCGACCGGCGTGACCACGCTCAAGCTCGATCAGAACTACTGGCCGACCTACGAATTGCGCCGCACCTCCGCGGGATGGGAACGCCGCCGCATTCCGTGAGCGCGCCAGCGCGAGAGCGTGGGTTTGTCGCTATCATGCGCGATCTATGGTGACCGCGCGACTGCCGCAGGACGAGATCGACCGGGCCGTGGAGGCCCTGCGCGACGGCGAGATCGTCGCGTTCCCGACCGAGACCGTCTACGGCCTCGGCGCCGACGCGCAGAACCCGGACGCGGTCCGCAAGATCTACGAGATGAAGGGGCGGCCGGCGACGCACCCGCTGATCGTCCACATCGACCATCCGCGGGCGCTCGAACGCTGGGCGCTCGACGTGCCGCCCGCGGCGGCGGCGTTCGCCGAGCGCTTCTGGCCCGGTCCGCTGACTCTCGTGCTGCGGCGCGCCCCGGCGGTCGACCTCGCCATCACCGGGGGCCAGGACGCGGTCGCGGTCCGCATGCCGGCGCACCCGGTCGCCCAGCAACTTCTGCGCGCGTTCGGCAGCGGCATCGTCGCGCCGTCGGCGAACCGCTACGGTCGCATCAGCCCGACCCGTCCCGAGCACGTGCGCGACGAATTCGGCGCACAACTGATCGTGCTCGACGGTGGCGACTGCAAGATCGGGCTCGAATCGACGATCGTCTCCTGCGTCGATGCAGTGCCGCGCGTCCTGCGGCCGGGTGCCATCACGCTGTCGCAGTTGCGCGCCGTGGTGCCCGACACGCAGGGCGGCCCCGACGCCATGGCGCCGCGCGTTCCCGGAACCGACGCGAAGCACTACGCACCGCGCACGCCGCTCAGCATCGTCCCGAGCCGCACGCTGGAGGAAGTCGTGCGTCAGCTCACCGAGACGCGCGACAAGGTGGCGGTGCTCGCCATGCGCCCGCCGCGCGTCGCCAACAAGTACATGACGTGGATCAACGCCGGGCGCCGCGCCGACGTTTACGCCCGCGAGCTGTACGTCAATCTCCGTGCGCTCGACAAGGCGGGCGCGAAGGAGATCCTCGTCGAGGAAGTGCCTGCCGGCGAGCCGTGGGATGCGGTGCGCGACCGACTGCGTCGCGCCGCCTCGGCCGAGAACGTCGTCTCTGGCGATCCGGACATCGCGGCCCTGCGCGCCGATCTCGGCCAGGACGTCTGAGCTTGCAGGCCCAGGAGTTACGCGCGCTCGTGACGCGGCACGGCACGCCGCTGTTGCTCGTCGATTGCGACATCCTGCGCCGCCAGTATCGCGCGCTGCGGCGGGCGCTGCCCGATGTGACGCTCCACTACGCGTTGAAGCCGTTGCCGCATCCCGTGGTCGTGGCGGAGTTGCGCGACCTGGGGGCGGCATTCGACGTGGCGACCACTGGCGAGCTGCGGCTCGTGAAGGCGGCCGGTGTCGAGGCGGAGCGCTGCATTCATACGCACCCGATCAAGACGGACGCTGACATCCGCGCGGCGCTGCGGTTCGGCATCCGCAGGTTCGTCGCCGACAATCCGGATGAGGTCCGCAAGTTCCGTCGTCATCGCCGACGCGCCGAGCTGCTGCTGCGGCTGTCGTTCCGGGACCCGACGGCCGTGGTCGACCTGTCGCGCAAGTTCGGCTGCGAACCGGCGGCCGTGCCGCACCTGCTCGAACTGGCGCAGGAACTCGGCGTGTGCGTGCGCGGGCTGTCATTCCACGTGGGCTCGCAGGTGGCGGACCCCGCCAAGTACGTCGAGGCCATCGGCGCGTGCCAGGAGCTGATCGAGCATGCGAGGTCGCACGGCCTCGGCCAGCTCGATCTGCTCGACATCGGCGGCGGCTTCCCGATCGGCTACCGGCGCGAGCCGATCCCGATCGATCCGTTCTGCCGGCCGATTCGGCGCGCGCTGAAAAGGCTGCCGCGCGACGTCAGCGTCATCGCGGAACCAGGCAGGTTCATCGCCGGGCCGGCCGGTACGGCCGTGGCGCGCGTCGTCGGGCGCGCGCAGCGCGAAGGACGGTGGTGGTATTACCTCGACGACGGCATGTACGGCTCGTACAGCGGTCAGCTCTACGACCACGCGACCTACCCGATCGAGGTGCCGGACCGCGCAGGCCCTGGGCATCCGAGCGTGCTCGCCGGGCCGACCTGCGACAGCATCGACGTCGTGCGCGAGGACGTGCCGCTGCCGGAGCTGCACATCGGCGACCTGGTCGTCGGCCGGATGATGGGCGCCTACACCTGGGCGACGTCGACGGACTTCAACTTCATTCCCCGCGCGAAGGTCGTGCCGCTGCACGCGCACGCGCGACAGGTCCGCGGGTGAACGTCGAGGTCGTCGACCACGTTGCCGGCGCGGCGCGAGCCCGCGGCACCGCCCTGGTCATCGACGTCTTTCGGGCCTTCACAGTCGCGCCGCATGCCGTGGCCGCCGGTGCGAGCCGCGTGCTGCCGGTGGGTGCGGTCGAGGAGGCGCTCGCCCTGCGCGCGAGCCTGCCCGGCGCCGTGCTGGCCGGCGAGCGTCATGCGCGCAGGCTGCCCGGCTTCGATCTCGGCAACTCACCGGCCGAGGTCGTGGCGTACGGCGTCGCTGGCCGGCCGTTCGTGCACACGACGCATGCAGGTACGCAGGGGCTGGTCGGCGCGAAGCTGGCGGACGAGGTGCTGACGGCGAGTCTGGTCAATGTCTCGGCGCTCGCACGCTACGTCCGTTCGCGCCATCCGGCGCAGGTCACGATCGTGCGCATGGGCCATGAAGCCCGCGAGCGCTGCGTCGAGGATGACCTCTGCGCCGAGACGCTGGTCGCACTGTTCGAGGGACAGGCGCCGCCGTCGACGCAGGCCGTGCGCGACAGGCTGCGTGAGGCACCGGCGGCCCGCAAGTTCTTCGACCCGGCGTGCGATTACGCGCCGCGCGCGGATTTCGACTACTGTACGGAGGTCGACCGCTTCGACTTCGTGCTGCGCCTCGTGCGTGCCGGCGACGGGCTGCGTGAGCTCGTGCGCATCGACGTGCCGGCCTGTCCGTGAACGGGACCGCGGCCGTGGCGGCGGGATGGCAGCCGCTCGGCATTCCATTCGAGTTCGTGCTGTTCGCGCTGACGCTCCTTGGCGTCGCGCTGTGCCATCGTCGCACGCTCGAGGCGGCGCTCGCGGGTCTGGCCGCCGTCACGGCCTACAAGCTCGTCGTCACGGGGTTTCCCGGGGGGGGTGGCATCGGCGGGTGGCTGGCCCACCTGCGCGGCGAATGGGTCGTCGTGGCCAACCTGCTAGGCCTGCTCACGGGGTTCGCGCTGCTGTCGCGCCACTTCGAGGCCAGCGGCGTCCCGCAGCATCTGCCAGCACACCTGCCGGACGACTGGAGAGGCGGCTTCGTGCTGCTCGTCATGGTCTTCGTGCTGTCGGGCTTCCTCGACAACATCGCGGCCGCGCTGATCGGCGGCACCGTGGCCGTCAGCGTGTTCCGCGGCAAGGTCCACGTGGGCTACGTCGCGGCGATCGTGGCGGCCGCGAACGCGGGCGGCGCGGGCAGCGTGATCGGCGACACCACGACGACGATGATGTGGATCGACGGCGTCGATCCGGCCGACGTGCTGCACGCGTACCTCGCGGCGGGCGTGGCCCTCGTCGTCTGCGGCGTGCCGGCCTCGCTGCAGCAGCACCGTCACGCGCCGATCGTCGCGAACGACCGTGCCCCGGCGCCGGTCGACGGCGCGCGCCTCGGCATCGTCGCGCTGACGCTCGTTGCGGCCATCGTCACCAACGTCGTCACCAACGTCGCGTTCCCCGGCGTCACGGACGCGTTTCCATTCCTGGGCGTCGCGGTGTGGGTGCTGCTGGTGGTGACGGCCGGATGGCGTCGCCCCGACTGGTCGGTGATGCCCTCGACGCTGCGCGGCTCGATCTTCCTGCTGAGCCTCGTGCTCACGGCATCGATGATGCCGGTCGAGCGCCTGCCGGCCGCATCGTGGCAAACTGCGCTCGGGCTCGGCTTCGTCAGTGCCGTGTTCGACAACATTCCGCTCACCAAGCTCGCCCTGGAGCAGGGCGGCTATGACTGGGGCGTGCTCGCCTACGCCGTCGGGTTCGGCGGCTCGATGCTCTGGTTCGGATCGTCGGCGGGTGTCGCCATCACCGGGCTCCATCCGCAGGCGCGGTCGGTCGGTGCCTGGCTCCGGGCCGCCTGGCACGTCGCGCTGGCGTACGTCGCAGGGTTCGTCGCGTTGCTGCTCGTCCTGGGTTGGCAGCCGCACGACCCGCCATCCGGCGCGGCGACCGCGTCGGCCCCGCAGGAGGATGTTGCGCGATGATTTGCAACGTGGTGTTCGACGTGGGCGGCGTGCTGCTCGACCTGCGCTACGAGCCGTTCATCCGCTATCTCGCCGAGGCGGGTATCGACATGCGGGACCTGCCGGGCTGGCTGGCGAAGGTGGACCTCGCCGGCCACGAGCGCGGCGACCACACCGGGGAGGAACTGCTCGCGCGGATCGCGGCGATGGCGCGTCGGCCGATCGATCCGCGGATCATGCGCGAGCGCTGGCTCGACATGTTCGATCGCTCGGAGGAGATGTTCAGTCTCGCGCGGGGCCTGATGGCCGAGTACCGTGTCTACCTGCTGTCGAACGCAGGCGACCTGCACTGGCGTCACTTCGACCGCCTGTATGGGCTCGATTCGCTTGTGCATGGCGCCTGCGCCTCGTTCCGCGTGCGGGCGATCAAGCCGGAAGCGGACATCTACCGCAAGGCCGAAGCCATGTTCGGGCTGCAGCCGGGCGCGACGGTGTTCATCGATGATCTGCCGCAGAACGTCAGCGGTGCACACCGCTGCGGCTGGCACGCGATCCACCACCGGTCTCCCGCGGCGACTCGCGCGCAGCTCGAGGCGCTGGGCGTACGGCTGCCCGCGTCGATCGTCCCGCAACCCTAGGGGCCGGTGATGTCGGCCACGCTGTCGCCTATTCCCACCACGATCGCGCTGCTCACGCTCTCGAACGTGTTCATGACGATCGCGTGGTACGCCCACCTCAAGAACCTTGCGGGCCGCGCCTGGTACGTGGCGGCGCTCGTGAGCTGGGGCATCGCGCTGTTCGAGTACCTGCTGCAGGTGCCGGCAAACCGGATCGGTCATGGCGTGCTCACGCTGCCGCAGCTCAAAATCCTGCAGGAAGCGATCTCGCTCACGGTGTTCGTGCCCTTCGTGCTGCTCTACATGCGCCAACCGCTCAAGCTCGACTACCTCTGGGCGTCGCTTTGCATGCTGGGCGCCGTGTATTTCATGTTCCGCCGGTGACGCCCATGCAAGACGCGACCGAAACGGCCATCCACCGGCGCGTCGCTGCCTGCCGCGCAGGCACGGATCCGACCGCCATCGCGCGACTCGGCTCCGGCTGGGTCGTGCTCGGCGACCCGCAGGTGCTGCCCGGCTATTGCCTGCTGCTGCGCGATCCGGTCGTGCCGCATCTCAATGCCCTGCCGTCGGCGGCCCAGCACGCGTTCCTGGCGGACGTCGCGCGGCTCGGCGATGCGCTGCTCGCCCTGACCGGCGCCGTGCGCATCAACTACGCGATCTTCGGCAACGTCGAGCCCGCGCTGCACGCGCACGTGTTCCCGCGGCACGCGGACGAGCCCGCGCACCTCGCGAAAGCGCATCCGTGGGCGCATGACTGGGAGGCGGCCGAGCGGTTCGAAGCCGCGCGCGCCGCGGAACTGATCGAGCGCATCCGCCGGGCGCTGCGCGCGGACTGAGCGTCAATAGGCCACCAGCGGGCGACCCCGCTGCGGCGTCACGCCGACGCCGCCTGGACCCGCGAAGCTCACGGGCAGCGATTCGCTGCGCAGCCCTGCGTTGCGCAACACGGCGAAGTGCAGGTGCGGCCCGCTCGTGAAACCGGTGTTGCCCGAGTTCGCGACATACTCGCCGCGGGCGACGTGCTGCCCGGGCCGAACGCGCACGGTGTCCATCTGCAGGTGGGCATAGATCGCGTAGGTGCCGTCGTCGTGCAGCATCTGCACGAAATTGGCCTCGCTCAGCGCCGCGACGTCGAGCCCACCGCGGAAGTGGCTGCGCGCCACGTTGACCACGAGCCCGGCGCGCGCCGCGTGCACGGCTGTGCCGACCGGCATGGCGATGTCGACCGCGTGGCGGCTCGACGCGTCGCGGTGCGTCAGCTCATCCGGCGCGGCCTGCGTCACGGTGTATTGCCGTCCCAGGGCGAACGGCGCGCGGTAGGGCGAAGCTGGCCGGTGCTCGACGTTCGGCTCGCCGACTACGTAGCCATATTCGTAGCGCACCGGGGACGGTGCCGTCACGGCGGGTACATCGAGCAGCGACACCTCCGACTGCGGACCGACGACCGCCCGGCCCGTCCGCAGTCCCTGCGCCGTCGCGGTCTGGACGGCGAACTCCACCGTGCACTGACAGGCATTGACGGCCACCAATGCAATGCCGCGATCGGTCGGGCGTGGCACAACGACCATCTGTGGCGACGCATCGCCGAGACCGCCGAGCGCGATGCTCGCGGTGGTCCGCGGCGTGGCCGGCAGCCGGTCCGTGTAGACCCATTGACCGTTGTTGTCCTTGTAGCGGTAGGCGGCCGCGGGCGCGCCTGGCGTAACCAGGCACCCGGCCAGCACGGCGACCGACAGGCAGCGATGCAGGGGCGGGAACGACGCATGACGGGCGGACATGGACGGAGCCTAGCGCAGCGGCCCCCCGCCGTCTGAAGTCGATTAGCTCGTGAAATCGGCCAGGAATCACGTTCCCGGCGGTGCGGGTCAGGTCGGCTTCAGGCCGGTTTCAGGTGGCGGACCAGTTCGCCGAGCGTTCGCAGCGGAGCCGAGCAGGTCATGCCGCGACAGACGTAGGCGACGATGCCGCCTGCGACGGGCGCTTTCGCGGTGAGTGCGGCCGGCAGGTCGCGCGCGTCGGTCGGCACCGCGATGACCATGCGACGCGGGTCGAACAGTTTGTCGAGTTCGGCCGACCAGGTCGCGAGTGCATCGGCGTGACCGCGCAGCACGACGATCGCTGGTGGGTCCGTGAACTCGTCGAGCGCCATCAGCAGGCTGCCGTGGCCGTGGGGGTAGCGCTCGATGGCGGCCCGGGCCGCACGCAGTGTGGCCTCCGCGGCGTCCAGGTATCGCGTCTCGCCGAGCAGATGACCGAGCCGGATCAGCGTACGCGCAGCGAGCCCATTGCCGGCCGGCAGCGCGTCGTCTGAAAATGTCTTCGGGCGTACGATCAGCGTCTCGGTGTCGTCGGCCGTGAAGTAGAAGCCACCGGCGTCGTCATCCGTGAAGTGTGCGAGCATGGCCTCGGCCAGTTCGATCGTCCAGCGGAGCGCCGTCGGGTTCCAGCGTGCCTCGAGCAGTTCGAGCAGTCCGAAGGCGAGCGAGGCGTAGTCGTCGAGGTAGGCCGCGAAACGCGACTGGCCGCCGGTGTGCACGGCGAGCAGGCGGCCGTCCTGCCAGCAGCGCTCGCGCAGGAATTCCATGGCCTGCACCGCGGCGTCGGCATAGTCGTCACGCGCCAGCGCACGGCTCGCACGCGCGAGGCCGCCGATGGCCAGCCCGTTCCAGGCGACCAGGATCTTCTCGTCGCGACCCGGCCAGGTGCGCGCATTTCGCACCGCGAGCAGGCGCGCGCGTGCCTCCTCGAGATGCGTCTCGACGACACCTTCGTCGAGCGCCAGGTCGGCGGCGACGTCGGCGGATGAGCGGCGCACGTACAGGTGCCAGCGGCCCTCGAAGTTCGCCTCGACGTCGAGACCGTAACGACGCGCCAGGGCTTCGTATTGCGCCGGCTCGAGCAGCGCATGCACCTCCTCGGGCGTCCAGACGTAGAATCGGCCTTCGTGGCCTTCGCTGTCCGCGTCGAGTGTCGAATGAAACGCGCCCCCCGGCGCGCGCAGGTCGCGCAGCAGCCAATCCGCCGTTTCCGTGGCCACGCGGAAGAAGAGCGGTTCGGCCGTCGCGACCGCTGCCTGTGCATAGACGCCGAGCAGTTGCCCGTTGTCGTAGAGCATCTTCTCGAAGTGCGGGATCATCCACTGCGCGTCGACCGAGTAGCGGCAGAAGCCGCCACCGAGCTGGTCGTACAGCCCGCCTTCGGCCATGCGGGTGAGCGTGAGCGTGGACATGTAGAGCGCCTGCAGGTCCGGCTCGTCGCCCGGCGCCGAGGCGCGCCACGTGCGCAGAAGGAACTCGAGATTGGCCGGGTGCGGGAACTTGGGCGCATCGCCGAAGCCACCGAAGCGGGGGTCGAATTCGCGTTGCAGCGTCGCCCGCGCCACGGCGAGCGGCTCGCGCGTCAGTGGCTCCGGGCCGCGGTCCGGCGGCGGCTGCAACTGGCCGAGCACTTCGACGAGCTTGTCGCCGTACTGCTGCAGTTCGTCCCGGCGTCCGGCGTAGAACCCGGACACCTTCTGCAGCACCGTGCGAAAGGCCGGCATGCCATGACGCTGCTCGGGCGGAAAGTACGTGCCCGAGAAGAACGGCCGATGCGACCCGGGCGCGAGGAACACCGTGAGTGGCCAGCCGCCGCCCGTCTGGTTCATCACCTGATGGGCCGTCTGGTAGATGCGGTCGAGGTCCGGCCGTTCCTCGCGGTCCACCTTGATGTTGACGAACAGCTCGTTCATGAGTCGCGCGGTCGCCTCGTCCTCGAACGATTCGTGCGCCATCACATGGCACCAGTGACAGGCTGAATAGCCGATGGACAGCAGGATCGGCCTGTCGAGCTGGCGCGCGAGTTCCAGCGCCTCGGCGCCCCACGGATGCCACTGCACGGGGTTGCCGGCGTGCTGGCGAAGGTACGGGCTCGTCTCGCCGGCGAGTGCGTTGCGGGGCGCGGCGGGGGCGACGGGCGGCATGAACGAACCTTGCTGGTGGGGTCGGCTAGAATGGCGGCAGTGTAACGGAAGGCTGCCGCTCGCCGGCGGAAACGACCATGTCGACGACGCCTGCGGCGCAGGAATCACCCGCGACCTCGCTGCCCGAACTGCGGCTCAAGCCGCGCGAAGAGCGCAGGCTCACGGCCGGGCACCTGTGGATCTTCAGCAACGAGGTCGACAACGCGCGCACGCCGCTCGTGGCCTTCCAGCCAGGCGCGCTGTGCCGGGTCGTGGCGAGCAACGACCGGTTCCTCGGCTACGCTTACGTCAATCCGCACGCGCTGATCTGCGCGCGCCTGCTCGGCCGCAGTCCGGGCTATCCGCCCGGCAGGTCGCTGCTCGTCCATCGCCTGCAGGTGGCGCTGGCGCTGCGGCAGCGGCTGTACGACCAGCCGTACTACCGTCTGGTCTACGGCGAATCCGATGGCCTGCCGGGGCTGGTCCTCGACCGCTACGGCGACGTGGTCGTCGGCCAGGCGGGCACGGCGGGCATGGAGGCGCTGAAGGACGACGTCGTCGCGGCGCTGCAGAAGGTCGTCGCGCCGCGCACCTTCATCTGGAAAAACGATTCGGGTGCACGAGAGCTCGAAGGGCTGCCGGGCTATGTCGAGACGGCCCTGGGTCCCGAGGTAGAGGAATCCGTGGTCGTCGAGAACGGTGTGCGTCATTTCGTGCCGATGGGACGCGGCCAGAAGACCGGCTGGTTCTACGACCAGTCCGCCAATCGCCGCGCGCTGCTCCGCTACGTCGCCGGCCGGCGCGTTCTCGACGTCTTCTGCTATCTGGGGGCGTGGGGTCTCGCCGCCGCCAAGGCGGGCGCGAGCGAGGTGCTCTGCGTCGATTCGTCCGCGCCGGCACTCGAGATCCTGCAGCGATCGGCCACGGCGAACGCTCTCGGCAACGTGCAGACGCGGCGTGGCGATGCCTTCGACGTGCTGGCGTCGTTGCGCGCGGCCGGCGAGAGGTTCGACGTCGTGATCATCGACCCGCCGGCGTTCATCAAGCGGCGCAAGGACGTGCCGAAGGGGCAGGCCGCCTACCGCAAGCTCAACCAGCTCGCGATGCAGGTGATGGCCCGCGACGCGATCCTGGTGTCCTGTTCGTGCTCGCACCACCTCGCGCAGGACGACCTGATGCTCGCCATCCAGCAGTCGGCGCGGCACCTCGACCGGTTCGCGCAGGTGGTCGAAGCGGGCGGACACGCCCCCGACCATCCGCTCCATCCGGCGATCCCCGAGACGCGCTACCTCAAGGCGCTGTTCTGCCGCGTCGTGCACGATTGAACCGCGGAGTCGTCATGACCGGCACCGTCGTCATCAGGTTCTGCACGCCCGTGAACGAGGCGAGCATCGGCGCTCTGATGGAGACGATGGACCAGAAGCGTACCGCGGGTGCCGGGGAATTCCCGATCAAGGCAGGCGGCTGAGTTTGTCGACAGGTAAGATACGGCGCCGATGTTCGTCTACTCCCACCCCGACCCGATCGCCTTTTCGCTCGGCCCGCTGCGCGTGCACTGGTACGGGCTCATGTATCTCGTCGGGTTCCTCGCCGGCTGGTGGCTCGCCCGACGGCGCGCCGCCCGGCCCGGCTCGACCTGGGCGCCGGCCGACGTCGACGACCTGATCTTCTACTGTGCCGTGGGCGTCATTTTCGGCGGGCGCCTGGGCTGGATGCTGTTCTACGGCACCGAGCATCTGCTGTCGGACCCGCTGTCCATCGTGCGTCTGTGGGAAGGCGGCATGTCATTCCATGGCGGGCTCATCGGCGTCATCACGGCGCTGATGCTGTTTGCGCAGAAGCGCGGCCGCGCGGTCGCCGACGTCTGCGACTTCACGGCGCCGCTGCCGGCGATCGGCTTCGGCGCCGGCCGCATCGGCAACTTCATCAACGGTGAGCTCTGGGGCAAGCCGACCGACCTGCCATGGGCGGTCGTCGTCGATGGCACGCCCTTGCATCCATCACAGCTCTACGAAGCCACGCTCGAAGGGCTCGTGCTGTTCGCGATCCTCTGGTGGTTCACTGCGCGCCCGCGGTTCCGCTGGGCGCCATCGGGCCTGTTCCTGCTCTGCTACGGGGCATTTCGTTTCATCGTGGAGTTCGTGCGCGTGCCCGACGCGAATCGGGGCTACCTGCTGCTCGACTGGGTGACCATGGGCCAGATCCTCTCGACGCCGATGATCGTCGCGGGCATGGCGATGCTCGCCGTCGCGTACCGCCGGCGCGAACCCTCCGGCAACCACGCTCGCGCCTGATCCGCGCCCGATCGCATGCGGCAATACCACGACCTCCTGCGTCATCTGCTCGACCACGGCGCCCTCAAGCCAGACCGCACGGGGACGGGGACGCGCTCGGTGTTCGGCTGGCAGATGCGTTTCGACCTCGCGGCGGGCTTCCCGCTCGTCACGACCAAGAAGCTGCACCTGAAGTCGATCGTGCACGAACTGCTCTGGTTCCTGAGCGGCGATACCAACGTGCGCTACCTGCGCGACAACGGCGTGACGATCTGGGACGAATGGGCGGACGAGCACGGCGAGCTCGGCCCGGTCTACGGTGCGCAGTGGCGCGCGTGGCAGGCCGCCGACGGGCGACGGATCGACCAGATCGCGCGCGCCGTGGAACTGCTGCGTCGCGACCCGGATTCGCGCCGTATCATCGTCAACGCGTGGAACGTGGGCGAGCTCGAGAAAATGGCGCTCACGCCCTGCCACGCACTGTTCCAGTTCTACGTCGCGAACGATCGGCTTTCCTGCCAGCTGTACCAGCGCAGCGCGGACGTGTTTCTCGGCGTGCCGTTCAACATCGCCTCCTACGCGCTGCTCACGCACATGATCGCCCAGCAGGTCGAGCTGGCGCTGGGCGAGTTCATCTGGACCGGCGGCGACACGCATCTCTACGTCAACCACGTCGAGCAGGCGCGCACGCAACTCGCGCGCGAGCCGTTCCCGCTGCCGCGGCTCGTGCTGCGCCGTCGGCCTGCGAGCCTTTTCGACTACCGTTTCGACGACTTCGAGTTTGTCGACTACCAGGCACACCCAGCCATCAAGGCCCCCATCGCCGTATGAAGAAAACCCCGACGCCACCGTCACGATCCGCCCCGCACCACGCGCACATGCGCCGCGCCAGGACGGCGTGCCGCGCTTCTGCCGAAGACAACCCCTATGTGGTCGTGCGCAGGTCGGGCATCCACGGCCGCGGCGTCTACGCGGCGCGACGCATCCGCAAGGGCACGCGCATCATCGAGTACGTGGGCGAGCGCATTACGCACGAGGTTGCGGACGCGCGCTACGACGCGAAGCCCGCGGACGACGGGCACACGTTCCTGTTCGTGGTCGACGACGAGACCTGCATCGACGCCGGCATCGGCGGCAACGCCGCGCGCTTCATCAATCACAGGTGCGATGCGAACTGCGAAACGATCATTGAGAACCGGCGCGTCTTCATCGAGGCGCTGCGCACCATCCAGCCGGGCGAGGAACTGGGCTACGACTACCAGCTCACCTGGGAATCGACGGACGACCCCGAGGAACTGAAGCTCTATGCCTGTGGCTGCGGTGCCTCCGGCTGCCGCGGCACGATGCTCGACCGCGAGCCGCTCGACGTGAAGCGCCGCCGCGAACGTGCCCGCAAGCGGGCCCGGAAGACCTCCGGAAAGGGTTCCGCGACGACGGCCCCACGGCGCAAGCGGGGCAGCGGCGCAGCCGGAGCCGGGCGCAAGTCACGCCGCCCCGCCTGAAACGGCCCATGGGCAGGCCGTTCGTCTCGATCGTCGTTGCGATGGACGAGCGCAATGCGATCGGCCGGAACGGCGGCCTGCCGTGGCGTCTGCCGGAAGACCTGCGACGCTTCAAGGCCTTGACCCTGGGCAAGCCGATCGTGATGGGTCGCCGGACCTGGGACTCGATCGGCCGGCCATTGCCCGGGCGGCACAACGTCGTCGTGACCCGCAGCCGCGAGCTGGAGCTCGCGGGCGCCACGGTCGTTGCGTCGCTCGAGCAGGCGCTCGCGGCCGCGGGCGACGTGCCGGAGGTGTGCGTCATCGGCGGCGCGGAGATCTACCGGTTGGCGCTGCCGCTGGCCAGCGTCCTGCACGTCACGCGCGTGCATGCGACGATCGCTGCCGACACGTTTTTCCCCGCGATCCTGCCGGCGCAATGGGAGGAGGTCGCGCGCGAGGAGCACCCGGCCGATGAGCGGCATGCGTACGCGTACAGCTTCGTGGAGTTGCGGCGCGGGGGATTCACGACGGGGTTTCCGGCCGGCGACCTGTCGGCTGTATAGGGACCCGGGCGGAAGCCCCGTCGTGAATCCCCGTACCGAATACCCCGCGTCGCGACGCGTTGGCGTCGGCGTGCACTCCCGTCGGAACCGTCCTACGTCGCGCGTCGGCGAGGACCCGGCACGGGCCTGCTAGAATTCGTGTCGGCCCAGCGGCAACGAGGACGACGAACCTGCCGACAGCCTTGCCATGGGAAGTTCCACCGTGACCGACGCCGGGGACTCACGCGACCCGTTCGTTGCACTGCGGACGTGGTTTGCGCACTGGCCGCCCGTGCTGCTCACGATGGTCGCCGTCGGCTGCGCGACGCTCATGCGCGTCCTGCTCGACCGCGTGTGGCCCGATGAGTTCCGGTTCCTGCCGTTCCACGCGGCAATCGCGGTCTGCGCGGTCGTCGCGGGCTGGCGCTACGCGACACTTGCCACGCTGTTGTCCGTCGTGCTCATCGTGCCGCTGACCGGTGGCCCGATCGACCTGGCCATTGGCACCGGTCTCGCGATGTTCCTGCTTCTGAACGCGATCATCGTCGCGTTCGTCAACGCGGGCCGGCGCGCGCGCTTCCGGGCCGAGGCGGCGGCGGCACAGGCGCGGGAGCGCGAGCGTCGCTTCAGCGTCATGGCGGACAACCTGCCGCTGCTGGTCTGGGTGCACGATGTCGATGGCCGGCTTCTCTTCGTCAACAAGGCCTGGGAGCAGTTCACCGGCCTGTCGCTGGCGGAGGCGCGCAGAGGTGCCTGGGGGGACCTGTTGCTCGACGAGGACCGGGCCGCGCACACCGCGGCGTTCCTCGACTGCCTGCGTCGCAAACAGCCGTTCGTGGCGAAGGTACGGGTGCGCCGCGCCGACGGTTCCTGGCGCATCCTGCAGACGCATGGCGTCCCCCGCCTGGGTGAGCATGGGGAATTGCTCGCGTACGCCGGGACGAGCTACGACATCACCGAGCAGGAAGCACTCGAGGCCGAGCGCAAGGTACTGCTGGAAAGCGAACGCGCGGCGCGCACCGATGCCGAACTCGCCACCCGCGCCAAGGATGAATTCCTCGCGACGCTGTCGCACGAGCTGCGCACGCCGCTGTCGGTCATCGTGCTGTGGAGCCGTATCCTCGCGCGCAAGTACGAGTCCACGGGCGAGGACCTCGGCAAGGGCCTCGCGCTGATCATCGACAACGGCATGGCGCTGTCACAGTTGATCGGCGACCTGCTCGACATGAGTCGCATCGTGTCGGGCCGCGTCACGCTGGACATGCACCCCATCGATGCGGCCGAACTCGTCGCGCAGGCGGTCGCCTCGCATCGCCCGGCCGCCGACGCGCGACATGTCACGGTCTCGCTCGACGTGGGGCCGCAGCCGAAATTCGTGCTCGCCGATCCCACGCGCCTGCAGCAGGTGTTGTGGAACCTGCTTGCCAACGCACTGAAATTCACGCCGCCGAACGGCCACGTCCGGGTGACCGCGCGGCACAGCGGCGAGAACCTCGAGATCACCGTCAGTGACGACGGCGAGGGCATCGCGCCGGAGTTTCTCACGCAGGTCTTCAGTCGCTTCAAACAGGCCGACGGCACCAGCGCGCGGCGCCACGGTGGCCTGGGGCTCGGGCTCGCGATCGTGAAGCAACTGGTCGAGCTGCAGGGTGGCACGGTGACGGCGACGAGCGAAGGCCTCGGCAAGGGTGCCACGTTCACCGTCACGCTGCCCCTGCACGAATCCGCCCTGGCGAGTGTCGGCACCCGTTCCACGGGCACCTGGCGACGGCTCGACCCGGACCGGCTGCTGAACCAGCGTCTCGACGGGCTGCGCATTCTCGCCGTCGAGGATCAGGTGGACATGCTGGAGTCGCTGCGCACCGTCCTCGGAGAGCATGGCGCCGAAGTGACACCGCTGACCTCGGGCGCGGCAGCCTGTGAACTGTTGCGCGAGCGAGCGGAGTGCTTCGACGTGCTGATGAGCGACCTCGGCATGCCCGGCATGGATGGCTACGACCTGATCCGTCGCGTGCGCAGCGAGCTCGGACTCGGGCCCGAACGACTTTTCGCCGTGGCACTGACGGCCTACGCGCGTGACGAGGATCGCAGCCGTGCGCTGCAGGCGGGCTTCCAGGCGCATGTCGCGAAGCCCTGGCACGCGGGGCAGCTCATCGCCGTCCTGAACCAGCGGCTGGAGGCGAGCCGGGCCCGTGGGCTGGCCGGCGAGGCGCGCCGCGAGACCGGGGCGACGCTGGCGATCTGATCAGGTCTTGCCGGCGCTGCCGGTCGCGGCGTCGAGTTCGATGCGGAGCATGGCGGGCGCTCGTCGCACCCAGATGGCAGACCCCAGTGCCGGCCGTGCATGCTGAACTCCCGCGCGTTCAGGCGGTCCCTTGCGCAACGGACGCTCGCCGCCCGGTGCGATGCGCGTCGATCCGGCAATGGAGGTCGAGCGATGCCCATGCCTGCATGGAACGAGTACCTGCCGGAGGTCGCCGCGCTGGCGGCGTTCGCTGCCGGCTCCGCCCTGGCCGATCCGGTCGTGACACCACCGGCGCAGGCGGCATTCGCGGCCGCGCCCATCGCCGCCGTCTGGCTGGAGCACGACGCCAGCTTCGTGTACTTCGGCCAGACGACGTACTACTCGTGCGACGGTCTGCGCGACAAGGTGCGCTACCTGATGAAGCGGGTCGGCGCGCGGCCCGCGGACCTCGAGGTGCGCGTGAGCTGCTCGGCGTTCAACGGCGATGTCGAGAGCATGCCGCGCGTGCAGGTGCACGCGGCGATCGCCACAGTCGCCACGCCGGAGCGGCTGGAGAGACTCGCCAGCGATCCCAAACGGCAACTGGTCGCGAAGGTGCGCGGCAAGGGCGAGGCAGATGCGCCAACGGCGCAGTTCGCCGCCGTCCGCGAGGTCGTGGAGTTCGCGGACCCGCGCGACGAGCGGGTCGAGGCGGGCGACTGCGAACTGCTCGAACAGATGGTCGAGCGCGTGTTCGAGCCGATGGGCATCACGGTGGCGGAGGGCTCGCGCCTGTCGTGCATGCACCGCCAGGTGCCGATGGGCTCTGTGCGGCTCAGGCTCGCGACGCTGCAGAAGGCCCCGGAGCCCGACGCGGCACCGGCGCGGAAGCCGCAGTAGGGCGACGCCGGTGCGCGGCGCGTCGGCTTCAATCCTTCTCCAGCGGGATGCCCCCGCCGTGGCTGGGCACCTGTACCGGTGCGGCCTGCAGCACGTCGATGCGCTGCGCGGTCAGCGTGCCGCCCCAGACGCAGCCCGTGTCGAGACCGAGCACTTCCTGAGTGCTGACATAGCCCAGCGCGGACCAGTGGCCGAACACCAGTCGGCCGTCGCGGCAGCGACGCCAGGGCACGTCGAACCACGGCACGGCGCCGGCCGGGGCCGCGTCGGGCGCGCCCTTGTACTGCAGCAGCATGCGGCCATCGTCCGCGGCGCAGACCCGCAGCCGCGTGAAGGCATTGATCGTGAAGCGCAGCCGATCCCAGCCGTCGAGATCGTCGCGCCAGACCGCCGGCTCGTTGCCGTACATGTGGGTGAACAGCTCGCCGACACGCTCGCCACCAAGCATGGCTTCGACGTTGCGTGCACAAGCCAGCGCCGTGGTCAGCGTCCACTGTGGCGGCAGGCCTGCGTGCAGCAGGCTGGTGCACAGCGCGAGGTCGTGATGCATCAGCTGTCGCGACTGCAGCCAGTCGAGCAACGCCTCGCGGTCCGGCGCGGACAGGATGGCTTGCAGGCTGTCGTCGCCTTTCTTCCATGGCGCGCCACCGCGTGCGAGCGCGAGCAGGTGCAGGTCGTGATTGCCGAGCACGACGATCGCGGCGTCGCCCAATGACTTCACAAACCGCAGCGTCTCGAGCGAGCGTGGGCCGCGATTGACGAGGTCGCCGACGAACCAAAGCCGGTCCTGCGCGAGATCGCAGTCCAGCCGCGTCAGCAGTTCATGCAGTTCGTCGGCGCAGCCCTGGACGTCGCCGATCGCGTAGGTGGCCACGGTCCGTCAGTGCAGCACGCCGGGCATGGCGAGCCGGAACGGCGCGATCGGTGCGTCGAACTGCTCGCCGTCGTCCGCGAGCATGCGGTAGCGGCCCTGCATCGAGCCGACAGGGGTTTCGAGAATGGCGCCGCTGGAATAACGAAAGCCCTCGCCGGGCCGCAGGTGCGGCTGCTCGCCGACCACACCCTCGCCGACGACTTCCTGGACCTTGCCGTTCGCGTCGGTGATCAGCCAGTGCCGGGCCATGAGCCGCGCGGGCTTCGCGCCTTCGTTGCGGATGGTGATCGTGTACGAAAAGACGAAGCGCCCTTCGCCCGGGTTCGACTGGTCTTCCACGTAGTCCGTCGTGACGTCGACACAGATCCGGTGCGAACCGGCCGCTGCGGTCATTTTCGGGCCCAGCGCACCGCCAGCACGTCGCAGGGCGCCGCGTGCAGCACGGTGTCCTCGGTCTGGTTGAACAGGATCGAAACGCCGTGGCGTTCGCGGCTGCCGATCACGATCAGGTCGATGCCGCCCTCCTGCGCCACGCGCACGACCTCGCTCTTGATGTTGCCCGCACGCACGATGCGCTGGGCGCTTTCGAGCCCGGTACGCGCCGCGAGTTCGGCGATGCGTCTGGTGGCGCGCTCGACGAGTTCGCCCTCGATCTGGACGGCCGGCAGCAGCGCCTCGCCCATTGGCTCGACCGGCACGTACTCGACGACGTGCAGCAGTGTCACCTGCGAGCTGTAACGCGTGGCCATGTCCTTCGCGCGCGCGGCGATGGCTTCGCTGCCCTCGGTCAGGTCGACGCAGGCCAGGATCTTCGTGTACTCGCGCATGCTCTGCTCCCGTCGGCCATGTTCCGGCGTCCCGGACGGACACCGGTCCCGGTGGTGATTATAGGCGGCCTCCCGTGGCCGACAATCCGGCGTCGTCCGCCCCGATGCGCGTGGCCTCTCCGGCCGGTCATTCGAGCTGACGGGCGAGGGCGCCGAACTGGGCCGGCGTCAGTGTCTCCGCCCGCGCGCCAGGGTCGACGCCGGCGGCCGCGATCTGCTCCGGCTCGAGCAGTCCCCGGAGCGCATTGCGCAGCGTCTTGCGTCGCTTGCCGAACGCTGCCGCGACGACGCGGGCAAAGGCGCCGGGCGCGCCGGTGTCGAACGGTGCCTGTCCGTGCGGCCGCAGCGCGAAGAACGTCGAGACGACCTGCGGTGGCGGCTGGAACGCGCCCGGACGGATGTCGAACAGCGGCTGTACGGCGACGTGGGGCGCCAGCGTGACGGTGAGGCGGCCGTAGTCGTCGGTGTCGGGCCGCGCCGCCATGCGCGCGACGACTTCGCGCTGCAGCATGAAATGCATGTCCGCGATCGCATCGAGCTGCTCGACGAAATGAAACAGCAGCGGCGTGGAGACATTGTACGGCAGGTTGCCGATCAGCCGCAGCCTCGGCCCGTCGCCACGCAGTGTGCGCAGGTCGAACTCGAGCGCGTCGGCGAGGTGGGTGCGCAGTTCGCCCCGGCCCGCGCAGCGCGCCTGCAGCTCCGGCACGACGTCGGCGTCGATCTCGACGACGTCGATGACGCCGGTGCGTTCGAGGATCGGCGCCGTGATGGCCCCGCGGCCCGGGCCGATCTCGACGATGCGCTCGCCGGGCTGCGGCGCGATGGCCTCCACGATGCGGTCGATCGTGCCCTGATCGTGCAGGAAGTGCTGGCCGTACCGCTTCTTGGCGTGGCGCGACTTCACCAGTGCGAGACGCCCGGGTGCACGTGCCGGCTCAGGTCGAGCGCAAGGTCGAAGGCCGCACGCAGACTGCCGGTGTCGGCCTGGCGCGTGCCCGCGAGATCGAGCGCCGTGCCATGATCGACCGACGTGCGCACGATCGGCAGGCCCAGCGTGACGTTGACCGCGTGGCCGAAGCTCGCATGCTTGAGCACCGGCAGCCCCTGATCGTGGAACATCGCCAGCACGGCGTCGCAGGATGCGAGGTGATGCGGCACGAACGCCGTGTCGGCCGGCACCGGGCCCACGAGGTCGAACCCCTCGGTGCGCAGTGCGTCGAGCACCGGCTGCATGATCTCGATTTCCTCGCGGCCGAGGTGGCCGCCTTCACCGGCGTGCGGGTTGAGCCCGAGCACCAGCAGCCGTGGCGCGTCGAGCCCGAACCTGTTGCGCAGGTCGGCATGCACGATGCGCAGCACGGCCTCGAGACGTGCCGGCGTGATCGCCGCGCTGACGTCCTTCAGCGGCAGGTGCGTCGTGGCGAGCGCCACGCGCATGCCGGCGCCGACGAGCATCATGACGGGCAGGCTCACGTCGGTGCGTTGCCCGAGATACTCGGTGTGGCCGGTGAACGGGATGCCGGCCTCGTTGATGATCGATTTCTGCACCGGTGCCGTGACGATCGCGTGGAACGCGCCGGCGGCGCAGCCGCCGAGTGCCGCATCGAGCGTCGCCAGCACGTAGCGGGCATTCGCCGGATCGAGCTTGCCGGGGATGCAGGGAGCCGCGAGCGGCACGTGCAGCAGTTGCAGGCCCGGCTGCGGCTCCGCGGTCGCGTCGAAGAGCGGCAGGCGGAGCTTCGGCGCGCGCTTGAGGCGCGAGCGCCCGAACAGCGACGCGTCACCGATCAGGACGATGCGGCACCCCGGCGGCGGATGTTCGATGAGCGTCGAGCAGATGTCCGGGCCGATGCCCGCCGGCTCGCCGGCCGTGACGGCAATCGTCCGCAGCACCGTCGACGGGCGGCGCCTGCTGGCCCGGGTGCTCACATGCGGTATTCGACGAAAGCCTCGTCGCGGAGCCGACGCAGCCAGATTTCCGTTTCTTCCTCCGCGCGCGCCTCGCGGAGCTGGGCGACGCAGCGGTTGCGCGTCAGGTCCTCGCTGGCGTCGTAGGTGCGCCGGCCGAGCAATTGCACGATGTGCCAGCCGAACTGCGTCCGGAACGGTTCGCTGATCTGGTCGATGTCGAGTGCATCGAGCTGACGCTCGAATTCCGGCACGAATGTCCCTGGGCCGACCCAGCCGAGGTCGCCGCCAGTCGCCGCCGAACCCGGGTCTTCCGAGGTGACCGAGGCGATTGCCTCGAAGCTCTCGCCCTTGAGGACGCGCGCGCGGATCGCCGCGAGCTTCTGCCGCACCGTCTCGTCGTCTTCCACCTCGTTCGGCTTCATGAGGACGTGCCGCGCGTGCACCTGAGAGATCAGCGCGGGCGCCTCGCCGCCGCGGACGTCGAGCACCTTGAAGATGTGCAGGCCCGTCGGCGTGCGAATCGGCTCCGTGACGTCGCCCGGCTTCATCGTGGGGATGACGTCGGCCACGAACGACGGCAGCTGGCCGGCCTTGCGCCAGCCGAGGGCGCCGCCTTCGAGTGCCGTGCCGGAGTCGGAGTAGGAAATGGCGAGCTGGCCGAAGTCCTCGTTGTTCTTCGCGCGCTCGTAGACGCCCTGCGCCCGCGCCGTGCGCTCGGCGATCTGCCTTTCATCCGCCGTGCCCGGGATGGCAATGAGGATGTGGCCGAGGTTGTATTCGTTGTCCGTACCGGGCGAGGCCTTGCGCCTGGCGATGCACTGGTCGACTTCGCGCGGCGAAACATAGACGCGTGCGAGCACGTCGCGCTGGCGCAGCGTCTGCATCGTGATCTCGCGGCGGACCTCGTCGCGATAGTCGCGGTAGTCGAGGCCCTGTTGCTCGAGCGCGGCCGGCAGTTCGCTGAACTTGATGCCGTTGCGCTCGGCGACCTCGGTCAGCGCCTGGTTCACAGCCTCGTCCGGGACTTTGATGCCGAGGCGCTCGGCACGCTGCATCTGCAACTCCTGCAGCACCAGGCGCTCGAGCACCTGCTGGCGCAACACGTTGCGCGGCGGAAGCTGCTGGCCCTGCTGCTGGAGACGGGCACTGATCGTCTGCATCTGCTGCTCGACGTCGCTGCGCACGATGACGCCGTCATTGACGACGGCTGCGACGCGGTCGAGCAGCACGCCGCTCGCGCTCAGTTCCTTGGACTGGCCGAAGGCCGTGCCGAAGGCCGCGGCCAGCAGCACGGCGACGAAAAAAGACTTGTATTTCAAGGGCATCTCAGGGACGAGGTGCGGACGGAAGCGCGGAGTATCCCCGAATCGCATCGCGCAGGAAAGCTTCGTTGTCGACTCCGACACTGGACAGTCCCTTGAGTTCCAGCTCGATCCCGAACGAGGTTTCGGCGTCGCCGGTGCGGCTCGAGATGAACCTGCGCGTGATCAGCCGCACGGCCCAGCAGCAGGACGAGAACTCGAGACCCGCGAACTGGTCGAGCGTCTTTTCCTCCTGGAGCGAATACACCCAGCGCGCGAAGCCCCGCCACTGGTTGCTGATCGGCCAGGCACCGGAGACGTCGACCTGCTCGAGCAGGTCGCGCCGAAAGCGATAGCCTGCGTTCAGGACGCGCCCCGGCGCAGGAGCGTACTGCACGAACGTCTCCGAGCGCTCGCCACGCGTGCGGTCGGGATTCCACTGGTAGGCGAACCTCGCGTTCCAGTTCTTGAACGCCGCCAGGTCGATTTCGGCGACGACGTCGGACGACGAGCGGTCGCGCTGCGGCTCGTCGGGCAGGCGCACGCGCGGATTCTCGAAGTAGAAGGCCTGCCCGAGCGTCGCGCTCAGGAACTGCCGGCCGCCCGTCGCGTCGAGCAGCCGCGTCGTCAGGCCGACGCTGACCTGGTTGGCGTCGCCGACGCGGTCGGGACCGATGTACCGGTTGTCACGGAAGAGCTGCACGAGGTTGAGGTCGGGGGAGCCCGTGTCGAAGACCGGCAGGTCGTCCTGGTCCCGATACGGCACGTAGAGGTACAGCAGCCGCGGCTCGAGCGTCTGGATGCGCTGCTCGTGCGATCCCGACGTCCGTTCGAGCACCAGCCCGGTGTCGAGGCGTGCGGTCGGCAGGGCGCGGCTCGGCGAGTCTGGCGCGTCCTCGGCGAGGTCGCTCAGCGCGTATTGCGTGTACCGGTAACCCGCCCCCGCGGCGACAAAGGCGCCGTTGTGGTCGACGCGCCATTCGAGCGCCGGCTGCGCGTCGAAGCGCACGCCCTGGGGGCCGACGTCGCGCACGAAGTTCGTCGCTTCGGCGAACAGGCTGGCCGACAGGTTGCCGGGCAGGTCCTGCCAGCGGCCGACGGCACCGAGCCGCGGCAGGATCTGGTAGGGCGCGTCCTCGGCGGCGAGCTCGCGGTCGATGACCTGGTAACCCTGCACGCGGGCGTCGAAGGACCACGCGCCCGTGTCGTGGCGCAGGCCCGCGTAACGGTTCAGGAACGTCACGCTGGTGCCTTCGAAGCCGACGCCGAAGTCCTCGAAGTAATCCTGGTCGCTCACGTTCGCGGCGTCGACCAGCAGTTGCGTGCGCGGCGCGAATCGCGTCACGTGACGCCAGTCGACGAGGCTGCGGGCCTCGCCGCGGTCGTCGTCGTGGAACAGGTATTCGACGTTGAGCTGGCTGCGGCTGCGCTCGCTCAGGTAGCGCAACTCCGGATCGACGCGGAAGCCGCGTGACGAATACCAGCGGCTGACGAGCGTGGCGTCATGGTTCGGCGCGAGGTTCCAGTAGTAGGGCACGGCGAGCTGCGTGCCGTTCTTGCTGCTGCTGCCGATCTGCGGGAACAGCAGGCCCGACTTGCGCTGGTCGCCGACGGGAAACGTGATCCAGGGCGTGTAGATGATCGGCAGACCGAGGAACTCCAGCCTGACGTCGCGGCCGGTGCCGATCTGCTTCCGCTGGTCGATGCTGATCTGGCCGGCCTGCAGTTCCCAGTCGTCCACGCCGGGAGGGCACGCGGTGTAGCGCACGCCGTCGAGCTGCAGGATGCCATCGCGCGTGACGTGCGCGGACCGGGCGGCGCCGCGGACCGAGCGATCCATGAGCTCGAATTCCGCGCCTTCGAAGCTGCCGCCGCCACCCTCGACGAACGAGCCGTCGTCGCCGCGTACGCGCAGCTGCGGATCGAGGTATTCCATGTGGCCGCGCAGCCGGACGCTGCGCCGCGTGGCGTCGATCTCGGCCTCGTCGGCACTGAGCAGCCGCTGGCCCGTGCGGATGGTCACGTTGCCGCTCAGCAGCGCGTCGCCGGTGCGGCCGAGTTCGCCCGAGTCGCTCGTCACGTGGATGCGCTGGTCGTCAGGGTCGGCCGTGAGCAGATCGTCGACGCGCGGATCGGGCGCCGGGACGCGACAGGCGCCGCGCTCGCTGCCGTCGGCGGCGGCGGTCTCGGCCGCGTGTGCCGCCAGCGGCAGGAACGGCAGTGGCATGCAGAGCACGACCGGCCACGCCGCCATGCGCCGGGCACCGTGGCGGGCGGGCGCGCGACGACGACGGTCGGAAGGCGGGCGCGACATCCGCGCGATTATAATTGCGCGCGTCGCAGCGCAGCCGATTTGTTGGCCGCGTTCCCGAGCCCCCGAGGTCCGTCGTTTGAACGAAGCACGCCCGACTCCCACGCAACGAGCCGCACGAGACGCACGTCTGGAGTCGCTGTGCCGCTGGCTGGAAACCTCGCTCGGTTTCGCGGACTACGCGATCGCGCCGGCATCGGCCGACGCGAGCTTCCGCCGCTATTTCCGCGTGACGCGAGCCGGGCATCCCTCGCGCGTCGTCATGGATGCACCGCCGGGCAAGGAGGACGTCGGTCCGTTCCTCAGGGTGGCGCAGATGCTCGCGGAGGTCGGCGTGCACGCGCCACGCGTGCTCGGGCAGTCCGCCGAGGGCTTCCTGCTGCTGACCGACCTCGGCACCACCATGTACCTGCCCGAACTGGCCAGACCGGGGCAGGCCGACGCGCTGTACGCCGACGCCATCGCCGCACTGGTCAGGATCCAGGCACGGGGGGCGGACGCCGCACTGCGACTGCCGCCCTACGACGAGAAGCTGCTGCGATTCGAGATGAGCCTGTTCCCCGACTGGCTGCTCGGACGTCATCTCGAACTGCGCCTCGCCCCGCGGGAAACCGCTACGCTCCACGCGGCGATGGACGCGCTGGTCGCGAACGCGCTCGGGCAGCCGCAGGTGTTCGTGCACCGCGACTATCACTCGCGCAACCTGATGGTCTGTCACGGCGACAACCCCGGCATCCTCGATTTCCAGGACGCGGTCCGCGGCGCGCTCACCTATGACCTCGTCTCGCTGCTGCGCGACAGCTACGTCGCCTGGCCGCAGGAGCGCGTCGTCGGCTGGGCACGGCAGTTCCGCGAGGCGGCCGCGGCGGCCGGGCTCGACACGGGCGCGGACGAGGCGCAGTTCCTGCGCTGGTTCGACCTGATGGGCGTGCAGCGCCACCTCAAGGTCGGCGGCATCTTCGCGCGGCTCTGGCTGCGCGACGGCAAGTCCGGATACCTTGCGGACATTCCGCGCACGCTGCAGTACGCCGTCGCCTCCTGCGCGCGGCACGCGGACTTCGCAGACCTCGGCCGGCTCATCGAGCAGCGCGTGCTGCCGGCAGTCGTCGCCAGGCTCGGGGGACGCCCCGCCTGAGGCGGGCGGTACCGGCCGACATGAAGGCGATGATCCTGGCGGCGGGTCGCGGCGAGCGCATGCGGCCGCTCACGCTCGCGCGCCCGAAACCGCTGCTCGAAGTCGGTGGCCGCGCGCTGATCGAGCATCATCTGCAGGCGCTCGCGGCGGCGGGCTTTCGCGAAGTCGTCGTGAACCTGTCCTGGCTTGGCGGGCAGATCACTGCGGCGCTCGGCGACGGCGCGCGTTTCGGACTGCGGATCGTCTACAGCGACGAAGGCGCCGAGCCGCTCGAGACCGGTGGCGGCATCTTCCGGGCCCTGCCGTTGCTGAGCCCGATGGGCGTCGAACCATTCCTGGTACTGAATGGCGACGTCTGGATGCAATACCCGTACGCGACGCTGCGCGAGCGCTTCGGGTCCGGCCTGCCGCGCCGGGACCAGGCCCATCTGGTGCTCGTGCCCAATCCCGATCACAACCCCCGGGGCGACTTCGCGCTCGAGCGCGGCCGCATGGTCGAGGCCGTACCCGGCATGAACGCCGGCACTGCCGTCGCCGCGCGCCTCGGCGTCTTGCCGCGCTACACGTTCTCGGGCCTCGGCGTGTATCACCCGTCGCTGTTCAACGGCTGCACCGACGGCATTTTCAAGCTTGCGCCGCTGCTGCGCGCCGCCGCTGTCAACGACCGTGTCGGCGTGGAGCGGTTCGACGGCGACTGGCTGGACATCGGCACGCCGGAGCGGCTCGCGGCGCTGCAGGCGCGGTTGCATCCACGTTGAGAGTGGCGGCGAGGGCGATCCGGAATGCCGGCCGGGACCGACGTGAATCCGTCCCTGGAGGCGCCTTCCGCGACGTCCTGTCGCGGAAGGTCCCGCCCGACATTCCGGATCGCCCTCGCCGCCACGCGCGTCGCAGCAAGCGCAGGCCTTGCGGACGGCCGCGCGCCTATCGTCCAGCGCGACGGGCGTTCTAGAATGCGCGACATGGCCGAATTCAAGGCAATACCCGTGGTCACCGAGGCGCCGTCGAAGTCGCGCGCGAGCGGGCGGAAATACGTGACGCCGCTGGGCTTCACGGCCATCCGTGACGGCATCAAGGCGAGTTCGACGCCGGCGTCGGTGACCGTGACCGCGGCCGGGCGCAAGCCCGCCTGGCTGCGTGCGCCCATGCCAGGCGGCGAGGGCTTCGAGGCGGTCCGGCAGACCGTGCGCGAGCACCGGCTCGCCACGGTGTGCGAGGAAGCCAGGTGCCCGAACATCGGCGAGTGCTGGAACGCCGGCACGGCGACCATCATGCTGATGGGCGAGGTCTGTACGCGCGCCTGCCGCTTCTGCTCCGTCGACACGGGCAACCCACGCGGCTGGCTCGATGCCGACGAGCCCGCCAATGCGGCGCGCACGGTGCAGCTGATGCGGCTGCGCTACGTCGTGCTGACGTCGGTTGACCGCGACGACCTGCCGGACGGTGGCGCCGCGCATTTCGCCGCCTGCGTGCGCGCGATCAAGTGCCTGAGTCCGGGTACGGCGGTGGAAGCCCTGACACCGGATTTCCAGGGTGTCCTGCGCGACGTGGAGACGGTCGTCGACAGCGGCCTCGACGTCTTTGCGCAGAACGTCGAGACGGTGCGCCGGCTGACGCATCCCGTGCGCGACGCGCGCGCTTCGTACGAGCAGACCCTCGCGGTGCTGGAGCACGCGAAGCGGCACCGGCGCGAGCAGGGCGGCGTGCTCGTCAAGACCAGCCTGATGCTCGGCCTGGGCGAGACCGACGACGAGATCGTCGAGACGCTGCGCGACCTGCGCGACGCCGGGGTCGACCTGCTGACGCTCGGCCAGTACCTGCGTCCGACGGTGAACCACCTGCCGGTCGAGCGCTTCGTCCGTCCCGAGGAATTCGAGCGCTACCGCGCGCTCGCACTGGACCTCGGCTTCGTGGAATGCGTCGCCGGGCCGCTCGTGCGGTCGAGCTACCGTGCCGAACAGGCGCTCGCCGGCAACAACGCCGGGCTGGGCGCAGGTGGCCTGGCGGAGCGACATGGCCACGGTCGCTGAGCCCGCGGCCGGTCCGCCGCCGGAACTGCGCTGGCTGGGTCGCGTCGATTACGAGCCCACGTGGCGCGCCATGCAACGGCGCACCGACGAGGCGACGGACGGCACGCCCGACGAGATCTGGTTCCTCGAGCATCCTCCCGTCTTCACGATGGGCATGAACGCCGCGCCCGAGCACCTGCTGGCCGTGGGCGACATTCCCGTCGTCGACATCGACCGCGGCGGCCAGGTGACCTATCACGGGCCGGGGCAGCTGGTCGTGTATCCGCTGCTGGACCTGTCGCGGCGCGCGCTCGGCATCCGCGCGCTGGTGGCAGGCATCGAGGACGCGGTCGTCGCGACGCTCGCCGCATGGGACATCGAGGCCCACGGCAGCCGCGAGGCACCCGGCGTGTACGTCGGCAAGCGCAAGATCGCGAGCATCGGCCTGCGCGTCCGCCGCAGCCGCTCGTATCACGGCCTCGCGCTGAACGTGGCGATGGACCTGGAGCCGTTTGCGCGCATCAACCCGTGCGGTTACGCCGGGCTCGAGATGACGCAGGTGAGCGCCCTCGGCGGCCCGGCGGAAGTGCGCACGGTGGCGGAGGCGCTGGCTCCGCGGTTGCTGCGCGCGTTCGGTTGGGAAGCCTCCCCCGGCGCTCAGAGCGCCACGAGCACCTGGCTGCAGGACGTGAGCTCGAGATAGAGCGCGTCGAGTTCCGCCTTGCTGTGCGCGTGCACCGTGCAGGTCAGCGACAGGTACTTGCCGTTGACACTGACGCGCTCCTCGATGCGCTCCGGCGCGAGCGGGCCGAAGTGACGCGTGACGATGCCCAGCACGAGACTGCGGAAGTCGTCCGAAGCCCGGCCCATGATCTTGACCGGAAAATCCGTCGGAAACTCGAACAGCGTGTCCTCGTCGCGGCGCGGGCTCGTGCCGTCGCCATCGGCGGGGTGGCGTGCATCGTCGTCGCCGCTCATGATGACGTCTCCAGCGCGGGCGTGCCGGCGATGGCATCGAGGTGGCGATTCAGACTGGCATGCGTTTCCTGCCACAGGGGGCCGGGCAGGCCGGTGGCGATCGGTCGCCCGTCGAGTGCGGTGACGGGCAGCACGCCGCGACCCGCCGACGCGATCCAGATCTCTGCGGCCGACCGCAGCTCGTCCACTGTGACGTCGCGGACTTCGATCGGCAGGCGGCCCTCGACGAGCTCGAGCACGACGTCACGCTAAGTGCCCGGCAGGATCGAGTGGCCGTTGGGTGGCGTGACGAGATGGCCGTCCGTAGTCACGATGAACACGGTGCTCGACGAGCCTTCGGTCACGCGGCCGTGGCGGTGCAGGATGGCTTCGGCCGCGCCGCGGTCCTGCGCCTCCTGTCGCAACAGCACGTTGGCGAGCAGCGCGACGGACTTGATGTCGCAGCGCGCCCAGCGTGTGTCTTCGAGCATCACGGCCGCGAGACCCCGGCGCAGCAGCGTTTCGGACGCCACGGGATACGGGCTCGCGAACGCGAACCGCGTCGGTTCGACCTCCGCCGGCGGGAAGAGGTGGTTGCGGCCGTATTCCGTGCCGCGCGTCACCTGCAGGTAGATGAGCAGTTCCGGCGCCGCGGCCTCGCGCACGAGGCGTTGCGTGACCTCGGCCCATCCGGACTGCGGCAGCGGGTTGCAGATGCGGACCCCGGCCAGGCTGCGATCGAGCCGCTCCAGGTGCTGGCGTAACCGGAACGGCCGGCCGCGGTGAACCGGCACGACTTCGTAGACGCCGTCCGCGAACAGGAACCCGCGATCGAGCGGCGACACGCGCGCTTCGGCGAGCGGCAGCCAGACGCCGTTCAGCCAGCAGGTCGGGCAGGGATCGGCCATCGCGCGGCTCAGTGGAGCATCAGGCGCAGGCTGTCCCAGGCGCGGCCGAAGAAGCCCGCTTCCTCGACGTTCGCCGCCGGGTAGAGGTCGTACGTAGCCACCGGCTTGCCGTCGACCACGATCCGGGTCTTGCCCACGGATTTGTTCGTCGCGAGCGGGGCCATCACGGTCTCCGGCAGCTCGAAGTCGGCCTTGACGTTGCTGACCACGCCGCGCTGACTGGTGACGTACAGGTCGCGATGCAGCACGAGGCCGACCTCGTCCGCCGCTCCCTTCCACACGCGCATCTTGCTGAGCGGCTGGCCCGCGGCGAACACCTTTCGGGTCTCGAAGAAATTGAAGCCGTAGTTCAGCAGCGCGGCACTCGCGTCCTCGCGCGCGCGCATCGATCCCGTGCCGAGCACGACGCTGACGAGCCGCATGCCGTCGCGTTTCGCCGAGGCGATCAGGCAGTAGCCCGCGGTCTCGGTGTGGCCCGTCTTGACGCCGTCGACGGTCGGGTCGCGCCACAGCAGGCCGTTGCGGTTCTGCTGCGTGATGCCGTTCCAGGTGAACTCGCGCTGCGAGTAGAGCTTGTAGTAGTCGGGGAATTCGTGGATCAGCGCACTCGCGAGGATCGCGGCGTCGCGCGCCGTCATGTAGTGCTCGGGGTCCGGCATGCCGGCCGAGTTCGTGAAGTGCGAGCCGGTCATGCCGAGCTGCTTCGCGTAGGTGTTCATCATCTGCACGAACGTGTCTTCGTTGCCGCCGACCTTCTCGGCGAGCGCCACCGTCGCGTCGTTGCCGGACTGCACGATCATGCCGGCGAGCAGGTCGCTCACCGAAACCTGCTTGCCGACCTCGATGAACATCCGCGAGCCTTCCTGCTTCCAGGCGTGCTCGCTGATCGTGACCATGTCGCCAAGGTGGATGCGGCCTTCCTTGAGTGCCTTGAAGACGGCGTAGCCCGTCATGAGCTTGGTCAGGCTCGCCGGCTCCTGCCGCGAGTCGGGCTCGAGCGCCGCGAGCACGCGACCGCTGTCGTGGTCGATCACGATGAAGCTGCGTGCGGCGAGCTGCGGTGGCGGCGGCACGGCCGTCGGCGCGCTGGTGGCCGCGGCTTGACCGGCGGGAGCGTCGGCCGCCGCGGTGGCGGCAGCGTCCTCCTTGCCGTCCGAGCCGCAGCCCGACAGCGCGAAGACCGAACCGAAGACGAGTGCGAGCGCGAGCAGGGCGGGGGCTTTGAGGTTCATGTCAGGTCGTGCAACCCATGCAGGAGATAAGGACGTGCCATCAGGGCGTTGGTGGCGCAGCCCCGACGGCCGGGGCCTCGGGGGCAGGCGGTGATTCGGGCGGCAGA
>JAYRRR010000032.1:0-8553 GCA_041910015.1 Steroidobacteraceae bacterium
GACCGAGGCCGTCGTCGCGGCCGTGCCTGCCGACGCAGCCGTGCCCGCCGATGCGGGAGGCGGCGCCGCTCCATCGCGCGGGTCCGCGTTCAATCCGGCGATCTCGGCGATCCTGACGGGCACCTACAGCAATCTGTCCCAGAGTCCCGAGACCTATGCGATCGCGGGCTCTTTTCCGGCCAGCGACGAAGGCGGGCCCGGCGAGCGCGGCTTCAGTCTCGGCGAATCCGAGGTGACGCTGGCGGCCAGCGTGGACCCGTACTTCAGCGCCGCGCTGACGGCGGCAATGACGGGCGACGGTGAACTGGAAATCGAGGAGGCCTTCGCGCGCACGACCGCGCTGCCCGCGGGCCTGTCGGTGAAGGCGGGCCGGTTCTTCTCCGGCATCGGCTATCTCAACGAAGTGCACGCCCACGCCTGGGACTTCGCCGATCAGCCGCTGGTCTACCAGGCGTTCTTCGGCGGGCAGCTCGCGCAGGACGGTGCGCAGGTGAAATGGCTCGCGCCCGCGCCGCTGTTCCTCGAATTCGGTGCCGAGGCCGGCAACGGCGATGCGTTCCCCGGCACGCGCGGCGACGGCAACGGGCTCGGGACCTACGCGCTGTTCGCGCACCTCGGCGGCGACGTCGGCGATGCGGTCGGCTGGCGCGCGGGGCTGTCGTGGGTCGATGCCGATGCGACGGATCGTGAATACGCTGACGTCGATGCGCTCGGCAGCCCAGTCACGAACGCGTTCACGGGCGAGTCGCGCACCTGGATCGTCGACGCCACGTTCAAGTACGCGCCCGGCGGCGATGCGCGTCGTCATGCGCTGCACCTGCAGGCGGAGTACATGCGGCGCGAGGACGACGGTCGCCTCGCCTACGACGTGACCGGCGCCGCGCTCGACGGCAGCTTCGACAGCCGGCAGGACGGCTGGTACGCGCAGGCCGTCTATCGCTTCACGCCGCGCTGGCGTGCGGGCCTGCGTTACGACGCGCTCGACGCCGGCGACTCGCGCATCGGCCTCGTGCGCGACGGCACGCTGTCGGCGGCCGATTTCCCGCTGCTGCGCCCGGCGATACCGTCGCGCGTCACGCTGATGGCGGACTGGAGCCCGAGCGAATTCTCGCGGCTGCGCGCGCAATACGCATTGGACGACGCGCGCGACACCGACTCTGCCGACGAGCAGTGGCTGCTGCAATACATCTACGCCATCGGCGCCCACGGCGCCCACAGATTCTGAGGAGCACGCATGATCCTCCGCATCCTCCGCAGCGCCTGCCTCGTGGCGGCGCTGGCATTCGTGACGCTGCCGGCACAGGCGGCGATCAAGGTCCTCGCGACGACCGCGGACTGGGCTTCGCTCACGGCCGAACTCGGTGGCGACAAGGTCGATGTCTATCGCGCGACGTCGGCCATGCAGGACGTGCACACCGTGGAGGCCAAGCCGAGCCTGGTCGCACGCGCCCGCACGGCCGAACTGCTCGTCGCGAACGGCGCCGAGCTGGAGCTGGGCTGGTTGCCCGTGCTGTTGCAGGCGTCCGGCAATCCGCGGATCCAGTCCGGTGCCCCCGGCCACTTCGAGGCCGCGTCGACGGTGAAGCTCGTCGACGTGCCGGTACATGTCGACCGTTCGATGGGCGACATCCACGCCCAGGGCAACCCGCACCTGCAGCTCGATCCGCGCAACGTCGCGGCCGTGGCGAAGGCGTTGACGGCACGGCTCGCGGCGATCGATGCCCCCAACGCGGCGTATTACCAGGCGCGCGGCGACGACTTCCAGCAGCGCTGGGCGGCGAAGATGCAGCGCTGGAACGCGCAGGCGGTCGCGCTGCGCGGCCTGCCCGTCGTCGTGATCCACCGCGACCAGCGTTACCTCGCGCTGTGGCTCGGTCTCGAGGAACTCGCGGCCATCGAGCCCAAGCCCGGCGTGCCGCCGAGCGCGGGCTACCTCGCCGGACTGGTCGCGAGACTCGGCACCCGTCCGCCGCGCGTGATCCTGCGCAACGCCTACAACGACCCGAAGGCCGCTGAGTGGCTGTCCACGCGCATCGGGATTCCGGTGGTCACGCTGCCGTTCTCGGTCGGTGGCACGCCGGCGGCGAAAGACCTGTTCGGACTCTTCGACGACACGCTCGCGCGGCTGCTGGTCGTGGCGCAGGGTACGACGCCATGAGCGAAGCGCTCGGCGACCTGAGCATTCTCTGGCCCGCGCTGGTGGCCGGCCTGATCGTCGTGCTGTCCCACGTGCCGCTGGGCCAGCAGGTGCTGCGTCGTGGCATCGTGTTCATCGACCTCGCGATCGCGCAGGTCGCGGGTCTGGGCGTGATCGCTGCGCAGGCCTCCGGCCTGGACCTGACCGGCTGGGAAACGCAGGTGGCGGCGGTGCTCGCGGCGCTGCTCGGCGCGCTGCTGCTCACGTGGACGGAACGCAAGCGTCCCGAGGTGCAGGAGGCCTTGATCGGCGTGCTGTTCGTGCTGGCCTCGACCGCGCAGATCCTGCTGCTGGCCAACGACCCGCACGGTGGCGAGGCGCTCAAGGATCTGCTTGCGGGACAGATCCTCTGGGTGTCGACGCCGCAGTTGCTGCGTGGCGCACTGCTGACGGCCGTGTTCCTCGCGATCTGGTTCCCGCTGCGCCGGCGTTCCGGCCGTATCGGATTCTACGTGTTGTTCGCGGTGATGGTCACGACGTCCGTGCAGCTCGTCGGCGTCTATCTCGTATTCACGACGCTGATCGTGCCCGTGCTGGCGGCGTATCGCCATGCGCGCCCGAAGCAGCTCTGGCTGGGCTACGCGACGGCACTGGCCAGCTACGCCGTCGGTCTCGGCATCTCTCTGGTGTCGGACCTGCCGTCGAGCGCCGCGATCGTCTGGGCGATGGCTGTGCTCGGTGTGGCCGTGCATCTCACGGCGCGCCACGGCACCGGTGCGGCGCAGCCGAAGACCGAAGACGCGGTCTGCATGCACGCCCCGGGCACGGAGACGTCGTAGGCATTTCTACCGACGCAAGTCGTCGAAAGCACGCGACGTGGCGGAAACCACGTCTGTGTCGCAAACCAGTGGAGCTTCGCCGGGTATGCTGCGAGCGCAGACAGGAGCAGGCAACTGATGAGACGCG
The DNA here is from genome assembly GCA_041910015.1 of Steroidobacteraceae bacterium. Classification (GTDB taxonomy): domain Bacteria; phylum Pseudomonadota; class Gammaproteobacteria; order Steroidobacterales; family Steroidobacteraceae; genus RPQJ01. The sequence continues at coordinate 3,104 of JAYRRR010000032.1, forward strand.
ACGAGCCGGTCACCCGCATCATGACGGAGACGGTGGTGGTGATCGAGGCGGATCGCCCGATCAGCGAAGCCCTCGATTGCTTCGGCCAGTACGGCATCCGCCACCTGCCCGTGGTCCGCGACGGCCGGCTGGCCGGCATGCTGAGCTCGGCGGACGTGCTCAAGCTCGAACACTTCGCGCCCAAGACCGGACCGGACGGCCGCCGCTTCCTCGACGAGCGGTTCCGCATCGAGCAGTTCATGCGCACGCCCGTCGTGCACGTGAGCCTCGACACGACGATCGGCGACACGGCCGAGACGCTGATGGCGAGCGGCGTGCACGCGTTGCCCGTCGTCGACGCGTCGGACCGCGTCGTGGGCATCGTCTCCAGCACCGACCTGATCCGCTCGCTGCTCAGCGGCCCGCCGCGCCGGGGCGACGGGCCGGCCATTTCGCCGGCCGACGTCACGGGCAACCAGCGCGTCTACTACTTCAAGCCGACGGACGAGCAATTCGCGACCGCGCTGGGCGCTGCCGAGGCCAAACATGTCGACGATCGCGATCCGAAGTTCATCGCCAGGTCGCTGCTCTATCTCGCCCAGCGCCGCGCCGTGCTCGAGCAGGTGCTGACGCTCGCGGATCGTTTCCTGCGTGCGGGGCAGGACGAGCAGAACCACGCCTTGCTGCTCAAGGCGATCCTCAAGGCCAAGCGCATGGAAGAGCACGCCACGGGCGACGTCCGCGTGCCGTTCCCGCTCGAGTGAACGCTGCGCCCGATGGCGCGGACCCGGCTCAGAGAATCAGGCGGCCCAGGTAGTACGCGATCGCCGCCATGATCGCCGCGGCGGGCATGGTGATGATCCACGCAACGACGATGCCGCCGGCGACGCCCCAGCGCACTGCACGTGCGCGGTTGGCGGAGCCCACGCCGACGATCGCGCCGGTGATGGTGTGCGTCGTCGACACCGGAATGCCCAGCGCCGAGGCCATGAACAGCGTGATCGAGCCGGCGGACTCGGCCGTGAACCCGCCCACGGGTCGCAGCTTGGTGATCTTCTGGCCCATGGTCTTGACGATGCGCCAGCCGCCGAACATGGTGCCGAACGCGATCGCGACGTAGCAGCTCACGATGACCCAGTTGGGCGGCATCGGCGCGTCGGGGGCCGTCACGCCGGCCGAGATCAGCAGCAGCCAGATGATGCCCATGGTCTTCTGCGCGTCGTTGCTGCCGTGCCCGACGCTGTAGGCGGCCGAGGAGACGAGCTGCATGCGCCGGAAGATGCGGTCCACCTTGCGTGGCGCGGCGCGTACGCAGGCCCAGGACACCAGGATCATGATCGTCGCGCCCAGCGTCATGCCGAGCAGCGGCGAGATGAAGATGAACGCAACCGTCTTGAGAATGCCCGCCATGACCAGCGGCTCGACGCCGGCCCGGGCGATCGTGGCGCCGATCATGCCGCCGATCAGCGCGTGCGAGGAACTCGACGGGATGCCGTAGTACCAGGTGATCAGGTTCCAGGCGATCGCGCCGATCAGCGCGCCGAAGATCACGTAGTGGTCGATCGCGACCGGGTCGACGATACCCTTGCCGACGGTCGCAGCGACCTTGAGGTGGAAGATGAAGATCGCGACGAAGTTGAAGAAGGCGGCCCAGGCGACCGCGTAGTGCGGCCGCAGCACGCCGGTCGAGACGACGGTGGCGATGGAGTTCGCCGCGTCGTGGAAGCCGTTCATGAAATCGAACGCGAGTGCCAGCGCGACGAGCAGCACGAGCGTCGCCAGCGGGAGGGTCAGCTCGACGGACATCAGACGTTTTCCACGACCACCGATTCGATGACGTTGGCCACGTCCTGGCACTTGTCGATCGCTTCCTCGAGGTACTCCAGCACGTTCTTGTGCTTGATGAGCTGGCGCACGTCCTGTTCCTCGCGGAACAGGAGCGAGATGCCGTCGCGGGAGACCTTGTCCGCCTCGCTCTCGAGGCCGTCGATCTCCTCCGTCAGCGCGAGCGCCTTCTGCGCATTGTCCATCGACCGCAGCATGGACACGCCGGCCTGCACGCGCGTGCAGCAGTCCTGCAGGAGCTGCGCCATCTTGAGCGAGGCGGGCGGCAACACCTGGATGTCGAACAGGTGCATGGATTCCGCGGCGTCCTGCATCAGGTCGAGCACGTCGTCCATGCCGGAAATCAGCCGGTGGATGTCGTTGCGGTCGAACGGCGTGATGAAGGTGGCGTGCAGCACGGAGACCGTCTCGTGCGTGATCTTGTCGGCGCTGCGCTCGATGTCGCCGATGCGCTGGATCAGCTCGGCGCGCCGGGCCGTGTCCCCGTAGTGCTGGACCAGCTCCAGGACGGCGTTGCTGCCCTGGACGATCAGCGCGGCGTGGCGGTCGAAGAGGTCGAAAAACCGCGTTTCGCGCGGCATGAGGGCCGAAAGGAACCGCATCCGGTCCTCCGCATCCGTCGTTCTTGGGCGCGAAGTATCGGTCATCCGCCGGGTTCGTGGTAGCTTGCATGTGCTCCGGTCGCCCCGGCCCCCCTCCCGACCCATGTCCGACGCATCGCACGACAGCATCCGCATCCGCGGGGCACGGCAGAACAACCTGCGTGGCCTCGACCTGGACGTCCCCCTGCGCCAGCTGGTCGTCGTGACCGGCGTGTCCGGGTCGGGGAAGTCCTCGCTCGTCTTCGACACGGTCTATGCGGAGGGCCAGCGCCGCTACGTCGAGACGTTCTCACCGTACGCGCGCCAGTTCCTCGACCGCATGGACAAGCCGCAGGTCGATCGCATCGACGGCATCCCGCCGGCGATCGCGATCGACCAGACCAACCCCGTGCGCACGTCCCGGTCGACTGTCGGCACGATGACGGAGCTGAACGACCACCTGAAGCTGCTGTTCGCGCGGGCGGCGCGGTTGCATTGCCGCGGCTGCGACCGGCCGGTGCGGCGCGACACGCCCGATTCCATCCATGCGACGCTCGTCGAACGCGCCGCCGCGCTCGCCGACCCGCGGCTCGTCGTGACGTTCCCGGTCGCCGTGCCGAAGGGCTTCGCCGAGGCCGAGGTCCTCAGGCTGCTCGAGCAGCAGGGTTACACACGCATCCATTCGCGTGCGACGGGGCAGCTCGAGGTCGTGCAGGACCGGTTCCGCGTCGGCGCCGCGGAGCGGGCGCGGGTCATCGACGCGCTCGAGGCCGCGCTGCGCGTCGGTCGCGGCCGCGTCGATGTCCGCACCGCGTCCGCCACGGCCCGGGACGACCGCCCCGTGGACGAGGGCCCGGAGGCTTCGGGCCGGCCGACGGGAGCCGACGACGGTACGGCGGAGGTCGTCTGGCGGTTTTCCACCGGCCTGCACTGTGCCGACTGCGACATCCACTATCGCGAGCCTACGCCGAGCCTCTTCTCGTTCAATTCGCCGCTCGGCGCCTGCGAGACCTGTCGCGGCTTCGGGCGCGTGATCGGCATCGACGACGGTCTCGTCATTCCCGACGCGGGCAAGAGCCTGCGCGGCGGCGCCATCCGGCCATGGCAGACCGAGTCGAACCGCGAGTGCCAGCACGACCTGCTGCGGTTCGCGAAAAAGCGCGGCGTTCCCGTCGACGTGCCGTGGCGCGACCTCACGCCAGAACAGCAGCGCTGGGTGCTCGAGGGCGAGGGGCCGTGGGAAAAGAAGGTCTGGTACGGCGTGCACCGCTTTTTCCAGTGGCTCGAGAGCAAGAGCTACCGGATGCACGTGCGCGTGCTGCTCGCGAAATACCGCAGCTACACGCCCTGTCCGACGTGCCGCGGCGCGCGACTGAAGGACGAGGCGCTGCTGTGGCGGCTCGCGGAGCGGGGGCCGCCGGGGCCTGGGCTCGACATCCACGACGTCGTGCTGCTGCCGCTCGACCGCTGCCAGGCGTTCTTCGACGACCTGGCGCTGCCGGCGCCGCTCGACGACGCGACTGCGCAACTGCTCGATGAGATCCGCGCGCGGCTCGGGTTCCTGGTGCGCGTCGGCCTCGGCTACCTGACGCTCGACCGGCAGTCGCGCACCCTGTCGGGCGGCGAGGTCCAGCGCATCAACCTGACGACCGCGCTCGGGACCTCGCTCGTCAACACGCTGTTCGTGCTCGACGAGCCGTCAATCGGCCTGCATCCGCGCGACATGCGGCGGGTCATCGAGGTCATGCACCGGCTGCGCGACAACGGCAATTCCCTGCTCGTCGTCGAGCACGACCCGCAGATCATGCTGACCGCGGATCGCATCCTCGACATGGGACCCGGCCCCGGCGAGCACGGCGGCCGCGTGGTGTTCGAAGGTTCGCCGGCAGAGCTCGCCGTGTGCCCGGACACGCTCACGGCGCAGTACCTGTCGGGTCGTCGCGACGCCGTCGCGGCCGCGGGCCGACGCCCGCCGCCGCGGCCCGGCGAGCCCGCCGTCACGGTGCGCGGCGCTACGGAGCACAACCTGAAAGACGTCGACGTCGAGATCCCGTTGCGCCGACTGGTCTGCGTGACCGGCGTGTCGGGTTCCGGCAAGTCGACACTCGTGCAGGACGTGCTGTACGCAGGGCTGCGCCGCGCCCACGGCAAGCCGACGGATGCGCCCGGCGCGCACCGTGCGCTGCTCGGCGCCGACCACGTCGGTGCGGTCGTGATGGTCGACCAGACACCGATCGGGCGCACGACGCGCTCCAATCCGGCGAGCTACGTCGGCGCGTTCGACGCGATCCGCAAGCGCTTTGCACGCGCGCCGCTCGCGCGCGAGCGCGGCTACACGGTCGGCACGTTCAGCTTCAATTCGGGCAACGGCCGGTGTCCGACCTGCGGCGGCAACGGCTTCGAGCACGTCGAGATGCAGTTCCTGGCGGACGTGTACCTGCGCTGCCCGGACTGCGACGGCAAGCGCTTCCGGCCGGAGGTCCTCGAGGTCCGTATTGCAGGCCATGCCCAACGCGCGCGCGACATCGCCGAAGTGCTCGAGCTGACGGTCTCAGAAGCGGTGATGTTCTTCGCCGACGACGCGGAAGTGCTCGCGCGTCTCGAACCGCTGGCCGCCGTCGGCCTCGACTACCTGCGGCTCGGACAACCCGTGCCGACGCTGTCCGGCGGCGAGGCGCAGCGCCTGAAGCTGGCTGGCCACCTGGGGTCAGACCCCACTTCAAAGATAATTGACAGTGGGGCCACGGCCGCCAGTCGCCGGCCGAATACTTCATCAACTTCTTCTAAACCGGGGTCAGACCCCAAAACGCTAGACCCCAAAACGCTGTTCCTGTTCGACGAGCCGACGACGGGGCTGCACTTCGACGACGTCGCGAAGCTGCTCGCGGCCTTCAAACGCCTGCTCGACGCGGGCCATTCGCTGCTCGTGATCGAGCACAACCTCGACGTGATCCGCGCGGCCGACTGGATCATCGACCTCGGCCCGGAAGGTGGCGATGCCGGCGGCCGTGTGCTCGTCGCCGGCACGCCGGAGACGGTCATGGC
>JAYRRR010000033.1:0-17272 GCA_041910015.1 Steroidobacteraceae bacterium
CCGCTCTCGCTCAACAACTCTTTGGCCAGCAGCAGCCGATCCCGCAGGTACGCCAGATACGAGTGAATCCCCAGCTCCCATGTGTCCCGGAACGCCTTGATCATCTCGGGTTCCTGGGTGAGGTCCTCGTCCTTGCGGTCCTTGACGTCGCGCTTGTTCACGAACGGCTGGAAGTTCGAGCCGTACTTGATGCCGTAGGGCGGGTCGATGTAGATCATCTGCACCTGCCCGGCCATACCCTCCTTCTGCAGCAGTGAATTCATGACCAGCAGCGAGTCGCCGGCGATCAGGCGGTTGGCCCAGCCGCGGTCGTGCTTGTAGAACTCGATCGCCTCGCGGTACGGCAGCGGCGTCTCGAACCAGGCGCGCAGCCAGTCCTGCTGCGGGCCGTACTCGCCCTTGCCCTGCGCGAGCCGCTTCTGCACCGCGCCGAGGATCGTCGCCGGGTCGATGCGTTCGTGCACGTGCAGCGAGACGGTGTCGACGTCGAAGCTGGTGCGCTCGGCCTTGCCGGTCCAGTTGAGATAGGGCTCCGCGATACGCTTCAGCGTCAGCAACGCCTCGCGCATCGTGGCATCGCTGCCGCTCGCGAGCGCGTCGTCGATGATGCGCTCGACCTCGGCCCGGCCGACGTCGAACTGCAGCGCCGGGTCGAGGTGCGGATCGTAGGCGTAGCGCGTCTTGCCCTCGTCGGGATCCGAGTCTGGACCAACCATGCCGACTTCGGGGTTGTTGCGGCGCTTGTCGTCGTGCCGGTAGCTGATGACCTGCGGCTCGGTGGCGGTCTTGCCACCCGCGCGGCCCTTCGGCGCCGGTTTCGCGGGCTTGCGGCGGGCGGGCGGCCCGGCGTCACGCACGCGTGGGCCCTGCAGATCGAAGTCGGTGGCCGTCGGCTGCCCGAGGCGCACGGAACCGCCCCGGCCCTTGCCCTTGGCGAGGAGCCCTTGCGCAATCAGCGCGTCGCGGATCGCGACGTATTCGTACTCCTCGACCTGGCGGCCGAGTGCCTCGGCAAGCTCCTCGCGCAGGGCCGCATTGCCGATGGATGCGCCGTCCGCAGGCACGAGCGCGAGCAGGACTTCGGCAATGCGTGAGTCGTTCTTGTGTGCCATTCCCTGCCATCTCCGGCGGCGACGTCAGCTTGCCATGCATCGTGCCGTTCGGGCACCCACCCAATGGCGCGCCGCGCGGGCAGGCTGCCGCCGGCGCGCGTCCTCCGACGTCAGTACCGGTCGTCGAAGGCGAACACCGGCTTGCGCTCCTTCCAGCGGCCTTCGGTGAAGTCCGGGAACGCGAGCGTCCGGTAGTCCTCCGCGATCGACTGCTCCGACAGCGGCGTGATGGCGCTCCAGGCCACGGCGTCGTAAATGTCGATCGGCATCGGCTCGTTCGCCTTCAGCGCCTCGATGAAGGCGTGCACCACGAACCAGTCCATGCCGCCGTGGCCCGCGCCGGCGGCCTGCTCCGCGTACCTGCGCCACAGCGGGTGGTCGTATTCGTCGTAGTACGGCTGGGCCTCCTCCCACCGGTGCGGGGCGCTGCGGCCCTCGACGTGGATCGACCGGTTCAGGTCCATCCACAGGCCGCGCGTGCCCTGCACGCGAAAGCCCAGCGAATACGGGCGCGGCAGCGAGGTGTCGTGCTGCAGCAGGATGGTCTCGCCGTTCTCGCAGCGCAGGGTGGTGGTGACCACGTCGCCCAGCCTGAACGCCACGCGGGCGTTCGGGTGCGCGGCGCCGCCCTGCGGATGCCCGACGATGTAATCGTGCAGGCCGCGTGCCTTGCTGGCGAACGCATTGATGTGGGTGAAGCGGTTGCCGCGGTGAATGTTGGCGTACATCGCGCACGGGCCGATGCCGTGGCTCGGGTAGAGCTCGCCGTTGCGGTCGATCGCGTGCTGCGTGCGCCACTGCGCCTCGGAGAAACCCTTCGCGCCGTATTCCACGCCGCTGCCATAGGGCTCCGCGGGGTCGCCGGAGTTGAACTTCACGCCCCGCAGGTCGTGCTGGTAGCCGGCCTGCAGGTGCACCAGCTCGCCGAACAGGCCGGCGCGGACCATCTGCAGCACCGCCAGCACGTCGCGGCGGTAGCAGACATTCTCGAGCAGCATGTACGGCGTGCCGGTGCGCTGCTGGGCACGCAGCACGTCCCAGTGATCCTGCAGCGTGATGCCCGCCACGACCTCGCAGGCCACCGCGACCTTCGCTTCCATCGCGGCGACGGCCATCGGCGCGTGCCACTCCCACGGCGTGACGATGAACACCGCGTCGATGCCCTTGAGCGCCAGCAGCGCCTGCCAGGCACCGGTGTCGCCGTTGCCGCCGAACACCTTCGGCCGACGCCGTCCGGCCTTGCCGATGATGGCCAGCGCCATGTCCAGCATCACCTGCTGGGTGTCGCAGATCGCCACCAGTTCCACGTCGTCGCGGCTGAGCAGCGGGCCGAGTTGCGACTGTCCGCGCAGGCCCGTGCCGATCATCGCCACGCGGAGGCGGTCCCGCGCGCGAGCCACTGCCGGGACGAACGGGGCCGCGGCCACGGCGAGCCCGGCGGTGGCGGCGGAGATCAGGAAGTCGCGGCGTTTCATGACGGCTCCTCGGGATTCCGCGCCGGCACGGCAGCAGAGGCAGCGAACGGACACGGGGCAGCGGGCCCCCTGCTCGTCTAGAACATTTCCGTGGCGCCCGGCTCCTGCGTCTTGTGCGGCGCGGCGCGCGACTCGATGAAGTCGCCGGTGATCATCTCGTCGTAGGCCTGGCCGGGGCCGACCATGGGATAGACGCCCGCGTCCGGGTCGATGATCACCTCGAGGAACGCCGGCCCGTCGAACCTGACGAATTCCTCGATGATGCGCGGCACGTCGGCCTTGCGGTCGAGGCGCGCGGCGAACGCGAAGCCGTCCGCCTGCGCGGCGCGCACGAAGTCCTTCTTGTGCAGCGACTTGTCGCTCGCCGACATGCGCCCCTTGAAGAACAGCTTCTGCCACTGCTTGACCATGCCGTCGCCGAAGTTGTTCAGCACGACGACCTTGACCGGCAGCTTGTAGGTGGTGACGGTCTCGAGCTCGCCCAGGTTCATGCGGATGCTCGCGTCGCCGTCGATGTCGATGACGAGCCTGTCGCGCCGCGCGAACTGCGCGCCGATCGCGGCCGGCAGACCGAACCCCATCGTGCCCATGCTGCCCGAGGTGAGCCACTGGCGCGGCTCGCGGAAGTCGAAATACTGCGCCGCCCACATCTGGTGCTGACCCACGCCGGTGGCGATCACGGCCTGCCCCTGCGTCAGCCGGTTGATTTCCTCGATGACGTAATACGGCTGGATCAGCTCGCTGTCGTGGTCGTAGTTCATGGCGTGACGACGCCGCAGCTCGCCCAGGCAGGCACGCCACGGCGCCCAGTCGCGCCGGAAACCGTGCTCGCGACCGTGCCCGAGCAGCTTGCGCAGCGCCGGCTCGAGCAGGCCGACATGGCTCCACTGCACGCGCTTGACCTTGTTGATCTCGGAGGCGTCGACGTCGATGTGCGCGATGCGTTTCGCGTTGCGCGCGAACTTCTTCGGCACGCCCGCGACGCGGTCGTCGAAGCGCGCGCCGAGGCAGAGCAGGAAATCGCAGTCGTCGACGGCGTAGTTCGCGAACGCCGCGCCGTGCATGCCGAGCATGCGCATCGCGAGCGGGTGCGTGGTGTCGACCGAGCCGATGCCCATCAACGTGGTGACGACCGGGAGGCCGAATTCCTCCGCAAGCGCGCGCAGCGCCGGCGCGGCCTCGCCCTGGATGACGCCGCCGCCGGCATAGATCAGCGGTCGCTCGGACTCACCGAGCATCTGGAACAGCTTGGCGGCGTGCTCGTCATCGAGCCCGCGCGCGCGGAGCATCGCCATGCGGTGGTGATAGCCGCGCATCGGCAGCAGCCCGCTGCCCTGGAACGGCCCCTGCCAGTTCTGCACGTCCTTCGGCACGTCGATGACGACCGGCCCGGGCCGGCCCGAGCGTGCGATCTCGAACGCCGTGCGCACGGTCGCCTCGAGCTTCGTCGGGTCGGTCACGAGGAAGCAGTGCTTGGCGACCGCACCCATGATGTTCGTGACGGGCGCCTCCTGGAACGCGTCGCTGCCGATTGCCGCCGTGCCGACCTGGCCGCAGATGACGACGATGGGCACCGAGTCGGCCGCGCAGTCGCGGACCGGCGTGACGGTGTTGGTGGCACCGGGGCCGGAGGTGACGACGCAGACCCCCACCTTGCCGCTCGCGCGCGCATAGCCGGCCGCCATGAAGCCCGCGCCCTGCTCGTTGGCCGGCACGATCAGCGGCATCGGCCGCCCGCCGCCGGTGGCCTCCGCCTGCTCGGCATTCCAGCGGAAAACCGCGTCGTAGGTCGGCAGGATGGCGCCGCCGCTGTAGCCAAAGATCGTGTCGACACCCTCGTCGGCGAGTACCTGCACGATCGTCTCCGCACCGCTCATGACCTGGCCGGCCCGCGGGTGGGCGGACGGGACGGCGGATGGGACGCTGGCGGGGAGGCTGTTCACGGCGAGACTCGTGCGGGCTGGAGCGTGGTATGTTGCGCTGCAAACGAGACTAGCAGCCGCCCCGCAGCCCGTCCATTCCATCCCGAAGCCGCACGACCGGAGCCCCGCATGGCCAGCCAGCGCCACATCATCGCCATCACGCTGCAGAACGAATCGGGCGCCCTGACGCGCGTTGCGGGCCTGTTCTCGACCCGGGGCTACAACATCGAGTCGCTCAACGTCGCCGCGACCGACGACCCGGCCGTCTCGCGCCTGACGCTCGTCACGACCGGCAGCGACGCGGTGATCCACCAGATCACGCAGCAGTCGCTGAAGCTGGTCGACGTGGTCGACGTCGAGGACGTGACGCGCGAGGAGCACTTCGAGCGCGAGTTGCTGCTGGTCAAGCTCAAGGCCCGCGCCACCCAGGTCGGCGCGCTGTGGTCGGCCACGCAGCGGGCCGGCGGCCGCGTGCTGTGGGACGCGGCGGACAGCTTCACGATCGAACTGACCAGCAGCGAGGCCGACATCAACCGCTTCGTCGCCGAAGTGGGCCAGTTCGGCGAGGTGCTCGAGGTGGTGCGCAGCGGCGCGCTGGCCATCCAGAAGGGGCGGCACGTGCTGGAGAGCTGAGCGGGCTCCCGCTGCGCGCCGGCTCGTGCTCCGCCGCCGCGGCACTCGCCTCAGCGAATCAGCGCTCTCGCCCTGACGGCCGCTTCGTGTTCGAAGGCGGCCTCGAAGTCCGCGAGTTCGCGCTCGGGTAACCCCACATCGGCCGAGCTGGCGACCTCACGCCATCGGGCGGTGGCACCGGCCACCTGGGCGACGATCTCCTCGGCATCGGCGCGGGACAGCCCGAAGTACGCACTGCTGTCGAGCAGCTGGTCGAGTGAGTCGATTGGCCCGGTGCCTTCGGTGAGCCACGTCTTCGACTCGCGCGGCTTGTCAGGGAATGGATTCACGTCGAAGGCCGGCGCAAGGCGCCATTTCCCTTCGCCCGCATGCAGGAAGCCCAGGTTCCACAGGTGATCGTCCACGTTCGTGATGAGGAGGTTCAACACGAGACGACGCCACAATTCTGTCAGGTCGCGCACGGGCGCCGCGCCTGTACGGCGGATCACATCGGCAACCTCACTGTAGGCGTGGTCGTCGCGCCGACGCGCCTGGAGCAGGGAGCCGCCCGACAGGTATGGCACACGGTCGTTGCCAATGCGATCGAATCGACGGATGACCGCGACCGGCGTGCCGTCGACCACCACGACCCGCGCCGCCGCGGCCTCGCCGCCAGCGAGAGCGACGAGCTTCAGGGCCAGCACTTCCCCGCGCACCACCGATCGGGTGTCCTGCACGCTCGGAAACTTGCCGATGGCCTGCGTACCGTCCGCCTCGAGCACGGTGCACTTCGGGCGCAGGCCGCCCAGGGATGTGGCCTTGCCCGTCAAGTACGCGAGGTCTTCTGGAGTGTCGGTGCCTTCTTCGACCCGTCGAGCGGCCTGGGTGATGCGCCCGAGGTCGATGAGCGGCGGTGTGCGGTGCTCAGGTGCCGACCGCAGGAATCGACCCTGCACGTCCCGAAGGCGTAACGCGCCGATGCGGCTTGCATCGTCGACGGCAGCGAGAACGTCAAGGCTGGTGAGGGGTGCGAGTGAGGGGTCGTTGGCGCGTTGCTTTGCATGCGCTCGCCGGATCACACGTTCGCCCCAGGTATCGGGCTCCGTGTCTGCGATTGCGAATGGGAACGTCGAGTCGTCCGGAGTGGGTGCGCGTCTCGTCACCCCGCCGGGAACCAGCGGCAGGTCCGGCGAGACCTCGAATCGCTTCGGGTTGTCGAGCCACGCGTCGTCGTAGGCAAAGCTGGAGTACTCGCGTTTGCCGTCTTGCACGAAGGTGAGTTGTCCCACCGCGTGTGCCGCCGTGCCGATCGCAATGGCGGCTGCCTGCCTGGTGATCACAGGGCCCCCGATGTCGTCCGCGCACGCACTCGCTTGGGCAACTGCTCCTCGGCCATCAGGAGCCCGGTCTCGTCGCTTCCGCTGTCGAGCAGCTGTGCGAGGCGGTCCGTTTCACCGAGGACGTGCAGCACCCGCGCCACGCCCTCGAGCGCAATCTTCGGGTCGCCTTTCTCGAGTCGCCGCAACGTGTTGAGGCCCACGCCGGCCCGCTCGGCCAGCGACCCCTGAGTCAACCGCCGACGCCGCCGGGCCACCGAGACGTCCCGGCCAAGCTTGGAGATGGCACGCCGGACAGGCAACGGTAAAGGATAACTGCTCATAGAGCCCTTTTACGGGCGAACAAACATGATAAACATCCGTATACGGGCTATCTTAGCAAGAATTGGTCAACATGAAAGAGAGCGCGGTGTCGTGACTCAGCGCTGCTGCAGGGTCTCGAGCGCGGCGCGCACCGGCGCGGGGACCGGCACGGGCCGGCGCGAGTGGCGGTCGACATAGACGTGCACGAAGCGCCCGATCGCGGCGGGTTCGACCTCCTCGCCGCGGAACAGGCCGATGCGGTAGACCACGCTCGAATGGCCGAGGCGCTCCAGCGCGAGGCCGGCGTGCACGGTGTCCGGAAAACTCAGCTCGCTCATGAACCGGCAACTCGTCTCGGCCACGATGCCGATCGCCGGCAGCTCGCGGATGTCGCAGCCGGCGGCCTCGATGAGCCAGCCGTTCACGGCCGTGTCGAAGTACGAGTAGTACACGACGTTGTTGACGTGGCCGTAGTGGTCGTTGTCCATCCAGCGCGTCGGAATGGTGCGCAGCACGCGGAACTCGCCGCGCCGCATCGGCAAGGCCGTCGCAGGCTGCTCTGTCGTCGCCGGCATCGGTCGGTTCCTGTCCTGCGGCCGTTGCGGCCGCCCGCCGACCGCGCGGCGCATTATCGCAGCAGTGGTGCCGCGCCGCCCGGCTGGGCTAGGCTGCATGCATGCTGAGGATCAAGGCCGCCGTCCTGCGCGAGCTCGGCCGGCCCGGCCCGTACGCCGAGACGCGGCCGCTCACGATCGAGGAATTCGAGCTCGCGCCACCGGGCCCGGGCGAAGTGCGGGTCAAGGTGCGCGCCGCAGGGCTGTGCCATTCCGATCTCTCCGTCATCGACGGCAACCGGCCGCGGCCACTGCCCATGGTGCTCGGCCACGAAATGGCCGGCGTCGTCGAGAGCGTCGGTCATGGCGTGACGGACCTGCAGCGCGGCGATCACGTGGTGGCCTCGTTCGTGCCGAGCTGCGGCGTCTGTGCGCCCTGCGTCGCGGGGCGCCCGGCGCTGTGCGAGCCCGGCCTGGCCACGAACACGGCCGGGACGCTGCTGTCGGGCGCACGGCGGCTCACACAGCACGGGCAGTCGATCAACCATCATCTCGGCGTCGCCGGGTTCGCGGAATACGCGACGCTGTCGCGACGCTCGCTGGTGCGCATCGACCCGTCGCTGCCCTTCGCCGAGGCGGCGCTGTTCGGTTGCGCCGTGATCACCGGCGTCGGTGCGGTCGTCAACACGGCGTCGATGCCGAAACTCGCCTCGATGGCCGTCATCGGGCTCGGCGGCGTCGGCCTCGCGGCGCTGCTCGCGGGCCACATGCTCGAAGCGATGCCGATCGTCGCCATCGACCTCAACGCGGCCAAGCTCGACAAGGCACGCCAGCTCGGCGCCACGGCGACGATCAACGCCGCCGATCCCGATGGCGTCGAGCGCGTGCGCGAACTCAGTGGCGGCGGCGTCGCGTACGCATTCGAGATGGCGGGCTCCGCGCGCGCGCTCGAGCTCGCGTACCGGATCACGCGGCGCGGCGGCACGACCGTGACGGCCGGGCTGCCGCATCCGCAGCAGCAGGTGAGCCTGCCTCATGTCAGCCTCGTCGCCGAGGAGCGCACCCTCAAGGGCAGCTACCTCGGCAGTTGCGTGCCCGAGCGCGACATCCCGCGGTACATCGAGTGGTACCGCTCGGGGCGTCTGCCCGTCGACCAGTTGCTCAGCGAACGCATCCGGCTCGCCGACCTCAACGCGGCGTTCGACCGGCTGGCGGCCGGGGAATCGATCCGGCAGGTGGTCGAAATCGACTGATCCTGCCACTGGTACGTTCCGAAGCTGTGTTACGAATAGTTCTTATTTGCAATCCCTAGGGGCTTCTGCCAGAGTCTCTAGCACCGGCCCGCTGCGCCGGCGCCAGGAGCGTCCGATGGGCGAATCGTCGCGTAGGGAATCCACCCCTCCCCGCTGCCTGCGGGATTGTGGGCAGGTGTCGGTCTGCGATCTTGCGGGCGTCGAGCGCTTCGTGGTCTGGGCGATCCGGTGGCGCACCTCGCGCGACGACGGCGATGCCTTCGCCGACTCCTGTCTCGACGACTCGTTCGACCGCGCCGGGCTGCGCCCGGCCCTGCCGGCATTCGAACGCTTCGTGCGTCTGACCTGCCCGAATCAGGCGACCTGCTCCGCCGCGCAGCGACTCGGCTGCTGGCGGCTGAGCCCACTCGAGGCGCACGCGCTGCACGCGATCGCCTGCCTGCAGGCGGGACTGCTCGGCGAAGCCTGGAAGACGCTGGCCCGCATCTGCGCGCGACGTCAGGTCGGCGCGGCGCTCGGGCACCTCGAGGAACTCGCCGAGGCGCTCGATCGCATCGGCGGACGCGTGCAGCGCTGGCGGCTCGACGAGCAGACGCCGCGGCTGCATCTCGTGACAGGCTGAACGTGCGGCACCCGCCCGGCGTCAGAAACGGGCCTTGGTCTCCACGACGAACTGCATGTCGTCGATGTCGTCACCGCCGTCGAGCGGAAACGCGAGATCCACGTGCACGACATTGCCGAACGCCGAGCGGCTCGATCCCAGACGCAGGCCGAGACCCACGTCGTGCAGCATGCCGTCGCTGGTCGCGCCCGTGACGTCCGTGCCCCAGGTGCGTCCCATGTCGAAGAACACCGCGCCCGCGACGTGGAACAGCCGGAACGGGTACCAGTCCGTGTAATAGCGCTGCTCGAGCGTGAACAGCGCGCGTGAGGTGCCCGCCTGATAGCGCAGCGGATAACCGCGCAGGCCCGTGTCGCCACCGAGCAGCAGTTGCTGGTCGCCGTCGAGCTGCTCGGTGACCGTGCCGCCGATCGTCGCGAAGAA
Source organism: Steroidobacteraceae bacterium (assembly GCA_041910015.1). GTDB lineage: Bacteria > Pseudomonadota > Gammaproteobacteria > Steroidobacterales > Steroidobacteraceae > RPQJ01. The sequence continues at coordinate 9,614 of JAYRRR010000033.1, forward strand.
CCGCGTGCGTGCCGTCGTCTGCGCGTAATAGCGCGCTTCGGCCGTCAACGCCGCGTTGCGCAGACCCTCGTGCTCGACGCGACCCGCGCCCGTGAGGTTCACGAACAGCGACGACGCACGACCGAAATCCCAGCCGTTCTGTGCATACGCGCGCAGCATCAGCGCCTCGCGGTCGGCGCCGAAGGCCGGTGCGGCGAGGCCGAGCCGCGCACCAGCGCGAAACCCGAGCAGGACGTCCTCGGTGCGCTCGATCTGGTCCTGGTTGGTCCGCACTTCGTAGACGTCCTCGACGATGTCGAAGCCGATCCACGGGTAGGCGAGCGTGCGGTCCTCGGGCAGCGGGCCACCGGGTTCCTCGCCGGTGACCGGGTGAAAGTGGTTGCGGTCGTACGTGAAGCCCGCGGTCCACCGGCGCACCCATCCCTTGCGCCACCCCGCCGACCAGCCGCCGTAGGCCTCGTAGAACTGCCGCTCGTGCTGGAACTCGCCGACGCGCTCGCCGTAGGCGTAGCGCGGTTCGTCGAGCTTCGTGTCGAGCAGGTGGCCGCCGCCGGCCCGCCGCGTGTCGAAGGCGTAGAACGGCCGCTCGATGCGCAGGCCCTTCGTGTCACCGTCGTCGGCGTCGCTGTACGTCACGGCGAGCCGCGTCCAGGTCGAATGGAAATGCGGATCGACGTAGTCGAAGTTGAGCGACTCGCGGTCGACATCGTTGGCCCAGCCGAACGAGAGCTGCTGGCCACTGCCGAGCAGGTTTTTTTCCTCGAGCTCGATGGAGCCCGAATTTGCGCCGCCCTGCCGGCTGTAGTTGATGCCGGGATTGAGCGTCCAGGTGTCGCGCGTGCGCACCTCGAGGTCGACGGTGTGGCCGTCCCAGGCCGTCGGGCGGATCACCGCGTCGTAGAGGTAGTCGTTGGCGCGCAGGATGCGTTCCGTCTCCTGCACGACGCGCTGCACGTAGCGCTGTCCCGGCTCGAACAGCAGCTGATTGCGGATGATTGCCCGGCGCGTGTTGATATGCAGCCGGTTGGCCGTGCGGTAGAGCCAGCCGCCCTCGCCGGGCTGCGACGGATCGAAGATGTCCTCGTTCGCGATGCTGACCTTGCCGATCACCGCGCCGGCCGTCTCGAGTTCGGGACCGGAGGGAATCGACGCCGGCCACACGCCGGTCAGGTCGCTCGCGTCGCCGCGACCGGGCGCGGACCGCAGCGCCAGCAGCACCAGCAGCGCGCAGGCGAGCCGTGCCCGTCGCGGGCGATGCATCAGGGCAGCAGCACGGTCGAACCGACCGTGCGTCGCTCCTGCAGGTCGCGGTGCGCCTGCTGCAGGTCGCGCAAGGCATACGTCTGGCCGATCTCGACATGGACCTGACCGCGACCGATCGCATCGAACGTCTCGCGCGCCGCCCGCAACAGTTCGGCACGCCGCGTGACGTAGTGGAACAGGACCGGCCGCGTCAGGAACAGCGACCCGCGGCGCGCCAGCTCGAGCGGCGCGATCGCCGGCGCCGCGCCCGACGCGTTGCCATACGTCACCATGAGCCCGAGCGGCCGCAGACTGTCGAGCGAGGCCTCGAACGTGTCCTTGCCCACCGAGTCGTAGACGACGTGCGCGCCGGCACCACCGCTGATCTGCCTGATGCGCGCGGCGACGTCGTCGCGGCCGGCGACGAGGACGTGCTCGCAGCCGAAGCCGCGCACGGCCGCGACCTTCGATTCGCCGCCCACGACGCCGATGACCGTGGCGCCGAGATGCCGTGCCCACTGCACGAGGATGCTGCCCACGCCGCCCGCCGCCGCGGTCACGACGACGACCGTGCCCTGCCGCACGCGGTACGTGCGCCGCAACAGCGCCTGCGCCGTCATGCCCTTGAGCAGTGCGGCGGCGGCGAGCCGGTCGCTCACGTGCTCCGGCACGGGCACCAGCCGGTCCACCGGCACGACGGCCTCGTCGGCATAGGCGCCGCGCGCATTGAGCGCGTAGGCGACCCGGTCGCCGACCCGCAGGCCGCGGACGTCCCGTCCGATGGCCTCGACCACCCCAGCGGCCTCGTGCCCGAGCTTCGTCGGCAGCAGGCCCGGGTAGAGTCCCGTGCGCTCGTAGATGTCGATGAAGTTGACCCCGACGGCCGTGTGCCGGACCCGAGCCTCGCCCGGGCCGGGCGTCGCCGTCGGCACGTCCTCCCAGCGCATCACTTCGGGACCACCGTATTCGTGGATGCGGATGATTCGAGCCATGCGTCTACGTGGCCGTGAGCGGGGCGTCGGCGATGACCAGGTCGGCGACGGGATGCCCGTCGATCAGGTGCGACTGGATGATGCGTTCGAGGTTCTCGGGCGTGCACTTGCGGTACCACGTGCCGTCCGGGTAGACGACGGCGACGGGGCCGTTCACGCAGATGCGCAGGCAGTTCGCCTTGGTGCGCAGCACGCCGCCGTCCGCATCGTGCAGGCCCAGTTCCTTCAGGCGGCGCTTGAGGTAGCTCCAGCTCTCCTCGGACTTCTCCACGGTCGCGCACTTGCCGCCGCCGACGCAGACAAAGACGTGGCGGCGCTGGCGGCCGAGATGGAGCTTGGCGACCGCGCCCTGCAGCGCGGCGAGGACTTCAGGGTCGGGCATGGCAGGTTCGGTTCCAGCGGTTGACGCACTGGCACCGATGCTACGCGCCCGGCGCAGGAGAAGTCACAGGGCCTGGTCGTCCGCCTCGCCGGTGCGGATGCGGATGGCGCGTTCGAGATCCGCGACGAAGATCTTGCCGTCGCCCACCTTGCCCGTACGCGCCGCCGCGACGATGGCCTCGATGACCTGGTCCACCAGCGATTCCCGGACCGCCACCTCGATGCGCGTCTTCGGCACGAAGTCGACCACGTACTCGGCGCCGCGATAAAGCTCCGTGTGGCCGCGCTGGCGGCCGAAGCCCTTCACCTCGGTCACCGTCATGCCGGATACGCCGAGTTCGGACAGGGCGGCGCGGACGTCGTCCAGCTTGAAGGGCTTGATGATTGCACTGATCAGCTTCATGGTCGCGAGGCTCCTGGTTCTGTCGATCATTGTCCGGCGGTCGTGGTCCCACGCCAGTGGAAACCGAAACCCCTGTCATACCGCGCCGCACCGCCGGCGTTGCCGGTGGCTTCGATGCAGAATCCGTGCCGGCCCCGCCTGGCGCCGCTGCCCGGGGATCGAGGCTGCGACGCACCAGACAGGAGCGCACGGCCTGCCCCGCTGCCCGTCGCTGGTGCGCCGCGCGGCCGGCCGGATCGGGACCCGCCGTACGCATGATGCCGAGCGCGAGGCGCGACGGACAGAGGGCGAGCCACCCACCGCCGGATTTTGCTTTGCGGCATGATAAGGAAATCCGGGGCTGCAGGAGGAGTCGGAGATGACGACGGACGCCGTGGTGATCGTGGGCGCCAGCCATGCGGCCGTGCAGGCGATCGACACCCTGAGGCGCACAGGCCACGCGGGGCCGGTGACGCTGGTCGGCGACGAGGCCTACCTGCCGTACAACCGCCCGCCGCTGTCCAAGAAATACCTCTCCGGCGAGCTGGAACGCGAGCGCCTGCTGCTGCGCAGTCCGCAGTTCTACGAGACGACGCAGACGGAGGTGCGGCTCGGCGTGCGCGTGACGGCGATCGACCGCACGGACCGGCGTCTGCGCCTGAGCGACGGCGGCGAACTTTCCTACGGCAAGCTGCTGCTGTGCATCGGCAGCCGCAACCGGCAGCTCGCCGTGCCCGGCAGCGATCTGGCCGGCATCCACTACCTGCGCACGATCGCCGACGTCGACGGCATCCGGGCCGACCTCGTGGCGGCGCGGCGCCTGGTCGTCGTCGGCGCGGGCTACATCGGCCTCGAGGCCGCCGCGTCGGCGCGGCACCTCGGACTCGAGGTGACGGTTCTCGAAATGGCCGACCGCCCGATGCACCGCGTCGTCGCGCCGCAGATCTCGGCGTTCTATGCCGATCGCCACGCGCGCGAAGGCGTCGATCTGCGCTGCAACGAATCGGTCACGGCCTTCGCCGGCGACGGGCACGGTCGTGTGCGGACGGTCGTCTGCGGCGAGCACGAGTTCCCGGCCGACCTGGTCATCGCGGGCGTGGGCATCCTGCCCGAAACCTCGCTCGCTGCCGCCGCCGGGCTGCGCTGCGAGAACGGCATCTGGGTCGACGAGGCGTGCCGCACCTCGGATCCCGACATCTACGCCGCGGGCGACTGCACGTTTCACCCGAGCGTGCACTACGGCCGTCGCGTCCGCCTCGAGTCCGTCGACAACGCGGTCGAGCAGGCGAAGACCGCGGCGCTCAACATCTGCGGCCAGCCGGCGCGACACGAGCACGTGCCGTGGTTCTGGTCCGACCAGTACGACCTCAAGCTGCAGATCGCGGGGCTGACCCACGGCTACGACCAGACCGTGCTGCGCGGCGACCCGGCGAGCAACCGGTTCGCGCTCTATTACCTCGCGCAGGGCGAGCTGCTCGCGGTCGATGCCGTCAACAGCCCCAGGGACTTCATGACCGGCAAGAAGTGGATCGCCGAGCGCAAGCGTCTCGACGCGGCAAGACTCGCGGACACCGCGCTGGACCTCAAGACTCTCTGACTGGAACGACGCATGAACGACGCGACCGCAGGCCCGACGCAGGGACGCTCCCTGGTCTCCGACGACCTTTCGCGCGAGCTGCTGGCCGCGCTCGGGCAGTGGACCGGCGGCATGTCGCCACAGGCTTTCGGCGGCGCATGGCTGGAGGTGTTGACGCGGCTCGCTCTCGCACCAGGCCGGCAGCTGGAGCTCGCGCAGTCGGCGTTCGGGAAGTCGCTCGAGCTGGCGCGGTTCGCCGCCCACGCGGTCCGCAACGACGGGCCGGTCGCACCGCAGGCCACCGGGACACCCTACGCTCAGCGCTTCGCGGACCCGGCGTGGGCGACGTTCCCGTTCAACGTCGGGGCGCAGGCTTTCGTCACCGGCGCGCGGTTCGCGCACGAAGCGGTGCGGCAGGTACCCGGCGCGGCGGCCGAGGCCGAAAACGTCGTCGGCTTCACGGTCCGCGAGGGGCTGGAATTCGCCGCCCCGGACAATTACCTGCCGAGCAACCCGCGGCTGCTCGCGCAGACGGTCGAGGAACGCGGTGCGAACCTGCACCGCGGCCTGCGCAACCTGACCGAGGACGTGCAGCGTCTGCTGCAAGGCCGCGGACCCGTCGGCGTCGAGAACTACCGGGTCGGCGAACAGCTGGCGACGAGCCGGGGCAAGGTGATCCTGCGCAATGCGCTGATGGAGCTGATCCAGTACTCGCCCACGACTGCGAAGGTCCACGCCGAACCGGTCCTCGTCGTGCCCGCGTGGATCATGAAGTACTACATCCTCGACCTGTCGCCGAACAACTCGCTGGTCAGGTACCTGACCGACCAGGGCCACACGGTCTTCATGATCTCCTGGAAGAACCCGACGGCCGCGGACCGCGACCTGTCGATGGATGACTATCTCTCGCTGGGCGTGCTCGCGGCGCTCGATGCGATCGGCAAAGTCGTGCCGCGGCGCAAAGTGCACGCCATCGGCTACTGCATCGGCGGCACGCTGCTCGCGATCGCCGCGGCGCTGCTCGCGCAGCGCGAGGACGAGCGGCTCGCCACGCTGACCATGTTCGCCGCGCAGACCGACTTCAGCGAGCCCGGCGAGCTGTCGGTGTTCATCCACCCGGCGCAGCTCGCGATGCTCGAGGCGCTCATGTGGAAGAACGGGGTGCTCGAGAGCCGCCAGATGGGCGGCGCCTTCCAGATGCTGCGGACCCACGACCTGCTGTGGGCGCCGGCAGTGCAGTCGTACCTCGGGGGCAAGCGGCTCGGCGTCAACGACCTGATGGCCTGGAACGCCGACGGCACGCGCATGGCGTACCGCATGCACTCCGACTACCTGCACCAGCTCTACCTGCACAACGACCTCGCCGCAGGCCGCTACGTGGCGCTCGGCGAGCCGCTCGACCTGTCCGCGGTGACCTGGCCGATGTTCGTCGTCGGCACGGAAACTGACCACGTCGCGCCGTGGCAGTCAGTCTACAAGGTCGGCCGGCTGGTCCGCTCGCGCGACTACACGTTCTGCCTGACCAGCGGCGGCCACAACGCCGGCATCATCAGCGGGCCGCAGCATCCGAAGCGTCGTCACCGCGTGCTGAGCATCCGCGCGGGCGCGCACCTGCCGTCGCCGGCCCGGTACCTGCAGAAGGTCGAGCCGGCGCAGGGCTCGTGGTGGCCGACGTTCGCCGCCTGGCTCGCCGCGCACTCGAGTCCGACGCGGGTGCCACCGCCGAAGCTGGGCGCGCGGGGGCTCAGGCCCTTGTGCGACGCACCGGGCGAGTACGTCCGCGCGCCGTAGCCGGTCCCGGCGCGCGGCCGCGTCGGCTGGCGTGCGGGCCCGCGCCTCAGTCCAGCCGCTTGCGGAACCGCAGCGTCGCGAAGCCGAGCGCGAGGGCCAGGAACAGGGCGAGCTTCGCCGCGGGCCGGCCCAGCTCGGCGAGCGGTGCGCCACGCAGCACGATGCCGCGCACCATGGCCACGAAGTGCGTCAGCGGCAGGACCTGCGCGATCCACTGCGCGAGCGGCGGCATGCCGTCGAACGGGAAGACGAAGCCCGACAGCAGGATCGACGGCAGCAGCGTCAGGAACGAGAGCTGGAACGCCTGCATCTGCGTGCGGACCAGCGTCGAGATCAGCAAGCCGAGCGTCAGCGTCGCGGCGATGAACAGCCCGGCAGCGAGATAGAGGTCGACAAAGCTGCCCCTGATCGGCACGTCGAACACGCGCGCACCCACCGTCAGGATCAGCGTCGTCTGGATGAGCCCGATCAGCACGTAGGGCATGAGCTTGCCAGCCATCAGCTCCCAGGAGCGGATCGGGGTCGCGATCAGCAGCTCGAGGTTGCCGCGCTCACGTTCGCGCACGATCGCCACGGCCGTGAAGATCACCATGGTCATGTTGAGGATCACGCCGATCAGCGCCGGCACGATCTGCACCGCCGTGCGTCGCTCGGGGTTGTACTCGGTCAGCACCTCGAACGCCGGCGCCCGGGCGCGGGTGAACTCGCCGTGCCGCGACGGCAGCGGCGTCTGCGCAAGGCTGCGTGCGATGCCGTCGATCATCGGCTCCGCGCCGTCGACGAGGATCTGCACGGCGGCCCGGTCCGTGTCCAGGCGGCGGCGCTCGAAGTCGCGCGGGATCACGACGCCGACGCTGATCTCGCCGGCCGCGAGACGCCGTCGCAGATCGGCGATGCCCGGACTCGGGTCGAGGAACACGACGACGCCGCTCGCCTGCAGGTCCGCGACCAGCGAGCGCGAGTGGCTCGTACCAGCCTCGTCGACGACGGCCGCGCGGATGTCGCGCACGTCGAAGTTGATGGCGTAGCCGAACAGCAGGATCTGCAGCAGCGGGATGCCGAGGATCATCCCGAACGTGAGCCGGTCGCGCGCCAGCTGGCGCACTTCCTTGGTCATGACCGCGAGCAGGCGTTGCAGCATCTCGCGCTCCGCCTAGTCGCCGTCCGCCGCGACGTGCGTCGTGCGCCGGAAGCCGGTCGCCGCCACGAACACGTCCTCGAGGCTCGCACCGACGGCGGCGACGTGCGCCGGCACCGCGGCGTGATGCAGCCGGTCGGCGCACAGCGCCGCCGCG
>JAYRRR010000034.1:0-1951 GCA_041910015.1 Steroidobacteraceae bacterium
CCCCGACCAGGGCCGGGGGCAGGCGACCGCATCGTCGTCGGCCGACCGGGCCTCGGGCAACCGGGTGGCCCTCGGTGGCTGAGGCAGAGGTCATGAAGCTTGGGGTGCGGCGAGCCACGGCGGGCCGCACCCGCTTTTTCAGCGGCACTGGACGGGTCGGCGCATGCCCTGCGCCAAGACCTGCCGGTGCCGGCGAAAAGGTCAGGCGCAGTCGGCCATGCGGCCGGCGCCCTCCCCCCGTCGTTTCCCGACTGGTAGCTGCCAGACCAGGTGACGCCCCACGGCGCCACGAAGGCAGCCCTGGAGATCCCGCGCGACCGATGGCGACACCCGTGTCACCGAAGTCGCGCCCATTCCTTGCCGATGCATCGCCAATCCACCTAGGACGCGCTGCATGCGGCGAGTTGTTGTCGTCAAACCCACTGCGGGGACCCGTGCCCCGACTTGGGCCGTGCCGTCCCCGCTCCTCACCCACCCCAACCCGATTGGAGAAAGTCATGAAGAGCGGACGTACCCTCGTGAGCCTGGCCCAGGAACTGGAGCGCCAGCTGCACTCGAAGAAGGACCTGATCGTGCCGTCGCAGCTGGTGCATCACAGCACCGGCGACGACGGCCAGACGCACATCATCGTCAACGAAGCCGGCAACCCGGTGCGCTACGGCGTCACGCCGCTGGCGCGCCGCCAGCTGGCCGACAAGCTGAAGATCCCGCACGCGTACTTCGAGCGCATGCGCGAGGAGCAACCTGTGCTGCTGGACCGCAACGTCAACACCTGGCTGCAGAGCGAGGACGACCGGCGCATGCTGCGCACCCTGGACGGCCAAGTGCGCGCGGTGCTGTCGGACCGCTACCGCCGGCTCGACAACTTCGACCTCGCCGAGAGCGTGCTGCCCATCCTGCAGCAGCTGCCCGACGTGCGTTTCGAGTCGGTCGAGCTGACCGAGACGCGCATGTACCTGAAGTGCATCACCTCGCGCCTGACCTACGAGATGGCGCCGGGCGACGTGGTGCAGGCCGGCGTGGTGATCTCGAACTCCGAGGTCGGCCAGGGCACGCTGTCGGTGCAGCCGCTGCTGTACCGGCTGGTCTGCCGCAACGGCCTGATCGCGGCCGACCGGTCGCTGCGCAAGACGCACGTGGGCCGTTCGCTCGGCACCGAGGACGAAGGCCTGCAGGTCTACCAGGACGACACCCTGCGTGCCGACGACAAGGCCTTCTTCCTGAAGGTGCGCGACGTGGTGCAGGCGGCGGTGTCGGAGGCGAGCTTCCGGCAGACGGCGCAGAAGCTGCAGAAGACGCTGAGGATCCCCCTCGTCGGCGACCCGGTAAAGACGGTCGAGGTGCTGGCCCAGCGCTACACACTCAATGACGTCGAGCGCTCGGGCGTGCTGCGGCATCTGATCACCGAGGGCGAGCTCTCGGGCTACGGGCTGGTCAATGCGGTGACGCACTACAGCCAGGAGATCGACGACTACGACCGCGCCACGGAGTTCGAGGCGCTGGGCGGCAAGCTGATCGAGCTCGGCACCGCCGAGTGGAAGGGCCTGGCCGAAGCGATCTGAGCACGGCCTGAGCAGGCAGTCCGGCACGACGGCGAGCGGGGGCAACCCCGTTCGCCGACCGTGCCGGCGCCGACGTTGCACGGCGCCCCGACAAGGGCGTCGTTCACGCCGCACATCGAGTCATGCGGTCGCGCTCACGCATTCGCCGGAATTCGCCAGGGCTTGCGAGTGGCAATTCGGTAAGCAGATGCACAGGCCCGCGCCGCCCATTGAAGTCGACCTGTCGCCCACCCTATGCTGGCCGCACAGCGCCGGAACCATTCCTTCAGCCACCGCAACACGACCCGCATCCACCGACCAACCCCTCCACCCTGCCCTGCACGGGCTCGTGGTCCCCACGCGAGGACTCACCATGAACCAGGTCCAGCTCTCCGATGTGCAGATCGCCA
>JAYRRR010000035.1:0-1684 GCA_041910015.1 Steroidobacteraceae bacterium
AGGCGGCGTAGGCGGCGTAGGCGGCGTCGGCGGCGGCGTCGGCGTCGCGGGACGCCGCCCGCGCCTCGTCCAGCGTCGCCTCGCCACGCGTCCACCGCTCAGCGGTCTCGATAGCCCGTAGCGGCCTGTCCTCGCCGGCCGGCACGTGACGCAGCGCCGTCCGAGCGCAGTCGCATGCGGCCAGGACCACCAGCCGGCGATCCACGCCAGCGCGAGCCGCGAGCCACAGCAGCCAGTCCGCACGATCGCACTCGGCCCACGCGCGGGTCAGCGAGCGATCGCCGGCCCGCGCACGCGCGGGCGCGCACGCGCCCAGCGTCGCCAGTTGCGCCTGGAGCTTCGTCTTGGGGTACTCACTCACCGCACACCTCCATGCCCGCCTCGTACAGCCACCAGGGCACCGTCTCCTCGCGGGACTGCGCCACGCGCTCCAGCCGCTCCACCTCCGCCAGCCGCTCCGCCTCCGCCGCATCCTCGTCGGTCGGCCACACCTGGAACGGAGGGCTCACGCAGCGGCACACCTCGCGGTGGGACGAGCGGTTCTCCCAGAAGCAGTACCCGGTGCCGCGGCACCACTCGCAAACGTCATGGCCCTTGTCCATGGAGAGCATCCTAGCATGAGCCGCCACGGCGTCAAGTACGCTTGACAAGAAATCGACTTGGCGCTACCATGTGGTCCATGGATGAGCCCAAGGTTCAGGTTCGGTTGTCGGCGGAGCTTCGGAAGGAGCTTCGCTTGGAGTGTGTGCGGCGTGAGAAGACGGTGCAGGATGCGCTGAGGGAGGCGATCCAGGACTGGCTCAGGAAGGTGGCGAAGTGATCACCGACGCCACCACGATCGCCGAGCTGGCGGAGATCCTGCGACGCAACGGCGGGGGGCTTCGCTCGCTCATCCTTGAGATCGACGGAGGAGAAAACGACCGCGTCCAGTCGGTCTACCGGGCTCCCGGCGGCCTCACCTCCAGCACCGCCTATCTCGACGGAGACAGCCTCGCTTCCGCCATCTCTGCCGCGCTCGCGAAGGCAGGTGCGCGGTGACCGTCAAGAAGCCCCACCCGGACGCCATGCTCGTCACCGCCTGGGCTGACACACACTGCGGTCCTGGATGGCAAAATAATCCCGTACACGCCCTATACCTGATGCCGGATGGGAAGTTGTTCGAGGACTACATCCAGCCCGACGACCAGACGGCAGCGATGCGTGACCTCCACGAGGTCTCTCAGGCTGCCCACCGGTCGATGACGTCGGCGGTGTTAGCGGCGCTCAAGCCGAAGCGAAAGGCTGGTGCGCGGTGAGGCCCGACCCGATCGCCGCCCTCGCCGAGGCGTGGGGACGTGAGTTGGCATCCGTCACCCCCGACGGCGTTCGCATTGCCGACTACGGAGTGCGGAATCTTCGGGCCGAAGAGGAGTCTTGGTGCCGCGCTGAGTCGAAGCGCGCCCGCCGTGCCGCCAAGCGCGCCGAGGACGAGCGCCGGACGGCGGAGGGGCGGTCCCGCGAACTGAACACGCTCATCCGTCGTGTCGGCCAGGGGCGCTTCCAGGCCTTGGTCCTGCGGGGTGCCCTGTGACCCCCGGTGGTGCTGGTGTTCGGACGAAAGGCTGGTGTGAAGTGATGGCCAATGACGTGATCGCGATCGCCGCTGGCATCGCTGGCGGTCTGCCGCCGCTCCATCTGCCCAAGC
>JAYRRR010000036.1:0-16090 GCA_041910015.1 Steroidobacteraceae bacterium
CGACTACCGCGGCAGGTGGGTGGCCCTGTACTTCTATCCCAGGGACGACACGCCGGGCTGCACGACCCAGGCCTGCAGTTTCCGCGACAACGTCTTCGCCTTCGACAAGGCCGGCGCCGTCATCCTCGGCGTCAGCGTCGACGACGCCGCCTCGCACGAGGCGTTCGCCAGGAAGCACGGGCTGCCGTTCACGCTGCTCGCGGATCCGGACAAGGTCGTGACGCGGCGCTACGGCGTGCTGAAGACCTACATGGGCGTCATGGAGATGGCGCGCCGCGACACCTTCATCGTCGATCCGCGAGGACGCATCGCGAAGCACTACGAGTCGGTGAATCCGGAGGGTCACTCCGCGGTCGTGCTCGCCGACATCGAGGCGCTGCAGGGCAGGTCCGCCGCGAAATAGCGCGGGCCTCATCAGGCCTTGAGCGCCCGGATCGCGTCGTCGAGCCCGCGCAGCGTCAACGGGAACATGCGCTCGCCGAGCAACTGCCGCGTGATGCCGATCGACTGCACGTGGTCCCAGCGATCCTCGGGTTCAGGGTTCAGCCAGGCGTGGCGCTGGAAACGTTGCGTCAGGCGCTGCACCCACACGGCGCCCGCCTCGTCGTTCCAGTGCTCGACGCTGCCGCCGGGCTGCATGATCTCGTAGGGACTCATGCTCGCGTCGCCGATGAAGACGACGCGATAGTCCGGCGGGTACTTGCGCAGCAGCTCGAACACGGGAGTGCGTTCGCCGTGCCGGCGGCGGCTGTCCTTCCACACCGACTCGTAGAGGAAGTTGTGGAAGTAGAAGTACTCGAGGTGCTTGAACTCGCTGCGCGCGGCCGAGAACAGCTCCTCGCAGACCCGCACGTGCGCCTCCATCGAGCCGCCCACGTCGAAGAACAGCAGCAGCTTGAGCGCATTGTGGCGCTCGGGCTGGAACTTGAGATCGAGGAGGCCCGCATTGCGCGCCGTGGCCGCGATCGTGCTGTCGATGTCGAACTGGTCGGCCGCGCCTTCGCGGGCGAAGCGGCGCAGCTTGCGCAGCGCCACCTTGATGTTGCGCGTGCCGAGTTCGACCTGGTCGTCGAGATTGCGGTATTCGCGCCTTTCCCAGACCTTGACGGCGCGCCGCTGGCCGCCCGGGCCGCCGATGCGGATGCCCTCGGGATTGTAGCCGCCGTGCCCGAACGGCGACGTGCCGCCCGTGCCGATCCATTTGTTGCCGCCTTCGTGCCGCCCCTTCTGTTCCTCGAGACGCTGCTTGAGCGTCTCCATGAGCTTGTCCCAGCCGCCCAGCGCCTCGATCTGCGCCATTTCCTCGGCCGTGAAGTGGCGCTTCGTCATCAGCTCGAGCCAGTCTGCCGGCAGTTCCTTCTGCAGCACCTCGAACGCCTGCTCGATGCCCCTGAAGTGGTGTGCGAACGCGCGGTCGAACCGGTCGAAGTGCTTCTCGTCCTTGACGAGCGTGGCGCGCGCCAGGAAATAGAAGTCGTCCACGCTGTGCTGTGCCACACGCGCCTGCAGTGCTTCGAGCAGCGTCAGGTATTCCGTCACCGACGCCGGCACACCCGCCTCGCGCAGGGTGTAGAAGAAGCCCGTCAGCACGTCTTCACGCCCCGAATGATCGTGCCGGGCATCAATTTACTGCCGCGACTGACGTCGCTGCAGGAACACGAGCTGCTCGAACAGGTGTACGTCCTGCTCGTTCTTGAGCAGCGCGCCGTAGAGCGGCGGCAGGCTCTTGCGCGGGTCGTCCGTGCGCAGTGCCTCGGGCGGGACGTCGTCGGCGAGCAGCAGCTTGAGCCAGTCGAGCAGTTCCGACGTCGACGGCTTCTTCTTCAGCCCCGGCACCTCGCGCAGGCGGTAGAACGCGTTCAGCGCCTCGGCCAGCAGCTCGCGCTTGAGCTCCGGAAAATGCACGCCGATGATCCGCGTCATCGTCTCCTGGTCCGGGAAGCGGATGAAGTGGAAAAAGCAGCGGCGCAGGAACGCGTCGGGCAGTTCCTTCTCGTTGTTGCTCGTGATGACGACGATGGGCCGGTGCGCGGCCTGCACGAGCTCGCGCGTCTCGTGCACGAAGAACTCCATGCGGTCGAGCTCGAGCAGCAGGTCGTTCGGGAACTCGATGTCCGCCTTGTCGATCTCGTCGATCAGCAGCACGGCCTGCCGTTCGCTGCGGAACGCCTCCCACAGGCGGCCCGGGATGATGTAGTTGCGGATGTCATGGACCTTGGCCTCGCCGAGCTGCGAGTCACGCAGACGCGACACCGCGTCGTACTCGTAGAGCCCGTGCTGCGCCTTGGTCGTCGATTTCACGTGCCAGCGGAACAACGGCTTGTCGAGCGCGCGCGCGATCTCCTCGGCGAGCTGCGTCTTGCCGGTGCCGGGCTCGCCCTTGACCAGCAGCGGCCGCGCCAGCGTCACGGCGGCATTGACCGCCATCATGAGGTCTTCGGTGGCGACGTAGCGGTCGGTGCCGGCGAAGCGGTTCGACGAAGCCGGGGGGCGGGTGTGGGTCACGAGCGGGTTCCTGCGACTGTGGGCGGGGACGGGACGGCGGTCCGACGGAACGCGCCGAGGTCGATATTAGCGCACACCGGGCCGCGGGGCCGGTCCACGGCCCCGGCGGCGCCTACCCGGCCACTTCCAGCAGCTTCATGGTGTTGGTCGCGCCCGACACGCCGGAGAGTTCGCCGAGCGTCAGGATGATCTCGTCGCCCGGCTGCGCGAAATCGCGATGGATGAGCTCGCGCGAAATCGCCCGGTAGAGCTCGTGGGGATCGGTGTGCGTGATGTCGAAGGGGATCGGGTACACGCCGCGGTAGAGAGCGACCCGGCGGCGCGTCCTTTCGTTGCGCGTGAACGCGAAGATCGGGATGTCGGAGCGGATGCGCGACATCCACAGCGGTGTCGCGCCCGATTCGGTCAGCGCGACGATCGCCTCGACGTCGATGTGGTTCGCCGTGTACATCACCGCGTGGGCGATCGCCTGCGCGAACTCCTGCACCTTGCCCTCGAACCGCTCGCCGCGGCGATTGCGCGAGATCTGGTACTTCTCCGTGCCCTCGATGACCTCGGCCATCGCCTCGATCGCGCGCACCGGGTACTTGCCCACCGCCGACTCGCCGGAGAGCATCACCGCGTCGCTGCCGTCGAGCACCGCGTTCGCGACATCCGACACCTCGGCGCGCGTCGGCACGGGACTGTGGATCATCGATTCCATCATCTGCGTCGCAGTGATCGTCACGCGGTCGTGCCTGCGCGCCACCTCGAGGATGTGCTTCTGCAGGCCGGTGAGCTCGGCGTAGCCGACCTCGATGCCGAGGTCGCCGCGGGCGACCATCACCGCGTCGCTTGCGCGCACGATCTCGTCGAGACGCGGGATCGCCTCGCTGCGCTCGATCTTGGCGATGATGCGCGCATCGCTGCCCTCGGCCGCGAGGAGCTGGCGCGCCTCGGCGACGTCGGCGGCCTGGCGGACGAACGAGACGGCGAGATAGTCGATGTCGAGCCGTGCCCCGAGCCGGACGTCCTCGCGGTCCTTGTCCGTCAGCGCCTGGGCCGACAGCCCGCCGCCGCGCCGGTTGATGCCCTTGTGGTCGCCCACCTCGCCGCCCGTGACGACGCGGCAGACGACCCTGTTCCCCTCGACCGCCGTAACGGCCAGCTCGATCTGCCCGTCGCCGAGCACCAGCTCGTCACCGGGCACCACGTCCTTCGCGAGATCGGCATAGGTCATGCCGACGGCGTGATCGGTGCCGTCGTGCGGATCGAGGCCGGGGTCGAGCACGAATGCCGCGCCCTCGGTCAGCACGGCGTGGCCGCCGGCGAAGCGCTCGATGCGGATCTTCGGTCCCTGCAGGTCGCCGAGCAGCGCGACGTGCTTGCCGACGTTCCCGGCCGCCTGGCGCGCGCGCCGCACGCGCCGCTCGTGATCCGCGGGCTCCCCGTGGGAGAAGTTGACGCGGAGCACGTCCGCGCCCGCGCGGATCATGCCCTCGAGCACGCCGGGCGGGTCCGTCGCCGGCCCCAGCGTGGCGACGATCTTGGTTCGACGTCGCAGCATCAGCCGGCCGCGCGCCGTTCGAGCATCTCCACCGCGGGCAGTTTCTTGCCCTCGAGGAACTCGAGGAACGCGCCGCCCGCCGTGGAGATGTAGGAGATGTCCTCGGCGACGCCGTATTTCTCGATCGCCGCGATCGTGTCGCCGCCGCCGGCGATCGAGAACGCCGGGCTGCGCGCCACGGCCTGCGCGATCACCCGCGTGCCCTCGCCGAACTGGTCGAACTCGAACACGCCGACCGGGCCGTTCCAGACGATCGTCCCGGCGCCCTGCAGCGCCGCGGCGAAGCGCTCGGCCGTGTCGGGGCCGATGTCGAGGATCATCTCGGTGGCCGAGACCTGCGCCACGGGCTTGACGTCGGCTTCGGCCGAGGCGGAGAACTCGCGGCCCACGACCACGTCGGTCGGCAGCGGGATCTGCGCGCCGGACTGCTTCGAGCGCTCGAGCAGGCCGCGTGCCGTGTCGATCATGTCCGCCTCGTGCAGCGACTTGCCGATCGGCTGACCCGCCGCCGCGAGGAACGTGTTGGCGATGCCGCCGCCGACGATGAGCTTGTCCACCTTGCCGAGCAGGTTCTCGAGCACGGTGAGCTTGGTCGACACCTTCGAGCCGGCGACGATGGCGACCAGCGGGCGCTTCGGGTTGCTGAGCGCCTGCTCGAGCGCGTCGAGCTCGTTCGTGAGCAGCGGGCCCGCACAGGCCACGGGCGCGAACCTGCCGACGCCGTGCGTGCTCGCCTCCGCGCGATGCGCGGTGGCGAACGCGTCCATGACGTAGACGTCGCAGAGCGCCGCCATCTTCTGCGCAAGCTCGTCCCGGTTCTTCTTCTCGCCCTTGTTGAAACGCACGTTCTCGAGCAGCACGACCTCGCCCGGTTCGCAGGCGACGCCGCCGAGCCAGTCCCTCTCGAAGCGGACCCGGCGGCCGAGCAGCTCCGACAGCCGCGCCGCGACCGGCGCCAGCGAGAACTCCTCGGTCGGTACGCCCTCCTCGGGGCGCCCGAGGTGGGACATGAGCATGACGCGGGCACCCGCCTTCTGCGCGGCCGTGATCGTCGGCAGCGAGGCGCGGATGCGCGCGTCGCTGGTGACGACCCCGTTCTGGACGGGGACGTTCAGGTCTTCGCGGATCAGGACTCGCTTGCCGGCGAGATCGAGGTCGTTCATGCGGAGGACACGGATCATGCTCGCTCCCTGCTCGAGTTTCGTTGGACGGCCGAAGTCGCGGCTGCGGTCACTTCGAGATCACGCGCGCCATCTCGAGCACCTTGCTCGAATAGCCCCACTCGTTGTCGTACCAGGCCACGACCTTGACGAAGGTGTCGTCGAGCGCGATGCCGGCCTCGGCGTCGAACACCGACGTGCAGCTCTCGCCGCGGAAGTCCGTCGCGACGACCTTCTCCGTGGTGTAGCCGAGCACGCCCTTCATCGGGCCTTCCGACGCCGCCTTCATCGCGGCGCAGATCTCGTCGTACTTCGCGGGCTTCGACAGCTCGACCGTCAGGTCGATGACCGACACGTCCGAGGTCGGCACGCGGAACGACATGCCGGTGAGCTTCTTGTTGAGCTCGGGGATGACCTTGCCGACGGCCTTGGCCGCGCCGGTCGACGACGGGATGATGTTCTCGAGGATGCCGCGGCCGCCGCGCCAGTCCTTGTTCGAGGGGCCGTCGACGGTCTTCTGCGTGGCGGTCGTCGCATGCACCGTGGTCATCAGGCCGCGCTTGATGCCCCAGGCGTCGTGCAGCACCTTCGCGACCGGCGCGAGGCAGTTCGTGGTGCAGGAGGCGTTGGAGATGATCTTCTCGCCCGCGTACTTCGTGTGGTTGACGCCGTAGACGAACATCGGCGTGTCGTCCTTGGACGGCGCCGACATGATGACCTTCTTCGCGCCCGCGGCAAGGTGCTTCTCGGCGGTGTCCCTGGACAGGAACAGGCCCGTGGATTCGATGACGACGTCGGCGCCCACCGCGCCCCATTTCAGCTCGGCCGGGTCCTTGACCGCGCTCAGGCGGATCTTCCGGCCGTTGACGACGAGCTGGTGGCCGTCGACCGAGACGTCGCCCTTGAAGCGTCCGTGCACCGAGTCGTACTTCAGCATGTAGGCGAGATAGTCGGGCTCCAGCAGGTCGTTGATGCCCACGATCTCGACGTCGGCGAAATCCCTGACCGCCGCACGGAACACCATGCGGCCGATGCGTCCGAATCCGTTGATGCCGACCTTGATACCCATCGCTCTCTCCCGTCAGTAGTGGTCTGTTTCCAGGAACGTGATCAGTGCCGCGCGAGCAGCTCGCCCGCGACTGCCGCGACGTGCGCGGCCGTGAAGCCGAAGTGCTCGAATAGTGTTTTCGCGGGCGCGGACGCGCCGAAGGTTGCCATGCCGACGACGGCACCGTCGCTGCCGACGTAGCGATACCAGCTGTCGGGCACGCCCGCCTCGACCGCGACCCTGGGCACGCCGGCCGGCAGCACGTCGGCGCGATAGCCCGCGTCCTGCGCATCGAACAGGCTCGTGCAGGGCATCGAGACCACGCGTACGCGCCGGCCCTGCCCCGCGAGCTGCTTCGCCGCCTCGACGGCGAGTGCAACCTCCGAGCCGGTCGCGATCAGCACGCCCTCGGGCCGGCCCTCGCAGTCGATCAGCACGTAGCCGCCGCGGCCGATCGCCGCCCGCTGCTGCGGCGTGCGTGGCATCGGCGCGAGCGCCTGCCGCGACAGCACGAGACTGGTCGGCCCGTCCTCGCGCACGATGGCATCGCCCCAGGCGACCGCCGTCTCGACCGTGTCGCACGGACGCCAGACGCGCATGTTCGGGATCAGGCGCAGGCTCGCGACGTGCTCGACCGGCTGGTGCGTCGGGCCGTCCTCGCCGAGGCCGATCGAGTCGTGCGTGAAGACGTAGACGACGCGCTGGCGCATCAGCGCCGACATGCGGCAGGCGTTGCGCGCGTAATCGGAGAAGACCAGGAACGTGCCGCCGTAAGGCAGGAAGCCGCCGTGCAGCGCCAGGCCGTTCATGATCGCGGCCATGCCGAACTCGCGCACGCCGTAGTGCAGGTAGTTGCCGGGGGCGTCCGCGCCGATCGACTTCGATCCCTTGTGATTCGTGTTGTTGGAGCCGGTGAGATCGGCCGAGCCGCCGAGCAGTTCGGGAATGGCGGCGCCAAGCACGTTCAGCACCTGCTGCGAAGACGCGCGCGTCGCGACGCTCGCCGGTTTCTCGACCTGTGCCTGGATGAAAGTCTCGAGCTTCTCGCGCCAGCCGGCGGGCAGTTCGCCGCGCATGCGCCGCTCGAACTCGGCCGCGAGCCCGGGATGCGCGGCGCGGTAGGCCTCGAAGCGCTCGCGCCAGCCGTTCTCCGCAGCCGCACCCCGCGCCTTCGCGTCCCACCCCGCACGGATGTCTGCGGGAATCTCGAACGGCGGTGACGTCCAGGCGAGGTGCGCCCGCGTCGCGGCCACCTCCGCGTCGCCGAGCGCGGCACCGTGCGTCGCCTCGGTGCCCTGCTTGTTCGGCGCACCCCAGCCGATGACCGTCTTGCAGCAGATCAGCGAGGGCCGCGTCGTCTCGGCCCGGGCCGACACGATCGCACGCTCGATCGCCGCCGGGTCGTGGCCGTCGACGTCCGGCACGACGTGCCAGCCATAGGCCGCGAAGCGCTTCGGCGTGTCGTCGGTGAACCAGCCGTGCACCTCACCATCGATCGAAATGCCGTTGTCGTCGTAGAAGCAGATCAGCTTGCCGAGCGCGAGCGTGCCGGCGAGCGAGCAGACCTCGTGCGAAATGCCTTCCATGAGACAGCCGTCGCCGAGGAACACATAGGTGTGATGGTCGACGATGCGATGCGACGGGCGGTTGAACTCGGCCGCGAGCAGCTTCTCGGCGAGCGCCATGCCCACCGCGTTGGCGAGGCCCTGCCCGAGCGGACCGGTGGTCGTCTCGATGCCGAGGTGCTGGTCGACTTCGGGGTGCCCGGCCGTGTGCGAGCCGAACTGGCGGAAGTTCGCGAGATCGGCGATGGCGAGCGGATAGCCGGTCAGGTGCAGCAGCGAATAGAGCAGCATCGAGCCGTGGCCGTTCGACAGCACGAAGCGGTCGCGATCCGCCCACAGCGGGTTTCCCGGGTTGTGCCGGAGGTGGTCCGCCCAGAGCACCTGAGCGATGTCGGCCATGCCCATGGGCATGCCGGGGTGACCCGAGTTGGCCCTCTGGACAGCGTCCATGCTCAACGCGCGGATGGCGTTGGCGAATTGCCGGCGGGCGGGCATCGGAGACCCTCGCATCGGAGACCCTCGTGGGAAGCCTGACATTTTAGCGTCCAGGGGGCTCGCGGGTCACGCGTCCGGCCGGGCCGGACACCGCAGGCCGCATCCGCAAAGACCGAAACGGACGCACGATCCGCTGGGCCGCCGCTATACTCCGCGGCTCGTCCGTCCGCGGGGTTCGTCATCGATGTCGACCGGTTACCTCTTCACGTCCGAATCCGTGTCCGAAGGCCACCCCGACAAGGTCGCCGACCAGATCTCGGACGCGATCCTCGACGCGATCCTCGCGCAGGACAAGAAGGCGCGCGTCGCCTGCGAGACACTGGTCAAGACGGGCGTCGCCATCGTCGCCGGCGAGGTGACGACCGAGGCGTGGGTGGACCTCGAAGAGATCGTCCGGGGCGTCATCGCGGACATCGGCTACACGTCGTCGCACGTCGGCTTCGACGGCCGCACCTGCGGCGTCGTCAACATCATCGGCAAGCAGTCACCGGACATCGCGCAAGGCGTGGACCGGCCGAACCCCGAGGAACAGGGTGCCGGCGACCAGGGCCTGATGTTCGGCTACGCCAGCAACGAGACGCCGAGCCTGATGCCCGCGCCGATCTGCTATGCCCACAAGCTCGTCGAGCGCCAGGCGGAGGTGCGCCGCAGCGGCCTGCTGCCGTGGCTGCGCCCGGACGCCAAGTCGCAGGTCACCTGCCGCTACGACGACGGCAAGGTCGTCGGCCTCGACGCCGTGGTGCTGTCCACACAGCACGACCCGGACGTCAAGCTCGAGGACCTGCGCGAAGCGGTCATGGAGCTGATCATCAAGCACGTCCTGCCGCCGCAGTGGCTCGGCGGCGGCACGAAGTTCCACATCAATCCGACCGGCAACTTCGTCATCGGCGGGCCGGTCGGCGACTGCGGCCTCACCGGTCGCAAGATCATCGTCGACAGCTACGGCGGCATGGCGCGCCACGGCGGCGGCGCGTTCTCGGGCAAGGACCCTTCCAAGGTCGACCGCTCGGCGGCCTACGCGGCGCGCTACGTCGCCAAGAACCTCGTGGCCGCCGGTCTCGCCGAGCGCTGCGAAATCCA
Source organism: Steroidobacteraceae bacterium (assembly GCA_041910015.1). GTDB lineage: Bacteria > Pseudomonadota > Gammaproteobacteria > Steroidobacterales > Steroidobacteraceae > RPQJ01. Next base: position 9,400 of record JAYRRR010000036.1, read on the forward strand.
GGTGTCCTACGCCATCGGCGTGGCGGAGCCCACCTCCATCACGGTCGAGACCTTCGGCACCGGCAGGGTGAGCCAGGAGCGCCTCGAGCAGCTCGTGCGCGCGCATTTCGACCTGCGGCCCTGGGGCATCGTCAGGATGCTCGACCTCGTCCATCCCATGTACCGGCCGACCGCGGCGTACGGGCATTTCGGCCGCGAGCCGGTGCACATGACGTACAGATGGAAGGCAACGATGGGCGGCAAGCGCGTCGAGCAGAGCGAGGCGTTCACGGCGTTCAGCTGGGAAAAGACCGACAAAGCCGAGGCGCTGAGGAAGGACGCGGGGTTGTAGGCGTCGGCCGGCCGCGGTTCGCCCGTCCGGAAATCACGCCGGCGCTCCGGGTCGAGCAATCCCGGGGGTGCCCGCTTCGATGGCGACCCCTGGCGAAGCGGCAGTTGGTCTGCCTGCCCGGATTCGCTAGACTCCGCACCTCGCCTGAGGAGCGCTGCAACGGGCCGTCAATGCCCGCCAGGCTCAGGCCATGGCTTTGCCAACCGCGCTCGCTGAACCCCGTGTGCGTTCAAGCGAGCGGATTCCATCCGGGCACCGCTTCGTCGAGCGTTCACGGCCGTCCACCGGGAGAGGATCGACCGAATGAACGCCGTCGTCACGCCAGCAACCAACCAGGACTATCACGTCGCCGACCTGGGCCTCGCCGACTGGGGCCGCAAGGAAATGGTCATCGCCGAGAGCGAGATGCCCGGCCTGATGTCGGTCCGCCAGGAGTTCGGGCAGGAGCAGCCGCTGCGCGGCGCGCGCATCGCCGGCTCGCTGCACATGACCATCCAGACCGCGATGCTGATCGACACGCTCAAGGCGCTCGGCGCCGAGGTGCGCTGGGCCTCGTGCAACATCTACTCGACGCAGGATCACGCGGCGGCGTACGTCGCGGATTCCGGCACGCCGGTGTTCGCCTACAAGGGCGAGTCGCTGGACGAATACTGGGAGTTCACGCACCGGATCTTCGAGTGGCCGAACGGCCAGCTCGCCAACATGATCCTCGACGACGGCGGCGACGCGACGTTGCTGCTGATGCTCGGCGCGCGCGCCGAGCAGGACGCCTCGCTGATCGCGATGCCGACGAACGAGGAGGAAACGTCCCTCTACGCCGCGATCCGCAAGCGTCTCGAGACGAGCCCGGGCTGGTATTCAAAGCGTCTGGCCGCGATCCAGGGCGTGACCGAGGAGACCACCACGGGCGTCAAGCGCCTGTACGAATTCGCGAAGAAGGGCCAGTTGCCGTTCCCCGCCATCAACGTCAACGACTCGGTCACCAAGTCCAAGTTTGACAACCTCTACGGCTGCCGCGAGTCGCTCGTCGACGCGATCAAGCGCGCCACCGACGTGATGATCGCCGGCAAGATCGCGGTCGTCTGCGGCTACGGGGACGTCGGCAAGGGTTCGGCTGAGTCGCTGCGCGCGCTGTCGGCGCAGGTGTGGGTCACCGAGATCGACCCGATCTGCGCGCTGCAGGCAGCGATGGAGGGCTACAGGGTCGTCACGATGGAGGAAGCCTGCGGGCAGGCCGACATCTTCGTCACCGCGACCGGCAACGTGAACGTGATCACGCACGAGCACATGCGGCGCATGAAGAACCAGGCGATCGTCTGCAACATCGGCCACTTCGACAGCGAGATCGAGATCGCCTCGTTGCGCCAGTACCGCTGGGAGAACATCAAGCCGCAGGTCGATCACGTGATCTTCCCGGACGGCAGGCGCCTGATCATCCTGGCGCAGGGTCGCCTCGTGAACCTGGGCTGCGGCACAGGCCACCCGTCGTTCGTGATGTCGAACTCGTTCACGAACCAGGTGCTCGCGCAGATCGAACTCTTCCGGCACGGCGCGAGGTACGACAAGCAGGTTTACGTGCTGCCGAAGCACCTCGACGAGAAGGTCGCGCATCTGCACCTCGAGCGCATCGGCGTGAAGCTCACGACACTCACGCAGGAGCAGGCCGACTACATCGGCGTGCCGGTGCAGGGCCCGTTCAAGCCGGAGCACTACAAGTACTGACCGGCGGGCCTGCCCTCAGCGCTTGCGGGCGAGCGTGAGCCCGTCGCCGATCGGCACGAGGCTCAGCTCGACGCGTTCGTCGCGGTGGAGTACCTCGTTGAAGTGCCGCAGTGCGGCCGTTTCCTCGTCGCCGTCCTCGGGATCTGCGACGCGCCCGCCCCAGAGCGTGTTGTCGATCATGATCAGGCCGCCGGGCCGCAGCAGCCGCAGGCAACGCTCGTAGTAGTCGAGGTAGCCGGTCTTGTCGGCGTCGATGAAAGCCAGGTCGTGACGCCCCTGCTCGCCGGCCGCGAGCAGGGCGTCGAGCGTGTCGCGCGCCGGGGCCAGGCGCAGGTCGATCTTGTGCTCGACGCCGGCTTCGCGCCAGTAGCGGCGGGCGATGGACGTCCACTCCTCGCTCACGTCGCAGGCGACGATGCGGCCGTCGTCGGGCAGCGCCAGCGCGGTCGCGAGCGACGAGTAGCCGGTGAACACGCCGATCTCCAGGCACCGCCGCGCCCCGACGAGACGCGCCACGAGCGCCATGAACTGGCCCTGCTCCGGTGCGATCTGCATGGAGCGACGCGGCATGCGCAAGGTCTCCTCGCGCAGCGCCCGCTGCGTCGCGGACTCGCGCAGCGAGACGTCGAGCAGGTACTGGTAGAGCGAATCCGTGAGCGCGATCGTGCGATTCGACATGGAGCCTCCGCGATGCGTCCCGATCTGCCATCATCCTGCATCGCAGGCGGCGACACGCGACGGGCGATGCAGGGCAGACCTGGGCAGGACGATACTACGCGACGCGCGGCATCGGCGGCGGCGGCCGGGCGCGCCCCGGCGCCCGGGCGTGGCCGCACGCGCAGCGTGCGTTTCGTGCAGTTCACCGATACCCACCTGCTCGTCGATCCCGACGGCTCGCTGCGCGGCGCGCACACCCTGCCGCGCCTGCGTGCCTGTCTCGAGCACGCCGCGCGCCACTGGTTCCCGACCGATGCCATCGTCATCACCGGCGACGTCGTGCACGACGAACCGGCCGCCTACGGCACGGTCGACCTGCTGTTCGGCGAGCTCGAGGTGCCGGTGCTCGTGATCCCGGGCAACCACGACGACCCCGCCGAAATGCGCCGGCAGCTCGCCCACGAGCCGTTCCAGATCGGCGGCGAGCTGCGCACGACCAACGGCTGGCAGGTCGTGCTGCTCGACTCCTGGTATGCGGAATCTGCCGACGGCGAGGGCCGGCTCGGGCCGCGCCAGCTCGCCTCGCTCGACCGCGCGCTCGCGCAGGGGGCCGAGCCGCACGCGTTCGTGTTCCTGCATCACCCGCCCGTCGCGATGGATTCGCCCGCGCTCGACCGGCTCGGGCTGCTCGACGGTGCCGAACTCCGGCTTGCGGTGGAGCGTCATCCGCGCGTGCGCGGCGTCTGCTGGGGTCACGCCCATCAGGCGCTCGACCTCTACGCGCCCGGCGTCCGGTTCATGTGCACACCGGCCACCTCGATGCAGTTCCGGCCGCGCAATGCGGCGTTCGAAGTCGACGACCGTCCGCCGGGTTACCGCGTGATCGATCTGGGCGACGACGGCTCGATCGTCTCCGAGGTCGTGTGGCTCGAGGGCGGGGCCAACCTTATCTGAGCAGCGCCGCCATCGCGGTGTATGCCGCCGCGACCGCGAGCAGGCTCACCACGACCGAGGCGACGACGTAGGCTGCGGCCGCCACCGGGGCGCCGCGCTGCACGAGCAGCAGCGTCTCCAGCGAAAAGGCCGAGAACGTCGTGAACCCGCCCAGCACGCCGACGACCAGCAGCACGCGCAGGTCCTGTCGCACGTGCAGCGGGCTGGCCGGCTCGAACAGCGCGCCGAGCACGCCGACGACGAGGCAGCCGAGCACGTTGACGGCGAGCGTGCCCCACGGAAACGTGGTGCCGGCGCCGCGCGCGACCAGCGTCGACATCCAGAGGCGGGCCGCGCCGCCGAATCCGCTGCCCAGTGCGACGAGCAGGTAGACTTGCAGGGGATGTGCGAGGTTCAGGCCGATTCTCCGGGCGCTGCTAAAATGACGGCTTTCGTCCAGCCCCGGACCGGAGCCCGCTGAAGTGAGCCTCTATCAGGAAGCCTGCAAGTACATCCCCGGCGGCGTCAACTCCCCCGTGCGCGCGTTCCGCAGCGTCGGCGGCGAGCCGGTGTTCTTCTCACGCGCCAGCGGCTCGCGGGCATGGTCGGCGGAGGGCCGCGAGTTCATCGACTACGTGGGCTCCTGGGGTCCGATGATCCTCGGCCACGCGCACCGCGACGTGATTCGCGCGGTGCAGCAGGCGGCGGAACACGGCCTGTCGTTCGGCGCGCCGACGGAGATCGAGACGACCGTCGCCCGCAAGATCATCGAGCTCGTGCCGTCGATCGAACTCGTGCGCATGTGCAGCTCCGGCACCGAAGCCACCATGAGCGCGATCCGCCTGGCGCGCGGCTTCACGGGCCGGCAGAAGATCGTGAAGTTCGAAGGCTGCTATCACGGCCACTCCGATTCGCTGCTCGTCAAGGCCGGCTCGGGCATGCTGACGCTCGGCGTGCCGACTTCGCCGGGCGTGCCGCCGGAACTGGCCGCGCACACCGTGACGCTGTCGTACAACGACGTGGCTCAGCTCGAGCAGGCATTCCGGGAACTCGCCGCGCAGATCGCCTGCGTGATCGTCGAGCCGGTCGCCGGCAACATGAACTGCATTCCGCCGGTGCCGGGGTTCCTCGAAACGCTGCGCGAGCTGTGCACGACGCACGGCGCCGTGCTGATTTTCGACGAGGTCATGACCGGCTTTCGCGTCGCGAAGGGCGGCGCACAGCAGCTCTACGGCATCCGGCCCGACCTGACGACACTCGGCAAGATCGTCGGCGGAGGCATGCCGGTCGGCGTGTTCGGTGGACGCCGCGACATCATGAGCCACATCGCCCCGCTCGGCCCCGTCTACCAGGCCGGCACGCTGTCGGGCAATCCGGTGGCCATGGCCGCGGGGCTCGCGACGCTGCAGGGCATCGACGCACCCGGCTTCCACGCGCGGCTGGGGGCGCTGACCGACCGGCTCGTGGGCGGCATCGCGGCCGCGGCCAGGCAGGCCGGCGTGCCGCTCGCCACCAACCACGTCTGCGGCATGTTCGGACTGTTCTTCACGTCGGCCGCCACCGTCACCTCGTACGCGGACGCGACGCAGTGCGACGTCGAGCGGTTCAGGAAGTTCTTCCACGGCATGCTCGACGAAGGCGTCTACCTCGCGCCTTCGGCGTTCGAGGCAGGCTTCGTCTCGATCGCACACACGGAAGCCGACATCGACGCGACCATCGCGGCCGCGGCGCGCGTGTTCGCGCGGCTGTAGTCTCCGGGTCACTGCAGCCACGGCGCCAGCGAACCGCTCCACCCCGCCATGCGGCACTACCGCGCGGACGTCGACGGCCTGCGTGCCGTCGCCATCGTTCCGGTCGTGCTGTTCCACGCCGGGTGGCCGGCGTGCTCCGGCGGCTTCGTCGGGGTCGATGTCTTTTTCGTCATCTCCGGCTTCCTGATCACGGGCATCCTGCGGCAGGAAATCGGCGCCGGCACGTTCTCGATCGCACGGTTCTACGAGCGACGCATCCGGCGCCTGCTGCCGGCGCTGTTCACGGTGCTGCTCGTCACGACGGCGCTCGCGGCCTGGCTGCTGCTGCCGGGCGACCTGCTCGGCTACTGCCGCAGCCTGCTCGCCACCGTGTTCTTTTCGTCGAACTTCGTGTTCTGGCAGGACGCGGGATACTTCGCGCCCGTCGCCGACGAACTGCCGCTGCTGCACACGTGGTCGCTGGCGGTCGAGGAGCAGTTCTACATCCTGTTCCCGTGGTGCCTCGCGCTCGTCGCCACGCGTGCGCGCGGCCGCTACCTGCCTGCCGTCGCGCTGGTCACGATCGCGGCGTTCGCGCTGAACCTGGCCTGGACGCGCTACGCCGCCGAGGCCGCGTTCTACCTCGCGCCGGCGCGCGCCTGGGAGCTGGGCCTCGGCGCGCTGTTGTCGCTCGGTGCGCTGCCGCTGCTGCATCGTCGACGGGTCCGCGACCTGGTCGGGCTGGCCGGTGCCGCGGCCATCGCCTGGAGCGTGCTCACGTACTCGTCGTCGACGCCGTTTCCAGGCGTCGCCGCCCTGGTCCCGTGCCTCGGTGCCGCGGCGATCCTCTGGGCCGGAACCGGCGGCACCCACGCCGTGGGCGCCATGCTCGCGTGGCGCCCCTTCGTGCTGGTCGGTCTGGTGTCGTATTCGCTGTACCTGTGGCATTGGCCGCTGCTCGCGCTGGCGCGTTACTTCGCCCTGCGGCCACTCACGGGCGTCGAGGCCACCGCCGTCGTGGTGCTGGCGGCCGTCGCCGCGGCCCTGTCGTGGCGTTACGTCGAGCGACCGTTTCGCGGCCGCAGCGGCCTGCTCGCGCGCCCGGCGCTGTTCGCGGCGACGCTGGCCGGCATGACTGCGTTTGCGGCGTTCGCGGGGATTGCGATCGCGGCCGCCGGCTGGCCGCAACGCCTCGACGCGGACACGCGGCGCCTGGTCGCGGCCGCGGACGATCGACGCCCGCACGACTGGCGTTGCGGACAGCTCACGCCCGACGAACTTCGCCAGGGCCAAGCCTGCCGGCTCGGCGCGCCGCCGC
>JAYRRR010000037.1:0-21352 GCA_041910015.1 Steroidobacteraceae bacterium
GCGATTATAGAGGTGCGCGGTGGCGCCCGACCCGCAGATGGATCAGCCGGTCGAGACGAACCGTGCGTCCGGCGGGCCAGTGTCAACTTCCGCTTGACTGGGGTCAGACCCCAGTGAATATCAGACCCCAGTGAACATCCGCACCAAAAGAAGGCCCCGGGCTTTGGAGGCCCGGGGCCGAAGCAGCGGACTCTGGTCGAAGGGAAGGGAAAAGTCCGCCAGGGGAACGGGTCGAATGTCGTTGTCAGTGCAACCTCGCCCACTGCAGGACCTTGACGTCCTGCGCGGGCCGGCCGAAGTTCCGCGCGATGATGCGCTCCGCCTCCTTCGTGCCGCGACCCGGCCGCGGCTGCCCGTCGAGCTCCACCACGCCGCGGAACTCCTCGATCCCCCGCGGCTGTGGCTGCTCGACGATGAAGTGGGCATAGAACTTGATGCTCATGGGCCCGCAAACTACTGTCCGGCCCCCAGGGTTTTCCGTGACCGCCCGCACACAATTCCGGCCCGCGAGGCCCGGACCGCCGAAACATGACCCGTTACCGGAAACCGCCGTCGCACGGCTCGAAGTACGCCACGCCGGAGGGCGCACGGAAGCTGCGCGAAGAGCTGGACGACCTCTGGCGCGTGCAGCGGCCCGCCGTGACCCGGGCCGTCCAGGAAGCCGCGGCGCAGGGCGACCGTTCCGAGAACGCCGAGTACATCTACGGCAAGCGCCAGCTCCGTGAAATCGACCGGCGCGTGCGCTTCCTGCGCAAGCGGCTGGAGGGCATGGTCGTCGTCGGCCGCCCACCCGACGACCGTAGCCGCGTATTCTTCGGCGCCTGGGTGCGCGTGGAGGACGAGGACGGCGTCGAGTCGGAGTTCCGCATCGTCGGGCCGGACGAGATCGACCCGGCACGCCGCTACGTCAGCATGGACGCGCCGCTGTCGCGCGCGCTGCTCGGCAAGCGGCTCGACGAGGAGCTGAGCATCGAGGTTCCCGGCGGGACGAAGCGGTTCGTGCTCGTCGAGCTGCGCTACGAAGACCGCAGGCCCTGATCAGCCCTTTCTTCGGCAGGCCGTCGTGGACGGCCGACCACGGCACGCGGCCGGCGTGGTTTCGCCGGCGGCAGTACTCACAGCACGCGCACGTTCTTGAACTGCCAGGGATCGGTTTCGTCGAGGTCCTCGGGGAACAGCCGACCGCGCTCCACGAGCGGGTGCCAGTCGGTGTATTCGCCGACGACGAGACCGAGGTACGGGCGACAGATCTCGAGTACACGCTTGTAGTCGATCTCGTCGGGCTCGACGATGCCGCTGTTCGGGTTCTCGATCGCCCAGACCAGGCCCGCCATCGCCGCGATCGTCACCTGCAGCGACGTCGCACTGTTGTGCGGCACGAGCTGACGCGCCTCGTGGATGGAGAGCTGCGAACCGTACCAGTAGGCATTCTTCTTGTGGCCGGCGAGCAGCACGCCGAGTTCGTCGATGCCGTCGGTGATGTCCTCCATCATGATCCGCTTGCGCTCCTGCATCTGCCAGTTGCGCCCCGCGAGCTCGTGCACCGACAACACGGCACTGTCGCTCGGGTGATAGGCGTAGTGCACAGTCGGCCGATAGACGACCTGCTCTCCCTTCTTCAGCGTCAGGTAGTCGGAGATCGAGATCGATTCGCCGTGCGTGATCAGGAAGCCGTGGAAGTGGCCGGCCGCGGGTGTCCATGTGCGCACACGCGTCGCGGCGCCGGGCTGCATCAGGTAGATCGCGCTGCCGCGGCCGAAGTCGTGCTTCCTGGCGTCGCGCTGCCAGTTCTTCTCATGCGAGCCCCAGCCGAGTTCGGCGGGCTGGCAGCCCTCGCTGACGAAGCCGTCGACCGACCACGTGTTGACGAACTCGCCCACCTGCTTGGGCCGGCCCGAAGCGACCTGCGTGTCGCGCTCGGCGATGTGGATGACCTTCACGCCGAGCTTCTGCGCGAGCGTCGCCCATTCCTGACGCGTGTTCGGCTCCTCGAACGCGAGGCCCGCGTCGTTGGCCAGGTTGATCAGCGCCTGCTTGACGAAGTGCGAGACGAGCCCCGGGTTGGCGCCGTGCGTGATCACCGCCGTCGGGCGGTTCTTGTTGTCGCGCAACGCGAGTGCCTCTTCGCGCAGCGCATAGTTGGTGCGCTTCGACGGGGAGACCGTCGGGTCGGTGTAGCCGCCCGGCCAGGGCTCGATGCAGGTGTCGAGATAGAGCGCACCCTTTTCGGTGCAGAACTTCACGAGCGCGAGCGAGGACACGTCGACCGAGAGGTTCAGCAGGAAGTCGCCGCGACCGACGACCGGGTCGAGCACGTTGCGGAAGTTCTCGCGCGTGAGCGCATGCTTGACGAAACGCACGCCGTATTCGCGGGCGACCTCCGCGCCCGCCTCGTCCGCCGTGACGACGGTGATCTGCTCCGGCTTGATGCCGACGTGACGCAGGATCAGCGGCAGGATGCCCTGGCCGATGCTGCCGAAGCCGATGATGACGAGGCGGCCTGGAAAGACGACGTGGACGGGATAGTTGGTCATGATCTTGCTGGCGGATTCCTTTGGCTGGGACCGTCCCAAAGTGGAATAGTGTACCGCGAAACGCCCGCGGCTCAGCCGCGCGGCGGGCCTTCGCGCCAGTGCGGCGGGTACGTGCGGTCGTAGCCGGGCAGGCGCTCCATGCGCTCGATCCAGCGCGCGATCGCGGGGTAAGTGGCGGACATCGGCAGGAACCGCGAGCGCAGGTCGCCGGCCTCGCGCTTTTCCATCGCGCGAAGCAGCAGCATGATGCCGGGGAACACGACGAAGTCGGCCGCCGACGGCTGCTCGCCGACGAGCCAGTCCGACCGGCTCAGCCGGCCCTCGATCGTGCGCGCCTCGCCCGCGGCGAGGTGCATGGCGCGCGTCACCTCCTCGATCTCCTGATCGAGCGTCTCAAGGAACACCGCCGAGACGATCTTCGTCAGGTGCGGCTCGGCATAGGCCTGGTACTCGCAGACGACGCGCATGATCGTCCCGGCCTCCTCGGCCGACGTGCCGAACAGCGGCGGCACAGGGTACTGGCGGTCGAGGTACAGCAGGCACGCGAGCGACTCGAACACGACGAAATCGCCGTCCTTGAGCACCGGCACGCGTCCGCGCGGATTCATGCGCAGCAGCTGCGGCGACTTGTGCTCCTGCTTCGAGAACTGCAGCACGTGCGACCCGTACGGCAGGCGCTTGTACTCCAGCGCGAGCAGCACGCGCCAGGAGTACGGGCTGCCGCTGCCCCAGTAGAGATCGATGGCCATGGACTCCTCCCCGCGCGGCACCTGCCTCTTGCAGTGCGCGCCGCGCGCGATTGTACTGGGCGCCGAGGAGGAATCGACGATGTCCTGGCAAGCGCTCGTGAGTGCGGAACAGGCGGCCACGCGGCTGATCGACCCCCGGCTGCGCGTGTTCGATTGTCGATACGACCTCGCCGACCGGGCCGCGGGACGCGAGGCGTATCAGCGCGGTCACCTGCCCGGCGCGATCCACGCCGATCTGCACGACGATCTCGCCGCACCGCAGACCGCCACGAGCGGCCGCCACCCGCTGCCGCGACCGGACGGCTTCGCTGCGCGGTTGCGCGCCTGGGGCGTCGACGACGATTCGCTCGTGCTCGCCTACGATGATGCGGGCGGCATCTGGGCCGCGCGCTTCTGGTGGATGGTGGCGAAGTGGCTCGGTCACCGGCACGTCGCCGTGCTCGACGGCGGCCTGCGGCGCTGGCGGGCACTCGGACTGCCGGTCACGACAGAGGTGGCCGCGCCTCGCTCCGCCGGCACGTTCGAGGGCCATGCGGATCCGCTTGCGGTCGTCGATGCCGACGTCACGCAGGAGGCCGCCCGGTCGGCGGACTGGCGCGTGCTCGACGCGCGCGCGCCGGAGCGATATCGCGGCGAGGTCGAGCCGATCGACCGCGTCGCCGGCCACGTGCCCGGCGCGCTGAATTGTCCGTCGGCGGCCGTCGTCACGCCTGACGGCAGGTTCCGCCCCGCCGCGGAACTGCAGGCAACCTTCGCCGACGTGCTCGGCGGCGTCGCGCCCGACCACGTCGTCGCCTATTGCGGGTCCGGCGTCACGGCCTGTCACGTGCTGCTCGCCATGGAGCGCGCGGGCCTGCCCGGTGGCCGGCTCTACCCGGGCAGCTGGAGCGAGTGGTCGCGCGACCCGCGGCGGCCCGTGGCACACGGCGGCACATAGCCGCCCGCGTCCCTGTTCACTGGTCACGTTTTCTTCTATTGTGCGCGCCTCTTTTTTCCGGCCTCGCGCCGCCCGGGTGGAACGACCAAGGCAGTGGACAGCACCGCACGCAAGCCGGCCTGGACCGGCCCCTGGAAGGTCGAGGACTCGCTGGAACTCTACGGCGTCAATGCGTGGGGCAGCGGCTATTTCGGCATCGACGCCGCGGGTCACGCCGTGGTGCGCCCCGACGGGGATCCGGCCCGCGAGATCGACCTGCACGAGGTCGTCACCGGCCTCGCCGCGCGCGACCTGACCACGCCCGTCGTCATCCGCTTCTCCGACATCCTGCGTCACCGCCTCGCGCGCATCCGTGACGCGTTCGCGACGGCGATCGCCGAGAACGAGTACCGCAACCGCTATTGCGCGGTGTTCCCGATCAAGGTCAACCAGCAGCGCCTCGTCGTCGAGGAGATCTACGGCTACGGCCGCGAGTTCGGCTTCGGCCTCGAGGTCGGCTCCAAACCCGAGCTGCTCGCCGTCATGGCGCTCACCGAGGGCGAGTCGGAGCGGCTCATCATCTGCAACGGTTTCAAGGACGACAGCTACATCGAGGCCGTGATCCTGGCCGCAAAGCTCGGCCGCCGGATCATCCCGGTCGTCGAGAACTTCGAGGAGCTGCACCTGATCCTGCGGCAGGCGCAGAAGTACGACGTGCGGCCGCGGCTCGGCGTGCGCGTCAAGCTCGCGAGCGAGGGCGCGGGACGCTGGCGCGAGTCCTCGGGCGAGAAGAGCAAGTTCGGCCTGTTCGTCACCGAGATCCTCGAACTGTTCCGCGTGCTCAGGGAACGGGGCATGGAGGATTGCCTGCAGCTCGTGCACTGCCATCCGGGCAGCCAGCTGCAGGACATCCGCCGCGTCAAGGACGCGGTGACCGAGCTCGCGCACGTCTACGCCGAGCTCAAGCAGATGGGCGCGGGCCTGCAGTACATCGACATCGGCGGCGGCCTCGGCGTCGACTACGACGGCAGCCGCACCAACTACGAATCGTCGATGAACTACACGCTCGCCGAGTACGCGAGCGACGTGGTCTATCGCATCGGCAACGTCTGCAACGCGCGCGGCATCGAACACCCGGTCATCGTCAGCGAATCGGGCCGCGCGACCTGCGCGCACCACAGCGTGCTCGTCTGCGACGTGCTCGGCAGCTCGCGGCTCGACCGCTTCCGCGTGAGCGAGGCCGACGAGCAGGCCGTGCGCAGCACCCGCGGGATGCCGCAGCCGGTCACGGACCTGCTCGACGCATACCGCTCGGTGACGGAGCGCCGGCTGGTCGAGTGCTATCACGACGCGCTGCAGGCACGCGAACAGGCGCTGCAGATGTTCAGCGTCGGCTACCTGGGCCTCGAGGCGCGCGGCCTGGTCGAGCGCCTGTACTGGGCGACCTGCGCCAAGATCCGCGACGTCGCGCGCAAACTCCCGTCGCTGCCCGAGGAGCTGGAGGATCTCGAGTCGATCCTGAGCGACATCTACTTCTGCAACCTGTCCATCTTCCAGTCACTGCCCGACAGCTGGGCGATCGACCAGATCTTTCCCGTCATGCCGGTGCACCGGCTCGAGGAGCGCCCGTCGCGCACGGCCGTGCTGGCCGACATCACCTGCGATTCCGACGGCAAGATCGACCACTTCGTGAGCCTGCGCGAGACCAAGCGCACGCTCGAGCTGCACGAGCTGCGCGAGGGCGAGCCCTATTACGTCGCGGTGTTCCTCGTGGGCGCCTACCAGGAGACGCTCGGCGACCTGCACAACCTGTTCGGCGACACCCACGTCGTGCACATCAAGCTGCACGACGAAGGCGGCTGGTGGATCGAGGAGACGGTCAAGGGCGACACCGCCGCCGAAGTGCTGCGCTACATGCAGTACGACGTCGAGCGGCTGGTGCCGCAGTTCGCGCGCGATTGCGAACGCGCCGTGCGCGAGGGCCGCATCACGCTGCCCGAGGCGCAGGCGATGCGGCGCTTCTACGAGAACGAGCTGGTCGGCTACACCTACCTGGAGAGCTAGCCGCCCGGCCACCTCTCCCGCTGTGCGGAAGAGGCAGCGCCGTCGCCTCTCCGGCTCGCGGCGGAAGTCTCGGGCATCGCGAGACGACGAGACCCGGCGAACACCGCCGGCTCTCAGCCAAAGTCACCGTACCCCAACAGCACCGTCACGCCGAGCGCGAGGAAGATCGCCGCCGCGACCCGGTGCACGAGTTGCATCGGCAGTCGGTTCGCGGCGGCCTCCCCGAGCAGTACCGCGGGCACGTTCGCCAGCATCATGCCGAGGGTGGTGCCGGCGACGACCGCCGCGAGCGAAGCGTAGCGGGCGGCGAGCGCCACCGTCGCGATCTGGGTCTTGTCGCCCATCTCGAGCAGGAAGAATGCGACCAGTGTCGTACCGAACACACCGAAGCGGGGCGCGGCCGGGGACGCACCGTCACCGTCGTCGAGCCGGTCGGGAATCAGCGTCCATGCAGCCATCGCCAGGAACGACAGGCCGAGGATCCAGCGCAAGGCCGTCGGACCGATCGCCGCGGCGAGCCACGCGCCAGCCGCACCAGCGATGGCATGATTGACGAGCGTCGCGACCAGGATGCCGAGCACGATCGGCACCGGTCTGCGAAAACGCGCCGCCAGCACGAGCGCGAGCAGTTGCGTCTTGTCACCGATCTCCGCGAGCGCCACGACGCCGGTTGAGATCAACAATGCTTCCATCGCGGAGACCGGGCGTCGGCAGAGCCTGTCGATGCGGCCGGCACTCTAGCGTTTTTTTGCGCTGCGTCAACGATTTATGTTGCAGCAGGCCGGGGCGGGAGGTAGATTCGGCGCTGGTCAGCAATTGACCAGCCTGCACGCAGCGCACGACGGCACCGCCAGCAGACACATCGAGTCGAATCCAGGATTCCTCTTCCGCTTCGAGTGGTGCCGCTCCATTCATGACGACCCCGACCGAGGGACACGTGTTCCTTCCCCGCCAAGGACCGGCGCCATGCACTGGCCGCCGCCGCAGGCTGCCGGGCGGGACGCCACGCCGTGGCCGGGGCTTGATCCCGGGCTCGTGTGGTAGTATGCGCGGCGATCGTTGCCCGTACGTGTCTTGCAGGGCGCTGCAGAGCGCCTTCTTTGTTGAGCCGAAACGTCTTCGATCAGCTGACAGGAAACGTCGCTGGAGCGCCGGCCGGACTGCGTCCGACCGGCGGAAATTCAGACGCTCGGCTGCGAACCCTCCTGTTTGTGTGTGCAGTAGTGCCGGCCGGGCAATGACGCCTGGGACCGGGTTTCATCGTTGTTTCTGAGGATGTTCGAATGACCAAGATCTACGTGGGCAACCTGCCTTTCACCGCGACGGAGCAGGATGTGCGCGAACTGTTCGCCCAGCACGGCACCGTCGATTCCGTTGCCCTCCCGACTGACCGCGAGACCGGCCGGCCGCGCGGCTTCGGCTTCGTCGAGATGCCCCAGGCTGACGCCCAGCGCGCCATGGGCGCCCTGAACGGCTTCAACATGGGTGGCCGTCCGCTGCGCGTCAATGAAGCGCAGGACCGTCCGCGCACCGGCGGCGGTGGTGGCCGCATGGGCGGCGGCGGCGGCCGTCCGGGTGGCGGCTACGGCGGTGGCGGTGGTGGCGGCTATGGTGGTGGCGGCGGCGGCGGCGGTCAGCGCCGCTGGTAACCCCGTTCGGCGGCACAGGCCGCCGAACCCGCCCTCCTGAATCGGCACGGAAGACCCGGCTCGAGCCGGGTCTTCTGTCTGCCTGGCGTTTTCATGACGCGGTGACCCTGCGTCACGACTCGCCGATCACCACATGTTCCGCAGCCGGCTCGCGACGTCGACACACGGGCCATCGCCTGCCTGCGGCACGCCGCGCGCCGCACTCCCCGCGTCCGGCCCCGTCACACGCTGGAACGACCTCAGCACCGTCTCGGTGAGGAATCGGCTGCGCACGCCGTGAACGTAGCGGTCGCCCAGGCCGTGCTGCTGCGTCACGTAGAAGCGGACGGGCGCGAGCAGCCGCAGTTCCTGCTTCGCCCGCGTCATCGCGACATAGAGCAGACGCCGCTCCTCCTCCAGCAGCTCGGCCCGCCCGGTCGAGAATTCCGACGGAAAGCTGCCGTCGGTCACGTTGAGCACGTGCACCGTTTCCCATTCCTGCCCCTTCGCCGAGTGCACGGTCGACAGCACGAGGTAGTCCTCGTCGAGCAGCGGGGCGCCCGACAGATCGCCCGTCGCCTGCGGCGGATCGAGCGTCAGCTCCGTCACGAACGACTCGCGCGTGGCGTGCTGCTGGCCGAGACGCTCGAGCTGGTCGAGATCGGCCTGGCGCGCGTGCGCCGCCTCGTAAAGCCGCTCGAGCTGCGGCTCATACCACTGCCGCACGCGGTGCACCTGTCCTTCCCATGGCGCGCCGGGGGCACCGAGCAGGGCGAGCATCTGCACCAGTGGTCCCCAGCTTTCCCGGGTGGCGACCGGCACGGAGTGCGCAGCCAGCGCAGA
Source organism: Steroidobacteraceae bacterium (assembly GCA_041910015.1). Lineage (GTDB taxonomy): Bacteria > Pseudomonadota > Gammaproteobacteria > Steroidobacterales > Steroidobacteraceae > RPQJ01. Next base: position 8,735 of record JAYRRR010000037.1, read on the forward strand.
CCAGGCGAACGACGCCGCGGCGAATGCATCGCACGCGCGCTCGGCGTTCGCCGGCCCCATGCCGGGCAGGAGCTGCAGCACCCGGAAGGCCGCGATGCGGTTGCGCGGATTGTCGGCCCAGCGCAGCACGGCGAGCAGGTCCTTGACGTGCGCGGCCTCGAGGAACTTCAGGCCGCCGTACTTCACGAAGGGCACGTTGCGCCGCATCAGCTCGAGCTCGAGCAGGTCGCTGTGGTCGGCGTTGCGGAACAGCACGGCCTGACGCCGCAGGTCGATGCCGCGCTCGCGCGCCTCGAGCACGCGGTCGACGACGAACGCGGCCTGCGCCTGCTCGTCGAGCACCGTGACGTACTGTGGCAGCGGCCCCTGTCCGCGCACGCTGCGCAGGTGCTTGCGGTACTGCCGCCCGCCCTCGGCCATCAGCGCGTTGGCGGCGTCGAGCACGGCCTGCGTCGAGCAATAGTTCTGCTCGAGCGTCACGACGCGCGCCGGCGGAGTGAACCTCGCCGGGAACTCGAGGATGTTGTCGACCGACGCCGCGCGGAACGAATAGATCGCCTGGGCGTCGTCGCCGACGACGGTGAGACCGGCGCCGTCGGGCTTGAGCCGCAGCAGGATGTCGGCCTGCAGCACGTTCGTGTCCTGGTACTCGTCGACGAGCACGTGGTCGAACCGCGCGCCGATCTCGGCCGCGAGCGCCGGGTCCGTCATCATCACGTGCCAGTAGAGCAGCAGGTCGTCGTAGTCGAGCGCCTGCTGCTCGAGCTTGGCCTCGACGTAGGCCCGGCACAGGCGCGTGAGCGACTCCTCCCATTCGAGGCACCACGGATAGACCGTCTCGAGCGTGTGCCGCAACGGCCGTTGCGTATTGACGCGGTGCGAGTAGATGCCAAGACAGGTGTCCTTGCGCGGGAAGCGCTTTTCGGTCTTCGACAGCCCGAGCCGGTGGCGCACGACGTCCATGAGGTCGGCCGCGTCGCCGCGGTCGAGCACGCTGAAACCCGGGTCGAGCCCGAGCTGCGGCGCGAACTCGCGGATCAGCCGGTTGCCGACGGCGTGGAAGGTGCCGGACCACGGCAGCCGCAGGTTCTCCGGCACCCGCGCGATCGAGCTCCCCGTCCGGGCCGCCAGCGCATCGGCCATGACGCGTTGCGCGCGGCGCGTCATCTCGAGCGCCGCCCGCCGCGTGAAGGTGAGCAGCAGCATGCGCTCGGGCGACACGCCGGCGAGCAGCAGGTGCGCGACACGGTGCGCAAGCGTGCTGGTCTTGCCGGTCCCCGCGCCGGCGATGACGAGCAGCGGGCCGGCGTCGATGCCGCCCGGGCGCGACCGGCCGTGGGTGACGGCCTCGGTCTGCGCAGGGTTCAGCGTGGCGAAGGGATTGGCGGCGGTGATCACGGGCGGGCAAGCGGCTGTATGGATCAACAGTATAGGCGAGGACGCGCGCGATGGCGCCCATCGCGGCACGCGACGGCATAAGATGCCGCGCGAGACCAGACCGGCCACGGATTCAAGGGATACGCAATGGCCAGGGGCCTGCGCGATGACTTCAGTTTCGGGAGCCTGCTGTTGCGCGTCGCATTTTCGCTCGCGCTGGTGTTGCTGACGTTCAATCCGTCGGGCCACTCGTATTACCACTGGCTGCTCGCCCACCTCTCGCCGATCGAGCCGCTCGTGGTCGTCGCGGGCATCGTCCTGCTCGGCGCGTGGCTGTTCTTCGTGCGCTCGACGTTTGCCGCGCTCGGCACGGTCGGCGTCGTGCTGCTGCTCGCGCTGTTCGCGGCGGTCATCTGGTGGATGGTCTCGCAGGGCTGGCTGTCGGTCGCGAACCGGTCGGCCATGGCCTGGATCGTGCTCGGCTGTCTCGGCCTGCTGCTCGGCGTCGGCATGTCCTGGGCGCACATCCGCGCCCGGATCTCCGGCCAGGCGTCGGTCGACCGCGTCGATGCGTGAGCGGTCGAGAGCTTTTGTTGCGCAAACACGGACTCGTTCGCCAGAAGAGTGCCCCATGACCCGACATCCCGCCCGGCTCGCCGGGCTCGTGCTCGTTCTCGCGGCCTCGCTCGCCGGCGCCGCGACGCCGACGGCATCCGCATCCGCGCCCGCCGCCGCGACGAACCGGGCGTTCGCGCGCCTCGTCGACGAGATTCTCGCGGACCTGTACGCGCGCAATCCGACGTTCGCGACCGACCTCGGCCTGCACCGGTTCGACGCGCGGCTCGAGGACTACTCGGCCGCCGCGGTCGCCGCGGAGGTCGAGGCGATCGACCGCTTCGAGACGGCGCTGCGGCGCATCGACCCGGCCACGCTCGACCTGGTCGAGCGCCACGACCGCGAGATGCTGCTGCTGTCGCTGCAGTCGCGCCGGCTCGATGACACGCGCGTGCGCCCGCTCGAGCGCGACCCGGACGTCTACAGCAGCGGCATCACGAATTCGGCCTATGCGCTGATCAAGCGCGACTACGCGCCGGCCGTCGAGCGCCTGCGCAGTCTCGTCGCGCGCGAAAAGGCGATGCCAGGGGCGCTGCTCGAGGCGCGGCGCAACCTGCGCGACGTGCCGCGCATTCATGCCGAGATCGCGATCGAGCAACTCGACGGCAATCGCGAGTTCTTCCGCTCGGCCGTCGCCGAAGCGTTCGCGGGCGTGGGCGACGCGGCGCTGCAGACGGAATTCCGGCGCACGAACGACGCGGTGATCGCGGCACTCGGTGAGTACGAGGACTGGCTGCGGCGCGAGTTGCTGCCGCGGGCGAACGGCAACTTCGCCTATGGCGCCGATCTGTACCGCGCCAAGCTCTGGGCCAGCGAGATGATCGACACGCCGCTCGCCGAGCTCGAACGCATCGCGCTCGCGGACCTGGCGCGCAACCGCGAGGCGTTCGTCGCCACCGCACGGCAGATCGACCCGACGAAGCCGCCGCTGGAGGTGCTCGAGGCGCTGCAACTCGATCACCCGCCGCCGCAGAAGCTGCTCGCGACCACGCAAGCCGAGCTCGATGCGCTCGGCCGGTTCATGACCGAACGACACATCGTGACCATCCCGCCGGACGCGCCGCCGGCGCAGGTGCAGGAAACACCGCCCTTCATGCGCGCGACGACCTCGGCGTCGATGGACACGCCCGGGCCGTTCGAGCAGGCGAAGCTGCGCGGCTTCTACAGCATGACACTGCCCGACCCGGCCTGGCCCGCCGCGCGCCAGGAAGAGTTCATGCGGCAGTGGTTCTACGCGCTGATCTCGAACGTCTCGGTGCACGAAGTCTGGCCGGGCCACTACCTGCAGTTCCTCTATGCGCCCGGCTATCCGTCGGTCGCCCGCAAGGTGCTCGGCGCTGCCTCGAACGCCGAAGGCTGGGCGCACTATTGCGAGCAGATGGTCATCGACGAGGGCTTCCACGCCGAGGACCCGCGCTATCGCCTCGCGCAGCTCGTCGATGCCCTGCTGCGCGACGCCCGCTTCGTCGTCGGGCTGCGCATGCACACGCAGGGCATGACGGTCGCGCAGGCCGAGGACTTCTTCGTCGACGAGGGCTACCAGCCGCGCGCGGTGGCCGTCTCCGAGGCCAAGCGCGGCACGTCGGATGCGCTCTACGGCTACTACACGATGGGCAAGCTCGCGATCCTGAAGCTGCGCGCGGACTATCAGCGCAAGCTCGGTCCCGCGTTCCGGCTGCAGGATTTCCACGACCGCTTCATCGCCCTGGGTCCGCTGCCGTTGCCGCTCGTGCGCGAGGCGCTGCTCGGAGAGCGCGGCACGCTGTTCTGACGACGCCCCATCCCTTCCGAGGGGGTGGCGGGCGCGTGGCGCGTGGCATGCTCCGCGTCCGGGTCGACGGCGGAGATGCGCGATGGACATTCGTGGCAGCGGGGAACGGGGGCGTGCGCCGCCGACGGCGCGCGCGCCAACTGCGAGTCGGTCCATCTGCCCGGCACAGGCGTCGTCTGCGTCAACGATCCGGACGGTATTTCGGTGGAACTGCTGTGGCTCGCGCCGGGGCGGTCCGACCGCAGCTTCGGCTTCGAGCCGCGACCGCTCACGCAACGACCGCGCCCCGACACGCAGCCGGTGGCACCGAACTCACCTGGACCATCCGCTTTCGTCCCAGGATCCCCGTCACCGGCGCGCTGCTGCGGGCCGCGATGGGACGCCTGCTGCGGTCCGCCCTGCAGCGGAAGCTGAAGCCGCTGATCGAGACCACGCCACTGGCCGCACCGGAGGCCGCGCGATGAAAGCCGTCGTGTGCCAGGACGCCGCATTGCGGGTCGAGGACCTTCCCGAGCCGGGGCCCGGCCGGGGCCAGGTGCTCGTGCGCGTGGAGCGCTGCGGGATCCGCGGCTCGGACCTGCGCATGCGTCACCCCACCGATCACATGAAGGAGCTGCTGCGCAAGGTGGGCGCCGGCGACATCGTGCCCTCGAGCCGCGATGCGCTCGTGTACGGCCACGAGTTCTGCTGCGAGGTCCTCGACCACGGGCCCGGCTGCGAACGCAGGATCAGGCCCGGCACGCCGGATCCGCCTCGTCGACGACGCAGTCAGGCTCGCGGCGCTCAGCGCAGCAGCCGCATGACCTTCTGCTTGAAGTCGTCGTACGGCGGATAGCGCAGCGGCGCGTCGAGCCGGAAGCCGCGCTTCATGACCGGCTTCATGTGGCTGAACGTCTCGAACCCGTACCAGCCCGTATAACGGCCCATGCCGCTCGCGCCGATGCCGCCGAACGGCAGCTCCGGCGAGACCATGAAGATCACCGCGTCGTTGACGCAGACGCTGCCGGCGCTGAGTCGCGTCAGCACCGCGTCCTCGAGTGCCCTGCTCTTCGTGAACAGGTACAGCGCGAGCGGCTTCGGCCGGTCGGCGACGAACTTGATCGCGTGGTGCATCTCGTCGACGGTGATGATCGGCAACACCGGGCCGAAGATCTCCTCCCGCATCAGCTCCGAGTCCGGGTCGGGGTCGAGCACGATCGTCGGCGCCACGTAGCGCCGGCCGACGTCGACCTGGCCGCCCGTGTGCACATGCTGGCCCTCGAGCAGCTTCGCGAAACGCGCCGTGTGGCGCTCGCTCGCGATACGCGAATAGTCCACGCTCTGGCTCGGGTCGTCGCCGTAGAACTGCCGGATCTTCGCCGCGAGCGTGTCCGCGAAGCGCGAGGCGACCGCCTTGTGCACGAGCACGTGGTCCGGAGCGACGCAGGTCTGGCCCGCGTTGATGAACTTGCCCCAGGCGATGCGCGACGCGGCCACCTCGAGGTCCGCATCCTTGTCGATGATGCACGGGCTCTTGCCGCCCAGTTCGAGCGTGACGGGCGTCAGGTGCTTCGCTGCCGCCGTCATCACGACGCGCGCGACGCGCTCGTTGCCCGTGTAGAGGATGTGGTCGAACGGGTGCTCGAGCAGTTCGGTCGTCTCCGGCACGCCGCCCTCGACGACCGCAAAGGCGTCGGTGTCGAGGTAGCGCGGCAGGATGCGCGCGATCGCCGCGGACGTGTGCGAGGTGATCTCGGACGGCTTCAGGATGGCGCAATTGCCGGCGGCGATGACGCCGACGAGCGGCGCGCAGACCATCGACAGAGGGTAGTTCCACGGCGCGATCACCAGCACCACGCCCTTCGGCTCGGGCTGGATGTAGCTGCGTCCCGGCAGCGCCATCAGCGGTGTCGGCACGCGCTTCGCCCGCACCCAGCGCCGCAGGTGCCGGATCGCGTATTTCGCCTCGCCCTCGACGAAGCTCAGTTCCGTCAACACGGACTCGAACCGGCACTTGCCGAGGTCGGCCTGCAGCGCTTCGGCGAAGTCCTGCTCGTGCTGCCGCATCATCCGCACAAGCTCGCCGAGCTGGTGCAGCCGCCACTCGACGGGCCGCGTCTTGCCCGAGACGAAGGTTGCGCGCGCGCGCTGCAGCGTCTCCGGAATCCGGCTCGCGCCCGGCAGCGGCATCGCCGTCACTGTGGCTGCACTGTTCATGTCCTGGTCCCCCGCTCCATCCGTTCCCCCGGCTCGGTGGCAACGCTATCACAGCCCGGGGACGTTGGTGCACCGCAACAACGCCGGCGAGTCGTTATGATGCGACCTGGCCGCCCGGGAGACGCCATGACCGAAGCGATCCGCACCGTCCACGTCGGCAGGGTCCTGACGCTGAACCTCGAGCAGGTGAAGCTGCCGAACGGCAGCATCGCCGAACTCGAGATTGCGCATCACCCCGGCGGCGCCGCCATCGTGGCCCTCGACGCCGCGAACAGGATCTGTCTGCTGCGTCAGTTCCGACATGCGGCGGATGGCTGGATCACGGAGTTGCCGGCCGGCAAGCTCGACGGTGGCGAGCCGCCCCTCGAGTGCGCCCGGCGCGAGCTCGCCGAAGAAGCCGGCGTCGCCGCGCGACGCTGGGATCATCTCGGACAGTTCTTCTCGTCGCCGGGGGTGCTGACGGAAATCATCCACGTGTACATGGCCCGCGACCTCGTCCCCTGCGAGTCGCAGCCGGGCGAGCACGAGGTCCTCGAAGCCCGCTGGGTGCCGATGGACGAGGCCTTCCGGCTGGTCGGCGAGGCGCGGCTGCAGGATGCGAAGACCCTGATCGGTCTGGCCTGGGCGCAGGCCCGGCTGGCCCGCGAAGGAAAGTAGTCGCAGCGGCAGGCCGTGGCGAACTGTGACGCGCTTCGCTACACGGCCCCGGGGCAGTTTCGTAGTATCGCCGCCGGGTATCACTGCGTCTGCGAACAGCATGGCCAACAAAGCTGACGCCACTGCGAACAGGGAAGCCGGGGCCGAACAGGAGCCAGGACGGCTGGAACTCGACGACCGCGGCTTCGTCACGTGGCAATGGTCGGCGGACGAGGCCCTGCAGGCGGACGACGACCTGGGCACGGCCCATCGCCTGAAGGCGCTGGCCATCCCGGGCCTCGACCTCGTCGAGGACGATGCTCCGAACCGCGAGCGCGTCAACACCACGGGGATTCTCAAGGGGTACGACCCCTACGACAGCGGCACACTCAACAAGCAGATGTGGAAGAAGAAGAAGGACCTGCAGCAGTTGTCACGCTGGGTCGAACTGCGCCGGAAGCTTGAATCGGGCGAGGACGGGAGCGAGGGCGAGTAGCGCCCGCCGGTCAACACCACTGCGCGGCGTGCCGCAGCTTGGCATGGCGGCCGAGGCGGTAGAAAGAGCGAAGTTCCGCGAGCAGCGCCCCCGGTCGCGCCTGCCGACGACGCAGGAACCTCTCCTCCAGACGGCGGCAGAACCGTGCCGCGAAACGGTGCGCCTCCTCGTAGCGCCCACGCTCGTCCGCGGCGAGATGCGGCAACAGCCGCCCGCCCTCGAACAGCCGATGAAACAGCTCGACCGGAAATCGCCCCTCGCGTTGCGCGAGCAGCAGGCTGAGCGCGCTCGCGTACTTGTCGACCTCCGCCTGCAGCTCGAGTTCGAGCAGCGAGACGTGGCGGTCGCAGCCCGCGCTCCAGCTCACGTAGTGGAAATGGCTCACGCCCTCGAGCGCCGTGCAGTAGTCCTGCAGATTGTGCTCGTCGAGTGCGCGCAACGGACAGCGATGGTCGAGACGCCGCAGGACGTCGGAATGCAGGTACAGCGTGACCGCCACGCCGTCGTCGGTCTCGGCGATCAGCAGTTGCTCGTCCGTGGGCGGCGGCATGGCGCGGTCCTGCAGCGCCGCCGCGTGTCGCGGGTCGGTGATGACGAAGTCGCGCACGTCGTGCTCGACCGGCGCGTCGTACAGGTCGGCGAGCAGCGACTGCAGGCGATCGAGCAGCGCCACGACGCGTCCTAGCTGGGCCGGCCCACGGGCACGAGCGTCGGCTCGACGCCGAGGCGACGCAGGATGCCGTGCGCGCGCGGGCTGCCGGTCTTGAGCCAGATCTCGTACTGCCGCAGCACGTCGCGGTGGTCGTGCCGGTGCGCCATTTCGCTCACGTCATTCAGCGCGTCGACGAGACGCTGGAACTTCTGCGCCAGCTCGGCGAACACCGTCGCCAGCGCGCGTCCGCGCGTCCCGACGGGGCGGGTGTCGGCGAGCGTGCCGTACGCCCGTCCGCCCATGGCCACGTGGTAGTCGACGTCGACGAGCCGGCGCGCGAAGCCCTGCGCGAAAAAGCCCGCCATGAACAGCGAGACGTCGCCGAGCCGCTGCAGGCCGCGCAGACGCTCCTCGCGCGTGGCCGCGGTGGCGGCATCGGCGAACAGGAGCGCCAGCGGCTTCAGTCGCCGACCGTCCGGCGCGGCGTCGAACAGCGCCTCGGAGCGCGCGAACATGGTCAGCAGGTTGACCACGTAGTGCTCGGTGTGGTCGTCGACGCCGACCTTCTGCCGCTCGAGCGCAGCATGCACCGAGTCGCGAAAGAACTCGCGCAGGTTGCGCACGTCGATCGTCCGTCCGTCGTCGTCCGTCATGCAGCGACTCCCCTGCCGTGGCAGCCGGCGAGCGCGCCTGCTAACAAGGTCGCGGTCGCCGCGAACGTGTCGTCACCTCCGAACATAACGGCAGTTGCGAGCGCCGTTCAAGAGTGCTGCGCTGCGAACCGTGCGCGGCGTCACGTACCGGGGTTAGGATGCGCGCCGTTTCCCGCAGGAGAAGCGCGCATGCAGGTCTTCGGCATCGTCGGACGCCACAATTCCGGCAAGACTCATCTCGTCACCCGCATGCTGCATCTCGCGGCGTCGCGCGGCCTGCGCGTGTCGACGATCAAGCACGCGCACCATGCGTTCGACGTCGACGTGCCCGGCAAGGACAGCTGGCTGCATCGCGAGGCCGGTGCGCACGAGGTGCTCGTCGCCTCCAGCCAGCGCTGGGCGCTGATGCACGAGCTGCGCGACACCTCCGAGCCGCGGCTGGAGGAGTTGCTGCAACGTCTCGCGCCATGCGACCTCGTCCTCGTCGAAGGCTTCAAGCGCGAGGTCGAACGCCGCCTCGAGGTCTACCGCCGCTCGCGCGGACAACCGCCGCTCGCGCTGGAGGATGCCGGCATCGGCGCCGTCGCGACGACCGACCCCGACGCCTTTGCATCGCGGCCCGGTCTGCGTCTGCTGCCGCTCGACGACGAACGGGCGGTGCTGGACTACGTGCTCGGGCAGCTCGGGCCCTGATCCGTTGCCGCCGCGCGCAGCACGTCCGGCAGCTCCGCGAGGCTCGCGATCGTCAGGCGCGGTGGCGGCGACGGCCGGTCCCAACGCTTGCCGGCGCGATTGAGCCACACGGGCAGGACGCCGGCACCGCGGGCGCCCTCGACGTCCGCCTCCGGGTCGTCACCGACGTGCGCCGCCTCGGCGTGACGCAGACCCGCGCGTCGCAGCAGGACATCGAAGATCCGCGGATCGGGCTTCAGCATGCCCGCCTCGCGCGCGGCGAGCGTCGCCTCGAAGTAGTGATCGAGGCCGATGACGCGCAGGTTGGCGTTGCCGTTGCTGATCGCGAACAGCCGGAACTCGCCGAGCAGCCGGTCGAGCGCCGGCCGGACGTCGTCGTACACGACGACCTCGTTGCGGGCACGGTAGAACGTCTCGAACGCCTCGTCCGCCATCGACTCCGGATAGCCTGCCTCGCGCGCATGGCGCCGCAGCGACTCCAGGCGCAGCCAGGTGAAGTCGTGACGCATCGCCGGGTGCTCGCGGGCCACCTGCACGCGCAGGGCGCGCATCGAGTCGAGATCGTGCAGTCCGAGCACCCGCGGATAGTGCGCGCGCAGGAAGTCGATGAGCACGTGCTCGGCCCGCAGGATGACCGGCCGGCCGTCCCAGAGCGTGTCGTCGAGATCGAACAGGACGGCCCGGATCACGTGTCGTCTCAGTGCGTCTGGCCGCGCGCCGCGAGGAACTCCGCGAGCACCGCTGCCGTAGGCGACGCCTGCGGTTTCGCCGCAAGCTGCTCGGGCGCGCCTTCGCAGACGACCTTGCCGCCACCGCGGCCGCCCCCGGGCCCGAGGTCGACGATCCAGTCCGCCTCGGCGACGACGTCGAGGTTGTGCTCGATGACGACGACGGTGTTGCCGGCGTCGACGAGCCGGTGCAGCACGCGCAGCAGCTTCTCGACGTCGGCCATGTGCAGGCCGACGGTCGGTTCGTCGAGCACGTAGAGCGTCTGCAGCGTCGCTTCGCGCCCCGGCCGCAGCCGAGCGAGTTCCGTGACGAGCTTGATGCGCTGGGCCTCGCCGCCGGACAGCGTCGGGCTCGGCTGCCCGAGCGTCAGGTAGCCGAGACCGACGTCCTGCAGCAGCGTCAGCGCGTGGTGGATGCGCGGGTGCGCCGCGAAGAACAGCACGGCATCGTCGACGCTCATCGCGAGCACGTCGCCGACGCTGCGGTCGCGCCAGGTCACCGCCAGCGTCTCCGCGTTGAAGCGACGCCCGCCACAGACGTCGCAAGGCACCTTGACGTCGGGCAGGAAGCTCATCTCGACCGTCTGCACGCCCTGCCCTTCGCAGGCCTCACAGCGTCCGCCGGCGGTGTTGAACGAGAAGCGGCTCGGGCTGTAGCCGCGCACGCGCGCATCGGTCGTGCCCGCATAGAGCTTGCGGACGTCGTCCCAGAAGCCGACGTACGTCGCCGGGCAGGAGCGCGGCGTCTTGCCGATGGGCGTCTGGTCGACCTCGAGCACGCGCGCGATCGACTCGGCGCCGTCGATGGTCTCGCAGCCCACCCAGCGCGGGGGCCGACGCCGGCCCTGCTGCGAGACCCGCGCGCTCAGGTTCGCGTGCAGCACGTCACGCGCGAGCGTCGACTTTCCCGAGCCGGACACGCCGGTGACGACCGTGAGCCGCGCGAGCGGGAACCGCGCCCTGACCCGGCGCAGGTTGTGCAGGGTGGCGCCGCACACGACCAGGCCCGGCGTGGCGCGCGTCACCTCGCGGCGCGGTTGCAAGGGATGGCGCAGCGGCTGCGCGAGGAACCTGCCCGTCAGCGATTGCGGCGCGGCAACGAGGTCCTCGACGCGGCCTTCGCCCACGACGTGACCGCCCCGCGTGCCGGCGCCGGGGCCGAGGTCGAGCAGGTGGTCGGCGCGACGGATCGTCTCCTCGTCGTGCTCGACGACCAGCAGCGTGTTGCCCTTCGCACCGAGACGCTGCAGCGAATCGAGCAGGATGCGGTTGTCGCGCGGGTGCAGGCCGATGGTCGGTTCGTCGAGCACGTAGCAGACGCCCTGCAGGTTCGAGCCGAGCTGCGCCGCGAGCCGGATGCGCTGCGCCTCGCCGCCCGAGAGCGTCGGCGCGGAGCGGTCGAGCGAGAGGTAGCCGAGACCGACGTCGCGCAGGAAGGCGAGACGCGAACGGACCTCGGCCCGCAGGTCGCGCGCGATCCCGGCCTCGCGACCGGCGAGTTCCAGTGTCTCGAAGAAGTCGAATGCCTGCTCGACCGGCAGCGCCGCGATCTCGGCGATCGAGCGGTCGCGGAACCGCACGCCGAGCGCCACCGGATTGAGACGCTGGCCGGCGCAGGCTCCGCAGGTGGCGGCATCGCCTTCGAACCACTCGTTCCACCAGACCTCTTCGCCGCTCTGTTCGGCGTCGAAACCCTGGATCTCGAGACCCGTGCCGTAGCACTGCTCGCACCAGCCATGCCTGGAGTTGTAGGAAAACAGCCGCGGGTCGAGCTCGGCAAAGCTGCGCGAGCACGACGGGCACGCTCGTCTGGTCGAGAACACCCGTGTCTTGCCGCGGTCGACGACGTGCGCGACGCCCTTGCCGAATTCGAGCGCGCGGTCGAGCGCGGCGCGCAGTTCCGTCTCGGTCTCCGGCGCGACCTTCACCGCCGCGAGCGGCAATTCGATCGTGTGCTCGCGGAAGCGGTCGAGCCGCGGCCACTTCGCCGTGGGCAGCCGCGCGCCGTCGACGCGCAGCTCGGCGTGGCCCTTCGCCAGCGCCCATTTGGCGAGATCGGTGTAGACGCCCTTGCGCGCGACGACGAGCGGTGCGAGCACGTCCACGTGGCGCCCGTGCGCCTCGCGCAGCAGCGACGCGACGATGGCGTCGGGACTCTGCGGCTCGATCGGCACCTGGCAGTCCGGGCAATGCTGCACCCCGAGCTTCACGAACAGCAGGCGCAGGAAGTGGTGCACCTCGGTCAGCGTCCCCACGGTGCTCTTGCGCCCGCCGCGGCTCGTGCGCTGCTCGATCGCGACCGTCGGCGGGATGCCGAAGATCGCGTCGACGTCGGGGCGCGCCGCCGGCTGCACGAACTGGCGGGCGTAGGCGTTCAGCGACTCGAGGTAGCGCCGCTGCCCCTCGTTGAACACGATGTCGAACGCCAGCGTGGACTTGCCCGAACCCGACACGCCGGTCAGCACCGTCATGCCATCGCGCGGGATCGCGACTTCGATGTCGCGCAGGTTGTGCTCGCGCGCGCGGTGCACGACGATCGAATCGCGGGCGCGGTCGGCCACCGCGTCGCGCCGCACCGGCGCCAGCGCGAGCTGCGGCACCAGCGCACGGCCGGTGCGCAGCACCGCCGCCCGCTCGGCGTCGAATTCGATGAGCGCGCGTCCCGTGTGCGATTCGGCGCAGGCCATGACCGTCTCCGGCGTGCCGGCGACGAGCACACGGCCGCCGGCATCGCCACCTTCCGGGCCGAGGTCGATGATCCAGTCGGCCGCGCGGATCACGTCGAGGTTGTGCTCGATCAC
>JAYRRR010000038.1:0-24608 GCA_041910015.1 Steroidobacteraceae bacterium
ACGGCCAGGCGCAGCCCGAATGCGTGCAGGATCGCCGCGAGCGTGTCGAGTCGCGGATTGCCCTTGTCGGAAAGCGTGCGGTACAGCGTCTCGCGGCTCAGGCCCGTGCGCGTGGCGAGCACTGCCATGCCGCCGACGGCTTCCGCCACGGTTCGCAGCGCGACCGGCACGACGTGCGCGTCCCCATCGGCCAGCATGGCTTCCAGGTACGTGGCAATCTCGACCTCGCTACGTAGATGGTCGCTTGCGCGAAACGGCGCGCTTGCCGGTGCGCTCTTGGTAGTCCTGCCAGTAGCCATGTGCCGCCTCGATGTCACGTTGCTGAGTCCGCTTGTCGCCACCGCAAAGCAGCAGCACAAGCGTATTCCCGTCCTGCGCGCAGTAGACCCGATACCCCGGTCCGCAATCGACGCGCAGCTCGTATACGCCCTTACCGACCGCCTTCCAGTCGCCACGCAGGCCCGACTGCATCCGGTCAACGCGGGCCACGATTCGCGCCCGCGCTTGCCCGTCGCGAAGCCGGCTAAGCCACTCGCCGAAGGGCTCCCGCCCGTCCGACGTTCGGTATTGGCGGACTTCAATGAACGGCATTGTAGCTTATCGGCTACTGCCGGGAAAGTGATTGGCCGCCCATTCCGTCAACTTCGGTCATCGTCGCCCGCCAAGCGCGACCCATCGCCGCCATGAATCACACCGTCACGCGCCGCGCACACCGCCTCCGCCATCTCGCGCTCGAATGTCCGCCGCGCCGTCTGTTTGCTCTGCGCCATGGTCAACCCCTCTTTGTTTTCGTCTTGATGTTCACGACCTTCGCACCGCTCGCGAGCCCGTCCAGGTAGTCCGCCCATTCCTGCATCATGCGGCGACGCTCGGGCAGGTGTTCCGCGTAGTTGTAGCGGGCGCGGATCGCGTTCGCATCGGCATGGGCTAGCTGGCGTTCGATCCACTCCGACCGATAGCCGCGTTCGTGCAGCAGCGTGGACGCCATGTGCCGGAAGCCGTGCCCGGTCATTTCGTCCTGGGCATAGCCCATGCCGCGCAGCGCCGCATTAATGGTGTTCTCGCTCATGCACTTCGCCTTGCTGCGGATCGACGGAAAGACGAAGCCGTCCGGCCCCGTGACTTTGTGCAGCTCGCGCAGCACGGCAACCGCTTGCGACGACAGCGGGACGAGATGCTGCCGCCGCATCTTCATACGCTCGGCAGGGATGCGCCATTGCGGCTCCGGGTGCTGCGGCTTCTTGCCCTTCGGCGGGTCCGCCAGGTCGAACGCGAATTCGTCCCACCGGGCCGCGCGCAATTCGCCGGGGCGAACAAACGTCAGCGCGGCGAGTTCCAGCGCGCAGCGGGTCACGGTCGTCCCGTCATAGCCCCGGATCGCGCGCAGCAGCGCGCCCGCCTTCTTGGGCTCCGTGATCGCCGCGAAGTGATTGTTCGGCACCGGGGCCAGCGCGCCTTTCAGCGCGGCCGACGGGTCGGTATCGACGCGATGCGTCAGCACCGCATAGCGCATGATCGCGGACAGGCTGCGCCGGACCCGGTGCGCCGTCTCGGCCCGGCCCTTCGCCTCGATCTTCTGGAGAACGTCCAGCAGGTCGCGGGAAGTCAGCTCGGCAATCGGCCGTTCGCCAATGGTGGGGAATACGTGCAGCACCAACTGCCGCAGTTCCTTGTCGGCGTAGTCGGCGCTCCAGGTCGGGGTCTGCTTCGCGTGCCACTCGCGCGCGATCAGCTCAAAGGCCCCTTCGGCCCGGTCGATGCGCGCCGCCTTCTCCGCCTTTCGCGCCGCGCCCGGGTCGATGCCGTCGCGCAACTGGCGCTTGATGGCGTCCAGTTGTTCCCGTGCTTCCTTCGCGCCGACGTGGCCCGGCTGCCCTGGGCGATACACACCGACGGACACCAGCTTCTCCCTGCCCGCGTAGCGGTACTTGACGCGCCACCAGCGCGAGCCGTCGGGGTTGATGAGCAAGTACAGCCCCCCGCCGTCAAAGAGCTTGTAGGGCTTCTCCGTGGCTTTGGCGGCCAGAATTGCTGCATCCGTGAGAGCCATGGCGGGGGTAGCCTTTCGCGGGGTAAGGGACTTATCCCCTACGTTACCCCCACCTACCCCCGGCTGCTAGTGGCTCGCTTCGGAAGCCGCCGGACGCAAAATCGGGCGGATTGCGGACCTCGCAGGCACAAAAAACCCCGCAATTACGCGGTGTTACGAGCGTTCTTCGGCCATGCTCGGACGGTGCCGGACGAGTGGCTGAGGGGGTCGAAAAAGTAACTTTGGAGGCTAGGGTCGGAATCGAACCGGCGTACACGGCTTTGCAGGCCGCTGCATGACCACTCTGCCACCTAGCCGCGATGGCGTTGCGCCCGCCAGAAAAACATAACCCCGGGAGGGCCCGGGGTCAGGAAAACTGGAGCGGGAAACGAGACTCGAACTCGCGACCCCGACCTTGGCAAGGTCGTGCTCTACCAACTGAGCTATTCCCGCTTGGGCCCCACGAGAGGCGCCCTCGTGGAACGCGAATTTTCGCGGCCGGCCTGCCGACTGTCAACCCCGACCCGGTTCCTGCCCGCTACCAGCGCTGCTGCCCGCAGCGTCCTGGTGGGCCGGCTCGCGGCGCAATTCTGGCCAGGCCGCGCGCAAGTAGGAGACCATCGACCACAAAGTGAGCACGGCGGCCACGACGAGCAGCACGACGCCCATGTCGTAGATCGGCAGGCCGAGCAGGTCGACCCGGTAGACCATCAGGCTCAGGCCGGTCATCTGCAGGATGGTCTTCCACTTGCCGAGCGACGACACGGCCACGGTCGCGCGAGCGCCGACGTGCGACATCCATTCGCGCAGCGCAGACACCGTGATCTCGCGGCCGACGATCACCATCGCGCAGACGACGACGAGCGGCCGCGGGTCGTGCGCGACGAGCAGCACCAGCGCCGTCGCGACCATGAGCTTGTCGGCCACGGGATCGAGGAACGCGCCGAGCGGTGTCGTCACGCCCAGCCGCCGTGCGAGGTAGCCGTCGATCCAGTCGGTCACGGCCGCCAGAATGAACACGAGCGCCGCCAGCGGCGCGGCCCACGGATTCGAGGTCCAGTAGAACAATGCGACGACGAGCGGCACGGCGAGGATGCGGCCGACCGTCAGCACGTTGGGCAGCGACTGCAGGTTCACGGCGCGCGCTTCTGCTCAGGGTCCGGGGTTCATGCGTTCGTAGATTTCTTCCGCCAGTTGCCGGCTGATGCCGTGCACCCTGGCCAGGTCCGCGACCGACGCCTGGCGGATCCCCTGCAATCCACCAAACGCCTTCAGGAGCTCCCTGCGCCGCTTGGGCCCGAGCCCGGGGATCTCTTCGAGCCAGGACTCACGCCGGCTGCGGTCGCGCGATTGCCGGTGCCCGGTGATCGCGAAGCGGTGCGCCTCGTCGCGCACGCGCTGGAAGAGCCGCAGCGCGGGTGAATCCTCGGGCAGTATAAGCGGCACCTCCTGCCCGGGAAAGAACAGACGCTCCTGCCCCACCCTGCGGTCGGCACCCTTGGCCACGCTCACGACGGCGAGATCGGTGATGCCGAGCCGGGCGAGTGCGGACATCGCCGCGTGCAACTGGCCCGGGCCGCCGTCGATCATCAGCAGATCGGGCATCGGTGCCTCGCCACGCAGCACCCGCGCGAAGCGCCGCTCGACAGCCTGCTCGATGCCGGCGTAGTCGTCGCCCGGCACGAGGTCGCGCAGGTTGAAGCGCCGGTAGTCGCTCTTCACCGGCCCTTCGGGCCCGAACACGACACACGAGGCCATGGCCGCCTCGCCCATCGAGTGGCTCACGTCGAAGCACTCGATGCGTTGCGGCGTCCGGCTGAGGGCAAGCTCGCGTCCGACCGCCTCGAGCTGATCGGCGATCGTCGCACACGTCGAGGCGCGCATGCGCAGGCCGAGCGCGGCGTTGTTGCGCGCCATCTCGAGCCAGCGCGCGCGCGTGCCGCGCACCTTGCTGCGCACACGCACCGCGTGCCCGGCCTTCAGTGCCAGCGCCTGTCCCAGTGCCTCGGCGCCCTCGATCGGCCGCGACACGAGGATTTCTGCCGGGGCCGGCCGCGCGAAGTAGTACTGCGACAGGAACCCGGCGAGCATCTCGGCCTCGTCGCCGAGCCCGCCCTTCGGGAAGTAGTTCGAGCTGCCGAGATTGCGGCCGCCGCGGACGAACACGACGGCGACGCAGGTCTCGCCGCCTTCGCAGGCGATGCCGACGGCGTCGATGTCCTGGCCGGCGACGCGCGTGATCACCTGTGTCGCCTGGATCTGCCTGAGCATCTGGATCTGGTCGCGCAGGCGCGCCGCCTGCTCGAACTCGAGCTTCGCCGAGGCTTCGTCCATGCGCCGCGCCAGGTCGTCGACGACTTCGTCGTTGCGCCCGTCGAGCACCTTGGTGGCGTCGGCGACGTCCTGTGCGTACCGCTCCGGCGTGATGAGGCCCACGCAGGGTGCGGTGCAGCGATCAATCTGGTACTGCAGACAGGGACGCGAGCGGTTGGCGAAAAACGAGTCCTCGCAGGGCCGCAACCGGAACAGCTTCTGCAGCAGCAGCAGCGTCTCGCGCGTGGCGACGGTGCTCGGGTACGGCCCGAAGAAGCGGCCGGGGAGCTTGCGCGCGCCACGGTAGAACGCGATGCGCGGGTACTCGTGGCCCGAGACGTGGATGAACGGAAAGCTCTTGTCGTCCTTGAGCAGGATGTTGTAGCGCGGCTTGTGCTGCTTGATCAGGTTGTATTCGAGCAGCAGCGCTTCCGTTTCCGACGCGGTCACCGTCACCTCGACGCTCGCCACCTGCGCGAGCAGCGCGAGCGTCTTGTCCGAGTGCGCACGGCCGCGGAAATAGCTCGTCACGCGGTTCTTCAGGTGACGCGCCTTGCCGACGTAGAGGATCGCACCCGCCGCGTCGTGCATGCGGTAGATGCCCGGCTTGGCTGGCAGCGACTTCAGGAACGCCGGCAGGTCGAAGGCCGGCGGCGCACCCGCGGTGGCCTCAGACGTCATGGCCTGCGCCTTCCCGGGGGAACGGGCGGACGCGAAATCCCCGCCATCGCCGCGGCCCGGCCGACGACCTCGCGGAACATCTCCGCGGTGAGCCGGCGCGTGTTCGTGTTGTAGCGGCTGCAATGGTAGGAGTCGATCATGCGCAGCCCGCGCGGCAGTTCGTGCTCGGTGCCGTGCGCGAACCGGAATGCCGACGGCGGCAGCCCCAGCGCCCGCACGGCGGCGCCGTGCGCGATCGCCCCGAGCGCGAGCAGCACCGTGCCGTCGGCGACGGTGGCGAGTTCCGCGGCCAGGTAGCGGTTGCAGGTCGCGATTTCCACCGGCAGCGGCTTGTTCTGCGGCGGCACGCACTTGACCGAGTTGCTGATGCGGCAGTCGAGCAGACGTAAACCGTCGTCGGCCGATACCGAGACCGACCCGGTCGAGAGGCCGAAGGCGTACAGCGTCTCGTACAGCAGGATGCCGGCGTAATCGCCCGTGAATGGCCGGCCGGTGGCGTTGGCGCCGTGGAAGCCGGGCGCGAGCCCGACGAGCAGCAGTCGCGCGTGCGGATCGCCGAAAGGCGGCACCGGGGCGCAGAAGTAGTCGGGGTAGTCGCGCCTGCCCTGGGCCAGGAACGCCGCGAGCCGCGGGCAGAGCGTGCAGTCGGGATCGTAGACCGGCGATTTCATGGCCGCGGCAAGGATAACAAGCCCGGCCGTGAGGGAACCCCCGAAATGCCAGGGGCCAACCGACCGGAATCAGTTGGCCCCCGGCCTTTCCCGCCGCCGGGAGGGGTGACAGAAACCTCCCCCGCGCCTCGCGCGGCCTCTCCCGCTCGCTGGGGAGAAGCGCGGAGTCGTCAGGCGTGGGCGGCCTGGAACTGCTCCTCTTCGGTCGAGCCGTGCATCGCCGTCGTCGACGAATGCCCGCCCTGGATCACCTGCGTCACTTCGTCGAAGTAGCCGGTGCCCACTTCCTGCTGGTGCGAGACGAAGGTGTAGCCGCGCTCGCGTGCCGCGAACTCGGGCTCCTGCACCTTCTCGACGTAGGCGGTCATGCCCTGCTTCGCGTACTCCTGCGCGAGGTCGAACATGTTGAACCACATCGAGTGGATGCCGGCCAGCGTGATGAACTGGTACTTGTAGCCCATCGCGCCGAGCTCGCGCTGGAACTTCGCGATGGTGGCGTCGTCGAGGTTCTTCTTCCAGTTGAACGAGGGTGAGCAGTTGTACGCGAGCAGCTTGCCCGGGTACTGCTTGCGGATCGCCTCGGCGAACTTCTTCGCGAACCCGAGGTCGGGCTTGCCGGTCTCGCACCAGACCATGTCCGCGTACGGCGCATACGCGAGACCGCGCGAGATCGACTGCTCGATACCGGGCCTCGTGCGGTAGAAGCCTTCCGGTGTGCGCTCACCGGTGCAGAACGGCTTGTCGTTCGGGTCGACGTCGCTCGTGAGCAGGTCGGCCGCCTCGGCGTCGGTGCGCGCGAGCACGATGGTCGGCACACCGCAGACGTCCGCCGCGAAACGCGCTGCGACGAGCTTCTGGATCGCCTCCTGCGTCGGCACGAGCACCTTGCCGCCCATGTGTCCGCACTTCTTGACCGAGGCGAGCTGGTCCTCGAAGTGCACGCCCGCCGCACCGGCGCGGATCATGGCCTTCATGAGTTCGAAGGCGTTCAGCACGCCACCGAAGCCCGCCTCGGCGTCCGCGACGATCGGCGCGAAGAAGTCGACATAGCCCTTGTCGCCCGGCTGGATACCCTTGGAGTGCTGGATCTGGTCGGCGCGCTGGAACGCGGCATTGATGCGCTCGACCACCTTCGGCACCGAGTCGACCGGGTACAGCGACTGGTCCGGGTACATGGACAGGTAGCTGTTGTTGTCGGCCGCGACCTGCCAGCCGGACAGATAGATCGCCTTGATGCCGGCCTTGACCTGCTGCATCGCCTGCCCGCCCGTCAACGCGCCGAGGCAGTTCACATAGGGGTCCGTGTTGACCAGATTCCAGAGCTTTTCGGCGCCCAGGCGCGCGAGCGTCTGTTCGACCTGGACGCTGCCACGCAGGCGCACGACGTCTTCGGCCGAGTACGGGCGCTTGATGCCGGCCCAGCGCTTGTCCGTCTGCCACGCCTTGCGAAGTTGTTCGGCCGCCTGGTTCGTCATTGCCTCGTCCTCTATGTGCCGTTGAGCTGCGCGAAGTTCCGCCGGTGCGGCGTCGTGTTGCACCGCACAAAGGATAGACTCAGCGAACCGGCCGGACAAGTGCCGAAAGCACTGAAGTCGCTACCAGAAGATGCGCATCGTGATGTTCAACAAGCCGTTCGGTGTGCTGCCGCAGTTCACTGCGCCAGATGATCGGCGCTGCCTGCGGAACTACCTCGCCCTGCCCGGCCTGTATCCGGCCGGCCGGCTCGACTTCGACAGCGAGGGGCTGATGGTGCTGACGGACTTCGGGCCCTGGCAGGCACGCATGAGTCAGCCGGGGTCAGCGCTGAAAAAATGCTACCGGGTACAGGTTGAGGGCGTGGCTGCCGACGCCGCCCTCGAGCCGCTGCGCCGCGGCCTCATGCTCAAGGACGGCCCGACGCGACCGGCCGGGGCGCGCGTGATCGAGGAGCCACCGGGATTGTGGCCGCGCGATCCGCCGATCCGCGTGCGCAAGGCGATCCCGACCTCCTGGATCGAACTCGAGCTGAGCGAAGGCCGCAATCGCCAGGTGCGGCGCATGACGGCCGCCGTCGGGCTGCCGACGCTCAGGCTGATCCGCTGGGCCATCGGGCCGTGGAGCGTCGCGGGGCTCGCGCCCGGCGAATGGCGCGACGTGCCGCGGGGGGAAGCGGAAGCCGTGCTTCGGCGGGCCATTTCCTCTTCGGCCACTGGCCCACGCCGGCGCTGATCGGCACGGACCACTGCCTGCCTTCGCAGTCGCAGGTCGACTCGGTGTTCGGCAGCTGCTACCGCCCGCGGGCGTGGGCAGCGATCCTGAGCGCGAGTTCGAGCGCCTGTTCGTAGTTGAGCCGCGGATCGACCTGCGAGCGATAGTCCTTGGCGAGGTCGGCGTCGGCGAGGCCGCGCGCGCCGCCCGTGCATTCGGTGACGTCCTCGCCCGTGAGCTCGAAATGCACGCCGCCGAGGTAGCTGCCGGCTTCGCGGTGCACCCGGAATGCGGCCTCGAGCTCGCTCACGATGTTCTCGAAGCGGCGCGTCTTGAGCCCCGACCGCGTCGTCTCGGTGTTGCCGTGCATGGGGTCGCAGATCCAGAGCACCGGCACGCCTGTCGCGCGCACCGTCTCGATCAGCGACGGCAGCTGCTGCTCGATCTGCTTCGCGCCCATGCGGTGGATGAGCACGAGCCGGCCGAATTCCCTGGCGGGGTTCAGCGCGTGGCAGAGGCCCTGCACCCACGCCGCATCCATCGTCGGGCCAACCTTCACGCCGACCGGATTGGCAATCCCACGGCAGTACTCGACGTGTGCTCCAGCGAGGTCCGCCGTGCGCAGGCCGATCCACGGCAGGTGCGTCGACAGGTTGTACCAGCGACCCTGTCGCGGGATGTAACGCGTCTGCGCCTGTTCGTAGTGCAGGTGCAGGGCCTCGTGGCTGCAGTAGAACGGCGCTCGCGACGCCTCGTGCACGCGGCTGCCGCTCATGGCCTCGAAGAAGTCGAGCGAATCGGCGATCGACGTGGCGATCTGCCGGTACTGATCGGCCAGCGGCGAGTGCTTGACGAAGCCCAGGTCCCAGTATTCCGGGTGGTGCAGATCGGCGAAGCCGCCGTCGATCAGCGCGCGCACGAAGTTCAGCGTGAGCGCGGCGCGCTCGTATCCGCGCAGCAGCAGCTCGGGGTCGGGTTCGCGCTCCGTCGCCGTGAAACCGGGGTGGTTGACGAGATCGCCGCGATAGCAGGGCAGCGTCACGCCGTCGCGCGTTTCGGTGTCCGCCGAGCGCGGCTTGGCATACTGGCCGGCGAAGCGGCCGACGCGGATCACCGGCTTCTTGAGCCCGTGCAGCAGCACGAGGCTCATCTGCAGCAGGATCTTGAGCTTGCGGGCGATCTGGCCCGAATCGCAGTCGGCAAACGTCTCGGCGCAGTCGCCGCCCTGCAGCAGAAAGCGCTCGCCCCGCTGGGCCTCCCCGATCTGGCGCTTCAGCGCCTCGATTTCCCACGACACGACGATCGGCGGCAGCCGGCCGAGCGCCTCGACGGCCCGCGTGAGCGCCGCCGGATCCCGGTACGACGGCTGCTGCTGGGCCGGACGCGAGGTCCAACTCGTCGGAGACCACTCGGGACCCTGCAAGACAGCGCTCATGGTCCGATCCTACGGGAAAACTTTGCAGCGCAAAAGAAACAGGGAGGGGGTGGGCGCGGGCGGCGCCTTTCGTCAAAATCGCGGCCCTCGCAAGACGCTACCCGCCAGGCCGCCTCGGACGCCGTCGGGTCGGGTGAACCAGGAGTGACGATGCAAAAAGTACTGATCCTGGGGGCCGGCAAGATCGGCGCCCTCATCTCGGGCTTTCTCGCGGAATGCCGGGACTACGAGGTCCACGTCGCGGACGTGAACGGCAACGCGGCCAGCGCGGTGTGCCAGGCACATGGCCTGCCGAACCTGCACGCACACGAACTCGACGCCTCCGACCCGGTGGCACTCGAGGCACATCTGCGTCAGCACCCGGCCCACGCGATCATTTCGAGCCTGCCGTTCTATTGCAACGTCAGGGTCGCCGAGGTCGCGCGCAGGACGAACGCGCACTACTTCGACCTGACGGAAGACGTGGCGGTGACGCGCGCCGTGCGCGTGCTGGCCGAGGGCTCGAGCCGCGCGTTCGTGCCGCAGTGCGGCCTCGCGCCGGGCTTCATCAGCATTGCCGCGAACGCGCTGATCCGCCACTTCGACGAGGTCCGCAGCGTCAAGCTGCGCGTCGGCGCCCTGCCCCAGCATCCGAACAACGCGCTGAAGTACTCGCTGACCTGGTCGACCGACGGCCTGATCAACGAGTACGGCAACCCCTGCGAGGCGATCGTGGACGGCCGCGCCGTGGAAGTCGCACCCCTCGAGGGTCTCGAGGAGATCGAGATCGACGGCACGCTCTACGAGGCATTCAACACCTCCGGCGGCCTGGGCTCGCTCGCCGACACCTACGGCAGCAAGGCGCAGACGATGGACTACAAGACCATCCGCTACCCGGGCCACTGCGACCAGATGCGGCTGCTCATGAACGACCTCAAGCTCAATTTCGACCGTGCGACCCTGAAGCGCGTGCTCGAGAACGCGGTGCCGCAGACGCTGCAGGACGTCGTGATCGTCTACGTCGCGGTCGCCGGTCGCCAGCACGGCGAGCTGCGTGAGGAGAACTACGTCAGCAAGATCTATCCGCAGGTCATCGCGGGCCGGCTCTGGTCGGCCATCCAGGTGACGACGGCGGCGGGCATCTGCGCCGTGGTCGACCTGGTCATGCAGCACCCGGGCCGCTATCACGGCTTCGTGCGACAGGAGGACTTCGACCTCGTCGACGTGCTCGAGAACCGCTTTGGCAGGCATTACGCGGAAGGCGGTGGCAAGGAGGTGTCCTCGCGCATGATCGTGGCGGGCACGACCGGACAGCAGCGGGCCGTCGCGGGAGCGCGCGCATGAACGTCGCGGCCGTGCTCGAATCCCTCGGTCTGCGACCGACGAACGCCGGCACCTGGTGCGGCGACGGCTGGCTCGAGGAAGCCGGCGCGCGCGTGATCGAGTCGATCAATCCGACGACGGGCGCGGCGATCGCGGGCGTGCGGGCGACGACACGCGCCCAGTATGAGCAGGTGATGGCCTCGGCCGTGGCGGCCGCGAAGCTCTGGCGCGCCGTACCGGCGCCCAGGCGCGGCGAAGTCGTGCGGCGGCTGGGCGAGGAGCTGCGTCGCCACAAGTCGGCGCTTGGCGGTCTCGTCTCGCTCGAGATGGGCAAGATCAAGGCCGAGGGCGACGGCGAGGTGCAGGAGATGATCGACATCGCCGACTTCGCGGTCGGCCAGTCGCGCATGCTGTACGGCCTGCAGATGCATTCCGAGCGACCGAACCACCGCATGTTCGAGCAGTGGCATCCGCTCGGCGTCGTGGGCGTCATCAGCGCCTTCAACTTCCCGGTCGCCGTGTGGTCGTGGAACGCGTTCCTCGCCGCGATCTGCGGCAACGTGACGGTCTGGAAGCCGTCGCCCAGGACCGCGCTCTGCGCCGTGGCCGTGCAGCACATCTGCAACCGCGTACTCGCGCAGCTCGGGCTGCCGCCGATCTTCCAGCTGTTCATCGACGACGGCGTGGACCTCGCGGTGGAGTTCGTCGAGGACCGGCGCGTCGATCTCGTCTCGTTCACGGGCTCGACCGCCGTCGGCCGCGACGTCGCGCAGCGCGTCGCGAAGCGGCTCGGCCGCAGCCTGCTCGAACTCGGCGGCAACAACGCGATCATCGTCGACGAGTTCGCGAACCTCGACCTGGTCGTGCCCGCCGTCGTGTTCGGCGCGGTCGGCACGGCCGGCCAGCGCTGCACGACGACTCGCCGGGTGTTCGTGCACCAGTCGCGCATGGCCGAACTCGAGCGGCGGCTCGTCGGCGCGTATCGGCAGGTGCGCATCGGCGACCCGCTCGCGGACGGCACGCTGATGGGCCCGCTGATCGACGGCGCGTCCGTCGAGCGCTTCGAGGCCGCGGTGCAGCAGGCCCTCGCCCATGGCGGGCGGCTGCTCTGCGGCGGCAAGCGGCTGCAGCGCCCCGGCTTTTTCGTCGAGCCGGCGATCGTGGTCGCGCGTGGCGAATGGGACATCGTGCAGACCGAGACCTTCGGCCCCGTGCTGTACCTGATCCCGTTCGGGACGCTCGACGAGGCCATCGCGGCGCAGAACGCCGTCGCACACGGATTGTCGTCGGCGATCTTCACGGACCGCCTGCAGCACGCCGAGCGCTTCCTGTCGTCCGCGGGCTCGGACTGCGGCATCGCGAACGTCAACATCGGCACCTCGGGCGCGGAGATCGGCGGCGCGTTCGGCGGCGAGAAGGACACGGGCGGCGGCCGCGAGTCGGGCTCCGACTCCTGGAAGGCCTACATGCGGCGTCAGACCTGTACCGTCAACTGGGGTGCCGACCTGCCGCTGGCGCAGGGCATCAACTTCGACGTGGCCGCGAAGTAGCGGCCGGGTTTCGGGGCCGACCCGCGCCGCTCAGCGGCCCCGGGCGGCGCGCGTGAGGTCCTCGTACACGCAGCGGACGAATTCGTCCGGGGGCACGTAGGCTCCCGGACGCGCGAAGCGCTCGTCGAACTCCGCCGTGGGGTGCGCCGCGAGAATCGCCTCCAGCGTCTCGCCCCGCTCCACCGCCTCACGCACCTTGCGGCCGACGCCGACGAGCATGTCGCGATACGCGGCGAGGTCCGCCTTGCCCGACGGGGCCCCGTGCCCGGGCACGATCACCGTACGCGGCGTCGAGCGCGCGAGCGTCCCTTCCACCGCGGCCACCATGCCGGCGAGAGAGCCGCCCGACCCGAGGTCGATCGCGGGGTATTGCCAGCTCCAGTAGATGTCGCCGAGCGCAACGACATCCGCGGCGCTCCAGCGGACGACGACGTCGGAGGACGTGTGCGCGTCGGCCGCGTGCAGCGCGAGCAGGCGGTCGCCGTTCAGGTGCAGCGCCAGGCTGTCGGTGAGTGCGACGACCGGCCGGGCTGCCGCCATCGTCCCTGCTCCTGCGACGCCTTCCGGCACGGCGGCATCGCTCCCGGCGTAGTCGCGCAGCCCTTCGTGGCCGACCACGACCGCACCTGCCTCGACCGCGGCGACGTTGCCGCCGACGTGGTCCGCGTGCCCATGCGTGTTGACGACGAAGCGCAGCGGGCCCGGTGCGACGCGCGCGACCGTCGCGACGAGTTCCATGGCCTGCGAGGCGAGCCCCGTGTCGACGAGGACCGTGCCGTCGTGACCGGACCAGACGACGACGTTGCCGCCGGCGCCGGTGACCAACTGCAACCCCGGTCGCAGTGGCTGCACGCCCAGTTCGCCGACCGCCGGCTTGTCGGGCGGTCGGGCCGGGTTTTCGTTCGCCACCGGCGCGGCTGCGAACGCACTCCACGACAGCGCAAGCGCGACCAGCGAAGACGCACGCCGGGCACGCCTGAACATCGACACACGGGCCATGACGCAACTCCCCTTCGACACGCCGATTATACGGCCCGCCGGCCTGCGCCTCGCAGCGCTGCGCTATGATGCCGTCATGGCCCTGCCGCAATGCCGGCCCGATCGGATCCGCAAGGTGCTCGCGGTTCTCGGCGTCCTGCTCGGAGCACTCGCCTGCGCGGTCGCCCTGCGCACGCAGTCCGTCGACGTGACTTCCGGCGTGCTCGTGCCGGTCACCGGGCCCATCGGGCCGGCCACCAGCGACTTCTTCGTGCGCCAGTTGCATGCCGCCGAGGAATCGGGCGCCCATCTGGTCGTGGTGCGCATCGACACTCCGGGCGGTCTCGACACCGCCATGCGGGACATGATCCAGGCGATCCTGGCCTCCAGGGTTCCCGTCGTCGCCTTCGTCGCGCCGAGCGGCGCGCGGGCTGCGAGCGCCGGCACGTTCCTGATGTATGCGAGCCACGTCGCCGCCATGGCACCGGCCACCAACCTCGGCGCGGCGACGCCCGTGCAGATCGACGGCGCGCCGCAGCGGCCGACGACGAAACCCGCCGCGCGCGACGACGCGCCGGAGCAGAAGACTCCGGTTCCCGGCGATGCCATGGAGCGCAAGGCGGTCAACGACGCGGTGGCCTACATCCGCGGACTCGCCACGCTGCGCGGCCGCAACGCGGACTGGGCCGAGCGCGCGGTGCGCGAAGGCGCGAGCCTGCCGGCCGACGAGGCACTCGCCACCGGGGTCGTCGACCTGGTCGCGAGCGACCTGCCGGAGCTGCTGCGCGCCATCGACGGCCGCAGCGTCAAGCTGCCGTCGCGCGTGACGACGCTGCGCACCGCCGGCATCATGCTGCGCGAAGTGCAGCCGGACTGGCGCACCGAGCTGCTGCAGCTCGTCACCAATCCGAACGTGGCCTACCTGCTCATGCTGATCGGTATCTACGGGCTGCTGCTCGAGGGCTACAACCCGGGCAGCGTGCTGCCGGGCGTCGTCGGCGCGATCAGCCTGCTGCTCGCGTTGTTCGCGTTCCAGGTGCTGTCCGTGAACTACGCCGGGCTCGCGCTGATTGCGCTCGGCGTGCTGCTGATCGTCGCCGAGTCGTTCGTGCCCTCGTTCGGGACGCTCGGGCTCGGTGGCATCGTCGCCTTCGTGATCGGCTCGGTCATGCTGCTCGACAACGACGTGCCGGGATTCTCGATCGCCTGGCAGATCATCGCCGCCATGGCTCTCGCCGGCAGCCTGCTGCTGCTCGGCATCGTGTCGTTCGCCGTCCGCGCCCGGCGCCGCCCCGTCGTCAGCGGCCGCGAGGGCCTGCTGCTCGAGCACGCCGAAGCGATCGAGGCCTTCGACACCCGGGGGCTCGTGCGGGCCCACGGCGAGCTCTGGAACGCGGTGACGCGCACGCCCGTGCGCAGCGGCCAGTGCCTGCGCATCGTCCGTGTCGACGGCCTGACGCTCGAGGTCGAGCCGGTCCGGGACTGACCGACGCCAGCATCCACGCCACGGAGTACGCAGCGATGTTCAACGTCACGACCCTCGCCGTCATCCTCGTCCTGATCGTCGTGTTCGCGACGCAGATCTTCAGGATCCTCAACGAGTACGAGCGCGGCGTCATCTTCACGTTCGGCCGCTACACCGGCGTGAAGGGCCCGGGCCTGATCATCCTGATTCCGCTGATCCAGCGCATGGTCAAGGTCGACCTGCGCGTGATCGTGCTCGACGTCCCGACCCAGGACGTCATCTCGCGCGACAACGTCTCGGTCAAGGTCAACGCGGTCATCTACTTCCGCATCGTCGAGCCAGACAAGGCGATCATCCAGGTCGCGAGCCCGTTCGAGGCGACCAGCCAGCTCGCGCAGACGACGCTGCGCTCGGTGCTCGGCCAGCACGAGCTCGACGAGATGCTGTCGCAGCGCGAGAAGCTCAACGTCGACATCCAGCGCATTCTCGATTCCGCCACCGACGCCTGGGGCATCAAGGTGACCAACGTCGAGATCAAGCACGTCGACCTCGACGAGACCATGATCCGCGCCATGGCCAAGCAGGCCGAGGCGGAGCGCACGCGACGCGCCAAGATCATCCATGCCGAGGGCGAGAAGCAGGCGGCGCAGATGCTCGTCGATGCCGCACGCATGCTGGGCGAGGAGCCCAAGGCGCTGCAGTTGCGCTATCTGCAGACGGTGGCGGACCTGTCGAACGAAAAGAGCACGACCATCGTCTTCCCGCTGCCGATAGACTTGCTGAAGCCATTCGTGCAGTAACCCGGGCCGCCCGCACCCGGGAGGCGCCGCATGGCTCCATGCATCACGCGGGGCGGGGCCTCCCGGCCTGCTCCGCCCGCGGTCGCGCACCGGCCACGCCGCGCACTTCACGACGCGCGAGGTCCTGCTGCTCATCGAGACGTTTCGCCGACACGGGCAGGCGCGTCCGCAGATCCTGCGCGAACAGCGACAGGCGGAACTCCTCGATCATCCAGCGCAGGCGCTCGCGTTCCGTCGTCGGTGCGTCGGCCGGAGCCGTGGCATCGAGCCGTCGCAGGTTCGTCTCGTAGCCCGCCACCTCGGCCTGCAGCTTTCGATCCCGTGCCACGTCGCCGCGCGCACGATCGAGCCGCCGCGCCATGGCGCGCACGTACTTCGGCAACTGGGGCCACCAGACGGCGGGCGTGCGGCGGATCCAGCCCGGCGCCAGCAACGCATCGACGTGCCGCGTCACGGAATCGCGGACCGGCGCGAGGACCGGCGCCGCCATCGAGTCGAGTGCCGCCCGCACGTCCTTGAGTGCCATCAGCACGGAACGCGCGACGCGGGCGACTTCGGCGCCGCGCTCGACGACGTCGGCGCGTCCGCGCTCGACCCGCATCTCGAACGCGGCGCGTGTGCGGACCGCCCCGGCGATATCCGTTTCGGCCTGCTCCGTCGTGCCGAACACGGCTTCGGCGACGGCCCGGTCGGCGATCTCGTCGAGCAGTTCGCGGCCGAGGCCCCCGGCGGCCGCGAGCAGCGTGAATTCGTGGTCGCCGGCCAGCGTGCGCCGCACCATCTCGTGCTGCTGCGGCAGGGCCAGCGCCGCCAGTCGCACGAGCCCGTCGTAGGTGGCACGGCGCGCGGCCACCTCGCTGGTGTACAGACGCAGACGCACGCTGCCGTCCTCGTCCTTGATGCCCGGCCAGGCGCGCAGACGCAGACCGGCGCTGCGGACCGTCACCTCCGCCGGCATGTCGCCAAAGTCCCAGGACCGCACGCCGGCCCGTTCCCATTCGTGCACGGTGCCGCCGAAAGGCGTGGCCCCGACCTGCGCACGCAATTCGTCGTGCAGCGTATCGAGGTCACGGCTCTCGTGCAGGACCTTGCCGGACGCCGGGTCGAGCACGCGTACGTGGAAGCTCAGCCACGGCGGCAAGGCAATCGCGGCGACATCCGCAGGCTCGACCACCTGGCCGGCCTCGCGCGTGACGAACGTGGCCAGGCGCGCGAACAGCGAGCCCTCGCCGAACGCCCCGACGCCCGTCAGAAAGCGCCCGGCCGCCTCGGGAATCGGCACGATTTCGCGCCGCACGTCCTTCGGCAGGCCGCGCAGCAGATGGACGACCTTGTCGTGCAGCCAGCCGGGCACCAGCCATTCGAGCCGCTGCGGGTCCAGCGATCGCAGCAGCGGCAGCGGCACGTCCAGCGTGATGCCGTCGTCGGTCGCTGTGGTGTCGAAGCGATAGTGCAGCGCCAGCGTGTTGCCGTGCACGTCGAGCGATGCGGGGTAGTCGGTGCCACGCAACTCCGGCAGCGGCCCCGCCAGATGCACGTCCTCGGGGGCATCGAGCAGGCGCGGCCGCACACGCTCGTCCTGCCGCCACCAGTGCTCGAACGCACGCGTGGTCGCGACGGGCGCCGGAATCCGCTCGAGGTAGAAGCGGACCAGGGCTGCGTCGCCGGCCAGCAGGTCGCGGCGGCGCAGGCAGGCTTCGACCTGCTCGAGCCGGGCGCGCGTCGCTTCGTTGCGCTCGAGGAACGCGAACCGCATCGCGGCGTTGCGCCGCACCAGCGCCTCCTCGACGAACATGCGGCGCGCGGCGGCGGCGTCCACGGTCGCGAAGGCGACGCGTCGGCCGCTGCTCAGCACGCGGCCGTACAGCGTAACGGTCTCGCGCGCGAACGCCATGCCCTTGCGTGCGTCCCATTCGGCCTCACCATACGTCCGGCGCACCAGGTGCGCGCCCGCCGACTCGATCCACGACGGTTGCACCTGCGCCACCATGCGCGCGTAGAGCCGGTGGGTCTCGACGAGACTCGCGGCGACGATCCAGTGCGGCGAGCGCTTCTGCAACGGCGTGCCGGGCGCGATCACGAAACGCGCGTCGCGGGCACCCAGGTAGGTGCGGGCCTCGTCGAGCACGCCGATGCCGCCGAGCAGGCCGGTGAGCAGCGTCTGGTGCAGCACCGCCCTGGAGACAGGCTTCGCGTCCCCCGGCGGCTGCGGTCGCGCCAGCGACCGGCTCATGTCCGCGAGCTGGTCGCGCAAGTCCGCCCACTCACGCATGCGCAGGAACGACAGGAAATTCTCGCGGCACCAGTGGCGCAGCACGCGATTGCCGCCGGCCGCCGGTTCGCGCGACGCCTGCCAGAGATTCAGCACCGCGACGAAGTCCGAGCGCTCGTCGGCGAACTGTGCATGCTTCTCGTCAGCGGCCCCGGTCTTGTCGGATGGCCGCTCGCGTGGGTCTGCGATGCTCAGGAACGCGACGATCGTGAGACACGGGTCGAGACAACCCGTGCGGCCCGCTTCGACCAGGATGCGCGCAAGCCGCGGGTCGACGGGCAGCGTCGCCATGTGCCGCCCGAGCCGCGTGATGCGACGCTCGCCGTCGACGGCGCCGAGCTCCTGCAGCAGGCGGTAGCCGTCGTTGAGCAGACGGGCATCGGGCGCGTCGAGGAACGGAAAGTCTTCGGGTCCGCCGAGGCCGAGCGCCGCCATTTGCAGCACCAGGCTCGCGAGGTTGGTGCGCAGGATCTCGGGCTCGGTGTAGCGCGGGCGGGCGAGATAGTCGGCCTCGGCATAGAGCCGGATGCAGATGCCATCGCCCTCGCGCCCGCAGCGGCCGCGACGCTGGTCGGCGCTGGCCTGCGAGACAGGCTCGATGGGCAGACGCTGGAACTTGGCGCGCGGACTGTAGCGGCTCACGCGCGCAAGCCCGGCGTCGATCACGAAGCGCACGCCCGGGATGGTCAGCGAAGTCTCCGCCACGTTGGTCGCCAGCACGACCCGGCGCCGCTCGTGCGCGGCGAAGATCCGCTCCTGCTCCGGGCCGGCGAGACGGCCGTACAGCGGCAGCACGTCCCAGGTCACACGGCTGCGGGTCAGCAGTTCGCGCGTCTCGAGGATCTGCTTCTCGCCCGGCAGGAACACCAGCGCGTCGCCGCGTATGCCGCGGGAATCGGCGTCGAGCGACTCGAGCGCGTCGCGCACGGCCTCGGGCAGCGGCGGAGCCTCCTCGTCCTCCTCGGCGAGCGGACGGTAGCGAACCTCGACCGGCCAGGCCTGGCCCTCGACGTCGATGACGGGCGCGCCGCCGAAGTACCCGGCGAAGCGCTGCGTCTCGATGGTCGCCGAGGTGACGATGAGCCTGAGGTCGGGGCGCCGCGGCAGGATCCGCTGACAGACGCCGAGCAGGAAGTCGACGTTGAGGTTGCGCTCGTGCGCCTCGTCGACGATCAGCGTGTCGTAACGCCGCAGCAGCGGGTCGCGTTCGAGTTCGCGCAGCAGCAGCCCGTCGGTCATCAGCTTGACGAGCGTGCGCGGGCTGGTGCGGTCGACGAAGCGGACCTGGTAGCCGACGAGGTCGCCGGTCGTCGTGCCGAGCTCGGCGCTGATCCGGTTCGCGAGGGCCTGGGCCGCGATGCGGCGCGGCTGCGTGTGGCCGATCAGGCCCTCGATGCCGCGGCCGATCCCGAGACAGATCTTCGGCAACTGCGTGCTCTTGCCGCTGCCGGTGGCGCCACTGACGATGACGACCTGATGACTGCGGATGGCGTCTGCGATCTCCTCGCGCCGCGCGTGCACGGGCAGCGTGTCGTCGTAGTGGATCGGCGGCACGGAGGCGCGCCGCACCGCGAGGCGTGCCGCGGCGTTGGCGGCCGGCGCGGTCATCGGCTCAGCCGAGCTCGCGCTTGGCGAGCAACCACAGCGTCTCGAGATGCGCCATGTCCACCTCGTCTGGCCGCCGTCCTTCGCGGGCGAGCAGCGCCTCGACGTGACGGAAGCGGCGCTCGAACTTGCCATTGGCATCGCGCAGCGCGCCTTCGGGCTCGATGCCGAGATGGCGCGCCGTCTGCGCCAGCGAAAAGAGCACGTCGCCGAGTTCGGCACGCGCGGCATCCGGGCGGCCCGCCTCGATCTCGTGCTGCAGCTCGGCGATTTCCTCGCGCACCTTGTCGAGCACGCCCGCCGCGTCGGCCCAGTCGAAGCCCGCCTTCGCCGCCCGCGAGCCCAGCTTGGTCGCGCGCGTGAGCGCGGGCAGACCGAGCGTGACGCCGTCGAGCACGCCGGTGCCCTGTCCCCTCGCCGCGCGCTCCGCGCGCTTGTGCGCTTCCCAGGCCTGCGTCTGCGCTTCTGCGTCGCCGATCTTCGCGTCGCCGAAGACGTGCGGATGCCGGCGCTCGAGCTTTTCGGCAATGGCACCGGCCACGGCGTCGAAGTCGAACAGGTGCCGCTCCTCGGCGATGCGGGCCTGGAACACGACCTGGAACAGCACGTCCCCCAGCTCGTCGCGGACCGCGTCGGGATCTCCGCGCGCAATGGCGTCGGCGAGCTCGTAGGCTTCCTCGATCGTGTGCGGCGCGATCGAAGACCAGTCCTGCTGGCGGTCCCATGGGCAGCCGCGCTGCGGATCGCGCAGCCGCTCCATGATCCGCATCAGCCGTTCGAGGTTGCTCACGGCACGTTTCCGTCCAGCAGTTGCGCCAGGCTGAGCAGCATGTTCGCCGTGGCGCCCCAGATCTGGCGGCCCTGGTACGGGATGTCGTAGGTGATCACGGTGAAGCCGGAATAGTGGCGGTCGCGGGGCACGTAGTTCGCGCGGTCGAGCAGAAACTCGAGCGGCACCTCGAAGACGTCTTCGACTTCCTCGACGTCGAGCGCGAGCGTGAATCCCGGGCGCACGAACGCGACGACCGGCGTCACACGGAAGCCAGTGATCACGACGTGGTCGCGCAGGTAACCGGTGAGACTCACGTATTGGGGCTCGAGCCCGATCTCCTCCTGCGCTTCGCGCAAGGCCGCGGCCCAGGGGCCCGTGTCCGTGGCTTCGATGCGTCCACCGGGGAAACTGACCTGCCCCGCGTGGTTCTTGAGGTGCGACGCCCGCAGCGTGAGCAGCACGTGCAGGCCCGTGGGCCGCTCGACGAGCGGTACGAGCACGGCGGCCCGCGAGAGCTGAGTCGGCAGCAGGCGGCGCAGCGATTCGATCTGGTCTGGCGTCAGGCTTGCCGCGTAGGGCATCTCCGGCTCGCGACCGGCCTCGCTGCCGCGCAGCCGGCTCTCGATGCGTTCGCGCAGCGACCAGCGTGTTTCGTCGGACGACGCCGTCAATGTCAATTCAGTCCCCCGACGCCGACCGGCCGCGTTCGCCGCCACGCGTGAGGTCGGCCGGGTCGAGCAGTCGCGCGAGCCGCTCGCGCCCGAGGTCGGTCATCTCGTCGGCGACGTCCAGGATCGGCCGTCCTTCCGCATAGGCGCGCTTGGCGATGGCCGCCGCCTTGTCGTAGCCGATGACGGGGTTCAGTGCCGTCACCAGCATCGGATTGCGCCCGAGCGCCAGCGCGAGCTGCCGCGTGTTCACCGCGAAGCCCGCGATCGAGCTGCGCGCCAGCGTCCGGCACGCGGCGGCCAGCAGTTCAGTGCTCTGCAGCAGGTTGTAGGCGATCAGGGGCAGCATGACGTTCAACTGGAAGTTTCCCGACTGGCCCGCGATGCCGACCGTGACGTCGTTGCCCAGCACCTGCGCCGCGACCATGGCGACGGCTTCCGGCACGACCGGATTGACCTTGCCCGGCATGATGCTGCTGCCCGGCTGCAGCGCCGGAAGCCCGATTTCCGCGAGCCCTGCGAGCGGCCCGCTGTTCATCCAGCGCAGGTCGTTGGCGATCTTCATCAGCACCACGGCGAGCGTGCGCAAGTGGCCCGACAGTTCGACCGCGGTGTCCTGCGATGCCAGCGCGGCGAAGAAATCGCGTGCCGGCCGCAGGTCGAGACCCGTTTGTCGCGACAACTGCGCCGCGACCAGCGGCGCGAAGCGCGGATCGACGTTGACGCCGGTGCCGACGGCCGTGCCGCCCTGGGCGAGCGCATGCAGCCGCGGCCGGCAGCCCTGCAGCCGCGCCGCCGCGTCCTCGAGCTGGGTGCGCCAGGCGCCCATCTCCTGCGCGAGCGTCACGGGCATCGCGTCCATCAGGTGCGTGCGGCCCGTCTTGACGTGCTCACCGACGTCGCCGGCCTTGCGGGCAATCGTGTCGACGAGTTCCCTGAGCGCGGGCAGCAGCGTCTTCGACAACGCGAGCGCGGCGCTCAGGTGGATGGCCGTGGGGATGACGTCGTTGCTGCTCTGGCCACGGTTGACGTGATCGTTGGGATGGACGGCGAGCGAACCGCCGTCGGCGTACTGCGTCGCGAGCCGGGCGATCACCTCGTTCGCGTTCATGTTCGTGCTGGTGCCCGATCCCGTCTGGAACACGTCGACGGGGAAGTGGGCATCGTGCCCGCCTTCGGCGACTTCGAGGGCGGCGCGCTGGATGGCCGCCGCCCGGGTCCTGTCGAGGTCGCCGAGTTCCAGGTTGGCGCCTGCCGCCGCCCACTTGATGAGCCCGAGCGCGCCGATGAAGGCGCGCGGCATCGTGAGCCCGCTGATCGGGAAGTTCTGGATCGCACGCTGGGTCTGCGATCCCCACAGGGCGTGCGCGGGCACGCGGGTTTCCCCCATGCTGTCGCGTTCGACGCGGTAGTCGGTGTCGGCCATGTGCGCTCCGGGACCCGCGGAGGCGCCCGGACGGGGCCCTGCGGTATCATCCCGGATCGTAGCACCTCCCGGATTGCCCATGAGCCTCACTCCCCTGACCGCGCTCTCTCCCGTGGACGGGCGCTACGCCGCGCGCTGCGCCGAATTGCGGGAGATCTTCAGCGAGCAGGGGCTGATCCACGCCCGCGTGCGGGTCGAGATCGCCTGGCTGCGCGGCCTCGCCGCCGAGCGGCACATTCCGGAACTGCGCGGTCTCGGGCCGGCGGACCTGGCCGCCGCGCAGCACGTCGCCGACACGTTCGACGAAGACGATGCCGCGGCCGTCAAGACGTTCGAGCGCGAGACGAATCACGACGTCAAGGCGGTCGAGTACCTGATCAAGCAGAAGCTGTCGAGGCACGCCGCGTGGCAGTCGCGCATCGAGTTCGTGCACTTCGCCTGCACGTCGGAAGACATCAACAACCTCTCCTACGCGCTCATGTGCCGCGAGGCGCGGGACAGGGTGCTGCTGCCGCACCTCGACGCGCTGCTCGGCGCGCTGCGCTCGATGGCGCATGCGCACGCGGACGACGCCATGATGTCGCGCACGCACGGGCAGGCCGCGACGCCCACCACGCTCGGCAAGGAAGTGGCGGTCTTCGTGCACCGGCTGAGGACGGCCCGCGACGCCTTCGCGGCCGTGCCGATCCGCGGCAAGATCAACGGCGCGGTCGGCAACTACAACGCGCACGTCGCGGCCTACCCGGAAGTCGACTGGCCGCACGTCGCGCAACGGCTCGTCGAGTCGCTGGGCCTGCAGTGGAACCCGTACACCACGCAGATCGAGCCGCACGACTGGGACGCCGAGTACTTCGACGCCCTCGCCCGCTGCAACTCGATCCTCGTCGACCTGTGCCGCGACTTCTGGGGTTACGTGTCGCTGGGCTACTTCCGGCAGAAGGTCGTGGCGGGCGAAGTCGGCTCGTCGACGATGCCGCACAAGGTCAACCCGATCGACTTCGAGAATGCCGAGGGCAACTTCGGCGTCGCCAACGCGCTGCTGCGCTTCCTCGCCGAGAAGCTGCCGGTCTCGCGCTGGCAGCGCGACCTCACCGACTCGACCGTCCAGCGCAACATCGGCGTCGCGCTGGCGCACGCGGACGTCGCGGTGCAGTCCGTGTCACGCGGTCTCGCGCGGCTGGAGGTCGACCGCACCGCGCTCGCGGCGGACCTCGCGCGCAACTGGGAACTGCTGGCCGAGCCGATCCAGACCGTCATGCGCCGCTATGGCGTGCCGGGCGCCTACGAGCAACTGAAGACGCTCACGCGCGGTCGCCGCATCGACGCCGAAGCGATCGCACGCTTCGTCGACGGCCTGCCCGTTCCCGACGCCGAAAAGCAGCGGCTCAAGCAGCTCACGCCGGCGAGCTATGTCGGCGTCGCGGCGCGTCTGGCGCGCGACGTCTGAGCGCGGCGCGCTGCCACTTTGACATAACGGCGGAAAATCGCTGCCATGACTCGCGCGACGCGGGCGGATCTTGTGGTCGAGGTGACCGACTGGGCGCGCGACGTCGAGTCGATCAAGCGCGTGCGCCGTACGGTTTTCATCGAGGAACAACGCATCGCGGAGCGCGACGAATGGGACGCGCACGATCCCGTCGTGCCGCACGTCCTCGCGTATGTCGGCGTCGCTGCCGGAAAACGTGACCTGGTCGGCACGGGTCGTCTGGAACCCGCCGGTAAGATTGGTCGCGTCGCAGTACTGCCGCAGTACCGCGGCACCGGGGCCGGCGTCGCGATCATGCGTCGACTCATGGGACTCGCCGCGGAGCGGGGCCACCATGAGGTCTACCTGAACGCGCAGTCTTCCGCCCGCGGATTCTACGAGCGGCTGGGTTTCCGGGCCGACGGTCCGGAATTCGACGAGGTCGGGATACCGCACCAGCGGATGCGCCGGGCGGTCGGGAATCGGGATGGAACATCGACTGGACACGACGGGGACGCGCAGTCTGCTGGCGGGCCTTGACGAGTACCGCGCGGCAGTCGCGGAACTCGCCACCCGCGCACGCCGATCCCTGTCGATGTACACGACCGACCTCGAGCCGCAGATCTACGACCACGACCTCTTCCTCGAACCCGTCAAGCAGCTCGTGCTGGCCCGCAGCCATGCCCGGCTGCGCGTGCTGATCTCGAACCCGGGCCGCGTGTCGCGCGAGGGCAACCGGTTCATGATGATGGCGCGTCGGCTGACCAGCTACATCGACCTGCGCAACGTCGCACCCGAGTACCGCAACAACCCGTGCTCGTTCATCGTCGCGGACGACAAGGCGATCGTCTATCGCCAAAACGCGGCGAAATGGGAAGGCGTGGTCGAATTCGACGACGTGAACGTCGTCAAGCGCCATCTCGCGTATTTCGACGAAGTCTGGGCGGGCAGCCTGATCCAGCCGGAAATGCGGGCCACCGCCGTCGACT
>JAYRRR010000039.1:0-14411 GCA_041910015.1 Steroidobacteraceae bacterium
GCGACTGTGTGCTACGTCGCCGGCCTACTTGGGCAGGCCGCGGTCCATGCCCGCGCCCGGCAGCAAGCTCGGCCAGCGGATCGGCCGAAAGGACGCTACTCACCGTCTTTTCTGCCAATCATTCAGCGGGTTGCACAATTGCCAGATCGGCGGATTCCGTCATGGCGTACCTGCCACAGGGCGTAGATTGATTCTATCCCCTAAAGGGGGTGTTCTCGATTCACCCTCTATTAAGGGGTGAATCCTGGATAGCGGAGCGCGCCCTGGACACCATCGCCCGGACACCCAAGCAGCTGGGCCAGGCTCTGCGATCACGGCGGAGCAAGCTGAAGCTTTCCCAGACCGAGGTCGGCCGCAAATCGGGCATCAAGCAGGACACCGTCTCGACGCTCGAGATTCATACACCCTCGACCACCGTTGAGACCTTGTACAAGGTGCTCTCGGTCCTGGGCCTGGAACTGGTGGTCCGGGAAAAGGCATCGACCTCTCGCACCGACCAGGAGTGGTAGGTGGCGCGGCCGTCGAAGACACGGACGCCGCACGCCTGGATGAATGGCGAGTACGTCGGCGAGTGGATCCA
The DNA here is from genome assembly GCA_041910015.1 of Steroidobacteraceae bacterium. Taxonomy (GTDB): domain Bacteria; phylum Pseudomonadota; class Gammaproteobacteria; order Steroidobacterales; family Steroidobacteraceae; genus RPQJ01. Next base: position 581 of record JAYRRR010000039.1, read on the forward strand.
CCCCGCCGGCAGACCGCAGCAGTTCGTCTACGCCCCGGAGTGGCTGGCTTCGCGCAGCGCACGACCGCTGTCGCTGTCGATGCCGCTCACGGAGGGCGCCGCGTACACGGGCCCATTGGTCGAGCGCTACTTCGAAAACCTGCTGCCGGAGAGTGGAACGATCCGGCGACGCATCGTCCAGCACGTGGGCGCGCAGTCGGACCGCGCCTTCGACCTGCTGGAGAAGATCGGGCGCGATTGCGCGGGCGCGCTGCAGCTTACGGTCCATCGGGACCCGGCCCCCGGCGTGCGCACGATCGACGCCTCGCCCATCGGCGACGATGAGATCGAGCAGTTGCTGCTCAAGACAACGGGCACCGGCACTTTCGGCGCGCCCGAGCTGGACGATGACTTCCGTCTTTCCATCGCCGGGGCGCAGGAAAAGACCGCGCTGCTGTTCCACGCGGGTCGCTGGTGCCGTCCTCATGGGACCACGCCATCGACGCACATCCTGAAGCTCCCGCTCGGAACGCTTCCAGGCGGAATCGATCTGCGTACGTCCGTCGAAAATGAGTGGCTGTGCGCGCGGATATTGTTGGGGTATGGCGTTCCGACGGCTGTCAGCAGACAGGACCTGGATCATCCGCCTGCCACAGGAAGATTTCTGCCAGGCCCTGGGCATCGCACCGACACAGAAATACCAGACCGACGGCGGTCCAGGTATCGAAGCGACCATGAATACGCGGCTCGGCTCCGAAGTGGCCGAGGAGGATCGACGAGACTTCTTCCGCACGCAGATCCTGTTCTGGATGCTGTGCGCCATCGACGGGCATGCAAAGAACTTCAGTCTCTTCCTGAATGCCGGCGGGAGCTGCCGGCTGGCCCCTCGGTACGACGTGCTCTCGGCGCATCATGTCCTGGGCACGAAGGCTGGCACGCTGTCACCGCACGAGGTGAAGATGGCCATGGGGGTTTGCGGCAGCAGAGAACTGCACTACAGCTGGCGTCGCATCCTGCCGCGGCACTTCGAGCAGTCCGCGGGGCGCTGCGGCCTCGGCAATGAGATCAGCCGTATTGCGGAAGATCTCGTCAATCGCACCGCAACTGTCATCGAGTCTGTGCAGCGCGTGCTTCCGGCCGGTTTTCCAGCGGAGCTGGCACAAGCTGTATTTGCCGGGCTGGAGTCCGCTGCCGATCGGATGAAGAGCAGATGACCTGCTCTTCTGGCGGTAGCGCGTGTCCGCGGTGAGCAGTCACTTGACGCGACGCCGGGCTGCTTCGTTGACTGGCACAGACGCACGGCCTGCAGTTCAATCTGTCATGAACCGGCAGGACGCGTCCGGAGGTGTTTCGCGCTCCTGCGCCGCCGGATGCCGCGCGGCTGCGGCGACGGGCCCGCTGCCCGGCGTAGAATTGCCCGATGTCCGATCGCGCCCCCCCGCCCGCAACGACCCGCGGCCGCCTTTTCGTCATCGCCGCGCCCTCGGGCGCCGGCAAGACGTCGCTCGTCCGCGCGCTGATGGAGCGCGAACCGGGCCTGCGGTTCTCGATCTCGTACACGACGCGCAGCCGGCGACCCAGGGAGACGCACGGCCGCGACTACTTCTTCGTGACCGGGGACGAATTCGATGCCATGGCCACCCGCGGCGAGTTCCTCGAGCATGCACGCGTCTTCGACAACCGCTACGGCACCGCCCGCACGCAAGTCGAGGCCGCGCTCGCCACGGGCCGCAACCTGATCCTCGAGATCGACTGGCAGGGCGCGCAGCAGATCCGCCGCGCCATGCCCGAGTGCGTGTCGATCTTCATCCTGCCGCCTACGCGTGCGGAGCTCGAGCGACGCCTGCGCGGGCGTGGCACCGATGCCGAAGAGGTCATCCAGCGGCGCCTGCGCGACGCCGCCGCGGACATGACGCACTGGAACGAGTTCGACTACGTCGTGGTCAACGACGACTTCGACACGGCGCTCGAAGATCTCCTCGCCATCGTGAGGGGATCGGGGGCCGAGCGCACCGACGCACGGCGCGCCGGGCTGGCAGAACTGACCGTCGCGCTGACCGGGGACTAGTCGCCGAGCCGGAAGCAGGGGAACGACCCCTGTTTCCCGTCAGGAACACGCGATTACCCCCGTTTCCCGCCCCGGCGGGAGGGGTGTGGTATGCTCACGCCCCTTTCTCCTTCCGATCAGTCCTGAGCTCATGGCCCGCATCACCGTCGAAGACTGCCTGCAGAACGTGCCCAACCTGTTCCAGCTCGTGCTCGTGGCGTCGCGCCGCGCGCGCAAGCTCGCGAACGGTGCCGAGGCGACGCTCGAGTGGGAAAACGACAAGCCGACGGTGCTTGCCCTGCGCGAGATCGCGGCCGGCCACGTCGGCGTCGAGATCCTCGAGGAGCCCGAACTGCCCCCGCCTCCGCCGCCGGAACTGCTGCCGGAGCCGGAGTTCATGGGCGAGTTCCGCGCCCCGCAGATCGGCCTGGGAGACTGATCCCCGCCACCGGCACCCGATCCCTGCATGGACGTCACGTCTTCCCTGCGCAGCCTGCTGCCCTACGGAAGACGCTCCATCGGGATCAACCAGCTCGTCTCGAAGCTCGAGACCTACCTGCCGCCCGACCAGGTCGAGCGGGTGCAGGAGGCGTACGACTTCGCCTTCCATGCGCACGAGGGCCAGCGGCGCCGCTCGGGTGAGCCCTACATCACGCACCCGGTCGCGGTCGCCGACCTGCTCGCCGACCTGCGGCTCGACGCGCAGACGATGATCGCGGCGATCCTCCACGACGTCATGGAGGACACGCCCAACACCAAGGAAGAGATCACCGAGCGGTTCGGCCGCGAAGTCGCCGAGCTCGTCGACGGCGTCAGCAAGCTCGACCAGATCCAGTTCCGCAGCCGTGCCGAGGCGCAGGCCGAGAGCTTCCGCAAGATGCTGCTCGCCATGGTGCGCGACATCCGCGTGATCATGGTCAAGCTCGCGGACCGCACGCACAACATGCGCACGCTCGGCGCGATGCCGCCGGCGAAGCGGCGCACGATCGCGCGCGAGACGCTCGACATCTACGCGCCGATCGCCAACCGGCTCGGCATGCACGCGATCAAGCGCGAGCTCGAGGACCTGGGCTTCCGCGCGTTGTATCCGAAGCGCTACAAGGTCATCGAGTCGGCGGTCAAGGCGGCGAAAGGCAACCAGAAGCAGTTCGTCGGCCGCATTGCGGCATCGCTCAGGGACGCGCTCGAGCAGGCCGGTATCCCGGCGCGGGTCGAGGGCCGTGAAAAGGACGTCTACAGCATCTACGAGAAGATGCGACGCAAGAAGGTGTCGCTCGGCGAGATCGTCGACGTCTACGGCTTCCGCATCGTCGTGGACTCGCCCGACACCTGCTACCGCACGCTCGGCGTCGTCCACTCCGTGTTCAAGCCCATGCCCGGGCGGTTCAAGGACTACATCGCGATCCCGCGTGTGAACGGCTACCAGTCACTTCACTCGACGCTGTTCGGGCCGAACGGCACGCCGATCGAGGTGCAGATCCGCACCGGGGAGATGCACGGTGTCGCCGAGTCCGGCATCGCCGCGCACTGGCAGTACAAGGAAGGCGGCGGCAGCGACATCGGCCTGCAGGGCAACCGCGCGCGCGAATGGCTGCAGCAGCTCGTCGAGATCCAGCAAGGCGGCAACCCCGAGGAATTCCTCGAAAGCGTCAGGGTCGACCTGTTCCCCGACAAGGTCTACGTGTTCACGCCCAAGGGCGAGATCCGCCGCCTGCCGCGCGGCTCGACCTGCGTCGACTTCGCCTACGCCGTGCACACCGACGTCGGCAACCGCTGCGTGGCGGCCAAGGTCGACCGGCGGCTCGTGCCGCTGCGCACGCCGCTGCGCAACGGCCAGACCGTCGAGATCATCACGGCCAAGGGCGCGACACCGAACCCGGCGTGGGTCAATTTCGTCGTCACGGCAAAAGCGCGCGCGTCGATCCGCCAGTATCTGAGGAACCTGAAGCGCAGCGAGGCCATCGACCTCGGCAAGCGCCTGCTGAACCAGGCGCTGGAGGAATTCTCGCTCACGCTGCGCAAGGTCCCGCAGGCGTCGATGGCGGCAGTGATTGCCGAGCTGGGGCTGAAGACGCAGGACGAACTGCTCGAACGGATCGGTCTCGGCGAGCGCGTGGCGCCGTTCATCGCGCGGCGGCTGTTGCCGGCGGATTCCGCTGCCGTCGCGGATGGCACGGCCGGGCCACTCGCGATCGCCGGCACGGAAGGACTGGTCGTTGCCTACGCGCGCTGCTGCTTCCCGATTCCGAACGATCCCATTCTCGCGAGCCTGTCGAGCGGCCGCGGCGTCGTGATCCACCGCGAGGCCTGCGGCAACCTTGCCTCGTTTCGCAAACAGCCGGAGAAGTGGATTCCGGTGACCTGGCAGGCGGCGACCGACCGCCTGTTCCACGTCGAGATCCACGCCGACGTCACCAACCGCATGGGCGTGCTCGCCTCCGTCGCCTCCGCCATCGCGGGCACGCAGACGAACATCGACCGCGTCGCCCTCGTCGAGCGCGACACCGACACGTCCACGCTGATCTTCGAGCTGCTCGTGCACGACCGCAAGCAGCTCGCGAGCGTGATGCGCGCGGTGCGCAGCATGCCGGAAGTGCTGCGGGTCGCGCGGACGCTGGCGTAGCGCCGTTCGCCATTGCATTCGGGCGGACGCAGGCGCCGGCGAAGCCGCGCAGCTGCCGCGGCGCCCTTCACTATTCGCGCGCCGGTGTTCATCATGCGCGCTGCGCAGGAACCGTTCTCCCCGGAGCACCCCGTGTCCATTAATCCCATCCACACCGACCAGGCGCCGGCGGCCATCGGCACGTACTCACAGGCGGTCCGTGCGGGCAACACCGTCTATCTCTCGGGCCAGATTCCGCTCGACCCGGCGACGGGTGCGCTGGTCGGCGGCGACGTCGAGGCGCAGATCCGGCGCGTGTTCGAGAACCTGCGGGCGGTGATCGCCGCGGCCGGCGGCCGGTTCGCCAACGTCGTCAAGGTGAATGTCTATCTGACCGACCTCGGCCACTTCGCGCTGGTCAACCAGGTGATGACGGATTACTTCACGCCGCCCTATCCGGCGCGTGCCGCGATCGGCGTGGCGGCGCTGCCGCGCGGCGCCGTGGTCGAGGTCGACTGCGTCATGGTGCTCTGAACCCGGCGCAACCCGTGCCTGCCGCGGCCTCGCTCGCCGAACGTCCCGTCACGGCGCTGCGCGGCGTCGGCGCTGCGCTCGCCGCGTCGCTGGCTCGCCTCGGGCTCGCGACGGTACAGGACGTGCTGTTCCACCTGCCGCTGCGCTACGAGGACCGCACGCGCGTCGTGCCGATCGGCAGCCTGCGCCACGGCGACCGCGCGGCCGTCGAAGGCGAGATCCAGTTGTCCGAGGTGGCCTTCCGGCGCCGCCGGATGCTGCTGGTACGGCTCGCCGACGGCACCGGCTCCGTCACGCTGCGGTTCTTCCACTTCTCGGCCTCGCAGCAGGCGCAGCTCGCGCGCGGGCAACGGCTGCGCTGCTTCGGCGAAGTGCGCATGGGCCCGGGCGGGCTCGAGATCGTCCACCCCGAGTACCGACGCGTCGCCGGCGCGGGCGATGGCGATGGCGCCGCCGACAGCCTGACACCGATCTATCCCGCCACCGAAGGCGTGCAGCAGGGCCGGCTGCGCGCGCTCACCGATCACGCGCTCGCGATGCTGGCGCAGGGTGGGCTGACCGACTACCTGCCTCCCGGCGTGCTCGATGCGTTCGATCTGCCGACGCTCGAGGACGCCTTGCGCTACGTGCATCGCCCGCCACCCGATGCGGACGTCGCGCGACTCGCCGCGGGCCAGCATCCCGCGCAGCGCCGGCTGGCCTTCGAGGAGCTGCTGGCGCACCAGTTGAGTCTGCGGCTGTTGCGTCAGGCGGCCGCCAGGGACCTCGCCTGCCCGCTGCCGGGACGCAGCGACCTGACCGCCCGTTACCTGGCGCAACTGCCGTTCCGGCTGACCGGCGCGCAGGTTCGCGTCTGGCACGAGATCGAACGCGACCTCGCGCAGCCGCACCCGATGATGCGGCTCGTGCAGGGCGACGTCGGCTCGGGCAAGACGGCCGTCGCCGCGCTCGCGGCGCTGCGCGCCGTCGAGCACGGCGCGCAGGCCGCCGTGATGGCGCCCACGGAACTGCTGGCGGAGCAGCACGCGCGCGTGTTCAACGCCTGGCTCGAGCCGCTCGGAGTGCGCGTCACGCTGCTTGCCGGCCGACAGACCGGCAAGATCCGCGCCGCGCTCGAAGCCGACCTCGCGGCGGGCGAGATCCGCATCGCGGTTGGAACGCACGCGCTGTTCCAGGAGGGCGTGGTCTTCCAGCGGCTCGCTCTCGTCGTCGTCGACGAGCAGCACCGGTTCGGCGTGCACCAGCGGCTGCGACTGCGCGAGAAGGGACTCGTCGACGGCCGCCTGCCGCACCAGCTCGTGATGACCGCCACGCCGATTCCCCGCACGCTCGCGATGACCGCGTACGCCGACCTCGACGTCTCGGTCATCGACGAGCAGCCGCCGGGCCGCACGCCGATCAGGACGGTCGTGCTGCCGGACGCGCGTCGCAGCGAGATCGTCGAGCGCATCGACACCGCCTGCCGGGCGGGTCGACAGGCGTACTGGGTCTGCCCGCTGATCGAGGAGTCGGATCTGGTCCAGTACGAGGCGGCGGAGAAGACCGCTGCGCAGCTGGTCGAGGCGCTGCCGGGAGTCCGCGTGGGTCTCGTGCACGGGCGCATGACGGGGCGCCAGAAGGACGCCGCGATGACGGCCTTCAAGCAGGGCCAGCTCGACCTGCTCGTCGCGACGACGGTCATCGAGGTCGGTGTCGACGTGCCGAACGCGAGCCTGATGGTGATCGAGAACGCCGAGCGCATGGGGCTCGCGCAGTTGCATCAGTTGCGCGGTCGCGTCGGGCGCGGCTCGGTCGAGAGCACCTGCGTGCTGCTCTACCAGCCGCCGCTGACGCCGGTGGCCCGCGAACGGCTCGGCGTGCTGCGCGAGACCAACGACGGCTTCGAGGTCGCGCGTCGCGACCTCGAGCTGCGCGGCCCCGGCGAGCTGCTCGGCACGCGCCAGACCGGGCTGATGCAGCTGCGCGTCGCGGACCTCTCCCGTGACGCGGCCCTGCTGCCCGATGTGCAGCGGGCCGCGGCATTGATGCTGGACGGTCCGCAGTCCAACATACGGGGGCTCGTCGGGCGCTGGGTAGGCGCCGGGGAGCGTTTCCGCCATGCCTGACCACCCATGACCAACGTCACCGGACTCAATGACGGCGCCGGACGCGCGCACGGCGTGCGCGGGCGCCTCGTCGAGTACGCGCGGCTGATGCGGCTCGACCGGCCGATCGGCATCTGGCTGCTGCTGTGGCCCTGCCTGTGGGCACTGTGGATCTCGGCCGCGGGTCATCCCGACGAGCGTGTGTTCGTGATCTTCCTGCTCGGCACGTTCGTCATGCGCGCAGCCGGGTGTGTGATCAACGATTTCGCGGACCGCGAGTTCGACCCGCACGTCCAGCGCACGGCGAACCGTCCGCTCGCCCGCGGCGCGGTCTCACCAGCCGAGGCACTCGCGCTGTTCGCGCTGCTCGGCCTCGTCGCACTCGCGCTGCTGATCCCGCTCAACCGGCCGACGCAGACGCTAGCGCTGGTGGGTGGCGTGCTCGCCGTGACCTACCCGTTCCTGAAGCGCTTTTTCGCGCTGCCGCAGGCCTATCTCGGCCTCGCCTTCTCGTGGTCGGTGCCGATGGCCTTCGCGGCGCAGACCGGCGAACTGCCGCTGGTCGCCTGGGTGCTGTTCGTCGCCGGCGTGCTCTGGACGACGGCGTACGACACGATCTATGCGATGGTCGACCGTCAGGACGACCTGGTGATCGGCATCCGCTCGTCGGCCATCCTCTTCGGTCGTGCGGACCGCGGCATCGTCGCCGTGCTGCACGCAGCCGCGCTGGCGTTGCTGGTGGTGGCGGGGCTGCTCGCGGGTCTGCAGCGGTGGTACTGGCTCGGGCTGGCGGTCGCCGCCGGCACGGCCGTGCACCAGCAGGTGCTGATCCGCCACCGCGATCCGGCCCAGTGCTTCCGGGCGTTCCTCAACAACAACCTGTTCGGGCTCGCCGTCTTCGGCGGCATCCTGCTCGATTACCTGTTCGCTCGAGCCTGAAGCACCGCTCCGCCGCCCGGGCAGCGGGGCAGGGCGAGCTGGGCGACCCGGTGGAGCTTGCTAGGCGTCGTGGCCGCCGAGCGCGGCGAGCAGCGGCCGGCAGCGCGCGTCGAGCGTATCCGCCACGACATCGTAGCGCTCCTGATTGATGCCGATCGCCGCGAGCATGGCCTCGTCGAGCGGGGCAGGCAGGGTCTCGACCAGATAGCCGTAGCCGTTCGCGATGGCGAGCCGGTTCGCCACGTAGACGATCTGTGCGATCGGACGGGCCGTCGCCGGAGCCGACGCGGGGTCGTGATGATGGCCGACGGCGTCGACGAGGTTCGCTGGAAGCTTCCAGGCGGCGAAGCAGACCGCGGCACAGCGCTCATGCGAGACGCAGCCCGCGGCGATCTCCTGCTGCCGGACCGGTGTGGCCGGATTTACGCTCACGGCGGCGACCAGCCGCTCGAAGACGTCAGGGTCGAGCTGCAGTTGCAGGATCACGCCGAAATCGTGCAACAGCCCGGCGATGAAGGCCTCCGCCGCATGACGCCGCAGCCCCTGTCGCGCGAGCGCCTCCGCCGCCACGGCCGTCGCCAGCCAGTGACGCAGCATGGCGTTCGCGTCGACGTGCGACGAATGCAGGATGCGGTTCGCGTCGCGGTCGAGACAGGCGGCGGCGGCGATGCCGCGGATCGCATCGACGCCGAGCACGACGAAGGCGCGCTCCAGCGTCGCGACCGAGCCTGAGGCCGCGTAGTAGGCGGAGTTGGCGACCCGCAGCACGCGCGCGGCGACCCCGGGCTCCTGCTGCAGCAGCAGCGCAATCTCGTCGGCACCGGACAACGGGTCGCACAGCCGCGCGAGCAGCGCCGGCAGGGCGGCGCGCCCCGCCCCGAGGAATCCCACCTGCGACGCCGCGGCCAGGATCCGCGACGCGTCGACCTCGATCGTCGTTGCCATGTGCCCCCGTTTGGACCCCCTGCCGGCTTCGGCCCGGGGAAGGTGAAACGTATCACATCGACCCGGCCGTACAGAGCCTCGCCCTTCAGTTCGGCAGCGTCCGGCCGTTTCAATGGACGGCCCGTGACTTCGGGGTGAACTGGACGACGGCGGATGAACGGACTCTGTCCAGCGCAAGACGCGGACGTGGTCGATGCGGACCTCGGCGCGCGCGACCGGCGGCGAGCGATGTTCGACGCGCTGTTCGTCGGCATCGTCATCACGGTCGTCGTGGGCGCCGCGATCGGTGGTGCCTGGTCGGCATCGAGCACCCCTGCGCGCGACAGCGGCCGCGAGCGACTGGTGACGCTGGCCCGCTTTGCCGCGGACCAGATCGACCCGTCGCTGCATGGCCTGCTGCGGCAGCGCGAGCAGCTCGACGATCACCTCTACCGCCGTGCGATCGAGCCGCTGCGACGGTTGCGCCGGACCCTGCCCGAAATCAGGCGCATCTACACGCTGGTGGGCGACGGCGCGCAGGTCCGGTACGTGCTCGATGCCGCCGAGCCCGGCGACGACGACGGCCACCGCGGCGAGGCCCGAGCAGCGATCGGCGATCCGGTCACGAGCGACGTCGCGAGCAAGCGGCTGGCGCTCGGCGGCGACGGCAGGCCGCGGGCGCTCGCCTCGGTCGAGCCGTACGCGGGCCCGCACGGCAGCCGGATGAGTGGCTACGCGCCGTTCTACGACTCGGCCGGTCGCCTGGCCGGCGTCGCCGCCGTCGATCTCGATGCCCGCAGCTACGTCGCGCCGCTGCGCGACGCGCGACGCCGTCTGCTGCTCGGGCTGCTGCCGGCAAGCCTGCTGATCTTGGCGCTGACCTGCGGCACGTTCCGGATGCGGCTGCGCAACCTGACGGCCGCGCGCGCCCTGCGCGACGCTGCGCTCGTGGAGCATCGTTCGGCGCGACGCGACCGCCTGACCCAGCTCGCCAATCGCATCGGGTTTACGGAGCGGCTCGTCGAGGCCGCCGCTCGCGTGACGGGCGGCACCCAGCCCGGGTTCGCCGTGCTGTTCCTCGATTTCGACCACTTCAAGCTGGTCAACGACACGATGGGCCACGCCGCGGGCGACGAGCTGCTGCGGCAGGTCGCCGCCCGGCTGCGCAGGGCCCTCGACCTGCGCGACGGCCTCGACAAAGGGCCCGGCGCGAACGTCGTGGCACGCTTCGGCGGCGACGAGTTCGTCGTGCTGGCCAACGACGTCGCCGGGGAAGCGGCGGCACGGGTCCTGGCCGACCGGCTGTTGCGCGAGCTCGCGCCCTGCTACGAAATCAACGGCACCGAAGTGACCTCGACGGCGAGCATCGGCGTCGCCGTCAACAGTCTGCAGCACGACGACGTGGAGGCGCTGATCCGCTACGCCGACGTCGCGATGTACGCGGCCAAGCGCAACGGTCGCGGCTGCTACGTGATGTTCGACGACGCGATGCAGGCGAGCCTCGTGCGGCGCGTGACCATCGAGCGCAGCCTGCTGACAGCGATCGGCACGCCGCAGTTGCGGCTCGCCTATCAGCCGATCGTCGAGCTGGAGACCGGCCGCCTGACGTCGGTCGAGGCGCTGCTGCGCTGGTCGCATCCGGAGCTCGGCGAGCTGTCGCCCCGTGAATTCGTGCCGATCGCGGAGGAGAGCGGCCTGATCGGCTCACTCGGCGAATGGGTCGTGCGCGAAGCCTGTCGGCAGCATGCGCAATGGCGCGAGCAGGATCCCGACGCCGCGCCCGAGACCGTCAACGTCAATGTGTCGCGCGCCGAACTGGCGCTCGGCGAACGGTTCGTGGAACGCGTCCGGGCGGCGCTGACCGAGGCGGGGCTGCCGCCGCAGGCGCTGCAGCTCGAACTCGCGGAGCGCGACGTCCTGCGCGACGGCGCGTCGAACACGGGCCTGATGCGCTCGCTGCGCAGCCTCGGTGTGCGTCTCGCGATGGACGAGTTTGGCTCCGGCACCTCGTCGCTCGCACGGCTGCGCGACTTTCCGTTCGACTCGGTCAAGGTGGATCGGTCGTTTGTGCTGGGCATGGCGACGAGTCGCGACGTGATGGCGCTGATGCATGCGACGCTCACGCTGCTCGACAACCTCGGCATGTCGAGCATCGCCGAGGGCGTCGAGGACGCCGCGCAGCTCGCGATCCTGCAGTCGCTCGGTTGCCGCCACGCGCAGGGCCGGCTGATCGGCGACGCCGTGCCCGGCGCGCGGCTGCTCGACAGGGGCTGGTCCACCGGCAAGGCCTGCGCCAAGCCGCTCGTCCGAACATCCGCCGCCTGACACCCGACGCGGCCATGCCGCCTGCGGCATGAGCGAACCCCCAACGGGAAGCCGGAATTCAACCAGGCGCGCGCGCGATACACCACACGTCGACACGGCGGGCGCCGGCGTGCCGCAGTCCCTGGGCGGCCGCAGCCACCGTGCTGCCCGTGGTCACGACGTCGTCGACCAGCACGATGTGCCGGCCGACGACACGCCCGCTGTCGGCCATGAACGCGCCGCGTACGTTGTCGAGGCGCAGCTCACGCGAGAGCCCCACCTGCGGCCTGGTCGCCCTGCAGCGCTGCAGTACGCGTGACTCCAGGACCAGCCCGCACCGATCCGCGACGACCATGGCGAGCTCGAGCGACTGGTTGAAGCCGCGTTCGGCGAGCCGCGACGGGTGCAGCGGCAGCGGCACGACGAGGTCGACGCCCCGCAGCCAGCCACCCTGCACGGCGGCGCGCCCGAGCAGCGTGCCGAGCACGCGAGCGTTGGCCAGCGCGCCGTGGTATTTCAGCGCGGGAATCAGCTCGGTGAGCGGAAACTCGTACGCGAACGGCGCGAGACAGCGCGCGTGCACCGGACGCCGCGCCGTGCACGCGGCGCAGTGGGCCGGCCCGTCCGGGTCGGGAACGGCGTGGCCGGTCATGGCCAGTCCGCAGCGCGGACAGGGCCGTTCGATCCGCGGCAGTTCCGCATCACAGGCCGCACACAGGTCGAAGCCGGGCGCCTGGCCGAGGCCTGCGCAGAGGAGGCAGCGCGCGGGCAGACCGCGGGCCGCGACCGCGTCCAGCCACCTGTAAACCCAGGATTTCGCCATTGGTTGACAGCCTTCGGGCCGGCCGGAATACTGCGCCGGCCCGACCCCAGACTGGCCGTCCGGGCGTGTTGCCGCACGTCGACTTTCCCAACAGAAACAAGAGATTCGCATGAGCTCCTGCGACCTGGCTGCGCTCGGTTCCGTGCGCAACGACTGGACCCTCGACGAGGCCCGCGCCATCTACACGGCACCGTTCAACGACCTGCTGTTCCACGCCCAGCGCGTGCACCGCGGGCATTTCCAGCCGAACCAGGTGCAGGTCAGCACCTTGCTGTCGGTGAAGACGGGCGCCTGCCCGGAGGACTGCAAGTACTGCCCGCAGAGCGTGCGCTACGACACCGGCGTCGAACGCGAGGAACTGCTGCAGGTCGAGCAGGTCGTTGCCGCTGCGCGGACCGCGAAGGCGAACGGCGCCACACGCTTCTGCCTGGGCGCGGCCTACCGCAGCCCCAAGGGACAGCCGCTGCAGCAGATCAAGCGGATGGTCAGCGAGGTGCGCGCGCTCGGTCTCGAGACCTGCGCGACCGTCGGCATGCTGACGCCGGAACAGGCGCGCGAACTCAAGGACGCGGGCCTCGACTACTACAACCACAACCTCGACACCTCCGAGGAGTACTACGGCGAGATCGTCACGACCCGCACCTACCGCGACCGGCTCGACACGCTGCAGGCCGTCCGCGACGCCGGCATCAACGTCTGCTGCGGCGGCATCCTCGGCATGGGTGAGTCGGAGCGGGATCGCATCGCGCTGCTGCACACGCTCGCGACGCTGCCACGCCATCCCGAAAGCGTGCCGATCAACCAGCTCGTGCAGGTGCCCGGCACGCCGCTGCACGGGCTGCCCGGGCTCGACCCGCTCGAGTTCGTGCGCGCGATCGCGACGGCCCGCCTGCTGATGCCGCGTTCGTACGTGCGCCTGTCCGCGGGACGGACCGCCATGGACGACGTCGTGCAGGCCCTGTGCTTCTTCGCCGGCGCGAACTCGATGTTCTACGGCGATCGCCTGCTGACGACGCCGAATCCCGGCCACAGCCACGACCAGCAGTTGTTCGAGCGTCTCGGCATCGAACCCGAACCGGCCGCGGCCGGCGCGAGATGAACGGCCGCCGCGGAACCATGCCGCGCGTCGACGCCTGGCTCGCCGGGAACCTGCAGTCGCTCGCGGCGGCCGGGCGCGCGCGGCGCCGGCGGACGGTCGATGCGCGCGCCGAGGATGGCGTCCGCGTCCGTGTCGATGGCCGCGACTGCCTGGCCTTCTGCAGCAACGACTATCTCGGGCTCGCCCGCCATCCCGCCGTCGTCGCGGCCTTCTGCGAGGCCGCGCGCGAATGGGGCGTGGGCAGCGGCGCCTCGCACCTGGTCAGTGGGCACGCCCTCGAGCACCACGCCCTCGAGCAGGAACTCGCGGCCTTCGTCGGGAGGCCGCGGGCACTGCTGTTCTCCTGTGGCTACATGGCGAACCTGGCAGTGGCGTCCGTCCTGCTCGGCCGCGGCGACCACGTCTACGAGGATCGACTCAATCACGCGTCGCTGCTCGACGCGGGTCTCGCCTCGGGCGCCCGCCTGGTGCGTTATGCGCACGGCGACGTCGACGC
>JAYRRR010000040.1:0-1697 GCA_041910015.1 Steroidobacteraceae bacterium
CATCATGGCCGAGACGATCGGCGGCGAGGCACGCTACGAGCTGACCATCGCCTCGGGCAGCGTGACGCCGCCGGAAGGCGCCGGCGGCGGCGTGTTTCGCCTCGACACCGAGGGCAACGCGGCGACCGACACGCTCGACACCATCGGCCAGACCAACACCCGCGACGGGCAGATCATCATCGTCATGGCCGAGAACGCCTCGCGCGTCGTGACCATCAACCACGCGGCCGGCGGGACGGGGCAGATTCTCCTCGAGGACTCGACCGACTTCACGTTCGCGAGCCTGAACGCCTGGATCCTGCTGCAGCGGCGCTCGACCGACTGGGTCGAGCTCGCGCGCCACGTCCCCATCGAGGACGCGACCGCGCTGACCAGCATCGCGACTGACGATCTGCTGTGGGTGTGGGACGAGTCGGCCGGCACGATGAAGAAAATCACGCCGCCGAACCTCGTGACCGCCGGCCTCGGCGCCAGCCTCGTGCACCTGCAGACCATCACGACCGCCGGCGCGCAGTCGAACGCGGATCTCACGCTGGATCTGACGAATTACGACGAGTTCCTGATCTTCGTCGACAACTGGTCTCCGAACACGGCCGGCTCGGGCTTCTGGCTGCGAAGCTCGGCGGATGGCGTTACCTACCGGACGGCGAACTATCAGTGGGCGCGCAACAACCTGACGACGGCTAGTGCAAACTCGCCGACCGGCTCCTCAAGCGACAGCAAGGTCGAGATGGCGAATGACGTCGGCAGCGGCCGGGCCTGCGGCACTATCACCGTGCGCAGCCTGGCCGGCCTCGGCGTGCGCTGTGAATGGGATCTGAGCTGCGTCACGAATGCGGGCCTCTTCTACCGCGCGGACGGTGCGGGCTACTCGGCCGCCGCCGCCGATGGCTATCTCCGACTGACGAATTCGGCCGGCACCATCACCAACGGCTGCGTCGTCCGGCTGTACGGGGTCAAGAAGTCGTGAAGCTCATCGCGCTGCTGCTCGCGCTTTGGGCATCTGTTGCCGGCGCAATCGTGCAGACGGAAACAGTGCTCTATCGCAACGGGCAGGTGCCGCTCGCCGGCTATCCGTCCGGCGCCTGGCATTGGCCGGGCGTCGCCTTCTCGGCGACGACGGCGCAGCTCTACGCGCACCTTGACCTCGCGATCGAGTCCTGCCGCTTCGCTTACAGCCTCAACCCGCAGGCGTCGGCCTCCCCGACCGGGCTGCGGCTGGTCGCGCTCGATCTCGGGCAGGTCGTGCCGCTCGCCACCGTGACCCGCGCCTACCTGCGCACGCCGACCTCCGGGGGCGTCGACATCACGCCGCAAATGCGCTGGCTCGTCGCCAACCGCCGCGGCGTGACCCTGGCGCTACAGACCGTCGGCGACGGCGTGTCCGGGCCGCTCGTGTATCACGCCGTCATCGAGTGCATCTGGCAATGACCGAATCACTTCGCCAGAAACAGGAGCGGTTCAGCTTGGAAGTGTCCCGCCTCGTCGTGCGCCTGCACGAGATGGGCGTGGCGGCCCGTTACCGCGAAGTCCTGCGCACGCCGCAGCAGGCCAATCTGAACGCGGCAAAGGGCGTCGGCATATCGAACTCGCTGCACCTCGACGGGCTTGCGGCGGACCTCTACCTGTCAGCGGGCGGCAAGTCGCTGCCCGAGACGCGCGCGGCCTACGCGGTCATGGGCGAGCTGTGGAAGTCG
>JAYRRR010000041.1:0-22013 GCA_041910015.1 Steroidobacteraceae bacterium
ACCGAGAAGCTGCTGCTGTTCGGCGGCGCGATCCAGCTCGCCGGCACCGTCAAGGGTCGCAAGGCGACGCGCCACGCCACGTCCGACTGGATGCGGCTCGAGCAGCAGCGCGGCATTTCCGTGACCTCGAGCGTCATGCAGTTTCCCTACCGCGGCCGCATGGTCAACCTGCTCGACACGCCGGGTCACGAGGATTTCTCCGAGGACACCTACCGCACGCTCACCGCGGTCGATTCGGCGCTGATGGTCATCGACTGCGCCAAGGGTGTCGAGGAGCGCACGATCAAGCTCATGGAAGTCTGCCGGCTGCGCGACACGCCGATCATGACATTCATCAACAAGCTCGATCGCGAGGGTCGCGAGCCGACGGAACTGCTCGACGAGATCGAGCGCGTGCTGAAGATCCAGTGCGCACCCGTCACGTGGCCGATCGGCATGGGCCGCGCGCTCGAGGGCATCTATCATCTGCTCGAGGATCGTATCTACGCCTACCAGGCGGGCGAGCGCGGCAAGGCGGGCACCCACGAGATCATCGACGGGCTCGCGAGCCCCGAGGCCACCGAATTCCTCGGTGACAGGGCGCAGGCCTATCGCGACGAGGTCGAACTGGTGCGTGGCGCATCGCACGCATTCGACCTGCAGAAGTACCTGGCCGGCCGCCAGACGCCCGTGTTCTTCGGCTCGGCCATCAACAACTTCGGCGTGACCGAACTGCTCGGCGCCTTCGTCGAATTCGCGCCCGCTCCTCGCGAACGCGAGACGACGACGCGCCGGGTCGCACCGCACGAAACGCCGCTGTCCGGCTTCGTGTTCAAGATCCAGGCGAACATGGACCCCGGCCACCGCGACCGCATCGCATTCATGCGGATCTGCTCGGGTCGCTATCGCAAGGGCATGAAGCTCTACCACGTCCGTCACGGCAAGGAAGTGCGCGTCGGCGACGCCGTCACGTTCCTGGCCGCGGACCGCCAGCACACGGACGAGGCCTGGGCCGGCGACATCATCGGCCTGCACAACCACGGCACGATCAACATCGGCGACACGCTCACGGAAGGCGAGAAGATCATGTTCACCGGCATCCCGAACTTCGCGCCGGAGATCTTCCGCCGAGTCGTGCTGCGCGATCCCCTGCGCATGAAGGCGCTGCAGAAGGGTCTCGACCAGCTCTGCGAGGAGGGCGCCACGCAGGTTTTCCGGCCGCTGCGCAACAACGACCTGGTGCTCGGCGCCGTCGGCCTGCTGCAGTTCGACGTCGTCGCGTTCCGCCTGCAGGACGAATACGGCGTGCAGGCGGGCTGGGACAACGTCAACGTCCACACGGCGCGCTGGGTGTATTGCGCGGACGCCAGGAAGCTGCAGGAGTTCCGCGACAAGGCACACGACAACCTGGCGCTCGACCATTCCGGTGCGCTGGTCTACCTGGCGCCCACGCGCGTGAACCTGCAGCTCACGCTGGAGCGATGGCCGGAGCTCACGTTCCGCGAGACGCGCGAGCACCTGGCCAGCGCGGCCTGAGCGGACGCCGGACGCAGGGGGAGGGGCGATGACCGGCGCCAGAACCGTCCTGCTGCGCCGCCCCGTTCTCGCCTGGGCCTGCTATGACTGGGCCAATTCCGCGTTCGCCTGCACGGTCATGGCAGGGTTTTTCCCGGTCTTTTTCAAACAGTACTGGAACGCGGGCGTCGTCGCGACCGAGAGCACCTTCCGGCTCGGCGTGACGAGCGGCATCGCGAGTCTGCTGGTCGCCGCGCTCGCGCCGGTGCTCGGCGCCATTGCCGATCGCAGCAGCTCGAGACTGCGGCTGCTGTTCGCGTTCACGCTGCTCGGGTCCGTCGCGACGCTCGTGCTCGCGCTCGTGCCGCAAGGCGAGTGGGGCTGCGCCGCGGCGCTGTTCCTGCTCGCTTCACTGGGCTTCTGGGCGGGCATCGTGTTCAACGACTCGCTGCTGCTGCACGTGGCCGAGCCCGCGGAGTACGACCTCGTTTCCGGTTTCGGCTACGCGCTCGGCTACCTGGGGGGCGGCCTGCTGTTCGCATTCAACGTGCTGATGACCCAGCGCCCGCAGTGGTTCGGTCTCGCGGGCGCCGCGGAAGCCGTGCGCTGGTCGTTCGTCAGCGTGGGCCTGTGGTGGCTCCTGTTCGCGCTGCCTTGCCTGCTCTGGGTGCGCGAACGGCCGTTCGGCGCAGCCGTGGGCCGCGTGACGTGGCGCGAGGCGACACGCGCGGGCCTGCGCGAGCTCGGGCGCACGGTCGGCGAGATCCGCCGCTACCGCTCGCTCGTCTGGTTTCTCGCCGCGTACGTGCTCTACATCGACGGCGTCAACACCGTCATCAAGATGGCCGTCGACTATGGCCTGTCGCTCGGTTTCGACCAGTCGCACCTCGTCAAGGCGCTGTTGCTGACCCAGTTCGTCGCCTTCCCGGCCGCGCTTGCCTTCGGCTGGCTCGGCGGACGCATCGGTGCGCGCAACGGCATCTTCCTCGCGCTGGCCGTCTATGTCGCGGCGACCGCTTACGCGTACTTTCTCGACGACGCCCGCGACTTCTACCTGCTCGCCTTCGTCGTGGGCCTGGTGCAGGGCGGCATCCAGTCGCTGAGCCGCAGCTACTACGGCAGGCTCGTGCCGCGCGACAAGTCGTCGGAGTTCTTCGGCTTCTACAACATGATGGGCAAGGCGTCGGCGATTCTCGGGCCGATGCTCGTGGGTTTCACGGCCGCGCTGACCGGCAGCTCGCGTCTGTCGATCCTGTCGATCGTCGTGCTGTTCATCGCGGGCGGTGCACTGCTGGCCGTGGCGGCCCGGAGCGAAAGGCCGCGGTCCGCCTGAGGCCCTGCGGCTATCCCGAATGCAGATGGCCGCGCCTTGTGTTCAAACTGGCTCCAGACGCAATTGATGAGGGCATGGACGTGAACAGGAAGCTGACGACCGCGGCCGGCTGTCCCGTCGTGAACAACCAGGACGTCATGACGGCGGGGGTGCGTGGCCCGCAGCTGCTCCAGGACGTCTGGTTCCTGGAGAAGCTCGCCCATTTCGACCGCGAGGTGATTCCCGAACGGCGCATGCACGCCAAAGGCTCCGGCGCCTACGGCTCGTTCACGGTGACTCACGACATCACCCGATACACGCGCGCGAAGATCTTCTCGGCCGTGGGCAAGAAGACCGGACTGTTCGCGCGTTTCACGACGGTGGCCGGCGAGCGCGGCGCGGCCGATGCGGAACGCGACATCCGCGGCTTCGCGGTGAAGTTCTACACCGAGGAGGGCAACTGGGACCTCGTCGGCAACAACACGCCGGTGTTCTTCCTGCGCGATCCGCTCAAGTTCCCCGATCTGAACCATGCCGTGAAGCGCGACCCGCGCACCAACCTGCGCAGCGCGCGCAACAACTGGGATTTCTGGACGTCGCTGCCGGAGGCGCTGCACCAGGTCACCATCGTCATGAGCGACCGGGGGATTCCGGCCACCTACCGGCACATGCACGGCTTCGGCAGCCACACCTTCAGCTTCATCAATGCCGCGAACGAACGGTTCTGGGTCAAGTTCCACCTGAAGTCGCAGCAGGGCATCCGCAACCTGACCGATGCCGAGGCCGAGGCGATCATCGGCAAGGACCGCGAAAGCCATCAGCGCGACCTCTACGAGAGCATCGAGAAGGGCGACTTCCCGAAGTGGACCCTCCATGTGCAGGTCATGCCCGAGGCCGATGCGGCCAAGGTGCCGTATCACCCGTTCGACCTGACCAAGGTCTGGCCGCACGCGGACTACCCGCTGATCGACGTCGGCGTCATGGAGCTCGACCGCAATCCGGAGAACTTCTTCGCGGAGGTGGAGCAGTCGGCGTTCAATCCGGCCAACGTCGTGCCGGGCATCGGCTTCTCGCCCGACCGCATGCTGCAGGGGCGGCTGTTCTCGTACGGCGACGCGCAGCGCTACCGGCTCGGCGTCAATCACCACCTGATTCCCGTGAATGCCGCGCGCTGCCCGGTGCACAGCTATCACCGCGACGGCGCCATGCGCGTCGACGGCAATTTCGGCGGTACGCTGGGCTATGAGCCGAACAGCTACGGCGAATGGCAGCAGCAGCCGGATTTCCGCGAGCCGCCGCTGCGGCTCGAAGGGCCGGCCGACCACTGGAACTTCCGCGAAGAAGACGACGACCATTACTCGCAGCCGCGCGCGCTGTTCCAGCTCATGACGCCGGCCGAACGTCAGGTGCTGTTCGACAACACGGCTCGTTCGCTCGGTGGCGCACCGGAGGACATCCAGCGCCGGCACGTCGCCAACTGCACGAAGTGCGATCCGGCGTACGGGGAGGGCGTCGCCCGGGCGCTGGGGCTCGCACCGACGGCACCGCCGGCCGGGCGGAGCAGGGCCGCCGCTCCCGTCGCAGGCTGAGACGTACGGTCGAGGGCGCGGGGCCGGCATCCCGCCGGTCCCACGCCTGACGCGCCGGGCGGCTTCGGCGACTCTGGACGGCCCTCGCGTCAGGCCGCAGGTCTGCGATGCCCGGTCGCGCTCCCGGCCGTCCGCGTCCACCGATCAGCCGGCCGTGTCCATCCACGTCGCCGGGTCGATGCCGTAGAAGTCCCGCATCAGTTCGTAGAGCCGTGCGTGCGCCTGCCGGAGTTCCGCCGGGCATTGCACGAATTCCTCGGTGACGACCGCGAAGAACTCCGTCTCGTCCTCGGCGCCGTAAGGGTCGAGCCAGGTTTCCTCGTCGCGGTCGACGGCCGCCCGCAGCGCCTCGTATTCGGCGAGCAGTTCACCACGCCATGCCTCGCCGCGACGACGCGCCGACGACGCGAGCCCGCGGCCTTCCGCATCGAGGTAGTGCGCGAACTCGTGCAGCACGACGTTGTAGCCGTCGGCCGGTCGTTCCGCCGTCTCGGCGATGTCCTGCCACGAGAGGATGATGCGGTGCGAATCCCAGGCCTCGCCGGACAGTTCGCGCCGGCGCCGCGTCACCAGTCCGTCGTCGTCCTGCACTTCGTCCTCGACGAGAAACGCGCCCGGGTAGACCAGGATCGACTGGAGTTCGTCGTACAGGCTGCCGGGCCGACCGAGCAGCAGCAGGCAGGCCTGCGCGGCGATCGTGACGCGGATCTCGTCGGTGACCTCGAGCCCGTTGCAGCCGACGAAGTGCTTTTCGTCGAGGAACGCGACGACGAGCCCTTCCAGACGGCGCGCTTCCGCCGTCGGCAGGACGTTCGTGATCGGCACGTTGCGGGTGATTGCCGCGCTCATGGCCGGCGGTAGCGGACGTTGCAGCGCACGCCGCCGCCGCTGGCGGCGTCGCAGCGGGGGCACGATCAACGCAGCGAGGACGGCGGTGCCAACCGCGACGATGAACGCGATCGCTCCGGCCACGCGTGATCAGCCGCAGGTCTTCTTCAGGCGTCCGACCAGCTTGACGTACTGCTCGCACGCCTTCGCGGCGTCGGTGCCCTTCACCCGCGTCCAGGCGTCGTATTTCGCGCGGTCCTTGAGCGCGAACACGCCCGGGCGCTCGCCCGTCACGTCGCCCTCGGTGGCCTGCTTGTAGAGCGCATAGAGCCGCAGCAGGTCCTCGTCTTCCGGTCGCTTCGTGAACTTCTGCGCGTCCTTCGCCGCCGCCTCGAACTTCTTGTCGGTCGCTGCCATGACTCCTTTCCCCTGCTGCCGAAGCAGGGGACATTCACCTATTTCCGCGGGAAAAAGGCAACTCGTGCCGGCAACGGACGAGCAGGCAGCATTCACCTGTTCCCCGGAAACGCGTGAAGGCCCCCGGTGGCGGTGCTAGGGGCGCAGCGAGTTGACCAGGTACTTGAGCCGCTGCAGGTCGGCGGCGCGAGGCTCGGGGCCGTAGCGCTCGGACGCGTACAACACGGTGATCTCCCGCAGCGGGCGGGCCAGGTCGGGGTGCTCCCGTGCCGCCCGCTCGAGGAACGCGACGGGTCCTTCCGCCGCATGCGGTGCCAGCCCGCGCTTGCGCAGACGTCGCACCACGGCATCGTGCAGTCGCGCCGGCCAGTCGCGCGGCGGCGGCCGGTGACGCCATGCCACCCAGGCCGACAGGGACACGAAGAACACGGCGAGGCTGCCGGTCAGGGCGAGCCCGAGCGTGCGCCAGTCGGCGTCGTCGAAGCCCGCCCGCTCGAGCAGGTCGAACTGCGCCGCGGCGTCGAAGCGGACGATGTGCTGGTTCCAGAAGTCGTTGACCGCGTCCCAGCCGAGTTCCACCTCCATCCACAACGCGCTCGCGTCGCGCAGTCGGCCGGGCACGGGCTCGTCCGCGCCGACGGCGGCGATCAGGCCGCCACGGATGCGCTCTGGCGCCACGGCGACCGTCGGGTCGACACGCACCCAGCCGCGGTCCGCGATCCAGACTTCGGACCACGCATGCGCGTCGGATTGTCGGACAATCAGATACCCACCGTACGGGTTGTACTCGCCGCCCTGATAGCCGGTGACCACGCGGGTCGGGACACCCGCGGCGCGCATGACGACCGTGAACGCGGACGCGTAGTGCTCGCAAAAGCCCTTGCGTGTCCGGAACAGGAACTCGTCGACGGTGTTGTCGGCTAGCTGCGGAGGCTGCATGGTGTATTCGAACGGCTGTTCGCGGAACGTCGCCAGCAGCTCCCGGACGATGGCCGTCGCGTCGCCGCCGTGACGCGCCGCCAGCGATCGGCCGAGCGCGACGCTGCGTGGATTCGTGCCGTCGCGTGGCAGCGAGAGGTCTTTGCGCCGCATCGACCCGGGCAGCGACGTCGCGCCGGCCGCGTACCGCGGGTGCGACGTCAGGTCGAATGCGGTGACGCTGCCGACCGGCCGCGCCGCCAGCAGCGTGTAGTCGAACGACTGGACGGCCCGGCGCGTGGGCCAGGCGGAAGGCAGGTCGAGCGCGAGCACCCAGCGTCGCGCATGCGGCTGCAGCGTGATCTGGTAGCGGATCGGCGCACCTGTGAACCGGACGGGTTGCTGGGGGAACGCCTGCGCATCCGGACGCCGCCAGCGGCGGCCGTCGAAGTCGTGCAGCACCGGGCCGCGCCAGTAGCGCTCCTCGGGCGCCGGCATCGCGCCGAAGAAGCGCACGCGGAACGCCACCTCGCCGGATGCGCTCAGGTCGGACACGTCGCCTGGCGTCATCTCGTCGTCGAGCCCGGTGCGCGACGCCGTGCCGGTGTCGATCCCCCAGAACGGCCCGGGCAGCCGCGGGAACAGCAGGAACAGCACGAGGGCGATGGGCACCGCCTGCGTCATCAGGGCCAGCGTGTGTCGCGCGAGGCTGGCGCTGCGTGCGTCGGTCGCGGCGGCGTGCACGCGCATCAGCGCCAGCGTCGAGAGCCAGGCGCTGAACAGCAGCCAGGGCGCCGACAGCAGCGACTGCTCGCGCAGCAGCGCGGCGTAGAGCAGGAACCATGCGATGAACACGAGCACCGTCAGGTCGCGTGCCGCGTCCGTCTCGAGGAGCTTGGCCGCGGCCATCAGCACGAGCAGGGCCGTGCCGGCCTCGATGCCGTTGAGCGTGCGATAGGCGCTGAACACCGCGAGCGCGGCGCCGCCGACGGCCACGATCCGCAGCCAGCGAGGCGGCAACGGCCAGCCGCGCAGCGACGCGGTCCAGCGCCAGGCGCCCACCGCGAGCAGCAGCAGCGTGACCCAGGCGGGCAGGTGCGTCACGTGCGGGGCGACAGCGACCGCCATCGCAGCGATCACCCAGCCAAGACCGTGCAGTGGAGCTGCCACCTCACGCAAGGGCAGTGTTCCTCACATCGAGCAACGCGAGCGCGTTCAGGCAGCGGTCGCGGTGCGCGACACCGACATTGACTTCGATCTCGCCACCCGGCAGGCGCAGCCCGAACGCTTCGCCGCGTTCGTGGGCGTCGAGGATCCAGCGGCACAACTGCGCGAGCCGTTCCTCGGTGCCGAGCCCCGACAGGCTGTCCCATTCGAAGACGTGCGAGAGCACGCTCGTGCCGGCGTACTGCTTGGTGTGCAGCCCCTGACCGCGCGCATAGGCCTTCCAGGCGACACGGCGCAGAGAATCGCCGGACTGGAACGGGCGCAGGCCGGCGAAGTCCTCGTCGCCGACCGCGGCCAGCTGCGCTCCGCCAGTGTCCGTCGCGGTGCGTGGCGGGGCGCGGTCGCGTGCCGAGGGCCGCGGCCAGGCGACGGCCGCGTGCGCGGGGTGGACGACGGCCCAGGCGCGAAAGAGGCCGAGCGGATGCGCGGTGCAGACGACAAAGCGCTCGAGCGGCACCCATCCGCGGCGTTCGGCGCGCAGACACAGCTCGGCTTCCGCGATGCCGAGCGCGGGCACTTCCACCGGGCACCCCGCGGAGCCGGACGCGCGCTCGAGCCGCAGATCGATCGCCGGGCGCGAGGCCTGCGATGCGTTTTCCAGCAGCCAGCGGAACCGCACGTGATCGCCGACGAAGCCGGACTCTGCCGCGAGCAGCCGCAGCCGCAGTCCCGCCAGGGTGCCGTGACAGTGATGCATGGTCGTGAGGCCGAGCCCCGCGAGCAGGAACGTGAGTGCGAGACCGAGGTTGTTGTTGTAGTTCATGCCGCCGAGCAGCATGGCGAACAGCATCACCGCGTAGGCGATGCCGAGCGGAGTCGGCAGGATGTAGATGCGGTTGCGGCGCAGTTCGAGCGGATCCGTGTCGCGTCCCTGGCGCCGCAGGATCCAGCGCTGCAGGCGCCGCTCGACCCGCGCCCGCAGGGACTGCAGCAGGCGGGTCACGGCGCTCAGGGCACCGGCACGGCCGCCAGCACGTGCTGGCCGATTTCTCCGGCGTTGCGGAACCGCGCCGTGTCGCGCGGCGCCAGCCGATGCCCGACCACCGCGGGCAACACGGCCTGGACGTCCTCCGGCAGGACGCCCGGATGCGCGTGCATGAATGCCCAGGCCTGGGCCGCGCGCAGCAGCGAGATCACCGCCCGCGGCGACAGGCCCGCGTCGAACTCCTGAGCCTGGCGCGAATGACGCGCGATCGCCTGCACGTAGTCGAGCAGCGCCTCCGACGCGTGTACCTTCGGCACCTCGCCCTGCAGGCGCAGCAGTTGCTGCGGGCTGAGCGCGCAGTCGAGCGACGCGAGCAGGTCGCGCCGGTCGCGGCCGAGCAGCAGTTGCCGCTCGAGCGACGGTGCCGGGTAGCCGAGCTCGATGCGCATCAGGAACCGGTCGAGCTGCGATTCGGGCAACGGGAAGGTGCCGACCTGATAGACGGGATTCTGCGTCGCGATGACGAAGAACGGCTCGGTCAACGGATAGGTCTGGCCGTCCGCCGTGACCTGATGTTCTTCCATCGCCTCCAGCAGCGCGCTCTGGGCCTTTGGCGTCGCGCGGTTGACCTCGTCGGCGAGCACGAGCTGCGCGAACACCGGGCCGCGGTGGAACCGGAACTGGCCGGTGTCGGTCTCGAACACGGAGACACCGATGATGTCGGCCGGCAGCAGGTCGCTCGTGAACTGGATGCGCTGGCAGGAGAGGCCGAGCGTGCGCGCAAGGGCGTGCGCGAGCGTCGTCTTGCCGACGCCCGGGATGTCCTCGATGAGCAGGTGGCCGCGCGCGAGCAGGCAGGCGAGGCATAGCCGCACCTGCGCGTCCTTGCCGAGGATGATTTCGTTGAGCCCTGCGACGGCGGACTCCACGAGTTCACGCAGCGGCATCTCGCGGGTTGCCGTGGCGGTGTCGGCGACCGATGTCATCGATTCAGCACTCCCTCGGGGCGACGGCCAGTGCCGACAAGCGTCGCACCTGTTCGGCCAGTTGCGCCAGTTGTCGCTCGAATTCCGCGACGCGCCCGCGCTCCTGCGCGACGACACTTTCCGGCGCGTTGGCGACGAAATTCGCGTTGGCCAGCTTGGCGGTGGCCCTGTCGCGCTCCTGCCGCGTCTTCGCGGCGCGCCTGTCGAGCCGCGCGAGTTCGGCCCCGACGTCGTCGACCAGCCGGTCGAACGGCGCGAGTACCGTGCGCCCCTCGCTGATGGCGATCGCGCACGGCGGCAAGGCCGCTTCGGATTCGACCACCACGATCGACTCGAGATTGGCGATCCTGCGAAGCGTCGCGTCGAGCGCGGCGATGGCCGCGGCGTCGCCTGTGCGGTCCGTGCGCACGTAGAGCGGCGTCGCGCGCGAGTGCGGCACATCGAGTTGGCCACGGATCTGGCGGATGCCGAGCACGACGGCCTGCGCCGTGCCGATGTCGCGTTCCGCCACGGCATCCGGCGGGAACTCGGTCGCAGTCGGGTAGGGCTGTCGCATGATCGTCGGCCCTCTGCGCCCGACGAGCGGACCTGCTCTCTGCCAGATCTCCTCGGTGATGAAGGGCATCAGGGGATGCAGCATGCGCAGCGTGCCCTCGAGCACCTCGAGCAGCGTGCGGCGGGTGCCGCGGCGCTGCGCGTCGGTTGCGTCGGTGCCCTGCAGCACGGGCTTGGAGAGTTCGAGGTACCAGTCGCAGAACTCGTACCAGACGAATTCGTACATCGCCTGCGACGCGAGGTCGAAGCGGCAGGCTGCGAGGTTGTCGCGGACGGCCGTGACGGCGGCGCCGAGCCGCCCGCGGATCCAGCGGTCGGCCAGCGAATCCTCGCGGGGCCCTTGCTGCAGGCCGGCCGCATGTTCCTCGGTGTTCATGAGCACGTAACGGGCCGCATTCCAGAGCTTGTTGCAGAAGTTGCGATAGCCCTCGACGCGGCCCAGGTCGAAGCGGATGTCGCGGCCCATGGTCGCGAGCGCCGCGAACGTGAAGCGCAGCGCGTCGGTGCCGAACGCCGGGATGCCCTGCGGGAACTGCTTGCGCGTGTTGCGCTCGATCGACGTCTTCATCTGCGGCTGCATCAGCCCGGTCGTGCGCTTCTGCACCAGCGACTCGAGGTCGATGCCGTCGATCAGGTCGAGCGGGTCGATGATGTTGCCCTTCGACTTGGACATCTTGTCGCCGTGCTCGTCGCGGATGAGCCCCGTGATGTAGACCTCGCGGAAGGGGACGTCGTCCGCGAACTCGAGCCCCATCATGATCATCCGGGCGACCCAGAAGAAGATGATGTCGAAGCCGGTGACCAGCACCGACGTCGGGTAGAAGGCCCTCAGTTCCGGCGTCTTCTGCGGCCAGCCAAGCGTCGAGAACGGCCACAGCGCCGAGCTGAACCACGTGTCGAGCACGTCCTCGTCCTGGCGCAACGCGACGGCCCGGCCGTGCCTCGCCGTTGCCTGGTGCCGGGCATCCTCCTCCGAGCGGGCGACATAGACGTTGCCGTCGTCGTCGTACCAGGCCGGGATGCGGTGGCCCCACCACAGCTGGCGGCTGATGCACCAGTCCTGGATGTTGCGCATCCACTGGAAATACGTCTTCGTCCAGTTGTCCGGCACGAAGCGGATGCGTCCGTCCTCGACCGCCGCGATGGCGGGCCCGGCGAGCGGGCCGATGCGCACGTACCACTGGTCGGTGAGCCAGGGTTCCAGTACGGCGCCCGAGCGGTCGCCGCGCGGCACCGGCAGCGAGTGCGGCTCGATCTTCTCGAGCAGGCCGAGCGCCTCGAGGTCTGCGACGATACGCTGGCGGGCCTCGAAGCGGTCGAGGCCGCGGTACGCCTCGGGCACCTCGTCGCTCAGCGTCGCATCGGCCGTCAGCACGTTGATCATCTGCAGACCGTGCCGGCGGCCGATTTCATAGTCGTTGAAGTCGTGGGCCGGCGTGATCTTGACGCAGCCGCTGCCGAACGCCGGATCGCAGTACTCGTCGGCGATGATCGGGATCAGCCGGTTCGTGAGCGGCAATCGCACCTGCCTGCCGACCAGGTGCCCGTAGCGCTCGTCGCCAGGGTTCACCGCGACGGCCGTGTCGCCGAGCATGGTCTCGGGTCGCGTCGTGGCGACGACGAGGTGACCGCTGCCGTCGGCGAGCGGGTAACGCAGATGCCAGAGGTGGCCGGCTTCGGGTTCGGCGACGACCTCGAGGTCGGAGAGCGCCGTGTGCAGCACCGGATCCCAGTTCACGAGCCGCTTGCCGCGGTAGATCAGGCCTCTTTCGTGCAGGCGCACGAAGACCTCGAGCACGGCGGCCGAAAGCCCGGCGTCCATCGTGAAGCGGTCGCGTGTCCAGTCGACCGACGTGCCCAGACGACGCATCTGCCGCGAGATCGTGCCGCCGGACTGTTCCTTCCATTCCCAGACGCGCGTGACGAAAGCCTCGCGACCGAGATCGTGTCGCGTCCTGCCCTCGGCCGCGAGCTGGCGCTCGACGACCATCTGCGTCGCGATGCCGGCGTGGTCGGTGCCGGGCTGCCAGAGCGTGCGGTCGCCCTCCATGCGGTGGAATCGTGTCAGCACGTCCATCAGCGTGTGCTGGAACGCGTGGCCCATGTGCAGGGTGCCCGTGACGTTCGGCGGCGGGATCACGATGCACCAGGGTGGGCCGTCGCCGGCGGGCGCGAACGCGCCGGCGGCTTCCCAGCCTGCGTAGATGCGCGATTCGATGTCGCGCGGGGAGTAGCTCTTGTCCATCGACGGCCTCGAAAACAGGGGATTTCACCTGCTCTGGAACAACAGGTGAAAGTCCCCTGTTTTCACCTGTTTCGTCAGTTGCTACGGCCCGGGCCGTGGAAGTGCTCGGCGATCACCCTGGCGATCAGGCCCGGCAATTCCGCCTTGAGCCGGTCGGACACCTGCTCGAGCAGCAGCGCTTCCATCTCGCGGCACGCATTGTGGACGAGCTCGTCCGCCTGCTCGTGGATCATCGCGGTCAGGTGTGTCTCGAGCCGGTCCAGGAACAGCGTCGTGTCGTCGATGAACTTCGAGGAGCGACCGTCCGGCTCGACGACGTCGGTCAGGACGGGGATGTTTTCGGACGGTTGACTGCCCATCGGTGCTACCTGTGCGCGGCGGTCTGGACGTGGTGGGCTGCAGCACTGCAGCCGGCGTCCTTGTAGAGACGCCAGCGGTCGCGGCCTGCCTGCCTGGCTTCCTCGTCGCCGCCAACGATTTCGCAGACGCGAGCATAAGCGGAAAAGTCGGCAGGCGCATCGAAGGCCAGGTTGATCAGCACGTCCCGGTGCGAGGCGGGTGCGTCCGACCTGCCGATCAGCACCGGCGTAGCGGTCACGAAGTCGGGCTCGGCCGGCCAGGTGCCGTGCGGCACGAAGCTGTCGTCCGGGTATTTCCACAGCAGGTCGTCGAACTCGGCCGTCTCGGCGGGGCCACCGGTGCGAACGAAGATCCGGTGGCCAAGCTCGTAGGCCTTTTCGGCGAGCCGGCAGGCATAGACGAGGCGTCCATGGCGGTCCGCCGCCTCGAGCAGGTAGAAATCGACCTGGGGCAGAGCGGACATCGCCTGGGCGCCGCCGGTCAGGTGCGCGCGATCAGGAAGTCCATGAGCAGCGGGACTGGCCGCCCCGTGCTGCCCTTGTTCGCGCCCGTCAGATAGGCCGTGCCGGCGATGTCGAGGTGGGCCCAGCGCAGGCCGTCGGTGAACTTCGCGAGAAAACAGGCGGCCGTGATCGCGCCACCCTCGCGTCCGCAGGCGTTGGCGAAGTCCGCGAAGTTGCTTTTCAACTGGTCGTGGTATTCCTCGCCCATGGGCATGTGCCAGCAGGTGTCCTCGGCGCGCCGGCCCGCGGCCACCAGCTCGCCGGCGAGCTCGTCGTCGTTGCTCATCACGGCGCTGTTGTGCGCCCCGAGCGCGATGACGCACGCGCCTGTAAGCGTCGCGATGTCGACCACGACGGCCGGCTTGAAGCGACGCGCGTAGGTGAGCGCGTCGCAGAGGATCAGGCGGCCCTCGGCGTCCGTGTTCAGGACCTCGATCGTCTGTCCCGACATGCTCCTGACGATGTCGCCCGGTCTGGAGGCACGGCCGCTCGGCATGTTCTCGCACGCCGGTACGACACCGACGAGGTTCAGTTTCAATTGCATCGTGGCAGCCGCCTCGATTGCGCCGAAGACGCTCGCGGCGCCGGTCATGTCGAACTTCATCTCGTCCATGCCGGGCGGCTGCTTGAGCGAGATGCCACCGCTATCGAACGTGACGCCCTTGCCCACGAGCACGACGGGCGCCTGACCGGCGCGGCCGCCGTCGTAGCGCAGCACGATCAGTTTCGCCGGCTGCTCGGTGCCGTTCGTCACCGACAGGAACGAGCCCATCTTCAGCCGCTTCAGCTCGCGCTCCTCGAGCACCTGGGCGTGCACCGACGCATGCGATCGGGCGAGTTCCTTCGCCTGCTGGCCGAGGTACGTCGGCGTGCAGACGTTGCCCGGGAGATTTGCGAGATTGCGCGTCAGCGCCATGCCGGCCGCGATCGCGTGGCCGTGATCGAGGCCGCGCTGCGCCTGCGCCTTTTGCGAACCGTTGCGGACGGCGAAGCCGAATGCGCCGAGTGCCGGCTCGGGCGCCTTGCGCGTGCTGCGGATCGCCGGCACGCGGTAGAGCGCCGAGCCGACGGCTTCGGCGGCGAGCCGGGCGTCGTAGTAGTCGTCCGCCGGTTCGACGCATTCCGCGAGGTAGCTGACCGCGTCCCGCGCCCCCGTTTTCGCGACGGCACCCAGTGCCGCGACGAGCGCCTTGCGATACTGCTTGCGACGGAAGCTGCCCTGCTTGCCGAGACCCACGACGAGGACGCGGGCGCAGGCCGCGCCTTCGACGTCGACCATGCGCAGCTCGCCCGGATTGCCACGCACGTCGCCGGACTTGAGCAGTCGGGCAAGCCGGCCCCGCAGTGCGGTGTCGAGCAGCGCGCCGGCCCCGGCAAAGCTGCCGCCCTCGTGCACGCCGACGATCGCACAGTCGGTCTTCTGGCGGGCTGGAGCGGCGGTGGCGACGAATAGACGCATCGATGGTCCCTTCTTGTGGCGTCCCGCGGGACGCCGGCCGCATATCCCGCGACCGGATCGCCCGCTACACTGACGGCGTTGCGCACGGTGGCGCGCGTGCGTCGGGCGGAGCCCGTGCGGCGTGCGCGTGGCCGGCAAGTTTACCGATTCCCGCCGAGGGCCGCGACCTTTGCTCCTGAACCGCCTGGACCGTTACCTGCTGCGCGAAGTCACGTGGACCTTCGTCGCGGTCACGGGCGTGCTGCTGGTGATCCTGCTGTCGAACCAGTTCGCGCGCGTGCTCGGCCAGGCCGCGCAGAACGACTTCCCCGGCGGCATCGTCCTGGCCCTGATCGGCCTGACGACCCTGCAGCAGCTGACGGTGCTCGTGCCGATCGGGCTGTTCCTCGGCATCGTGCTCGCGCTCGGCCGCCTGTATCACGAGAGCGAGATGACGGCGATGACGGCCTGCGGCGTCGGGCCGCTACGCATCTACAAACCCATCGCGCTGCTGACCCTGCTCGTCGCGGCGCTGCTTGCGGTGCTCTCGTACCGCGTCGTGCCTGCCGCGTGGCAGAAGTCGACCGAACTGCGTGTCGCTGCCATCCGCGCGGCGCAGTTCGGCGCGCTGGAGGCGGGCCGCTTTCGCAGCTTTGCGGGCGGTGACGCGGTCTTCTACGCCGAGCGCGTCGACGCCAGCGGCGAGCTGTTCGGCGTCTTCGTCCAGCGCAACGTCGGCGACCGCATCGAGGTGGCCATGGCGGAGCGTGCCGTGCAGCGCGGCGCGGGCCAGCAGACGCAGGAGTTCGTGCTGTACGACGGCCGTCGTTATGAGGGCATACCGGGCGCGCCCGATTGGCGCATCGTCGAATTCCGCGAGCACGGCATCCCGGTGCGGCTGCCCGATACGCGGGCGGGCAAGGACAAGGAGGAGATGAAGTCGACCGCGGCGCTGCTCGCGTCGGGCTCGCCGCGTGACCGGGCCGAGTTCGCGTGGCGCACGGCCGTGCCCGTGATGGCGCTGGTGCTGATGGTGCTGGGCGTGCCGATGTCGCGGCTGCGTCCGCGACAGGGCCGCTTCGCCCGCGTCGGTCTGGCCGTGCTGACGTATTTCCTCTATTCCAACCTGCTCGCGGCCGTGCGCGTCTGGATCCAGAAGGATGCGCCGGGCGGGCAGCTCGGCCTGTGGTGGGTGCATCTCGTGCCGCTCGTCATCGCCGCGTGGCTGCTCTGGCGGGAGCAGCACCCCGGCGCCCGCATGGTGTCGTGGCGCTGGCCCTGGGAGCGGCGCCGCACGGAGGCCACTGCGTGATGGGCGTGCTCGGCCGCTATGTCGCGCGCACGGTGCTCGCCTACACCGGTCTCGTCATGCTCGTGCTCGTGGCGCTCGGCGCGCTGTTCCTGTTCATCGGCCAGCAGGACGACATCGGCGTCGGCAGCTACACCTCGTCGCAGGCCCTGCTGTTCGTCGCCCTGAACCTGCCGAGCTACCTGTTCCAGCTCCTGCCCGTCGCGGCGCTGATCGGCTCGCTGCTCGGCCTCGGCAACCTCGCGCGTGGCAGCGAACTCGTAGTCATGCGGGCGTCGGGCGTCACGACGTGGCGCATGTGCCTGTGGCTCGGTGGCGCGGGCCTGATCCTCGCGTCGCTGATGTTCGTCGTGGGCGAGTACGTCGCGCCGCCGCTCGGCCAGTACGCGCGCCAGATGAAGGTGTTCGCGAAGTTCGACGAGTTCAGCCTCGCGGGCAGTCGTGGTACCTGGGTCCGCGACGGCGACACGATCATCAGCGTCGACCAGCAGTCGGCGAGCACGCGCTTCGGCGGCATCAAGGTTTTCCAGCTCGATGCCGACCGCCGCCTGAGGGGCGTGGCCCGGGCTGAATCGGCGCGGGTCGCGCGCGACAAGGTCTGGAAGCTCGACAAGTACATCGAGACCACGTTCGCGGCCGACGGCAGCAGTGCGGCCGTGACGCGCGACGCCGAGAAGGAGGTGCGCACGTCGCTTTCGCCCGAGTTCCTGGGGCTCGCGATCGCCGAGCCTGAGACGATGGGCCTGCGCGATCTCGTCGCCTACATCGGGCACCTGCAGCGCAACGACCTGCTGTCGAGCCAGTACGAAGCGGCGTTGTGGTCACGCATCGCGCGGTTCGCGGCGGTGCTGCTCGTGGTCATGCTCGCGCTGGCGTTTTCGACGGGGTCGATGCGCTCCTCGGGCCAGGGCGCGCGCACCGTGATCGGCGTGCTGATCGGGGCGGGCTTCGTGCTGCTCAGCCAGACGCTCGAAAGCAGCGGGCAGCTCTTCAACCTGTCGCCGTGGCTCGTCGGCTGGATTCCGACGGCGCTGCTGGGCATGCTGACCGGGACGCTGCTCTGGCGTCACCGCTGAGCGGCAGCGCGGTGGACTGCGGCGTGGTGCTCAGGCGACGGCGTTGCGCGCCCGTCGAGGCAGGGTCCGCACGCGCGTGTGCGAGAGCATGTCGTGCCAGGTGCGACGTTCGGTGTCGAACAGAGCCCACCACCAGCCGAGACCCAGCGGCAACCACGACAGCGTCGCGGCCAGCAGGCGTCGCACGGCGTCGGTCCACGTCGGCCGGCCGCCGTCGGCCCGCTCCAGCTGCAGCCGCCACGACGCCATGCCGAGCGTGTGGCCTTGCCGCGTCCAGAACAGGCCGTAGAAGCCCAGGACAATCGCGACCATGACGAGCTTGTGCAGGAGGAAGAGCCCCGGCGTCGTGGTCCAGCGCACGGCTTCGCCGCCGGTGAATGGCAGGAAGCCCGCGGTTGCGAGCATCCACAGGGCGAGGATGAGCAGCCCGTCGTAGAGCATCGCTGCGAGGCGGCGGAACAGGCCCGCCGGGGCCGGTGTGTCGGTCGGTACGGTCACTGGGTATGGCAGCAGGCGGCCTGGCCCGGTACGTGATCGTCACGCGGGCAGCGGATCATCGCATACTGCGCCGTGCACGCGCAGACGCAGGAGGGACGACGACCGATGCCGCCGACGACGGACGCGATGATCTGGGACTGGCCGCTGCGGGTGTTTCACTGGACGCTGGTCGCCTGCGTCGCCGGTTCGTGGGCGACGCATCATGCGGGCATCGAGTGGTTTGCCTGGCACCGGGCGTTCGGGTGCGCGTCGCTGGTTCTGGTGCTGTTCCGGATCGCGTGGGGCTGGGTCGGTACCCGTCACGCACGCTTCCGTTCGTTCGTGCGCGGGCCGCGCGGCATCGTCGCGTACCTGCGCGATCCGGCGAGCGTGCCAAACAGCGGCCACAACCCTCTGGGCGCGCTGAGCGTGCTCGTGTTTCTCGCCGTGCTGGTCGTGCAGGCGTCGACCGGGCTGCTGGCGAACGACGAGATCGCCAACGCCGGGCCGCTGCAGGGCTGGGTCGACTTTGAGACCAGTCGGCGTTTGACGTCGCTGCATCGCGGGCTTTCCAAGGCGCTGCTCGGGCTCATCGTGCTGCACGTGGCCGCGATCGCCTGGCACGAAAGGCGGCGTGGCGGTGGTGGCCTGGTGCGGGCCATGATGACCGGGCGCAAGCCCGGCGTCACGGACGGCATCCACGAGTCGCGCGGGGCGCTCGCGGTGCTGATCGTGGCGGTGCTGGCCGGTGCGCTCGCGCTCGTGATCCTCGCGGCGCCCGAGGCCTCGATCAGTTACTTCTGACGGATGCCCGGCTGCCGCAATGTGGCGAGGAGATCACTCGGACCGGTACTTGTCGTGGCAGCCTTTGCAGGCGTTGCCGGTCTCGAAGAACGCCGCCTTCGATTTGGCGAAGTCGCCGGTCTTCGCCGCCGTGGCCAGAGCGGCACTGCGGTCGATGAGGTCGCGCAGCTTGGCGTCGAAGTCCGCGCGGTTGTCCCACATCTCCGGCTCGAGCCTGGACTGGGGGACGCCTCTCGACTCGGCGGGGTAGGCCTCGAGCAGCATCGGCGCGACCGCGGCGACGCGTTCGGCGCGCATCGCGAATTCCTTTGCGTCGTACGGCGTCTTGCCCTGCGCCATGGCCGCCATGGGCCCGAAATTCCACGCGATCACCTGGTAGACCGACTTGCGGTACTTGAGGGCCTGCTCGGCCTTCGATGGCGTGCCTTGCGCTTGTGCGGCACCACCCAGCAAGGCGGCAGCGACGAGTGTGACGATGGCGAGCGGGCGGGTCGGCTTCATGATCGGCGCTCCTGCGCGGGTGTCCTGGACGGCGGTGAACTTAACCCAACGCGCGGGACCCTGTCACCGCGACACAGCGACGTCGCCGACTGGCAGACGCAGGGGAGGCGTGTGCGGTGGATCAGCTCGCCGGGCGGCCGGCTTTCGCGAGGATCTCCGCGCGGTGCGCGCGCAGGATCTGCCACACGTCCTTTTCGGACGGGCGGTCCGCCATGCGTGCGATCAGCCCGGCGATGGCGGGCCACTCGCGCCCCCATTCCAGCAGGCGCACGGCATCGGTCAGCACCTGGCGCGTCCGGGCGTCGATCGGGGATGTGGCCTTGGCGCTACCCGACGCGCGCTGCGTCGGCGCCTGCTTCGCGGAGGTGGCCGGCTTCTGGCTGGCGAGCTGGCGATGCACGCCCGATTGCCCGGTCGCGGCGCGTGGTCTGGGGGGGGCTCGGGTCTTCGGCTGCACGACCGTGCCCGAGGCGGCCGTGTCCACTGCCTTCGCCGTCGCCAGCGGGATGAAGCGGTCGATGTGCTCGGACCCGAGCAGGCTGGTCAGGAAGGACATGAGTTCCAGCGACTCGGCGAAGGCCGTGTCACCCGCGTCCTTGTGCTGGGTGAGCTGGCCACGCAGTTCCAGCAGCCGCTTGCGTGCGAGTTCGATTACCCACGCGGTGGGACGCTGGTGCGGCGGCCAGTTCTGCACGCGTGCATAGGCGGTGTCGTCCAGCTTCCGGTAGCGGGCGTGCAGCTCCAGGCTCGCCATCCAGCGGTCGAGCAGTTCTTCCACGCGTTTGTCGGCGATGCTCATCGACGCCTATCCTCCGCCCGCGCCAAGTGTAAGTCCGCGCTCGGGTCGACAGTCGACGCCACGCGGATTTCGGTGCGAATCCTGTGAAGGCGCTCCCAAAACACGCGGGGCAGGCGCCGGCGCGCGACCGTGCCAGAATGCAGCCGCGAAGCGCGCACGGGGCGAGGAAGCGTTCGTCCATGCAGGGCAGGGCAGTGTCGGGAGCGATGTTCCTGATGGCGACCAGCGCCATCGGGCCGGGCTTCATCACGCAGACGACGCAGTTCACGGCGCAGCTCGGCGCGGCGTTCGCGTTCGCGATCCTCGCTTCGATCCTCGTCGACCTCGCGCTGCAGCTCAACGTCTGGCGCGTGATCGGCGTGTCGGGATTGCGCGCGCCGGAACTGGGCAATCGGGTCCTGCCGGGTGCGGGGCATGTGCTGACTTTCTGCGTCGTGCTCGGCGGGCTGGTGTTCAACGTCGGCAACGTTGCGGGCTGCGGGCTCGGGCTCGACGCGCTGCTGGGCCTGCCGCCGCGATGGGGCGGGGCTGTCTCTGCCGCGCTGGCCGTCGGCGTCTTTCTGTCGCGTCGTGCCGGTGTCGCGATGGACCGCATCGTCGTCGTGCTCGGTTTGGTGATGATCGCCATGAGCGGCTACGTCGCATGGGTGTCCAGTCCGCCGCTGGGCGCCGCGCTGCGCAACGCCGTGCTGCCCGAGGAGGTCGACGTGCTCGCCATCACGACGTTGGTGGGCGGCACGGTCGGCGGCTACATCACCTACGCCGGGGCTCATCGGCTGCTCGATGCGGGTGTGCAGGGCCTCGGGCACGTAGGTGTCATCGCGCGCGCGTCGGTGCAGGGCGTGCTGCTGACCGGCCTGATGCGCATCCTGCTGTTCCTCGCCGTCTTCGGCGTCGTCGCGGCCGGCACGCGGCTCGATCCGGCGAATCCCGCGGCCTCCGCGTTCGCGGCCGCCGCCGGCGGGTTCGGCCGGCGCGTGTTCGGGCTGATCCTCTGGGCCGCGGCGATCACGTCGGTCATCGGGGCGTCGTATACGTCCGTGTCCTTCGTCGTGGCGGGTCACGAACGCCTGGTACGCTGGCGTGGCGTGCTCGTCGTGGCGTTCATCGCACTGTCGACGGTCGTGTTCCTGACCGCCGGCGCCGCGCCCGTGTCGCTGCTCGTTTTCGCGGGCGCGTTCAACGGCCTGATCCTGCCGGTCGGCGTCGCCGCACTGCTCTGGGTGGCGTACCGGCGCGCCGACCTGCTGCACGGTTACGCGTACCCCCGCGCCCTCGCGGCGCTCGGGCTCGCCGCGTGGCTCGTGACCGTCTATCTCGGCTGGGAGTCGGTCGACCGGCTCGGGGCGCTGCTCGATCAAGCCGTCACGGCGCCGCTGGCGCCGTGACCTTCGCGCCCGGCACCGTGCCGGCCTGCACC
The DNA here is from genome assembly GCA_041910015.1 of Steroidobacteraceae bacterium. Lineage (GTDB taxonomy): Bacteria > Pseudomonadota > Gammaproteobacteria > Steroidobacterales > Steroidobacteraceae > RPQJ01. Next base: position 21,184 of record JAYRRR010000041.1, read on the forward strand.
AGCACCATCGTCGACGGGTCGAGGTGGCTGCGGATCGCGGCATTGACCTGCTCGAGCGTGAGCGACGCGACGCGCTGCGGATAGTCGTCGACGAACGCCAGCGGCATGCCGGCGTTGAGCATGCTGAGGATGGTGCCGGCCATGCCGCCCGTGGTCGCGAGCCGGACCTTGTACGTGCCGGCGACCTCGGTTTTCGCGCGCTCGAGTTCGGCCGCCGTCACGCCCTTGTCGTGCCACTCCACGAGCTGGCGCCTGGTCGAGGCGATGCCCTGCTCGAGCAGGTTCGGCGCGAAGCTCGCGTCGATGCGCCAGTCGCCATCGACGTAGACGTCGTTCGCGACCGCGGCGCCGATGCCGTAGGTCAGGCCTTCCTTGTCGCGCACGTTTGCCATCAGCCGGCCCATGAAGCCACTGCCGAGGATGCGCGTGCCGACGCGCAGCGCGATGGCGTCCGGGTCCGCGTAGCGCAGCTGCGTCGGCTGTCCCAGCACGATGCTGACGTTGGCCTTGTCGGGCATGTAGACGGTCGCGATGGCGGGTGCGGAGAGCGACGGTGCCTTCGCCACCGCGGCCGGCGCCGAGCCGCCGTTCCAGCCCGTGAACTCCTTCCCGATCGCCTGCTGCGCGGCCTGCGGGTCGACGTCGCCGACCAGTACCAGCCGCATGCCGGCAGGGCCGTAGTACTGCGCATGGAAGCGGCGCACGTCCTCGATGGACGCGCGTTCGATCGCCGCGATGAACTCCTGCGGCGGCGCCTGCCGGTTCGGATGACCCGTCGGATAGATCGCGCGCAGGAAGCTGTCGTCGGCGCGGAAGTCGGTGTCCTCGAG
>JAYRRR010000042.1:0-17759 GCA_041910015.1 Steroidobacteraceae bacterium
CAGCCGCCCGATGTGATAATCCGCCCCCACCCGCTGCGCAAACTGCCGCAACTGCGGCATCTTCATCATGTCCCTCAGTTCCGGCTGCCCGACGAGGATCGTCTGCAGCACCAGGTGCTTGTCGACGTTCACGTTGGACAGCACCCGCAGCTCCTCCAGCCGCACCCGCCCGAGGTTCTGTGCCTCGTCGACGATCAGCACCACGCGCCGCCCCGAGGCGTACTCCTCGATGACGAAGTCGATGAACGCGTCGTAAAGCGTCACGTCGTCGTTGTCGGCGGGCTTGATTCCAAAGGCCGCGCACACCCACCGGAGCACCTTGCCGTTGTCCAGCACGGTGTTGCTCATGAGGCCGACGGTCACGTTCTGGGTCAGCCGCCCGAGCAGGTGGCGGATCAGCGTCGTCTTGCCGGCGCCGATCTCGCCGGTGATCAGCACGAACGCGGCGTCGTTGGTGAGCCCGTACTCCAGTTGCAGCAGCGCGCGCTTGTGATGCCGCCCGAAATACAGGAACGCCGGGTCCGGCGTCAGCGCGAACGGCTTTTCCCTGAACCCGTAGAACTTCTCGTACATCGCGCCCGCCGTCAGTACGCGTACGCCGCGCTCTGCTCGCGGCGCGAGCCGTTCAGCACGGTGCCGACGATGGGGATCTCGCGCACCAGCTCCAGGCAGCGCTGCAGCTCCTCGCGCTTGGTGCGTTCGTCGCCGACGACGACCAGCAGGGCATCCACCTGCGGTGCGAACGCCAGTGCGTCGTCGCTGCCCAGCACCGGCGGCAGGTCGTAGATCACCACCCGGTTGGTGTAGCGCTCCTTGATCTCGCGCACCAGCTGCCGCGTGCGCGTGCTCGCGAGCAGCTCCGACGACTGCTCCACCGGGCCGCGGGCCGGCAGCAGCAGCAGCGAGTCGTAACCTTCGGGCGCCACCAGCGCCTGTGCCGGCGTGGCCTCGCCCCGCAGGCAGTCCTCGACCCCCGCCTGCGGCGTGAACCCGAAGCGCTTGTGCACGCGCGGTGCGCGCAGGTCCAGGTCGACGAGCAGGGCGGTGGAGTTCGGGTCGGCGGCGATCGCCACGGCGAGATTGATGGCGACGAAGGTCTTGCCTTCGTCGGGCGCCGGGCTCACCACGGCCAGCGTGTTCCACTTGCGCGGCCGCATGCGCTGCATCACCTGCGTGCGCAGCATCTTGAAGCTGTGCGCCGCGGTGCCGACCATGCCGGGCAGCAGCAGGCCGGCTTCGCGCATGCCGCGCAGGTCGACCGGCTGCGAGCGCGTGATGCGGACCTGCTGCGTGTCCATGAACCGTGTGCCGTCGCGCCCGATGGCGGGCTCGGCGGCCGGCGCGGCCGCGACGCGCTCGTCGCCGTCCGGCATGGCGCCGTTCGATGCCGGCGAAGGCGACGGCGACGGCGATAGAGATGACGATGGCGCGGGCGCCTCGACCAGCCGCGCCGGGGCGCCACCGGTGACGAGATCGCGCTCGGCCTTGGCGCGTTCGAGGGCTCGCTGCAGTCGTTCCATGGTGTTCTTCTTGTTTCCTGCGCTCAGCCGGCACCGAGCCGCCGCAGCAGCACCGCCCACAGCACGTCGAGCGGCTTCACCAGCACGTGCACCGCGAGCACCATGGCCACGGCGCCGCCGGCCATGCCGGCCACGAACTGCAGCCGACGCCGGCGCTTTGCTTGCTCGTCGAGCCGCGGCGCCACCCAGGGGATGATCGCGAGCGGCGGCACACCGACCAGCGCCACGAGCTCGCGGCGGCCGCGCACGCGCGGGTCGAGCGCCTCGAACAACGCCATGACGCCCACTGCCGCGCCGAGCGCCAGCAGCAGGCCGAGCGCGAGGATCGCCTTGCGGTTCGGGCTGACGGGCGTCTGCGGCGCGAGCGGCGGCTCGATCAGCGTGAAGCGCTCGCCCTTCTGTTCCGTCTCGAGGTTCTGCGCGAGCTGCGCCGTGAGCTGCTTCTGGCGCAGCTCGTTGTACTTGGCCTGCTCGCCCTCCACCTCGCGCACCAGCGCGACGTAGTCCTTCTCCACCACCGGCGTCTCGGCCTGGATGCGCTGGTAGCGCGCGACGTTGGCGGCGAGCTGCGCGCGCTGCTCGCGCAGCTCGTTGCGCTCGCTGGCCACGGAATTGCGCTGCGCGGCGAGCTGCACGTAGGTGGGGTTGTCGGGCGCCGTGGGGGTGTCGATCTCGCCGCTCGCGACGATGCGCTCGAGCTCCTCGACGCGGTGCTGCAGCGCGATCACCGTCGGGTGCTCGGCCGTGTAACGCGAGCGCGCCGCCGCGAGCTCCATCTTCGCGCTCTTCAACTGGTCGCGCGGGCTCATCAGCCGCTCGCCGGTGTCGGTGACGGACATGGCGTTCGGGTGCACCTGCGCGAGCTGTGCGTCGAGGAACTGCAACTGCTGCTCGAGCGAGCGGATGCGCGTGTCCACCTCGCGCATGTGCGCCATGTCGTTGGTCATCGACTGCAGGTTCAGCCCGGTGAGCTCGGGCAGGCGGTCGTAGTTGCGCTGCTTGAAGTCGGCGAGCCGCTGCTCCAGCTCGACGGTGCGCTGGCGGATCTTTTCGGCTTCGCTGGCGAGGAAGCCGGCGGAGCTCTCGGCCTGCTGCCGGCGCGACTCGAGGTTTTCGCTGAGATAGAGCGAAACGATGTCGTTGGCGACGCGCGCCGCCGTCTGCGGCGAGGGCGCCTGGTAGCCCACCGAGAACGCGATGGTCGCCTTGGTGGCGCGGCCCTGGCGCGGGTCGACCACGTCGGCGCTGATCATCTCCAGCTTGATGTCCTGGCGCATGTGCTCGACCAGCGCCTCGCGCGTCGTGGTGTCCTTGGCGTCGGCATAGAGGCCGAACTTGTCGATGATGGAGAGCAGGTTGGCCGAGGTCATCACGCGCTGGCTGATCACCTGCACGCGCTCGTCGGCATAGCTCGAGATGGCCGAGCGCACGTAGTCCTGCGGGATTTCCTGCTGCTCGATGAGGATGGTGCCCTGCGAGAGGTACGTCGGCGGCCAGAACGCCGCGAGCAGCAGCGCGAGCATCAGCACCGCGCCGAAGGCGATGCCCATGGGCGTGGCGCGGCGACGCACGGCCTCGACGTACGAAGCGAGGGCTTCGGCCGGCCGCGGAGTTTCCTCGGTGCTGCCGGCGGGCTCGGCGACGGCGCTCATGCGTGGGCCGGCCTCGGGACGTCGGCGGTCGCGGCGGTCGCAGCGGAGGAAGCGGACGCCGGCTTGGCGGGCGAGGCGGCTGCCGGCTTGGCGGACGGCGATGCGGCGTGCGGCGCGGCGGTGCCCGCGCTCGCCTCGGCGTGCCCGTTGGACGCTGCGCCCGCGGCCGTGCCTGTGCCTGCGCCTGCACCTGGGCCTGTACCTGATGAACCTGTACCTGCGCCTGTGCCTGTACCTGGGCCTGCGGCGGGCCGCACGTACTTGGCGTAGAGGTGCTGGCGGAACGAAGTCGACAGCGTGTCGTCGAGGGCGTCGTTGCCGCCGGGCGGCAGGCTCGCGGTGGCCGCGAGCGTCTGCTGCAGCTCGCGCAGGCTGAGCTTGGCGTAGCCGCGCTGCATGCCGATCATCGCCATGAGCTGCAGGTCGCTGTGCTCGACGCGATGCGCCTCGTCGTCGACGCCGTCGTTGATGATGCGGTCGAGGCTTTCCTCGTCGAGGTCGAAGTGCTGCAGGATGTCGACGCCCGTGTCGACGAACACCGGCATCAGCGCGCGGCCGCGCACGCCCGGATCGCACAAGGGCGCCAGCTTGGCGAGAGTCACCTTGAGGGCGTAACGGATGACGTCCGAGTCGCGCACGCCGAGACGCTTGGCGAGCCGCTTGATCTTGCGGATGTCACCGGCGCCGAGCCGCAGCGATACCGCCTGTTTCCGCCCGTCTTGCATGATCGGGGCCCCTCCACTGGTCTTTCCAAGTACCCGAACCGCGAGGGCCCCGCGCCATGCGCTGCAGGTGCCTTCGCTGACTCGTCGCTTGCGTCCGTCCGTGGACTGGCCCGGGCAGTCGTTGGCTGGTTCCTGACGACCATGACCGGCGTGTGGCGAAGTGTATTGCGGTCGAGGCGAGCCGGAAAGCACGTGTCTACACCTATATTACGTTATGACAAACGAATCCGGCCGGAAGTGGGTCGGGGCTGCAAATGAGACCCGACTGCAATGACGTAAGCGATTGATGTGTAACGAGTTTATGGATAACAAGACGCGTTGTCGGAAATGTGAAATACGCCCGAAATAATTTGGCCGGGGGCTGGCATACGCTCGCATGACACACGTCTCGCGTATGACAGCGTTGCAGGGCGAACTGCGGTGGGGCAGGCGCGTCGTCCCGGGGGATGTGCGTCGCGCGGCGGGACGGGCCTGGCCGCAGCGGAGGGTTTCACGCCACGGCTCGCGAATGTAAGTAAAACCTCAGGCTTCGGCGACGCGCGCCCGCCGGCGCCCCAGCGCCGCGAACCCGGCGAGGCCCGAGAGCAGCAGCCACGCTGCCGCCGGCAGCGGCACCGCGGTGAGCGTGACGTCGTCGAGCAGCGGGCCGACGTTGTCGTCACCGAGCGCTTCGAAGAAGACGCTGGCGTTGGCGTAGTCCTTGTCCGGCGTGAGAAGCCAGGAGATCAGCGTGTATCCCTGCGTTGCGGCAACGTTCGACACAGTGGTCCAACCGTTGGTGATGACCGCACCCGAGCTGCTGATCACCGACCAGTTGGTCGGCGCGGCATTGAGCGACGAGCCCGAGGGCGCGCCGTCGAAATTGTCGCTGAACACCGTCGCTGCGGTGGCGCTGCCCGCGAGACCGGCGCCGGCCATCAGGAACGCCGTGGCGGCGGCAATGCGGATGGCTCGATGGCTGATGTTCGTCATGGCACCCCTCACACTCCCTGTCCCGCCGCGGTCCGCGGACGGAATTCTTCGTATGCCGGGCAATCTAGCGAATCGCCAGCGCCGCGACAATGAATCGCGCGAACAAAACGACCTACGACTGTCGCGCAGGCGTATGACACCGCCGCACGCGGGGCCGGTGCCGGCTACGTTTCGCCTGCAACACCCTCCGCGCCGCGCCGCGCGCGCCAGAGCAGCGCGTCGATGGTGATGCCGTAGTCCATTTTCTCGCCGAGCCAGCGCGTGGCCGCGGTCTTCGCGTCGATGCGCAGACCCTGCTGGTGGTGATCGGCGACGAGCTGCTGCCAGCTCCCCATCGACCGCGTGTGCCCGGGCGCGCAGGATTCGAGCACCTGCCCGTGACGGTTCGTGAAACGCCACGCGCCGTCGTCGACGCGCTCGACGGTTACGCCGCCTTCGTGCACGGCACGGTGATGAAAGCGGCACAGCGAGACCAGGTTCGACAGCCGCGTCTTGCCGCCCGCGGCCCAGTGCTGGATGTGATGACCGTCGACGAAGCGCTGGTGGCTGCAACCGGGGAACACGCAGCCCTGGTCGCGTGACTTGAGCGCCCGGCGCAGGGACGGCGGAATGCTGCGGGTCTTGCGACCGACGTCGAGCGGCTCGCCACGCGCGTCCTCGGTGATTGCGACGACGCTGGCATCGCACGCGAGCCGCCGCGCGGTTTCGATCGGCACCGCGGGGCCGCCCTCGAGCCCGCAGCGACCCGCGGACCGCTCGCCCAGCGTGGACTCGTCGACGTGCACGACGATCTGGTGACGCTCGCCGCCGCTGAGCGCCGCGGCGCCGTGCTTCAGGTAGCTCTCCGCCATCGCGACCAGCGCATCGGCGCGCCGGGCCGACCAGCCGGGCCGGTCGCCGGCGAACGCGGCGGTGTCGATGCCGTTGCCGCTGCCGTTGCGGCTGCTGCATCCGTCGATCAGCGCGCCCGGCGGTGCCGCCGAGACGCCGGACGTTTCACGTGAATTGTCAAAAGCACCTGCAGAGTGCGGCGGCAGGGGTGCATCGGCCAGGGCGGCGTCGAGCGCCTTGAGCAGCAGGGCACCGCTCTCGGCCGCGAGCCGCAGCTTCACGACCAGCGAGCCGTCGTCGTCGTGATAGTACGTGAGCTTGCGCGAGGCATGCTGCAGCGCTGCGCGCGCGACCTCTTCCACCTCCTGCACGCGACGGAACTGACGCACGAGTTTCTCGACGTGGTGCGTGGTGCCGTGACGCGCGACGTTGAGCAACACCGGCTCGGTGGCCGGCGTCGCCACCCGCGTCAGCGCACGTACCTTGGAGTAGCTCAGCTCGCCGCGACCCATGGCGCCGTCGATCATCGGCAGGGTTTCGAGCGCGCGGGCCACGCGCACTTTCTCGCGCGCGGCGCCGAGTTCGAGGCCGCACTTCCAGCTCAGCCAGTGAGCGCAGGAGTGCGTGACGCCGTCGGACCAGCCGAGCCGGCGGTCGAACTCCGCGATCAGCTGCAACCAGCGGTGGTTGGCCGCGTTCAGGTGGCCGGCGAGCTCGGTGATGCGCGCCTCGATCTCGCGGATGGGGAGCGCCTGGAGGGGTGGCTCGGCGGGGGGCGGAGGTCCGGGGAAAGAAACGCCTGCGGGAGGAGTGCAAACGGTGGTTGCCACGGTGTCGTCCATGACACGCTCCGTAATCCTGTGATTATATACAGTATGTTATCGAATTTTAGAGCTGTGTCAAGCAGTTATGCCTCCTGTGGACGGTGAGTATCGGCAGCCGCAGCGCACTGACGCCGGCCGCGAATTCATGCGGCCCCGATCGCTGAAGAGCTGCCTGTGCCAGGCGCCGCGACCGGCGCCGGCGGACGACGCGAACGACTGACTACGCGGCCCGTTTCCTGTGCCCGAGCGCCGCGAACCCGGCGAGGCCCGAGAGCAGCAGCCACGCCGCGGCGGGCAACGGCACCGGCGTCATCGAGAAGTCCAGGACTTCGTGCCGGCTGTGCGCAGCGCCCGTCGCGGCCGTGAAGCCGAAACGGATGCTGTCGCCGAGGAAATCGTCCAGCGTGGTACCCAGGTTGTGTGTCAGCAGGGCGTCATCGGGTTTCACGTCGCTGTCGCTCAGGAACACACTCAGAAACTTCGTGCTCGGGTCGAAGTCGACCCAGGCGAAGAGGTTTGGGGCGCTGGTGTGACGCGCGAGAGGAAACGGCGAGTCTTCGATGGCAGCCGGCGCAGTGCCAGCCGTGATGTCCGTGTTGGCCGCCGTATGGATGGCCACGTGCGGTGCCGCGTGCTCGGAGCCCCACGAGAAGGTGTCGAACTCGACCGCGACGATCGGGTCCGAAGTCATGTTCTGGTAGCCCAACCCGCTGCCACCGTCCCCGAGGGCATCGGCGCCTCCGCTGTGGAGCACGAACGCCATCCCGTCGGCGGGATCCCACTTATCTTCGTCGCCCGAGATCCGGAATTCGAAGAACGCATGCAGGGCCGTCGTGCTCGTCACGGCGATCTGATCGGACACCCACGCGGAGCCGCGTTGATCCGTCAGGTCGGGTGTCAGCAGGAGAGACGTCGTTGCAGACGCATTGCCATTCTGCGTCCAGTCGATGCCCCATACGCTCGCGGCCATGGCCGCCGGGCTTGCAAGCACGGCAAGCGATCCGAGCACCGGTAGCCCATGCCTGAGATGCCTGGCGTTGCGCATGATCGTCCCCCCCTTTCTGCCGACACCCGGCGCGCCCGGGCAAAGCAAAGCGATCTTTGCCGAAAGCATACGCCGGCACCGCCGCGCTGCAACGACCCCGCCGAAACTGCCGACCGACGATTGTCAGCGCTTTGTATGACCATCAGACGCGTTATGTCACCTCGGCCGGCCTGTGGCAGATGGGGCTCGGGCACGCCCGCCACGCCTTGCGCGAATTCAGTTCGTCTCGACCCGTGCGATCAGCGTGGCATCGTTGTTCCGTGGCGTGTTCACGCGTGTGCTCACGCGATGCGCGCGCATGCCGTCCGCCGGGTAGGGCACGAGCAGGGCGGCGGCCTCCGCCACGGAGCCCGACAGCCAGGCGTCCACCGCGTGGCGCGGGATGATCAGCGGCATGCGCCGCTTGGTGTTGTGTATCTCGGCCAGCAGCTCGTTCGCCGGCATGGTGATGATGGCGCAGCTCAGGATCCGTTGCCCATCCGCGGTGGTGCTGCTGTCGTAGATGCCGGCGATGCTGAACAGCTCGCCTGCGGCCGCCGGACGGATGTAATGGGGGCGCTTGGTGCCATCGGCCTGCACTTGCCACTCGTAGAATCCGGCTGCCGGAAAGAGGCAGCGCTGCCCCCGCTGCCAGGGCCCGCGCCACGTCGCCGCTTTGGCGAGGTTCTCGACCTTCGCGTTGATGGTCGAGAACCCTGGCGGCTCGCCATGGGCCCACGACGGGATCAACCCCCAGCGCATCTGTTCGAGGACACACTCGCCGCCGCGATCGCGCACCACACGCAGCGTCGGCACGTCCTGGGTGGGCGCGACGTTGAACGACTGCGCGAAGCCCGCGCGCAGGAACGACTCACTCGCGGTGCCGCGGAGCGCGTACACCCGCTCGATCGCGGCCTGGTCCGGAGTCACGTATCGGCCACACATACCGCGAGCCTTCAGCCAGGCGGTTCCCGGTTCCGTTCTTCAGTGACCGGCTCCATTTCCGCTGCCCAGCCGTTTCTGCCGTGACTCTGGTGTTGATCTGCCGACAGGAGAACTACTCCACCGTCACCGACTTCGCCAGATTCCGCGGCTGATCGACGTCGGTCCCCTTGAGGATGGCGACGTGATACGCGAGCAGTTGCAGCGGCACGGTATAGACCGCCGGCGCCTGGAAGTAGCTCACGTGGCGCGGCATCTCGATGACGGTGACGCCGTCGGATTCTTTCATCCCGGCCTCCGGATCGGCGAACACGATGAGCTCGCCGCCGCGCGCACGCACTTCCTGCAGGTTGCTCTTGAGCTTTTCGAGCAGGTCGTTGTTGGGCGCCACGGTGATGACCGGCATGTCCTGGTCGACGAGTGCGAGCGGCCCGTGCTTCAGCTCGCCGGCCGCGTAGGCCTCGGCGTGGATGTAGGAGATTTCCTTGAGCTTGAGCGCGCCTTCGAGCGCGATGGCGTGCATGGCGCCGCGGCCGAGGAACAGCGCGTGCTGTTTGCCGACGAAGCGTTGCGCCAGCCGCGCGACCACGGGGTCGAGCGCGAGTGACGCCTCGATCAGCGCGGGGATGCCGAGCAGCTTCTGCACCAGCCCGCGCTCGCGCTCGGCGTCGGCGCCATGGTGCTTGGCGAGCGCGATCACCAGCATGTTGAGCGCGGCGAGCTGCGTCGTGAATGCCTTGGTCGACGCCACGCCGATCTCGGGGCCGGCGCGCGTCAGCATCACGAGCTCCGACTCGCGCACCAGCGAGCTTTCGGGCACGTTGCAGATGGCGAGCTGCGACAGATAGCCCGCCTGCTTCGCGAGCCGCAGCGCCGCGAGCGTGTCTGCCGTCTCGCCCGACTGCGAGACGCTCACGAACAGCGTGTTCCTGGGCACCACCGGATTGCGGTAGCGGTATTCGCTCGCGATCTCCACCCAGCACGGCAGGCGGCAGATCTGCTCGATGAAGTACTTCGCGACCACACCGGCGTGGAAGCTCGTGCCGCAGGCGACGATGCGCACCGCCTGGGTCTTCGCGAACACGGCCTGCGCGGCGGGCCCGAACGCGGCCTCGAGCAGCCTGCCGCCGGCGACGCGCTCGGCGAGCGTCTGCGCCACGGCGCGCGGCTGCTCGTGGATCTCCTTGAGCATGTAGTGCGGATACTCGCCCTTCTCGGCCGCGTCCGCCGAGAGCTCGCTCTCATAGACCTTGCGCTCGGCGAGATTGCCGTCGCGGTCGAGCACGCGGAAGCTCTCGCGGTGCACGTCGGCGACGTCGCCTTCCTCGAGGATCGCAAACCGGCGCGTCACGGGCAGCAGCGCGGCGACGTCGGAGGCGACGAAGTTCTCGCCCTGGCCCACGCCGATGACGACGGGGCAACCGGCGCGCGCCAGCACGAGGCGGTCGGGGTCGGCCTGCGAGATCACGGCGAGCGCGTAGGCACCCTCGAGCTCGGCGACCGTGGCACGCACGGCCTTGAACAGATCCTGCGACTGCTGCAGGTGGAAGTGGACGCGGTGCGCGATGACTTCGGTGTCGGTCTCGGAGGTGAACTCGTAGCCGGCCCGCTCGAGCTCCTCGCGCAGCTCGTCGTGGTTTTCGATGATGCCGTTGTGCACGATGGCGATGCCGTCGCGCGAGACGTGCGGGTGCGCATTGCGTTCGCTGGGCACGCCGTGCGTGGCCCAGCGGGTGTGCGCGATGCCGAGCGGGCCGCCCGTCGGGTCGGCGTCGATCGCGTCCTGGAGCTTGCGCACCTTGCCGACCGTGCGCAGGCGCTTCATGCGGCCCGAGCCGTTCAGCACGGCGACGCCCGCCGAGTCGTAGCCGCGGTATTCGAGGCGGCGCAGGCCCTCGATCAGGACGGGGACGACGTCACGCTGCGCAACGGCACCGACGATTCCGCACATGCTGGGTCCTTTGTCGACGAAGTGCGGAGCCTACCATTCTTCGCTGCGGATCAGGCCACCAGGCTCACGCGCGCGGCTCACACCCCGGTGATGTTGCCTTCGCGGGCGCGCAGCAGCTTGAACCGGTGAAAGCCCAGGCTCTCGAGGCGGTCGAGGTCGAAATCCTGCATGCCGAGCAGCTCGCGGTACTTCAGCTGCTGCGAGCAGCGGAACAGCGTCGGGTCGCCGGTCTTGTTGGCCTTCGAGATGCTCGGATAGCAGATCTTCGACGGGCAGGTCAGCGCGCAGCCGGCATTGGCAAACAGCGTGATCTGGTCCTTGTTGCCGATCGCGGCCAGGAACGCCTCGTCCTCGTTCGAGCTCATCGGCAGGATGATGCTGTCGTAGAGCCGGGCCGCCTTGTCGATCTTCGCGAGGGTGTCGATGTTCTTGATGACGCTGGCCTCGATCCGGTACTCGGGGAAATCGCGCCGCAGCCAGCGCGCGAGGTTGTCGTTGGTGACGATGACCGAGTTGCCGCGCCGGTGATGCTTCTCGAACAGCGGCACGTTGGCCGCGTATTCCTCGGGCGACGCCTCGTGGTTGGTCATCGGCAGGCGCAGGCCGATGCCCATGCCGTACATGACGCGCAGGTCGTAGTCGCTGATCTCGGTGCGCGCGTAGATGCGCCCGCCGTAGAGCGTGCTCCTGTCGGTGGTGAACCCGAAGAAGCTGTCGATCTGCGCGACCGGCACGTCGCCGAAGTGCTGCTTGATGAACATCTGGATCGGCATGGCCGCGAGCTTGCCGCGCGCCGAGACCGTGAATGACCGCCGCGCCGCGGCCGTTGCCCGGCCGCCCTTGTCCGACGCTGCCACGTCCATGGCGCTAACGTACTGAACGTGCCCGGCGCACGCAAACGCCCGTGCAACACCGGCCTGGTGCAAGGAGCCGGGGGCCGCGGGAACTTGGATCGACCCGCGCGCCATCGTACATTACAGGCTTGAAATCCCCATCCCGAACGCCGCATCCGAAGGTCGCGAGCCTGGAGTCCGCGCTCCAGGCGCTGCAGACCGGCCAGCCGTCGCGCGCCGAAGCCACCTGCCGTGCCTGGCTCGAGCACAGCCCCGGATGCGTCGAGCACCTGCGCCTGCTCGGCAACGCGCTGCTGAAGCAGGGGCGTCACGCCGAAGCCGAACAGACCCTGCGCCTCGCGCTCGGCCTGCAGCCGGACATCCCGCATCTGCACGAAGACCTCGGCAGCGTGCTGGCCCTGCAACAGCGGTTCGAGGAAGCCGTGCCGTGCTTCCAGCGCGCGATCCAGCTCGAACCGCGCCTGCCGCTGGCGCACAAGAAGCTGGGCCAGGCGCTCGCCGCGCTGGGCCGCGGCCAGGACGCCGACGCGGCGTTCGAAGACTATTTCGACCTCGATTCCCGGCGCGGCCGCGTGGCACTGGCACTCGACCATCTTCGTGCAGGGCGCCGGCAGGAGGCGGTCGACGCGCTGCGCGACGCGCTGCGCGAGGACGCGAGCAACGTCGACGCCATGCGGTTCCTGGCGGAGGTCTACTGGCGGGAAGACAAGAAGCAGGGAGACGCCGAGGCGTTGCTGCGGCGTGCGACGGCGGTGGCGCCGACGTACACGGCGGCCTGGCTCATGCTCGGAGCGATGCTGCAGGAGGCAGACCGCCACGGCGAGTCGATCGACTGTTATCTGGCCGCGACGCGCGCCGCGCCGGAAAACCCCATGGCCTGGGCCGGGCTCGGCAACGGCTATGCCCACGTCGGCAACGTCGGACAGAGCACGGCTGCGTTCGAGCGATCGCTGCAGCTCGCGCCGAACGCGCCGAACGTGCAGCTGAGCTATGGGCACATCCTCAAGACCCGCGGCGACCAGCAGGCGGCCCTGCGTGCCTACCGTGCGGCGATCGCGGCGCGCCCGGACTTCGGCGAAGGCTACTGGAGCATGGCCAACCTGAAGGTGTTCCGCTTCGAGCCCGCGGAGATCGAGGCGATGGAGGCGCAGCTCGCGCGCGGCGACCTGAGCGAGAGCGCCGACATCCACTTCCGGTTCGCCCTCGCCAAGGCCTGTGAAGACCGCGGTGAATACGATCGCGCGTGGCACTACTACCAGACCGGCAACGAGCGCCAGCGCGGCCGGGTGTTCCACGATCCCGTCGCGATGGAGCTGCGTCACGAGCAGATCGCGGCGGTGTTCACGCGCGAGCTGTTCGAGCGCCACGCCGGCAGCGGCCACGATTCGGCGGCGCCGATCTTCATCGTCGGCCTGCCGCGCTCGGGTTCCACGCTGGTGGAGCAGATCCTCGCGAGCCACAGTCAGGTCGAGGGCACGGCCGAGCTGCCGGTGCTGATGCGGCTGGCGTATTCGATCGGCCGCTACCGGCCCGACCAGAAGGCCTACCCCGAATCCGTCGTCGACCTGCGCAGCAAGGACTTCAAGGCCTACGGGCGCCAGTACCTCGACGAGAGCCGCGCCATGCGCTCGACGCCGCTGCCGCACTTCACCGACAAGCTGCCGAACAACTTTTCGCACGTGGGCCTGATGCACCTGATCCTGCCCAATGCGAAGGTCATCAACGCCCGACGGCACCCGTTCGACAGCTGCCTCGGTGGCTACAAGCAGCTCTTCGGCAAGGGCCAGAACTTCACGTACGACATGGCCGACCTCTCGGCCTACTACCGCCAGTATCACCAGACGATGAAGCACTGGCACGCCGTGCTGCCGGGCAAGGTGCTCGACGTGCACTACGAGGATACGGTGACCGACCTCGAGACGCAGGTCCGCCGCATCCTCGATCATTGCGGCCTGCCGTTCGAGGAGGCGTGCCTGCGCTTCCACGAGAACCCCCGCGCCGTGAAGACCGCGAGCTCCGAACAGGTGCGTCGGCCGATCTACACCGACGCGCTCGGGTACTGGCGGCGGTTCGAGTCGCACCTCGGGCTGTGGCAGAAGGACTTCGCCGACATCCTGGAAGAACTGCCAGCCAGCGTGCGCGACGCAGGGCTGCCCTAGCCGTACGGCCAGACGGCCAGCCCGTGGATGGCGTTGCGCACGTCCATGGTCAGATTGACGGACAGCAGGCGCATGTTGGCTTTGAGGTCGTACACGGACACCGTCGAGGGCGACGACCCCCCGGCGACGACGGTGCCCGAAAGCACGCACAGGCCGCGGGCGAAACCCTGCCGCGCGACGCCTTCCCGGTCGAGGTTCGTGTTCAGCAACTCGGCCGCGGCGTAGCGCGGAACCTGGAGCGCGCGATCCTCACGTCCTTCGCCGCGGCCCGTGTAGCGCAACGCGTCGGCTTCGGTGTCGTTGAACAGCACGCCGTCGCGGAACGGCTGCGCGTTGTGCGTGCCGGGCGGCAGCTCCACCGCCATCTGGATGCGCTCGCCGTTGTAGAGCAGCATGCCGCCGGACTTGAGCCCGGTGACGTACAGGCCACCGCGCGTGCAGTGCACGTTGTTCAGGTGCAGCTTGTTGAGCGGCAACGGGCCGTCCGGGCGTCGCGGATCGAACACGTCGGGCTTGAACTGGAACTGGTGTGTGGCGACGTGCAGTGCCCAGTTGAATTCCCGGGCGTCGAGGTCGAAGCCGAGCACGCTGTCGAACGCCGTGGACGCGAGGAACAGGCGCCGCTCGTGCACCGCGATCTCGTGGCAGTGTCGCAGGTAGGGATTGCGCCAGGAGCCGATCAGGCTGAAGTCCGGGCGATAGGCGAAGAGCTCGTCGCTCGCCGCCAGGTAGACCGTTTCGCCGTCGAAGGCGATGCCGCGCAGCCCGCGGTCCCAGCCGCGGCCCTGCCAGTCGATCGCCACGGTGTTCCAGTCGAGCGCCTGCGTGACGGCCCGGTTTTCGAGGTCGATCAGGTACACGCCACCGTGGCTTTCGCCCTGGTGGCTGCCCCTGACGACCGATGTGGTGACGAGCTTCAAGTCACACGCCGACGCTGCGGATCGATCGACCGCCGACCGACCGGCCCACCGGCCGGGTCGCGCCGTACCGCGCCGACGACCGCTTCAGGGGACGGTGCGACGGTTCACCATTTCCTGGTGAACGACAGGCTGATCGAACGCGGCCGCTGCAGGCTGCGGATGTAGCGGTAGCGCTCGTCGCTCCAGCCGATGTCCGGCGAATCGCCGTAGTTGGAGGCGCTGATGTAGTTGTACCCCGTCTCGTCGAACAGGTTGCGCACGATCAGCGCGGCTTCCCAACCGGCCGTGGCCGTGAATCCGAGCTGCAACGTCGATGTCGAGTACGAGGGCAGCAGCAGGTCGCGGGCATCGGCACGCTCTTCGGGCGTCTCTGCCTCGACGAAGTCGGCGATGGCGCCGGTGCTCTTCCACACCTCGGACTGATAGCTCCAGGAGAACCGCGTCCACGCATCGCCACCCAGCCCCATGAAGTTCGGCAGCGTGTACTCCACCGAGGCCCAGTACTTCTCCTTGGGCGAGATGGGCATGACGGTGCCGGCCGGGATGGCGGTGTCGCCGTCGGGGTAGATCATGGCTTCCGAGAATTCCGGGTCGGCGAGGAACGCGCTCGCCGAAAACACGAGATTCTGCGTGGCCTGCCAAGAGCCGTTGATCTCGATGCCCTTCTGCTCGGCCTTGCCACCGTTGAAGGTGCCGCGCAGCCAGAACGGGTTGTCGGCCGTGCTGCCCGACGCGTTCAGCTGGATGTCGTCCCACTCCATGAAGAACAGCGAGGCGTTGATGGTCAGCGAGTCGTCGAGCCACTGGCTCTTGATGCCGGCCTCGTAGTTGCTGAGCTTGTCGGGCTTGTAATGCAGCGGCAGCAGGCCGCCCTCGGCAGCCCGCTCGCTGTTGCTGCCGCCGAGACGGTAGCCCTCGCTGTAGAGCAGGTAGACCATCCGGTCGTCGTCGATCCTGAAGTCGGTGCCGAACTTGAAGACGGTGTCGGATTCCGTGCCCTTGCTGGCGTTGACGCCGCCGCCTTCGAAGTCGTTCGTGATCGGCAGCCCGAGCGGCTGGTTGTAGACGTCGCGCTGGTCGCGGTCGTACTCGAACCAGCGTGCGCCGCCCGTGACCGACCAGCGGTCGGTCAGCGAATACGTGATCTCGCCGAACAGCGCCGTCTGCTGGATTTTCTTGCGGTAGCGGTCCGAATAGTAGATGTCGGTTTCGGGCAGCGGACAGGCGACGTCGTAGCCGAGCCCCTGCGCGGTGCAGGCGTAGTAGTTGGCCGCCTCCCACGCCGTCGTGTCCGTGAGCCCCGGCAGCTTCGCGCCGTAATGCCACGCGTCCTCGACGTCCTCGAAGAACGCGCCGGCCATCCACGCGAAGCGGCTTTCGCCCTGCGACGTGAGCCGGACTTCGTAGGCCGAGCGCTTCTGCGTCTGGTCGTTGAACGTCGTGCCGATCAGCACGCCGGTGTTGTAGACGTTGTAGCTGCCGGTGCCGTAGTCGGGATCGAAGCCGCCGTAATAGGCGCTGCGCCACTGGCTGTAGTTGGCGTTGTCCCACTCGTACTTGATGCTGCGGTCGAAGTACGTGGCCGTGACCGAGAGCTCGGCGAAACCGAGGTCGCCCTTGGCGTTGAGCGAAGCCTGGTACCAGTCGTCGTCGCGGTATTCGTCGAAGAACCGCGTGATCTTGTAGTCGCCGAGCGCCGGGTCGGATTCCCAGGCGCCGTCGGCTTCGCTGTACTGGGAAATGAGGCTCAGCGTCGTTTCCCAGTCGGGGTTGATCTGCCACCGCGCGGCGATGCGGCCGCCCCAGGTCTTGTAGTCGTTCCAGTCCTTCTCGACGACGTCGGCGTTGTCGCGGTCGCCCATGAGCGTCGGGCCGAGGACGTTGTCGACGTAGCCACCCTCCACCGAGTAGAACCCGACGGCGCGCACGGCCACGTTGTCGGACAGCGGCAGGTTGAGGTGCCCGCTGAGGTCGTAGCTTTCCTCGCCGCCTTTCGTCGTGCCGACCTCGGCGTCGAGCCGGGACGAGAACTTCTTCGAGTCGGGCTTGTTGCTGATGTAGCGGACGGTGCCGGACTGCGAGCTCGAGCCGAACAGCGTGCCCTGCGGGCCCGGCATCACCTCGATGCGTGCAAGGTCGATCGTGCGGACGTCGACCTGTGTCGAGTTCGACGTCATCGGCTGGTCGTCGAGGTACACCGACACCTGGCTGTCCGTGCGGTACTCGGACGAGCCGGTCGAGACACCGCGCATGACGATCGCATTGCGGCCCGGCATGGCGGCCACGAGGTTGACGCTGGGCAGCGCCGAGATGACGTCGGCCGTGCCCTGCATCGCGAGCTTTTCGATGTCGGCCGTGCTGAAGGCCGCCACGCTCTGGGCGACGTTCTGCAGGTTCAGGTCGCGCCGCGTGGCGCTGACGATGATCTCCTCGAGCTGGGCCGATTCCGGAGCCGTGCCTTGCGCCAGGGTGGCCGACACCGGATACAGCACCGCGAGGATGGCCGCCGTCAGAGGCGAGAGCGTCCCGTCACCACCGCGTGCCAGGCGCAAGCGACCGCGGCCGGCGGCAGACGACCTGCCACCCGGGTTGTTGTCGTGCTTCATGCGATCCGGACTCGTTTTTGTCGACTTGTTCCGGGAAGGTATCGCATGCGTGATGCGCGTTCAACCAGGACCAGCGGCGCGGGCCGGCACGCCGCGTCGGCACATCCCTGAATGGCGCACGGGCCAAACCACGCCCGGCAGCGCGCGTCAGAGCCAGCCGCGGCGACGGAACAACAGCAGCAGCCCGACGCAGGCCAGCGCGCTGCCGCCGAAAACGCCGGCGAACGCCCACGGGCTGTGCGCGCCGGGCAGCGCGACGTTCATGCCATAGAGGCTCGCGATCAGCGCCGGCACGGCGAGCAGGATGGTCACGGAGGTCAGCACCTTCATGACGGAATTCAGGTTGTTCGAGACGATCGACGCGAAGGCATCCATCATGTCGCTCAGCACGCTCGCGGCGATGCCGACCATCTCGATGGCCTGGCGCATTTCGATGCGCACTTCGGCGAGCAGCGCGTGGTCCGGCTCCCGCAGTCCCTGCTGCGCGAGCGCCTCGAACCGCTCGAGCATCAGCTCGTTCGACTGCAGTCCCGTGGCAAAGAACGTCAGGCTCTTCTGCTGCTGCAGCAGGCCGAGCACCTCCTCGTTGCGCAGCGAGCGACGCAATTCGTCTTCGAGCTGGTCGACCCGCGCGTTGATGAGCCTGAGCGCCGCGAGGTAGGCGTCGGCGATGTACCAGCACAGGCGCAGCACGAATTCCGCGGGCTGCCTGGGATCGGCGAGGCCCTGCTCGCCGGCGACGAGCCGTTCGAGGAACGGCGGCGTCTCGAGCGCGACCG
>JAYRRR010000043.1:0-9347 GCA_041910015.1 Steroidobacteraceae bacterium
CGAGCACGGCTTTCTGCGGGTCAAGTGCGACGCCTGCCAGGCCGAGAAGCTCGTGGCATTCTCGTGCAAGCGCCGCGGATTCTGTCCGAGCTGCGGGGCCCGGCGGATGGTGGAGACGGCGGCGCTGCTCGTGGAGCACGTCTTACCAGAGCAGCCCGTTCGCCAATGGGTGCTGTCGCTGCCGTTTGCACTGCGCTACCTGCTGGCGACACGACCCGAAGTCATCACGCAGGTGCTCGGCATCGTCTACCGCGCGATTTCCGGCCACCTGATCCGCCAGGCGGGTCTGACGCGCGCGAGCGCCGTGACCGGGGCCGTGACCCTGATCCAGCGCTTCGGCAGTGCGCTCAATCTCAACGGCTCACCCTGATCGACCGCCAGCCGGAACAACCGCAGCGCCTCCTGCTTGTCCGCCGGCACAGCGTGGCCGCGCAAGTAGCAGTAGCCGAGATTCATCGTGGCCGTGCCAAGCCGCTGCGCCGACGAGAGCCTGTAGCACTTCACTGCGCGCGCGTACGCCTGCTCGCAGCCCAGGGCGTGCTCGTAGCATGCACCGAGATTGTTGCGACCGGTGGCGTCACCGGCCATCGCGCTGTGCGCGTACCAGCGGAACGTCTGCGTCGGGCTGTAGCGTAGGCCGCCGGAGCCCTCGCGGTACATGTCTCCCAACCGACAAGCCGCGTCTCCATCGCCGCGCTCGGCGGCTGCGACCAACCGGGCAAACGTTTCCGCCTGCTCCGCGTTCAACAGGAACAGCAGTTTTCGATCAGTCATCGTTACCTCCCGCTTCGTTGCCAGAACCAGCCGCATCCGCCTGATCGGCGCGCCACCTTGCCCGGGCAGGCAGGTTGGCAGGGGCTTCACCCCACTCTCGATGCACAACCCCAAGGTCGGGGCGATTCGGTCGCGTTTGCAGTCCCTCTCGTAGCCACGGTTGAAGCTTAGGACGCGGGAAGCTCGCCAGGTGAGCCTGCCGGTCGCAGCGAGCCTCCTGGGACCATCCTCGATATCATTGACAGGTTATAACAATCGTATGAACATGATGGCGTGACCAAACTCAAACTCACCGCCATCGGCAATTCCGCCGGCGTCGTCCTCCCCAAGGAAGTGCTGGCGCGCCTGAAGCTGGACAAGGGCGACTCCGTCTACCTGACCGAGTCGCCGGACGGCTATCGATTGACGCCGTACAACCCCGAGTTCGAGCAACAAATGAACGCCGCGCGCAAGATCATGAAGCGACGGCGCGCTGCCCTGCGCGAACTCGCAAAGTAGCAGGCAACGGTCCATGGCCGAGCCTGCCTGGATTGAGCTCGACGTCGTGCTGGCGATTCACGACGAGCAACTTGCGGAGCACCGCGGGCAGCCCGGCGTGCGCGATCGAGGACTCCTGGAGTCCGCACTGGGCCGGCCGCGTAACCAGTTTGCGTACGGCAATACGTCGATTACACGTCTCGCGGCCAGCTACGCTTTCGGCATTTCGCGGAATCACCCGTTCCTGGACGGCAACAAACGCACCAGCCTCGTGGTGGCGGAACTGTTTCTCGATCTGAATGGCCACACACTCGTCGCGAGCGATGCCCAGTGCGTCGCGACGTTCCTGCAACTCGCCGCCGGCGACCTCACCGAAGACGAGCTCGCCGAGTGGATCGCCACGAACTCCGCGAAGCACCGCCGATGACCACCCGCAAACGAGTCGATCCCGATCACGCCCGCCTCGACCGCGTCGTCGCCGAGGCGCGTCGTGCACGCGAGGAACGCGAGCAGGGCTACCGCGCTCAGGCGCTCAAGCTCTACCCGTGGATCTGCGGCCGCTGCGCCCATGAGTTCGACCACGCGAACGTCCAAGAACTCACGGTCCACCACAAGAACCACGACCACGACTGCAACCCGCCCGACGGCAGCAACTGGGAGCTGCTGTGCCTGTACTGTCACGACAACGAGCACCAGCGCCAGATCGATACGCGTCCGCTCAGCTGCGACGGCGCGCAGTCCCCGGGCGCGACTCACACGCCGTTCACCGATCTCGCGGCGCTGCTGAAAGACCGCGGCTGATCGCGCGAGCCCCCGCCTTCGCGCTGCTACTCATTGCACTCTCGCCTCGTGCGACGCGCATACGTAGAACCGGAACTGTTGCGCCGCCGCTCACGGGCGTACAAAGAAATTTAAAATGTCGCGCTCCGCCTGCGTCTTGGCCAGCTCGCGCTTGAGCCGCGCGACTTCAGCGTCATCGGGCCGTTGCTTGCCGCGACCCGGAAACGCCGCCACGCCGTTCGCCTTGGCGTCGCGCACCCACTTGCGCAACACGTTCTCGTGCAGCCCCAGATCGCGGGCCGCCTGCGCCACCGTCATGCCACGCTCGCGCACGAGCTTGACCGCCTCGTGCTTGAACTCCGCCGTAAAGAATCGCCGGGGGTAGATGCAGCCGTGCTCGCAGCCCTGGTAGGGGTTCAGCGATTGGCCGAACGGCACGTCCGGCGATGCGTTGCGGACGATGGCCGTTCTGGGGAATTCCGCAATCAGTAGCGTGGCCGGGGACGGGACCGGCTCGTCGAGGCTGCCCCAGCTGTCATCGGCCGGCTCGAGTCTGGTGGAGTCGAACCGGCCGGCCGGGTTCGTGACCGCGCCGCGGCCCTTATGGGCGAACCTGCGGTCTGCACGTCGCATGGGTCGAGACGACTGTATGCATATACAGTTGTCACGCCTGATCGGGAAATCGCTTCATGTTCCAGATTTCCGGAAAGAGCCGCATCCACACCAGCGCGACGAGCAACGTGGCCACGCCACCGACGACGACGGCGGGCACGGTACCGATCCACGCGGCCACGACGCCGCTTTCGAATTCGCCGAGTTCGTTCGACGCGCCGATGAACACGCCGTTGACGGCGCTCACGCGGCCGCGGATCGCATCGGGCGTCTCGAGTTGCACCAGCACGTGGCGGATGTAGACGCTCACCATGTCGCCGGCGCCGAGCACGGCCAGCGCCGCGAGCGAAAGCCAGAAGCTCGTCGACAGCCCGAACAGCAGCGTCGCGACGCCGAATACGATCACGCCGCCGAACATCCAGCGCCCGACGTTGCGCGTCACCGGCGAGGCACTGAGCACGAGACCCGTGACGGCGGCACCCACGCCCGGTGCCGCGCGCAGCCAGCCGAAGCCGCTTGGCCCGACGTGCAGCACTTCCGCCGCGAAGACGGGCAACAGCGCCGTCGCGCCGCCGAACAACACGGCGAACAGGTCGAGCGAGATCGCCCCGAGCAGCGGCCGGCGCCGGCCGACGAAGCGCAGACCTTCGAACAGCGCGTGCAGGCCGGCGGCCGATTGCGCACCGGCCGTTGCCGAAGTCGCACCGCCGCGGCGCAGCGTCGCCATCATCAGCAGCGACACGGCGAGCAGCACCGCGACCGTCGCATACACCCGCGTCGCGCCCGCGAGATAGAGCACGCCGCCGAGCGCGGGCCCGGCGATGGTCGTCACCTGCCACACCGAGGTGTTGAGCGCGACCGCCGTCCCGAGATGGTCGCGCTCGACGAGGTTCGGCAGCAGCGCCTGACTGGCCGGCATGTGGAACGCGCGCGTGATGCCGAACAGCGTCATGACCGCGAATACCGGCCACGCGCTGGCGAGCCCGCGCGAGGCGAAGCCGACCAGCAGCAGCGCACAGACGAGCAGCAGCGCGTAACAGCCGACCAGGATGCGGCGGCGATCGCGGCGGTCGGCGAAATGGCCGGCCGGCAGCACCAGCAGCACGAACGGGACGAACTGCGACAGGCCGACGAAGCCGAGGTCGAGCGGGTCGCGCGTGACGTCGTAGACCTGCCAGCCCACGGCCACCGTCTGCATCTGCACGGCAATCGAACCGAGGAACCGCGCGGCAATGTAGCGACGGAAGTCCGGGTTGCGGAGCAGCGCGCGCTGTGCATCGGGAGCGCGGTTCATGGCAGCCGCGGGTGAGGCAACGTAGGGCGGGACAACATGGGTGGCGTGCAGGATAATGGACGCCGTCACCTTCGTCCGCCTGCACGACGCGCTCGAAGACGACACGGGCCCGCAGCCTGCTGCACGCCGCCGCCGCATGGCTGGCGACCCGCGTGCAATCCGGACAGAATCCGCACACCGCACCGCAGGGCTTGCGACGACGCATCGGTGTCGACGGACCTTGCCGCAGTCCACGACGGAGTCGCCATGTCCTCGAACCGTGCCCTGACATTCCGCGCGCGCCGCCCCGCACGGCATTGCGCACCGCTCCTCGCGCTCGCGCTGGTCCTGGGTTCGTTCGCGGCCACCGACGCGGCCTGGGCTGCAGCGGACGGCCCGGCCTCGACTGTGACGGCCGACGCACAGTTCGAGGCGACGGCGCGGCGTTTCGTCGACGAGTTCGGCCGCTATTCTCCGGTCTCCGCCACCCAGCTCGGCGACCACCGCCACGACGCGGAACTCGACGACCTCGGTGCGGCGGGCCGCGCCCGCACGCTGGCCTGGGTCGAGGCGCTGCTCGCGCAGCTGCAGGCGATCGACCACTCGCGGCTGTCGCGCGCGAACCAGGTCGACGCGGCGATGCTCGAAAACCAGCTGCGTTACTCGGTCTGGTCGGAGCGCAAGTACCGCGACTGGTCGTGGGACCCGCTCGTCTACACGCAGCTCGCCGGGCAGGCGCTCTACGGCCTGCTCGCGCGCGACTTCGCGCCGCTGCCCGAGCGCCTGCGCGCGGTAACGAGTCGTCTCGAGAAGCTGCCGCTCCTGCTCGAGCAGGAGCGCGCGAACCTCGTGCCGGAGCGCGTGCCGGCGATCCACGCCGAGACGGCCGTGAAGCAGAATCCGGGCGTGCTGAGTCTCGTCGACGAGCTCGTCGTGCCCAACCTCGCGCAACTGCCGCAGGCCGACCGCGCGCGGCTCGAGCGGGCAATCGCGAACGCTCGCGCGGCCGTGCAGACGCACCAGGCCTGGCTCGAAAAGGAATTGCTGCCGGAAGCCGGCGGCGACTTCCGCATCGGCCGCGAACTCTACGACGAGAAGCTCGCGTTCGCGCTGATGTCGCCGCTCGACCGCGCCGCGATCCGCAGCCGCGCGGAGCGCGAGGTGGTCGCTACGCGCGCGAAGATGTACGAGGTCGCCCGCACCGTGCTGGCAGGCCGCCCCGGCGCGCCGTTGACACCTGCGAGCCCGACACCGGCCGAGCAGCAGACGGCCATCGGGGCCGCGCTCGAGCTCGCGAACGCCGAGCGCCCGCCGCGCGACGGCGTCGTCGAACTCGCGCGCGCCAGCCTGCGCGAGGCCACCGAGTTCGTCCGCGCCCACGACTTCGTCACGGTGCCCGACGAGCCGGTCGAGATCATCCTGATGCCCGAGTTCCAGCGCGGCGTCGCCGTCGCGTACTGCGACTCACCCGGGCCGCTCGACAAGGGCCAGCGCACGTTCTATGCCGTCTCGCCGATCCCGGACGACTGGACGCCGGCGCAGGTCGATTCGTTCCTGCGCGAATACAACACGCGCTCGATCGCCAACCTCACCATCCACGAGGCGATGCCGGGCCACTACCTGCAGATCGCGCACTCGAACACCTATCCGTCGGTGGTGCGCGCGATGCTCGGCTCCGGCCCGTTCATCGAGGGCTGGGCTGTCTACGCGGAGCGCGTCATGCAGGAGCAGGGCTTTCGCGGCGGCGACCCGCTGATGCGGCTCGTGCAGCTCAAGTGGTACCTGCGCGCCGTCACCAACGCGATCATGGACTCCGCCATCCACGTCGACGGCATGACGCGCGAGGACGCGATGCAACTCATGGTCGGGACCGGATTCCAGGAGGAACGGGAGGCCGCGGGCAAATGGGTGCGTGCGCAGCTCACGTCGGCGCAGCTGTCGACCTATTTCGTCGGCTACCAGGAACACGCCGACATGCGCGCCGAGGCCGAACGCCGGGCAGGCAGGACGTTCGAGAACAGGAAGTACCACGACGCCGTGCTGTCGTTCGGGTCGCCGCCAGTGCGCTTCGTGCGCGCGTTGCTGTTCGACGAGCCGATCCGCTGAGACCCGACCGACCCGGCCGCGGGGACTTGTCGCGACCGGCCAGCCGGGGCCGTCACATCCCGGCGCGGACCGTCGGATCGAGGCCCGCGAGTTGCCGGTCGTGGGCGCGTCCGAGCAGCACCTGCGCGGCGACCGCGCCGCAGCCCGCGAGGAACATGTCCCACTGGGCGTCCCAGACGTCGCCCTGCGCGCCGAGGAAGGCCCCCGCCGCATCGCCGCCGGCGAGCGCAGCCCACCACTCGGTGAACTCGTAGATCGCACTGACGCCGAGGATGCTGAGACACACGATCGCGAACAGCCACTTGCCGGGCCGCAGCGGCGAAGTCCGGAGCAGCAACTCGCGCGCGATGATGGCCGGCCCGAAGCCCTGCATCAGGTGGCCGATGCGGTCGTAATGGTTGCGTGCGAAGCCGAACGCTTCTTCCATCCAGTCGCCGAGCGGCGTCAACGCATAGGTGTAGTGGCCGCCGTACATCAGGATCACGGCGTGGACCGCGATGAGCACATAGGTGAGCGGCGTCAACGGAAACGTCCTCGCGGTCGCCAGCAGCAGCGGCACGGCGACGAGTACCGGCAGCACTTCGAGCCACCAGGTCAATCGCTCGTGCGGGCCGATGCCGGACCAGAGCAGTACGAGCAGCACGAGGACGAGCAGTGTCAGCGGCAGGCGACGATCAGGCGTCATGGTCCGTCCGATGTGGCGTCCCGCGCGCCGCGGGCTCGACGCGATCATACCGGGCCCTGCGCGAGAAACGCCTCGACGATGCGCGCGACGCCCCCCGGCTCATCGTGGTGCAGCATGTGGCCCGCGCCGGCGACGACGTGGGGTTCGAGTTGCGGAATGTGGCACCGCATGGCCTGCGGATCGGCAGCGCCATGCAGCCGTGTCATGAACTCCGACTCCGCACCGATGACGTACGCGACCGGCGCGCGCACCTCGCGCCAGCAGGCCTCGGCCTCCGCGCGACGGTACAGCACCGGATTGACGCGCCTGTGCGCGGGGTCATGGCGCAGCCGCACCCGCCCGTCGGGCAGGGGTTCGGCCCATGCCCGCGCGACGAAAGCGGCGCGGTCGGCGGGCAAGCGCGGATTGCGCTTGCGGAGGACCTGCGCAAGCACATCGAAGTCGGGAAAGACGGTCGCGGGCTCGGGCCGGCGCAGTTGACCGAGCCAGTCGCGGTAGCGCGCGGGCGCCAGGTCCGCGGTCGCGTCCGACAGGCCGAAGCCCTCGAGCGTCACGAGGCGGCGGACCCGTGCGGGCCGCAGCCCCGCATACGTCATGGCGACGTTGCCACCCATGCTGTGACCGACGAGATCGACCGCCGCACCGGGCAACAGTTCGTCGAGCAGCGCGTCGAGATCGGCGAAATAGTCGGGAAACCAGTAGCCGCCCGCGGCCCAGGCCGTCTGGCCAAAACCCCGCCAATCGGGCGCGAGCACCGGGCGTCCGCCCGTCATCGCATCCACGAGGAACTGGAACGTGGCGCCGCAATCCATGAAGCCGTGCAGCAGGACGAGCGGGCGACCCGTGCCCGGCCACGAGTGCAGGTGATGGCGCAGCCCCCGCAGTTCGACGTACACGGAATCGGGTGCGCGGCGCGGCAGGTAAGGCTGACTCATGCCAGCATGGTGCCGCAATCAGGGGTCAGACCCCAGTTGAAGACCCCAGTTGAGCTGTAGTTGATGAACATGCGCGTGGAGGCGCGACCATCGTCAAGTTCAGCTCAACTGGGGTCTGACCCCCTCCGTCAGGCGGCGATCGCCGCACGCACCGGCAACCAGAACGTGAACCGGCTGCCGCACCCGACTTCGCTGCGCACCTGCAGGTCGCCACCGAGCGCGCGAGCGAGGTTGCGCGCGATCGCGAGCCCGAGCCCCGTGCCCTCGTACAGCCGCCCGCCGGGCCGCACGACCTGCGCGAACGGGTCGAAGATGTCGCCGAGCGAACCCGCCGGGATGCCCACGCCGGTGTCGCTGACGACGACCTCGATGCGATCGGTCACGGCGAGCAGCTCGACCGTGATGCTGCCGGCGTCCGTGAACTTGACGGCGTTCGACACGAGGTTGCCGACGACCTGCGCGACGCGTCGCGCGTCGGTGCGGATCGGCAGCGCCGTCCCGATCGCCCGCAGCTCGAGTCTGACCCCCTTGCGCGCGGCGGCGTCCGCAAAGACGCCGAGGGTGTCGCCCAGGACCGCCAGCAGGTCGACGGCCGCCACTTGCAGACCGACCTGGCCGGCCTCGATGCGCGAAATGTCGAGCACGTCCTCGACCATTGCCCGCAGGCGCGTCGCCGACGTTCGCACGATGTCGAGCTGGCGCGTCTGCTCGGTCGTGAGCGGCCCCGACAGCCCCTGCAGCACGACGTTCGTGAAGCCGAGGATGGCATTGAGCGGCGTACGCAGTTCGTGGGACACGGACGACAGGAACGCCGTCTTGACCCGATCCGCGTGCTCGGCCGCGTCCTTGGCCGTCTCCAGTTCCTGCGTGCGCTCGCGCACCCGCTGCTCGAGCAGGTCGTGGGCCTGCAGCAGATCGAAGTGCGCGCGCTTCAGTGCCGTGACGTCGGTGACCGTGCCGACGTGACCGACGAGCTGGCCCTCGCCGTCGTGCTCGGGCTGCACCTGCGTCAGCACCCAGACGCACTGCCCGTTCGGCCGCACGAAGCGGAACTCGAGGCTGCGCCTGCCGGCGCGGTTCTCCAGATAGCTCGTCCAGACGGCGATTACGGTCGACGCGTCGTCCGGATGCACGGAGTTGATCCAGGCGTGCGCGTCGGCCTGTTCCGGCCCGTCACCGATGACCGCCCGGGCCAGCGGGTTCATGAAGACGATCTTTCCGGCCGGATCGGCGCGGAACACGCCGACCGGCGAGACCTCGGTCAATGCGCGGTAGCGCTCCTCGCTGCTGCGCAACGCACGCTCCGCATGCACGAGTTCCGTGATGTCGTCGGCCATCGCGATGACGCCGTGGACGGTGCCGTTCGGCGACCGCAGCGCCGCGGCCGTCCAGCGGCAGATGATGCCCCTGCCCTGCGCCGTGACGTTCTCGTGCACGCCGCTGTAGCTCACCTCGGGGCGCGCGTGCAGCTCCGCCAGCAGGCTCTGCACCTGCTCGCGGAAGCCCGGCAGCGCCACGACATCGCACAGCCCGCGACCAGCCACGTCGCCGGCCCGGTAGCCGAACGTACGCTCGAACGCGGGATTGGCCTGCACCAGCCGGCCGTCGGCGCCAATGACCACGCAGGCCGACACCATGCGGTCGAACTGCATCTGCATGCGCTCGAGCAACCGGTCGCGCTCCGCCGACATGGCCGCGACACGAG
>JAYRRR010000044.1:0-22868 GCA_041910015.1 Steroidobacteraceae bacterium
CCGTCGGGCGAACTCGATTCGTATGAGCCGGCCCGCCCGACCGATGCCAACTGCCGCGCGGCCTCCGCCTCGCGCAATCGTCGTTCGCGACGCTCGTATCGCGTTCTGGCGGCGGATGCGCGTCGGGTCGCCTGTTCCCGCTCCTGCAGATGCCGGCGCGCCTCGCGGAACCGCCACGCCAGCGGGATCTGGCTCGGGCAGACGTAGTCGCAACAGCCGCAGTCGATGCAGTCCCGCACGCCGAACCGCACGCTGGCAGTGTCGTCCCGGGCGAGCACGGCACGATGGATCTGCTGCGGCAGCAGACCGACGGAACACACCCTGGCGCAGTCGCCGCAACGGATGCACGGCAGTTCGCGGGCGTGCAGGCGTCCTTCGAGGTCCGCCTCGGTCGCGACGAAGATGCAGTTGATCGCCTTGGTCAGGCCGACCGCGTCGGTCGCGAGCGCCCGGCCCATCATGTTGCCGCCGGCGATCAGCCGCAGCGGCGCATCGCGATAGCCGCCGGCGGCAGCGACGAGCGCGGCCACGGGCGTGCCGAGACGCGCGCGCACGTTCGTCGGCCGGGCGACGCCACTGCCCGTGACGGTGACGACGCGTGTCGTCAGCGGATCGCCGGTTCGCGCCCAATGCGCCACCGCGGCCGCCGTGGCGACGTTCTGGCAGGTGACGCCTGCGTCGGCCGGCAGGCCTCCCGCCGGCACCTCGACCCCCAGGACCGCGCTGATGAGCTGGCGTTCGGCCCCCTGCGGGTAGACGGCCGGCACGACGGCCACCGACCAGTCTGCCCGGCGTGCGTCCGGCAACGCGGCACGCAGCGCGGCAATGGCCTCCGGCTTGTCGTCCTCCACGGCGACGATGCATGTGTCACCGCCCAGCGCGTGCGACAGCACCGCCGCCCCTGTCCAGACGCCCTCGGCCTGCGCGCGCATCAGCGCGTCGTCGCAGCAGATCCAGGGCTCGCATTCGGCCCCGTCCAGCAGCAGCACGCGCGCCCCTCGTTCGCGTCCGGCGCAAAGCTTGGTCGCGGTCGGAAAGCCGGCTCCGCCGAGACCGGCGATGCCGGCTTCGCGCAACTGCTCGACGAGCGCCGCGGGGTCGAGCGTCGCAAACTCCACGGCCGATGGCAGTGAGGGCTCGCGCGCGTCGCGATCGTCGCTCTCGATCTCGATGCACGGACATTCGCCCGTCTCGGTCGACGCCTCGCGCAGGTCGATGGCGGTCACGCGGCCCGAGACGCTCGCGTGCAGCACGGCGCCGAACGCGTCGACCGGCCGGGCCACGACGGTGCCGCGGGCGACGGTGGCGCCGACCGCGACGACGGGCTCGAGCACGCTGCCCGTGCCCTGGTCGAGCGCGAGCAACACGCGCCCGACCGGTTCGCCTGCCACGATCGGCTGGGCGGCCGTGGTCCGCTTGCGCGCCTCGAGGACGAGGCCGGCCGGAAAGTGGTGGCGTGCGGTCATCAGGCCGCCCGGGGCCAGCGCTTCAAGGTGGCGAGCTGCGGCACGGGACGCACCTCGATGCAATCGACCGGACAGGGCGCGAGGCATCGTTCGCAACCGGTGCACTGTTCCGCAATGACCGTATGCGCGTAGCGGTGTGCGCCGACGATGGCGTCGACCGGGCAAGCGGGCAGGCAGCGGGCGCAACCGATGCAGCGCTGCTCGTCGATCCACGCGACGACGAGGCCCTTGTCGGGGCCATGGGCCGGGTCGACGGGCTTCGGCTCGCGATCGAGCAGCACGGCGAGCGCGCGGACCGTCGCCTCGCCACCCGGCGGGCAGCGGTCGATGTCGGCCTCGCCGCTCGCGATCGCGGCGGCATAGGGACGACAGCCGGGGTACAGGCACTGGCCGCACTGCGTCTGCGGCAGCAGGGCATCGATGCGGTCGACGAGGCGATCGGTGGCGGGCGGGAGCCGGGAGGCCGCCCAGCCGAGGGCGAATCCGCAGGTCGCAGCGAGGGCGGCGGCGACCGCACAGGCGAGCCAGACTTCCGCACTCATCGCGCGCCGAGCCCCGCGAACCCCATGAAGGCGAGCGCCATCAGCCCGGCCGTCACGAGCGCGACCGGTGCGCCGCGAAACGCCGCGGGAACGTCGCTGGCGTCGAGACGCTCGCGCAGGGCGGTGAACAGCAGCAGCGCGAGGCCGAAACCCGCGCCGGCCGAGGCACCGTAGACCAGCGACTCGAGCAGTCCGCGTTGGCGGTCGACGTTGATCAGCGCCACGCCGAGCACGGCGCAGTTCGTCGTGATCAGCGGCAGGAACAGGCCCAGCACCTGGTGCAGCAGCGGGCTGGTCGCGCGGACCATCAGCTCCGTGAACTGCACGACGCCGGCGATCAGCAGGATGAAGCCGAGCGTGCGCACGTGCTCGAGCCCGAGCGGCTGCAGCACCCAGTGCCACAGCGCGAAGCTCAGGCCCGAGGCGAGCGTCAGCACGAACAGTGTCGCGAGGGCCATGCCCGCGGCGGCCTCGAAGCGCCGGCTCACGCCGACGAACGGGCACAGCCCGAGGAAGTTCGTCAGCACGAAGTTGTTGACGAGGCTCGCCCCGAGCGCGAGCAGCAGCAGCCCGGTCATGATTCCTCGCCGTGCGTCGTCACTTCACCTTCATACCCGGTGCGGCGCCCGCGTCCGGCGACAGCACGAAGATGTCCTGGCCGCCGGGTCCCGCCGCGAGCACCATGCCTTCCGAGGTGCCGAAGCGCATCTTGCGCGGCGCGAGATTCGCCACGACCACGGTCAGCCGGCCGACGAGCTGTGCGGGCTCGTAGGCCGAGCGGATGCCGGCGAAGATCGTGCGCTTGCCGAGTTCACCGAGATCGACGCCGAGTTCGAGCAGCTTGTCCGCCCCGTCGACGCGCGCGGCGCGCTCGATGCGGGCGATGCGCAGGTCCACCTTGCCGAACTCCTCGATCGAGATCGTCGGCGTCGCGGGCTCCGCGGCCGGTGTCGCGGGTGCGGCCGCCACGGCGCCGGCAGGTTGCGGCACGCCGGCGGGTTTCAGGCTTTCTGCCGACGCCGCGAGCAGGGCCAGCACGGCCCTGGGATCGACTCGCGTCGCGAGCGGTTCGTAGGCGTTGATCGTGCGCCCGACCAGCGGTTGCGCCGCATCCGCCCAGCACTGTGGCGGCAGGCCGAGAAACCGTTCCGCGCCTGCCGCGAGCTGCGGCATGACGGGCCCGAGGTACAGCGCGAGCACGCGGAACAGGTTGATGCCCTGCGTACAGACCGACTGCACCTCGGCCGCCTGCGCCGGATCCTTTGCCATCAGCCAGGGCTTGCGCTGGTCGATGTAGAAGTTGGCCTTGTCGGTCAGCGCCATGATCTCGCGGATCGCCCCCGCCAGGTCGCGGCCTTCATACAGCGCCGCGACCCGCTCGCCAGCCGCGATGAACTCGTCCTGCAACGCGGGCTCGGCCAGGCTTTCGGCCAGCCGGCCGGCGGAACCACGGGCGATGAAGCCGGCGCAGCGGCTCGCGATGTTGACCAGCTTGCCGACGATGTCGGAGTTCACCTTGGCGACGAAGTCATCGAGGTTCAGGTCGAGGTCGTCGACGCCGTCGCCGAGCCGCGACGCGAAGTAGTAGCGCAGGTACTCCGCCGGCAGGTGGTCGAGCCAGGTGCGCGCGCCGATCAGCGTGCCGCGCGACTTCGACATCTTCTGGCCGTTCACGGTGAGGAAGCCGTGCGCGAACACCGCCGTGGGGGCGCGGTAGCCCGCGCCCGTCAGCACGGCCGGCCAGAACAGCGTGTGGAAATAGACGATGTCCTTGCCGATGAAGTGATAGACCTCGGCCGTGCTGTCCGGCTTCCAGTAGGCGTCGAAGTCGCGGCCATGCCTGCGGCAGTAGTGCAGCAGGCTCGAGAGGTAGCCGATCGGCGCGTCGAGCCAGACGTAGAAGTACTTGTCCTGCTCGCCGGGAATCCCGAAACCGAAGTAGGGCGCGTCGCGGGAAATGTCCCAGTCGCGAAGGCCCGCACCGAACCATTCGGCGAGCTTCGCGGTCACGGCCGGCTGCAGCCGGCCGCCGCCCGTCCATTCGCGCAGCATCGCCTCGAAGTCGCCCAGCTTGAAGAACAGGTGCTCGGACTCGCGCTGCACGGGCGGGGTACCGCTCACGACCGACAGGGCGTTCACGAGGTCCGCCGGCGTGTAGGTGGCGCCGCAGGCCTCGCAACTGTCGCCGTACTGGTCCGCCGCGCCGCATTTCGGGCAGGTGCCACGCACGTAACGATCGGGCAGGAACATCTGTGCCTGCTCGTCATAGGCCTGCACGATCGTCTCGCGCCGGACGTGACCGGCGGTCGTCAGACGGCGGTAGATCTCGTAGGTGATCTCGCGGTTTTCGTCCGAATGCGTCGTGTGGAAGTTGTCGTACGAGATGCCGAAGTCGTCGAAGTCCCGGCGCTGCTCGGCGCCGACGCGCTCGATGAGCTGCTCCGGCGTGATGCCCTCCTGGCGCGCCTTGAGCATGATCGGCGTGCCGTGGGCGTCGCTCGCCCAGATGAACAGCACGTCGTGGCCGCGCATGCGCTGGAAGCGTACCCAGATGTCCGTCTGGACGTACTCCACCATGTGGCCAAGGTGCGGCGCGCCGTTGGCGTACGGCAGGGCACTGGTGACGAGGATCGTGCGTCGGGCGGGCGCGGCGGCGGTCATGGGCGAAATCCGGGGAAGGGCCGCGAATTATGCCAGCCGCGCCGGCCGGCGCGGGTGCCGGTATTCCGGCTGTGTGCGCCCCGTTGGCGCCGAACGGCGTCCATGTCCGGACCCGGACGCCGATGCCGCGAGCCTTGGGGCTCCGGGCCAGCGCCGCGTCCGGCGCGGTCCTGTCAGCCGACGTCCCTGAACTGCTCGAAGCGCTGCTTGTTGATCGCCTTCTCGTACGCCGACCGGCCACTGATGACGCCCTTGTCCAGCAGTTCCTGGACCGCCGAATCCATGACCCGCATGCCGTGCGCCCCGCCGCTCTGCATCGCGTTCTCGAGCTGGTCGAGCTTGCCCTGACGGATCAGGTTCGACACCGCCGGCGTGTTGATCAGGATCTCCAGCGCCGCGACGCGGCCGCGCCTGTCGGCGCGCTGGATGAGCTGCTGCGAGATCACCCCGCGCAAAGAGGTCGACAGCATCGTGCGCACGTGCCCCTGCTTGTCGGCCGGAAACGCGTTGACCACGCGGTCGACGGTGGCTGCCGCGCCATTCGTATGCAGGGTGCCCATCACCAGGATGCCCATTTCTGCGGCGGTGACAGCGATGCTCATGGTCTCGAGGTCGCGCAACTCGCCCACGAGGACGATGTCCGGGTCCTCGCGCAGGGCCGAGTGCAGCGCCTGGGCGAAGCCCGGGCTGTGCAGCCCGACCTCGCGCTGGCTCACGAGGCAGCTCTTGCGTGGATGGACGAACTCGATCGGGTCCTCGATGGTGAGGATGTGCCCCTTCTCGCGCAGGTTGATGTCGTCGATCATGGCCGCGAGCGTCGTCGACTTGCCGGAGCCGGTCTTGCCGGTGACGAGGATCAGGCCGTTGTTGGCGCGACACAGGCTGCGGACCGCTGCCGGCAGGTTGAGCTGTTCGAGCGTCAGCGCCTTCGACGGAATCGCGCGGAAGACGCCGCCGAGGCCGCCGATGTGGCGGAAGACGTTGACGCGGAAGCGCGAGACGCCGGGGATCGTATAGGCGAAGTCGGCGCCATCGCGGTCTTCGAGCTGAAGCTGTGCGCGCCGCGTCATGACCTCGAGCAGCATCTCGCGTACGTCGTCCTTGTCGAGACGCCCCTCGCGCAGCGTCTGCAGGTCGCCGTGCAGGCGGATGCGCGGCGGATCGCCCGCGACGAAGTGCAGGTCCGAACCGCCCTTGACGAGCACCTCGCGCAGGTACTCGTCGATGCGGCGCGGGGGAAGCAGCGTGGTGCCCGATTCGGTGCCGGTGCCCTGGGCGGTCGCCGTCGTGGCGAGCGAGTCCGTCGTCATGGCGGTCAGGACTCCTGGGTGAGGTCGGCCTTCAGCGTCACCGTGCCGTCCGGGACGTAGCGGGCGAACGGCCGCTTGTCGACTGCGTAGTTGAACGCGTCCTCCGGGTCGATCTCGCGCGCCTGCACGGCCGCGAGCAGCGACTGGTCGAGCGTCTGCATGCCCGCGTCGCGCCCCGTCTGGAGCTGCGACGGGATCATGTGCGACTGCTCGGACGTGATCAGCTTGCCGATGGCGCGGTTCATCACCATGACCTCGCAGATGGCCCTGCGGCCGCGCAGGTCGGGCGTGCGCACGAGCACCTGCGTCACCACGCCGATCAGGCTCTGCGACAGGAAGCTCTTGGTCTGCTCGCGTTCCTCGGCCGGCAGGGCGTCGACGATGCGGTCGATCGTTTTGACTGCGCTGGTCGTGTGCAGCGTGCCGAGCACGAGGTGGCCCGTCTCAGCCGCCGTCATGGCCCAGCGCACGGTGTCTGCGTCGCGCAACTCGCCGACCAGGATCACGTCGGGGTCCTCGCGCATCGCGGCGCGCACGCCCTCGGCGAAGGAGGGCAGGTGCGTGTGCAGCTCGCGCTGGATCACCTGCGACAGCTTGCTGCGGTGGACGAACTCGATCGGGTCCTCGAGGCTGATGATGTTCAGGCGCCGCGTCGCGTTGAGGTGGTCGATCATCGCCGCGAGCGTCGTGGACTTGCCGGTGCCGGTCGAGCCCGTGACCAGCACCATGCCCTGGTGGTAGTCGCAGAACTTCCGGACCACGGGCGGCAGGTTCAGCGATTCGAGCGAGGGTACGTCGTTCGGGATCGTGCGGAACACCGCGCCGACGCCGGTGTCCTTGCGGAACACGTTGACGCGGAATCGGCTGCCGTCCTCGGCGACGTAGGAGAAGTCGATGTCGTGACCGCGGCGGAACTGGTCCTGGTGCGAGGGCGTCAGGATCTCGTTGACGTAGGTCTCGAGCTCGGCTTCCGCGAGGCTGCGGAACTTGATCGGCAGCAGCTCGCCGTTCATGCGCAGCATCGGTGGTACGCCCACGGCGAGGTGCACGTCCGAGCAGCCCTGGGACGCGCCGAGTTTCAGGAACGCGTCGATGCGTGCCACGGCTTCCTCACAGGTAGCGCTCGAGCGCGCCGCGCAGTTCGTCCATGGTCTGGAAACGGCGCGTCTTGTCGACGGCCATGGCCTTCATCGTGATCTCCGACAGACCCGGCGGGATCTGCGGATTCACGTCGATCGGCGGCCTCGCCTTGCCCTGGACGTGCTGGTACATGACGGCCATGTGGTCGCCGCGGTGGTACGGCGGTTCGCCGGTGAGCATCTCATACAGGATGACGCCGAGCGAGTAGATGTCGGCTCGCTCATCGACCTTCTTGCCGAGGATCTGCTCGGGCGCCATGTACTTGGGTGAGCCGATCACGTATCCGGTCTTGGTGAGCTGCGTGTCGCCCTGATGCTGCGCTGCCGCGACGCCGAAGTCGACGACCTTGACCAGCCCGCTGTCGTCGATCAGCACGTTGGCGGGTTTCAGGTCGCGGTGGATGATGCCGGACTGGTGCGCGACCGTCATGCCCGTGGCCACGTCCATCGCGTAGCGCACGGTCCTGTCGAGCGGCAGCGGCCGGCCGTTGATCTCGGCGCCCAGCGTATGCGACGGGAAGTACTCCATCGAGATCGCGTAGTTGCCGCGAATGAACAGGAAATCGTAGATGCGGATGACGTTGCGGTGGGTGATCTTGCGCGAGTAACGCAGCTCGTGCACGAACCGCTTCATCATCTCCTCGTCCTGCGCCACGTTCGGGTTCAGGAACTTGAGCACCAGCCGTTCCTCGACGACGGCGTCCTCCATCAGCAGCACGGTGCCGAAGGCGCCCTTGCCGATCTTCTGCACGAACCTGTAGCGGCCCTCGAGCACGTCGCCCGCCTTGAGGTTCGAGATGTCGAGCCGCTGCTGCGCGGCTTGCCGCGCCATGCCCTCGAGATCCGGCTTCTCGGTGAGCAGGGTGTGCGACGGCTCCGCCATGCGGCTGCCGGTGGCCGGCGCCCCGCGGACGCCGGTCGAGAACCGCGCGTCGAGGTCTTCGACGGCGCGCATGGCCGCGTGGCTGACCGTGGCGTCGCGCCCCTCGACACCCGCCGCCTCGAGACGCGCGCGGACGGTCTCGGCCGACTGGTCGTCGACGAGCCGGCCGAGCGCCGTGATGACCTCGAGCCGGACTTCCTTCGAGCGGCTGTCGAGCAGCGGCATCAGCTGGCCGAGCACCGAGGAGTCGCCGAGCTTGCCGAGGGCGCGCACCACGGTCGGCAGCGAGCGCTCGTCGCCTGCGCGCAGCATCGAGCGCAGCGCCGGCTGGGCGCGCGGGCTGCCGATCTCGGCCAGCGCGTCGACGGCCCGTTCGCGCACCCACCAGTCGTGGTCCTTGGTGGCCTCGATCAGGAAGTCGACCGCGCGCTCGTCCTTGGTCTGGTTCAGGATCTCGATCGCGGCGCGGCGCACGTCCTCGTCCTGGTCGCGGATCAGCCCGAGCGCCGCCTCGATCACGCGCGGCCCGCCGATCTTCGCGAGCGCGTCCGCGGCGCGGCTGCGCACCCACCAGTCGTCGTCCTTGATCGACTGCAGCAGGTGCTTGATGTGCGCGGGCGTACCGATCTCGTTGAGCACTTCGACCGCGGCGCGGCGCGTGCTCTCCTGCTCGTCGCGCAGGATCGTGGTCAGGTGCTGGATCGTCTCCGGGTGATTCGCGCGCACGACGGCATCGATGGCCTTCTGCTGGGTCTCGACGTCCGGGTCGCGAAGCACCTCGCAGAGCAGGCCGACGTCGAGGTTGCCGTCCAGTTTCGCCAGCGCGTTGAGCACGGCCTGGCGGACGAACTTGTTCGTGTCCCTGAGCTGCTTCTGCAGCGCGTCGGCCACATCGGGCCGGTTGAACCGTGCGAGGATGTTGATGATGTGCGTGCGTGCGATCGCGTCCTTGCCTTCGAGCCGGCTCAGCAGCTCCGGCAGCAGGCTGGCGTCGGCGATCTCGGCGATGATCTTGAACAGCGCCGCCTTTTCGCCGGGCTCCTGGCCGTAGGCGCGCTGCAGCAGGTCGCGCGCGTTCAGGCGCGATTTCTGTGCGCCGAGGATGCCGACGACCGTGCCCTTCGGTACGGCGGGATTGTCGAGCAGCCCGTAGAGCAGGTTCGCGCCGTAGTTGCGCGAACGCGACAGCGCCGCGGCGACCGCGGCCACCGTGCGCTGGTTGCCGTCGGCGAGGCCGGCGGCGACGGCCGGGAACGTCCTGTTGTCGAGCAGCGACGTCAGCACCGCGACGAAGCCTTCCGTTTCCTGCTTGTCTGCGTTCGCGATGGCGTCGATGATGCGGGGAATCGCGGGCGGGCCGAGACGCGCCAGCTTCTGCAGCAGCTCCGCGTGTCCATCGCCCGGCTCCGCTGCCTTGATGTCCGCAATCAGGCGGTCGGCGCGAAAGTTGGTGAAAAAGCTCATTTCGGCGGGTGCCGGTCTCGTTCTGGTGCCCGCAGTGGCCGGGGCGCGTGGAGTGCTTGCCCCGAGGCGAGGCGACGCGACGAAAGCGACGCAGCCGATCGCAACGGACAAGCAGTCATTATGCCATGTGGCCACGGCCCGCCGCGGTTCCGGGCCTCGCGGCCGCCGACCGGTCTTTCCGCTACAATCTGCATTCCACGGCGCACCTGCCGCACCCCCGATGGTTCCCTGCAATGACGGACGATCGCATCGCCCAGGCCCACCTGCTGGCAGCAAATTATGTCGAACCATACCTCGGCATGCCGCTGCGCGACGCCAAAGCTGTGAAGTCCGTCCAGTTGCAGGGCTCGCGGCCGGTAGTGGAGATCGAACTGGGTTTCCCGGCAAGGCTTTACGCGCAGGTTCTCGCCTCGAACCTGCAGTCGGTCCTGCGTGCGGCCGAGGGCCTGGCCGAAGCCACCGTGACGGTCGGCTGGCGGGTCGAGTCGCAGGCCGTGCAGGGCAAACTGCAGCCGCTGCCCGGCATCCACAACGTCATCGCCGTCGCCTCGGGCAAGGGCGGCGTGGGCAAGTCGACGACTGCGGCCAACCTCGCGCTGGCGCTGGCCCTCGAGGGGGCGCGCGTCGGCCTGCTCGATGCAGACATCTACGGGCCGAGCCAGCCGCGCATGATGGGCCTGCAGGGTGAGCGGCCGACGAGCAGGGACGGCCGCCGCATCCAGCCGCTCGTGGCGCACGGCGTCAAGGTCATGTCGATCGGGTTCCTGATTGAGGAGGAGCAGCCGATGGTCTGGCGCGGCCCGATGGTCACCCAGGCCCTGCAGCAACTGCTCGGCGACACGGAGTGGGGCGAACTCGACTACCTGGTGATCGACCTGCCGCCGGGCACCGGTGACATCCAGCTGACCCTGTCGCAGCGCGTTCCGGTGAGCGGCGCCGTGGTCGTCACGACGCCGCAGGACATCGCGCTGCTCGATGCGCGCAAGGGCCTCCGGATGTTCCAGAAGGTCGACGTGCCGGTGCTGGGCATCGTCGAGAACATGAGCACCCACGTCTGCTCGAACTGCGGGCATGAGGAGCCGATCTTCGGCACGGGCGGCGGCGCCCGCATGGCCCAGCAGTACGGCGTGAGCCTGCTCGGTCAGTTGCCGCTGGACATCCGCATCCGCGAGGAGACGGACGAGGGGCGTCCGACCGTCGTCGTCGACCCCACCGGGCGCATCGGCAGCGCCTACCTCGACATGGCGCGTCGCACGGCCGCACGGCTGTCGGTCATCGCCGCGGCCGCCCCGGGCTTTCCGCAGATCACCGTCGAGGACACCTGACCGTGAGCATCAAGTCCGATCGCTGGATCCGCCGCATGGCGGAAGGCCACGGCATGATCGAGCCGTTCGAGCCGGGACAGGTGCGCGTCGTCGACGGCCAGAGGATCGTCTCCTACGGCACGTCGAGCTACGGCTACGACGTGCGCTGCGCGTCGGAATTCAAGATCTTCACCAACATCAACTCGACGATCGTCGACCCGAAGGACTTCGACACCGGCTCGTTCGTCGACTTCGATGGCCCAGTGTGCATCATCCCGCCGAATTCCTTCGCGCTCGCCCGCACGGTCGAATATTTCCGCATTCCGCGCAGCGTGCTGACGGTGTGCCTCGGAAAATCGACGTATGCCCGCTGCGGTGTAATCGTAAACGTAACGCCCCTGGAGCCCGAGTGGGAAGGCCACGTGACGCTCGAATTCTCGAACACCACGACGCTGCCCGCGAAGATCTACGCGAACGAGGGCGTCGCGCAGATGCTGTTCTTCGAGTCGGACGAGGTCTGCGAGACGTCCTACAAGGACCGCGGCGGCAAGTATCAGGGCCAGCGCGGGGTGACGTTGCCGAAGGCGTAGCGCGCTGCCGGGTGCAGCGAGGGTTCGTCCGTGCGAGCCCCGCGCGCCGGCCCGACCTCACTCGGCCTGCCGCTGCAGGCGCACGAGTTTCATCTGCACTTCCGGATTGCCCTTGCGGTACTGGATGGCCTGCACGGGCACATAGCCGAGCGACGGCGCGTGCCAGACCTTCGAGACGCGATTGGACCCGTCGCGCTGATTGGCCCAGACCTCGGCTTCGACCTGGCCGAACGGCGTCATGACCTGCTGGGTGCCTTCCATCCAGTAGCGGTATTCGCGCAGCTTGCCGCTGGTGATGATGCGGAACGATTGCGGCCGACGGCCGGCGAGCCGCTCCTGGATCATCGCGGCCTGCACCGATGCCGTGTCCTGCGTGCCGGGCACGAGTTCGATGGACACGGGTTTGTCCTCGGCGACGCCGGTCACGCGTCCGTTCACCCAGTCATAGGTGAACCGCACGTCCTTGCCGGTGTCCTGCGAGCCGTCGTCGAAGCTGAACGACAGCGGCCGCACGCCCGTCAACGAGACCTGCATGCGTCCGACCTCGTGCGCGCGCGGGCTCACGGCGATACGCCCGAAGAAATTCGGGAAAGCACGCGTCTCGTATTGCCACAGGCCGTTGGCGTCCGCGCGCCGGAACGATGCCTCGATCTCGCCGCCGCTCAGCCCGCGATAGCTCACCTGATAGCGGGCTGTGTACGGGCTCATCGATGCGACCACGGCAGGGCCGGCATGAGACGGCGCGGCAACGCCCAGCCCGGCGACCAGGCCGCTGACCATTGCGAGCGTCACGGCGGCCGCAGCGGTCGTGCGGTGGCGTGTCGGCGGCGACGGGTCCTGGTTCAATACCTGTCCTCTAGCTGTCCGGGATGACCACGGGGGCGTCGAGTCGGGCGCCGTCGAGCCAGGGCACACCGTCCTTCAGGCTCAGGCGCCCCGTCGCGAACCATCCGACGCAACGCGGGTAGATCACGTGTTCCTGCACGAGCACGCGGGCCGCGAGGGTGTCCTCGTCGTCGCCGGGAAGCACCGGCACCCTGGCCTGTATGACCACCGGCCCGCCGTCGAGTTCGGGCGTCACGAAGTGCACGCTCGCGCCGTGCTCGCGGTCGCCGGCCTGCAGCGCGCGACGGTGCGTGTGCAGCCCCGGGTAGCGCGGCAGCAGCGACGGATGGATGTTCAACAGCCGGCCCGCGAATCGGTTGACGAACCCGGCGCTCAGGATGCGCATGAACCCCGCGAGCACGACGAGCTGCGGTGCGTGAGCGTCGACGAGGTCGCCGAGCGCGCGGCCGTAAGCCTCGCGGTCGGGATAGTCCTGCGGTGCCAGTACGGCGGTCGGGATACCGCGCTCGGCGGCCCACGGCAGTGCACCCGCGTCCGCGCGGTCGCTCACCACGGCGACGATCGTGATCGGCAGCGCGCCCGAGGACGCCTGCGCCGCGATCGCCTTCAGGTTGCTGCCGCGTCCCGAGACGAGTACGAGGACACGCAGCGGCGCAGGCGTCGCTGCGGTCATTCGACGATGACGACTTCGCGGTCTCCCGCACGCACTTCGCCGATGACCGACGCCGTTTCGCCGCAGCCGCGCAGCAGGGCCACCGCGCGGTCCGCCTCGGCCGCGGGTACCGTGAGCGTCATGCCGAGCCCGCAGTTGAACGTGCGGTACATCTCGTCGCGCGCGACATTGCCGACCTTCTGCAGCCAGTCGAACACGGCCGGCCGTGGCCAGAGTCGCGCATCGATGACCGCCTCGAGCCCCGCCGGCAACGTGCGGGGAATGTTGCCGGTCGGCCCGCCGCCGGTGATGTGCGCGATGCCGTGCACGGACACTGGTGCGGCAAGCAGCGCGAGCACCGACTTCACGTAGATGCGCGTCGGCTCGAGCAGCAGGTCGTAGAGCGGGCGGCCGTCGAGCTGCGTGGCGGGGCCCGCGCCGCTCAGCGCGAGCAGGCGGCGGATCAGCGAATAGCCGTTGGAGTGCGCGCCCGAAGACGCGAGGCCGATGATCGCATCGCCCGCACGTGTTTTCGTGCCATCGATGATTTCGTCCTTCTCGACCAGACCGACGCAGAACCCGGCCAGATCGTAGTCCTCGCCCTCGTACATGCCGGGCATTTCCGCGGTTTCGCCGCCGACGAGTGCGCAGCCGGCCTGCAGGCAGCCCTCGACGATGCCCTTGATGACGCGCTCGGCCGTGCCCACGTCGAGCCTGCCCGTCGCGTAGTAGTCGAGGAAGAACAGCGGCTCGGCGCCCTGCACGACGACGTCGTTGACGCACATCGCGACGAGGTCGATGCCGATCGTGTCATGCCGGTCGGTCTCGATCGCGAGCCGCAGCTTGGTGCCGACGCCGTCTGTGCCGGAGACCATCACGGGACGCCGGTAGCGGTCGAGCGGCACCTCGACGAGCGCGCCGAAGCCGCCGATGCCGCCCAGGACTTCGCGGCGCAGGGAGCGCCTGACGGCAGGCTTGATCCGGTCGACGAGCGCGTCGCCGGCCTCGATGTCGACGCCGGCGTCGCGATAGGTGCTGGATGTCGGGTTCTCGGCCATCGCGTCGTTACTCTGGGGGCGGGGTGCCCCAAGGTCCGGCTCGAGGCTGTGGTATTTTACACACCGGCCTCGGCGCCCGACTCCTATCGCCTCGATGACTTCCACGCGCACCACCGTCCGGAATCTGCATCCGGCGCGCCGCTTGGCGCGCGGGTGGCTCACGGCATGGCTGCTGCTCGGCGCCGCGGTGCCGGTGGCGGCGACGGCGGACGTGTCGATCTACCAGGCGGTCGTACCCCTGGAGGACGGCAATCGCGCCGCCGCGTTCGGCGAGGCCTTGAAAAGGGCGGCCGTGCGCGCTTCGGGCCGCGCGTCGGCCGCGACGGCGCCCCGCATCGTCGCGGCCGCCGCCGACCCCAACGGTTACGTGCAGCAGTATTCGACGACGCCGGACCGGATGCTCAAGGTGGGGTTCGACGCGCGCGCGATGGAACAACTGCTGTCGCAGGCGGGGCTGCCGCTGTGGCCGGCCGAGCGGCCCACGGTCACGGTGTTGCTGTTCACGACGGCCGTGGCGGGCGGTGTCCGCGCGGTGACGGCCGCCGACCGCCCGCCGGAACGCAGCGCAGTCGAGCAAGCGGCTCAGGCGCGCGGGGTGCCGGTCGCCTGGCCGGCGGAATCGGTCGATGCCGCCGGCGCGCGCGCTCCACCCGGGCAGCGCGGCGGCACGCTGGTCGGCACCACTTCGGGCCGTGGGTTCGACTGGTCATTCAGCCACGCGGGGCAGATCGTGCGGGGACAGGGCGACGCGGCCGCCGGGATCGCCCTCGCGGCGGACCTGCTGGCGGAGCGATATGCGCCGGCGTCGACGCGCTCGATGGCGACGCTGAACCTGCGCATCGGCGGATTGCGTGGCATCCGGGACTACGCCCAACTTTCGCGCTACCTCGAAGGGCTGAGTCTCGTGCGCAGCGTGGCCGTGCGCGAACTGGCCGGCGAGACAGTGCAGTTCGAGCTCACCGTGCGCGGCGACGCGGAACTGCTCGCGCGCATCTTCGCGCTGGACGGTCGCCTCGTGCGCGGCGCAGCCGACGGCGACGGCGCGACGGCACCGGCCGTCGATTTCGTCTGGCGGCCGACATGAACCTGAGCTTCCTGCCGAACCTGCTGTGCCTGCTGCGCATCGTGCTCGTCTACCCGGTTGCCCTCTGGGTGCTCGACGGCCGGTACCCGGAGGTGATGGCGTTGTTCGCGCTGGCGGCCTTCACCGATGCGCTCGACGGCTTCCTCGCCAAGCGGTTTGGCTGGACCAGCGAGCTCGGCAAGCACCTGGACCCGCTCGCCGACAAGGTGCTGCTCGTGACGGTGTTCGTCTGCCTGAGCATCACCGACGACGTGCCGTGGCTGCTCACGGCGATCGTGCTGCTGCGCGACCTGGTCATCGTCTTCGGCGGCATCACCTACCAGGCGCTGTTCGGGCCGTTGCGCGGCAACCCGACCGCGGCGAGCAAGTTCAACACGCTCACGCAGATCGTCTTCTGCCTGGCCGTCGTCTCACGCGCCGCCTACCACTGGCCACCGGCGTGGCTCGTCGCCGGATTCGGCGCGCTCGTCCTCGTGACCACCGGTGTCAGCGGCATCGACTATGTCATGACGTACACGCGTCGGGCAGCCGTCGTGGCGCGCGAGCGGGCGTCGAGCCGCGGTTGAAACGCAAGTGATGGAGCAACTCGCATTGCGGGTCCGCCTGCGGGATTCCGCGCGCTTCGCGAGCTTCGTGCGTGGCGACAACGCCGAGGCCTGCGACCGGCTCGCCGACCCGCACGGACCAAGGGTGATGTGGCTGTGGGGCCGGCCGGGCTCGGGCAAGACGCACCTGCTGCAGGCCGCGTGCGCGGCCGCCGGCGAGCGCGGCCAGCCCGCCGCGTATCTCGACCTGACGGGCACCACGTCGAGCGCGATGCTGGAAGGCTGCGAAGCGCTCGACCTCGTCTGTCTCGACGGCCTCGATGCGGTGGCAGCCAGCGCGCAGTGGAATGCCTCGATCTTCCGTCTCCACACGTTGTTGCACGACGGCCAGGGCCGGCTGGTCGTTGCCAGTGCCGGTCCGCCAACCAGCCTGCCGTTCACGTTGCCGGACCTGCGGTCGCGTCTGCTCGCAGCCGCGGTGCACCAGCTCCTTGAACTCGATGAGGTCGGTACGTGCGAGGCGCTGCGGTCGCGTGCCGCCGCCTGCGGGCTCGGGTTGTCGCAGGAGGCGGCGCTCTACCTGATCCATCGCCTGCCGCGCGACGCGCATTCCCTGTTCGACGTACTCGAGCGGCTCGACCAGGCGTCTCTCGCCGCGCAGCGCCGGCTCACGATCCCGTTCCTGCGCGAGCAGCTCGAAAAGGTCTGAGGAAAGGCGTCAGCGCGTCAGCCTGAGGTACGACACCAGCGCGAGCAGCAGCGCGAGGCTCGTGAGCAGCACGGCCGCCGCGAGCACGCGCACGGCCGGATGCGCGATGATTTCGGTCAGCGAGTAGACGACGTGCGGCGTGAGGCACAGCGTCGCCCATGCATAGACGCGACGGCGGCGGCGCACCAGACCGCCGAG
Source organism: Steroidobacteraceae bacterium (assembly GCA_041910015.1). Lineage (GTDB taxonomy): Bacteria > Pseudomonadota > Gammaproteobacteria > Steroidobacterales > Steroidobacteraceae > RPQJ01. The sequence continues at coordinate 16,452 of JAYRRR010000044.1, forward strand.
CGGCAGCAGCAGCGGCATGACCAGCACGAGGCCGAGCAGCACGGCCGCGACGATGCCCTGCGCTTCGCGCAGCACGGCGATCAGCGTCAGCACGAACAGCAGGCCGAGCAGGCCGAGCGCGGTCGAGCGGGCACACGTGGCGCGGCGGGCGCGCGTTGCGACGTCGTCAGGCACCGCGGACCGACCTGGCGGCGAGCGCCAGATCGGCAAGCCGCCGACCGAGCAGCCGCGCGAGCTCGCGCTCATCGTCGCTCAATTTCGGGGTCGGCGCGTCGTGCGGGGACAGATGACTCGCGCCGTACGGTGAGCCCCCGGTGCGCGTGCGATTGAGCGCCGGCGCGGTGTACGGCAGGCCGACGACGTACATGCCGTGGTGCAGCAGCGGCAGCATCATCGTGAGCAGCGTCGACTCCTGACCGCCGTGCATCGACGAGGTCGACGTGAACGCAGCGGCAGGTTTGCGATCCAGCGAGCCGTTCACCCACAGCGCGCCGGTGCCATCGAGAAAGTGCTTGAGCGGGGCGGCCATGTTGCCGAACCGCGTCGGGCTGCCGAGCGCGAGGCCGTCGCAGCGCACGAGGTCGTCGTGAGTCGCGTACGGCGGCCCGGACGCCGGCACCGCGGGATCCGCGGCCGTGGCGGTCGTCGTCGCGACCGGAGGCACGGTGCGCAGGGACGCCGTCACGCCTGGCACGGATTCGGCGCCGCGCGCGACCTGCCGCGCCAGCTCGGCGGTGGCGCCGTGGCGCGAGTAATAGAGCACGAGGATTTCGGTCATCGAGTACGCACCGCGTATCGCCAGGGGGCCGCAGGCCGAACACGGCGAGCCGCGCGCAGCGCGCGGATTCTAGGGCGGCGAGCCTTGACGGTACAGGGTGCGCTTGTTACGGTCAGTCAACCTCGTCCCCCGGGTGCGAAATTGCGAGTCCCTTCGCGTCTCAAGCGCTCGATTGCCGCGTGGCTGCCGCTTTGCGCGGCGCTCGTGGCGGGTTGCGCAGGGGCCCCAGTGCAGGAGATGAGCAACGCCCGCCAGGCGGTGCGGGCGGCGGAAAAGGCCGGGGCGCCGCAGTATGCCCCCATGGTCATGAACGAGGCGCGCCAGGCGCTGCATGCCGCCGAGTCGCACCTGCGTCAGGGGGAATACCGCACGGCCCGGGACGAAGCCGAACAGGCGCGCATGAAGGCGGTCGAGGCGCGGCGTCTCGCAGAGGACGCGGCCGGCACACCCCAACCCCCTTGATCGCGCGCCGCTGCATCGTCTCCGGCCGCGTTCAGGGTGTGTTCTACCGCGCCAGCACACGCCAGCGTGCCCAGGCTCTCGGCGTGACCGGGCATGCCCGCAATCTCGCCGATGGTCGCGTCGAAATTCTCGCCTGCGGTGCACCCGAAGCGGTGACCGCGCTGTGCGAATGGCTGTGGCAGGGCCCGCCTGCCGCGAGCGTCATGGCCGTGGAGATCGAGGAGGTCGCCGCCACGAGCCTCGATTCGTGGCCGGCCGCCTTCCAGACCTGCTAGTTTCCGAAACCGTAGCACCGGCACGTGCGGTCAGGGTTCGAAGCGCCAGCGCGAGACGAACCGGTCGAGCACGAGGTCCGAGTAGGTCGGCCGGCCGAGGCTGCCGTTGTAGCGCTGCAGCGCGCGCTGGTAATTGCCGCGTTCCTTGCGCAGATAGTAGCCGAGGATGGTCGTGCCCATGCGCACGTTGTCGGCGATGCGTACGAGCTGGTCGTTGGTCATGCCCAGCTCGCGCGGCCAGAACGGCATGACCTGCATCAGCCCGATCGCGCCGGCCGAGGACACGGCGAACCGGTCGAAGCGGCTCTCGACGTCCATCACGGCGAGTACGAGTTCGGGCGGGATGTCGACGCGCCGCGCCTCGCAGTGGACGTTGTGCAGGATCTGCTCGCGCTCGGCAGCGTCCGCAACGTAGCGCGCGAGCCGCGGCTCCATGGTCGCGAACCAGACGGCGCGCTCGTACTTGTCGTCGAAGCAGCGCGTCGGCTCGATGACGGCGGCGATGACGCCGCGCAGCTCCGGGTCCATCTGGCGGTCGGCGCGCGCCGGTCCGGCGTCCAGCATGGCACACGCCGCGATGCCGTACAGCAGTGCGATGCGGGCGTTCACGTGGCGTTCGTCACGGTCGCCCGCGCCGTTCAGGCCGCCCCGGCGTCGTGGCCGCCCCTTGCGGACCGCAGAAACTCGATCACCTGGGCGACGGGTACCTCGGCCGCGTGCCCGTCCCGCCGGCGCTTGTACTCGAGCACGCCGCGCTCGAGCCCCTTGTCGCCGACGACGATGCGGTGCGGGATGCCGAGCAGCTCGTCGTCCGCGAACTTGACGCCGGGTCGTGCGTCGCGGTCGTCGAACAGCACTTCGAGGCCGGCCTCCTGCAGTTCGGCGTAGAGACGCTCGGAGGTCGCGCGCACGCGCTCGGACTTCTGCAGGTTGATCGGGATCAGCGACACGGCGAACGGTGCGATCGGCTCCGGCCAGACGATGCCGCGCTCATCATGGTTCTGTTCGATGGCCGCCGCCACGACGCGCGTCACACCGATGCCATAGCAGCCCATGAACGTGACCACGGATCTCCCCTGCTCGTCGAGCACGGTGGCTTTCATGGCCTCGCTGTACTTGCGTCCGAGCTGGAAAATGTGGCCGACTTCGATGCCGCGCGCGATGTGCAGCGTGCCCTTGCCCGTCGGGCTGGGGTCGCCGGCGACGACGTTGCGCACGTCGACGATCTCGCCTTCGGGCAGGTCGCGGCCCCAGTTGACCCCGGTCAGGTGCGTCTCGCGCTCGTTCGCGCCGCAGACGAAGTCGGCCACCTGCGCGGCCGCACGGTCGACATAGACCTTGCACTTCAGGCCGACGGGCCCGAGGTAGCCGGCCTCGGCGCCCGTGGCAGCGGCGATCTGCTCGGGTGACGCCATGCGCAGCGGCGCGAGCACGCCCGGCAGCTTCTGCGCCTTGACCGCGTTCAGCTCGTGGTCGCCGCGCACGACCAGTGCCACGGCGCCGCCGTCCGTGCCTTCGACGAACAGCGTCTTGAGGCAGCGCTCCGCCGGCACGCCGAGCAGGCGCGTCAGTGCCTCGATGGTCCTCGTGTCGGGGGTCGCGACCTTGCGCAGCGTCGCGGTGGGCGCTCCGCGCGGCTGCACCGGGGCGAGCGCCTCGGCCATCTCGAGGTTGGCGGCATAGTCGTCGCCGTCGGAAAACGCGATCGCGTCCTCGCCGGAGTCGGCCAGCACGTGGAATTCCTGCGACGCGCTGCCGCCGATGCTGCCCGTGTCCGCGCGCACGGCGCGGAACTTCAGGTGCATGCGCTCGAAGATCCGCGTGTAGGCGCGGTACATCGCCTGGTAGCCCTCCTCGAGCGAGGCCTCATCGAGGTGGAACGAATACGCGTCCTTCATCGTGAACTCGCGCGCGCGCATGACGCCGAAGCGCGGCCGGATCTCGTCGCGGAACTTGGTCTGGATCTGGTAGAAGTTCACCGGGAGCTGGCGGTAGCTCTTCACCTCGCGCCGCGCGATGTCGGTGATGACTTCCTCGTGCGTCGGGCCGTAGCAGAACGGACGTTCGTGGCGGTCCGTGATGCGCAGCAGTTCCGGCCCGAACTGGTCCCAGCGGCCGGATTCCACCCAGAGCTCGGCGGGCTGCATCGTCGGCATCAGCACCTCGAGCGCGCCCGCGCGGTTCATTTCCTCGCGGATGATCTGCTCCACCTTGCGCAGCACCCGCAGGCCGATCGGCAGCCAGGTGTACAGGCCGGCTGCGAGGCGGCGGATCATGCCCGCGCGCAGCATGAGCTGATGGCTCACGACCTCCGCATCGGCGGGCACGTCGCGGAGCGTGTTGATGGGGCAGGTCGAGAGTCGCATGGCGCGTCCGGAGGCTGAAAAAAAGCGCGCGTATGGTAGCAGAGCGGGCACGGCCGCCCGCCGTCCAGCCATCCGGGACCGGGTCGATCGCGTTGTGCCCGCTGCCGCGCGTACCTATCATGGCGAGGCCCAGGTCACGCCAGGTGGCGCCCACCCATGACGATCCAATCCCCCGAGACGGGCGTGGCATCCCAGCGTCCGCGCAGCCGCGGCGTCTACCTGCTGCCGAACCTGTTCACGACCGGCGTGATGTTCTCCGGGTTCTACGCGATCGTCGCCGCCACCGACGGGAACTTCGATCGCGCCGGCATCGCGATCTTCATCGCGATGGTCTGCGACGGCCTCGACGGGCGCATCGCGCGCTGGACCAACACGCAGAGCGAATTCGGCAAGGAGTTCGATTCGCTGTCGGACATGGTCGCGTTCGGCCTCGCCCCGGCGGTGGTTGCCTACATGTGGGGCGTTGCGCGCATCGCCGAATACGGTGCGGTCTGGTACCGGCTCGGCTGGCTCGCGACGTTCTTCTACGCGGCTTGCGCCGGCATCCGGCTCGCCCGCTTCAATTCACGCGCGGCGACCGCGGACAAGCGATTCTTCGAAGGCCTGCCGAGCCCCTCGGGCGCGGCGCTGCTCGCGGGCTTCGTCTGGATGCTGGCGGACCTGCAGCGCGAGGGATTGTGGGCGTTGATCCTCGCCTTCCTGGTCGCGATCCTTGCCGGCAGCCTGATGGTCAGCCGGTTCCGCTATCTCAGCGGCAAGGACCTCGATCCCAAGATGCGCATCCCGGTCGCCTTCATGGTGCTGCTGCCGCTCGGCTTCGTGCTGGTCGGCTCGAGCCCGCCCGAGATGCTGTTCGGCCTGTTCGCACTCTACGCGAGCTCCGGGCCGCTGCTGTGGGCGTGGCGGCGGCTGCGTCGCTCCAGGCGCGGCACGTCGCGTGCCGCAGACCCGGGCGTCGAGCACTGAGCGACAATGATGCTGGACGCACGGCAGGCGGCCTATCTGCACGCGCTCGGCGTGGACGTCTACGTTGCGCGCGACGCCGCACCGTCGGTCCCGCCGCGGGACGTTCCAGTGGCGGCCGGGGAGACCGCTGCGGTCGCGGAGCCGGTCGCGTTGGCGGCGGCAGCGGTGGCCACGACGGCGCCGTCACCCGCAGCCGTACGGCCGGCGGCCGTGAAAATGGCGCTCCCGCCTCCCGCATCGACCGCAACCGACGGTCCCGACGTCTCAGGGCACGACTGGGATCCGTTGCGGGCCGCGGTGGCTGCCTGCGTCCGCTGCGAACTGCACGCCACGCGGACGCAGACGGTCTTTGGGGTCGGCGACCCCGCGGCGCGCTGGATGTTCATCGGCGAGGCGCCGGGCTTCGAGGAGGACCGGCGCGGCGAGCCGTTCGTCGGTCCGGCCGGGCGGATGCTGAGCGCCATGCTCCGTTCGATCGGGCTGCGGCGGGACGACGTCTACATCGCGAACGTCGTCAAGTGCCGGCCGCCGAACAACCGTGATCCCAGACCGACCGAGACTGCGAGTTGCCGGCGGTTTCTCGAAAGACAGGTCGCGCTCATCGATCCGACGCTGGTGATTGCCGTCGGCCGCGTCTCCGCGCAGACGCTGCTCGCGACCGATGCGGCGGTCGGCCGGCTCCGCGGCAAGGTGCATGCCTTCGGCAGCAGAGCCTGGCCGGTCGTCGTCTTCTACCACCCCTCGTATCTGCTGCGGACGCCGTCCAGCAAGCGTCAGGCATGGCAGGACCTGCTCTTTGCCCGGCAGCAGTTCGCGCGGCTGCAGGCCGCGGCTGGGACGGTCGGGAGATGAACGCGACAGAAGCAAGTACCGGCAAGCCGCACGCGCCGCGGCTCGTCCGCTTCCGTGCCATGACGCCAATGGACGTGGCGCACGTGGGGGCCGTCGAAAGGGCCGCGTATGCGTTTCCGTGGAGCGAGGGGATCTTCCGCGACTGCCTGCGCGTGGGCTACCTGTGCCGCGTCGCGGAGTGCGAAGGCGAGATCGTCGCCTACGGCATCGTCGCGATGGGGGCCGGCGAGGCGCACATCCTCAACATCTGCGTCGGCGAGGCGCTGCGCGGGCGCGGCATCGGCCGCCAGATGCTCGCGCTGCTGATCGCGCGATCGGCCGAAGCCGGCATGCAGGACGTGTTCCTCGAGGTGCGCCCGTCGAACCTGCACGCGATCGCGCTGTACCAGTCGGTCGGGTTCGTCGAGGTGGGCCGGCGTCGTGGCTACTACCAGGCCGCCGAGGGGCGCGAGGACGCGCTCGTGCTCCGGCTGTCGTTGCCGGTAAAATCCGGCGGATGAATCCAGCCCTCGACGAAGTGGCGCGTCGGCGCACGTTCGCCATCATTTCCCACCCCGACGCCGGCAAGACCACGCTCACCGAGAAGCTGCTGCTGTTCGGCGGCGCGATCCAGCTCGCCGGCACCGTCAAGGGTCGCAAGGCGACGCGCCACGCCACGTCCGACTGGATGCGGCTCGAGCAGCAGCGCGGCATTTCCGTGACCTCGAGCGTCATGCAG